>JAOZGC010000002.1 GCA_027491915.1 Thermoproteota archaeon | reverse complement strand
TGTGGCTCGGGTCGGCCCCACCTGAAAGGTGGTGTTGGACCATCTCTTTCGGCTCGGCTTCAGGACCGTCAGAGGGGTTACACCGCGAGGGATGGGAGCGGAGGGGGAAAGAGGGACGGGGGCGTCGAGAGGATAGTGGGGACGTTCTAGGAGGGGGCATATCGGGAGGGGGGAGACGCCGCCCGCCGAGGCCCCGGAGGGAGGGGGAGCTGGGGGACAACACACACGAGTTGCGTGGTTCCCCCCGCGGTCAAGACGGACTCGAACCACCGGAGGGCGCTGCGGACCGAGGGGGAGGCAGGTCACGGATCCGGTGATATCCGGGCTGGTGATCTCGGAGCTCTGGTCCCTCCACTCCAGGGTCTCCGGGGGGCGGGAGGGAGATCGCCGAGGCCATGGTGGGGCACTCCGTCCGGAGGACCGGCGCCGAGCTCAGGGCAATCAACCTGAACGAGGTCTTCGGGTCCCTCGGGGCGTACGCCCCGGGCCCGGGCTGGAGACCCTCGACCCCGCGCACCCCCCGGCGGCCGGCCGGATCGGCGCCGACGGGTTCCCCTCCCTGGATCGGGACGTCCCGGGGAGGGGGAGGAAGTGCTCAGGCGGCCGGGGATGGAGGCCCCCCGGCCCCCGTCCGGGTCCGGGGGAGGGCCCGGCGGGTGAGGCGCGGGCGGCCCGCGGGCGCGCCGGTCACCCCCCCTGCCTGCGGAGCAGGAGGAAGAGGGCGGCCGCCGCCACCGCGGCGGCAGCGGCCGCGGCGATCCACGCCCACCCACCTCCCGCGGGGCCCGCCGCCCCCCCTCCCCCGGAGACCTCCACCCTGGCCGCCCCGGCCGAGAACCCGGACGCCCTGGCGGCCACCACGTAGACCCCGGGCTCCTCCGGGGCCCTCAGGGTGACGGTCCCGTCGGCCCCGACCCGGACCCCCTCACCCTCCATGACGACCTCCGCCCCCTCGGGAACCCCGACCGGCGAGGACACCCTGACCCGGAACTCGGCCCCCGGCTCCACAGAGCCCGGCGCCTCGACCGAGATCCTGGGCCTGTAGGTCACGGTCACCTCGGCCTCCGCCGTCTCCCCGCCGGCGGACGCCCTCACCACCACCAGGTTGCGGCCGGGGGAGAGGGTCAGGTCTGCCCCGAAGGTCCCCTCCTCGCCGACGTCGACGGGGGTCCCGTTGACCTCCACCGAGGCGTAGGGCTGGGTCCTCCCCACGAGCCTGAACCGGGGCTCGTCGACCACGGTCTCGTTCTCCCAGGGCCTCCTTATCTCCAGGACCAGGGGCTTCCTGAGCTCGTACCTGACCTCCGGGCCGTCCACCGTGACCACCATGTAGTGGAAGAAGAGGTACTGGGGCGGGTACTGGGTGTCCAGGGCCGCCCCGGCCCCGCCGCACACGTAGGCCCTGACCCCTCCCTCCGTCGCGTTGTAGAACATGTGCTCGTGGCCCTGGAACACCGCGTCGACGCCGTACTCCGAGAAGAGGTCCCTGAGCCTGGACTCGACCCCCGGGTCCTCCAGCCCGTGGGCGTACTTGTAGGGGGGCTGGTGGATGAAGGCGAACACGTGCTCGACCCCCCTGGACCGGGCGTCGGCCAGGTCGGACTCCAGCCACTCGATCTCCTCCTCCGGCAGGGTGTACGGGTGGCCGACGATGTTGGCGTTCAGCACGACGAAGTGGGAGTTCCCGTAGTCGAAGGAGTAGTAGGAGTTCCTCTCATAGCCGGGGGCGTCGAACAGCGCCCTGAAGTACTCCTCCCCCTCCCTCTTGGTCCCGACCTCGTGGTTCCCCCTGGCTATGTAGAGGGGGATCCTCAGGACGCTGACCACGTCCCTGAACTCCAGGTACTCGAACCAGGTCCCGCTGTAGACCACGTCCCCCGTGTCGAAGGCCATGACGACGTCCTCCTCCCCCACGGCCCTCAGGATCTGGCGGAAGATCTTGGGCTGGGGGTCCTGGGTGGAGCCGGGCCTGTTGTCCCCGAATACCGCGAAGCTGAAGCTCTCCGCGCCGGGAGCCAGGTTGACGGGCTCGTCGTACTCCACGTTCCTGGTGCGCACGGGGACCTCGGTCTCGGCGAACCTGCCCCCGGACTCGAACGCCCTGACCCAGACCTCGTGGTACCCGTCGGCCACCGTGGCGGCCGAGTCCCAGGAGGCAACCCACACCCCTCCCCCGACCGGGGAGGCCTCCAGGACGATCCCGGAGTCCCAGGGCCATCCCTCCCCGGGCCAGTCGATCCTGACCTGGACCGAGGTCACCGGGGAGAGGTTGCCGGACACCGAGATCCCCAGCCCCACCCGGCCGGAGACGACGGCGCCCCGGGACAGGTTGACCGCGACCGTGAACCCCTCGGGGTCCCCCGCCTCCACGTCGACCCCGGCGGTCGGCTCCCCGACGTCCGACAGGGGGGCGGGGGGGACGCCGGAATCGGGCGTCTCCAGGTATATCTGGTAATGGGACCTCCCCGAGAAGGGCCAGGATACCCGGATCACCGGGTCCGAGAGCCTGACGTCGTCTATCAGGTTCCAGGTGAACGGGTCCGAGGGGACGAGCTCCAGGTAGTACCGGCCCCTGCCCACCAGGGAGGGATCCACCCAGAGGGCGTAGACGGTCGGCTCGGCCGATTCCACCGATACGGAGGCCAGGTCCCTCCCCATCATCCTGTCCCTGATCCTGGCCGTGTAGTTCCCGGCCCCGACGAAGGTCAGCATCCGCCGGCCCCTGAGGTCGGACCCGGAAAGCCTGAGGGCCAGCTTGGACCCGGGGGACCAGGCCCTGAACTCCATGGCCCCCGAGCCCACCGGGGGCTCGGCCGCCGGCCTGGTGGCCGCGTCCCCCTCCCACCGATCGAGCCCGCCGGACTCGAAGTCCTCGAGCGCCGACGAGTCGGGGAAGGAGATCCGGGTCGGCAGCTCCTCCCCGGACGGGGAGACCACCCTCACGGCGGAGGGGTCGGGCGGAGACGGCAGTCCCAGCCTCGAGGCCAGCTCCGTCAGGTTCAGGTTGGCCGCCGCGACCCCGAAGTCCACCCCAGGCGGTGGGGAGACGGACACCGGGATCCTGTACCTCCACCCGGGATCCCACCACCCGGCGGCGGGCGACGCGGGGACGGCCGGCGCCGAGGCAAGCGCGGCCAGGGTCAGCGCGGCGAGGCTCGCCCTCCTCAGGTCGATCACCGGATCCCCCGATTCGGGGAAAAAGAAAAGGTTGCGGCAACATTAATCTTCAAACCCCTTCCCACCACGGAGGGTGACCCCCTTGCCGGAGAGCGTCAGGGACGCCCAGAGCGACTCCACTCCAGTGGGTAAGGAGGTGGTCCTGGAGGGCAGGATCACGGACCTCCTCCCGTTCTTCAACATGGCGGGCGACGCGTATGAGAGGATGAGGCTGGAGGATGAGACCGGCGCCATAGTCGTCGTCCTTGAGTCCTCCCCCAAGTACTTCCTCCCGGGGGACGTCGTCAGGGTCCGCGGCAGGGTGAGACCCTGCCCCTACTCCCCCATGAGGAGGTGCGTCGAGTCCTCAGCCGATGAGATCGAGATCCTGGAGCCCAAGTGGATCAGGCCGGAGGACAGGAGGGAACTGGACCAGATGGGTCCCTTCTCCCTCCAGGTGCTGCTGCACTCCACCTCGGTGGACGAGGAGATAATGCCGGCCATACTGAGCACGAGGCTCGACCCGGTGAGGATGGCGGAGGAGTTCAGGTCCAGGATCTCGGCGGGCAAGGGGGTCGGGGACCTGGTGGACCTCCTGGCGGCCATGACCCTCTACTCAATCTTCTTCCGGAGGCTGGAGAACGCCTCCGTGGCCCTCTCGACCATATCCATGGTCAGGGGGATGGACCTCCCGCCCGGGGTCGGGGAGAGGCTCGACCTGCTGGCCTCCATGCTGGGCATGCTGGTTAGCCAGGAGGGGCTCGCCCCCTACGTGTCCGAGCCGGAGTCGGCCAAGGGGGCCGTGGAGCTGTACCCCACCCCCGGGGAGGTGGACGTCTCCGACCTCCCGGAGGGTGTCAGGAGGCTGGTGGAGGAGGTGGCCGGGGACCTGAGGGGCGGGAGGGGCGGCTTCTTCGTGGTCGAGTTCGACAGCCCGGAGGAGCTCCGGGCCCTGAGGGCCGCGGCCAGGGCGGCCGCCGGGGCGGCCGAGGGGAGGCTCATATACTCCCCGGTGGACTCCCTGAAGGAGGACCCCAAGGAGGTGGCCAAGGACCTGGACGCGGTGGCCAGGTCGGAGGGGGGGCCCACGCTGGTCTACCTGGAGGGGATCGAGGTCATGGTTCCCAGCCCCCTCTTCCTGAAGAGCCTGCCCGAGGAGTTCGCCCAGGCGGCCGCCGGCATGAAGCACCTCTGGGAGGACGTCCTGAGGAGGCTGGGGAGGAAGGAGGGGCTCATCCTGGTCGTGGCTACCCCCAACTCCTCGCTGATAGATCCCGAGATACTGAAGTCCGCCAAGGTGATAAAGGGGGCGGCCCGGGGGGCGGGCGGAGGAGGGACCGAGGAGGAGCTCCCCTACTCGGCCTGAACGGGGCGCCCCCGTCCCGACCCCAACCAGCGAGCGCGGCGCCCCCCACCCGCCGGCGGCCCCACCCGATCAATTCTCGACCCCAGCCCCCGAGCGGCCTGCCGATCCCCGGCCGGGAAGCGATTGGGTCGTCCCCCGACGTGAGAAGGCGGACGCGCTCCGGGGGGTGGGAGCCGTTGGGGTGGATCAAGCCGAGGGGGCCCCATGGAGCTATGGGGTCACCACGACTCCGGGGACCGCGATGATAAACCCTCGAGACGCTGGTACCCGTCGGTCTGCCGATCCTGAGACATCGTCGGATTGAGACCGGCGGCCGAAGGCGAGGGAGGGCGATTCGGAAGGTTGAACGCCGATGGGGCCGGGGGACCGCGGAGAGGGGATGACCGCCCGCCGGCGGGCCCACCCGTCTGACATAAATAGGCGTCCCCGCGGCAACCGTCGCGGACGTGCCTCACCCTAGGGGGAGCGAACGGACGGCCAGGCCGATTAGATCGTCGGAGACCAGGGGCAGGGAGAGGAAGATATTGCTCACCTGCCTCTCCACGCTCGCCGACGTGGTGGGATACGATGGACTCAGGAGCCTGGAGCCCCTATCTCGGATTGTGGAGGAGCTCCCCGGCGAGGGTGAGCTCGCCAAGTTCCTCTCCCTGGAGGAGTGCCAGATGGAAGTTCAGAGGACGCTGCCAAGGGAGGAGAGGAAGACCTACGCCGCGTACTACACCACCGATAGGGGGATAGGGATACTCGCCTCCGAGGCCTCAAAGCTCGGTGGATCCGGCCTCGTGGTGGCGGATCCGTTCATGGGATCGGCCAGGCTCCTCACGGAGACCGTCAAGAGCATCGGGGTCGACAGGGTGGATCTGGCCTGGGGGATAGAGCCACTCCCCCTGCCAGCCCTGGTGGCCCTAGCCTCCCTAGTGACCGTCCTGGGAACCTCAAAGGTCAAGGTGGTCGTTGGAGACGCCTTTTCTCTCGTACCAAACTTGCTCTCTGCCTCGGACCTCCCGAGGGCCGACGTGATAGTCACGAATCCACCGTTCACCAGGTGGAAGTTCCTCCCCAAGAGATACAGGGCGAGGCTCCTGAGGGTGGTGGAGGACCTCGGCTACTCCAGATACCTGACCAGGAGGGAGATGGGCCTCCAAGTCCTGTCCATGTTTCTGGTTGATCACGCCCTCAAGGAGGGGGGTTTCCTGGGGGCGGTTCTACCGGCTTCGACTTTCTACACCATATACGGCAGGGGCTACAAGAAGCTCCTACTGGAGAGGTACAACCTCATGGCCGTCGTGGAGAATTCCTCCAGCTCCTTCTCCGTCGACAGCGGATTCAAGGAGCTCATAATATTGGCCGCGAAGGGGGACAGACATCATGGAGAAACGGCCATAATCAGGGTAAACGATTCGGCAGAGGAGCTGGGGAGAGTGGACATCAAGGAACTGCCCGCGTTCCTCCAGATGAACTGGCTGTCCCTCTTCAGCCCGCTGAGGGACCTCGTGAGGGGGCTCTTCGAGCGGGGACTCTCCAAGGGGACCTTGGGGTACTGGGGGGATCTGGGGCCGGACATGGTGAGGGGGCTGGAGATGTACGGCCCCGACTTCTTCTTCATCCCCAACAGGTACTGGTCGGTGGTGGAGGACGGGGGGGACGAGGTAGTCATATCCAGGGGGGAAGATACCCTCTCCTTGAACAGGGGCTTCTTGGTGAGATGCCTGAGGAAGCCCAGCCTCTACGCCAGGAGGATAGAGGTGTCTCCGGACAGCTACATGCTCTCTATACCCCCACTGCCATTGGAGGAGCTCCCTCCGGACGTCAGGAGGTACGTGAGGTGGGGGGAAAGGTCCAAGGCAGCGGCTCCGGCCGTCAGGGCCTTCGGGGACAGGTGGTACTCCCACGTCTTCTCCCAGGTGGAGAGCAAGCGCCCCTTCGGGAGGGTCTTCATCCCCGACAAGGTGGATCTCGCGTTCAGGAGGAGGGGCGTCTTCGCCAACTACTCGGAGGAGCCGGTGTCGGCCTCGAAGAACTTCTACCTGATAAGGGGGTCTGGGGAAGAGGCCAAGCTCATAGCCGCCTGGTTGAACTCCACCCCCTTCCTGGCGGTACTCCACCTCATGGGCAGGCGCATCTCGGATACATGGACCAGGCTCCTGGAGAACGACTACCTGGAGCTCCCCATGATCTCCCCGGATCCGGACGTTGACTGGCCGGTGAGGGAAGCCTTCGACGACGTGAAGGCGAGGGAGCTGCCCCCCCTCTGGGAGCAGCTCGGCGAGGAGTACAGGGAAAGGCTGGACAGATCAGTTATCCGCGCGGTGGGGGTCGATGAGGGGGTCCTCTTCAGGATATACTCCACCCTCAGGGATCTGGCTCGCAGCGGGGGGTCCTCCCCCTTGCCCGTTCAACGAACTTGAGCGGACTGGACTTGAACTGGAGCTGATTCCCTGGATGACTCCAGTCAGTCCGTATTGGGTACCCTGATCCCCCTCCCATCGCCACCCTTCCTCTGGACCGTTATGAGCGGGCCCGGCCTTATTACCCCCCCTGGGGGAGAGGCCCAGCTCCGAGTCCCAGAGCAGGGAGAGGACGTCCCCAATCCTGAAGACGTAGAGCCGTCTCCGATCCGTCCGGTGGGGCGGGCCGCCGGGGGGAGATGTGAGGGGGAATGGAGATCGACCGACTCGGGCTCACAGGATGGGGTGGAGCCTCCTCCCGGCCACCACCAGCGGATCCCAGACCGGGGCCAGCGGCGGGGCGTACCCAAGATCGGCGAACAGGAGCTCCTCGGCCCCGGCCCCCAGGCCCAGCAGGGCGGCGGCCACGTTGACCCGGGCCAGGGCCCCGGGGCCCACCGCCTGGACCCCCAGGAGCCTCCCGTCCCCGGAGGAGACCGCCTTGACCCAGAGGTGGGACTCCCCGGCCCCGGGGATGTAGTGGGCCCTGGTCGGCGCCCTGATGAGGCTGGCCTCCGGGTCGAGCCCCTCCGCCCTCGCCCGCGTCTCGGTCAGCCCCGTGCCCGCCACCTCGACCCCGAAGACCCGGGCCGTCCAGGTCCCGACAGCCCCCGGGAACTCCACCGGGCGGCCGGCCGCGTTGGCCCCGGCCACCAGGCCGGTCTTGTTGGCCACCTGGGCGAACGGGAACCAGTCGGGCCTCCCCGTGACTCTGTTGGTCACCTCCACCGCGTCCCCCGCCGCGTACACCCCGTCCAGGGAGGTCTCCATCCTGGGGGATACCCTGACGGCGCCGGTCTCGCCCACCTCGGCCCCGGCCTCCCTCAGCAGGTCCACGGAGGGCCTGATCCCCGTGAACAGCAGGACCAGATCCGCCTCCAGGGTCTCGCCGCCGGCCTGGACCCTCAGCCCGCCGGACCCAGACTCGGACACCTCCTCCAGCCCCTCCCCCAGGTGGAAGCGCACCCCCTCGGGGCTCCCCACCTCCCGGAGGAGGACCCCGGCCGCGTCCGGGTCCAGGGCCCTGGGCAGGAGCTGGTCGAACATCTCGACAACGTGGACCTCCTTCCCCAGGCGGGCGACGTTCTCGGCGAACTCCAGGCCGTTGAGTCCCGCCCCCACCACCACGACCCTCCGCGCCCGGGCCAGCCTCCTCCTGAGTTCCGCCCCCTCGTCCAGGTGGTGGACGGTCAGGACCCCGTCCAGGTCCACCCCGGGGACCGGCGGCCTGGAGGCCATGGCCCCGGTGGCCACTATCAGCCGATCCCACCCGAGCTCGAAGACCTCCTCCCCCCTCCTGACGGAGAGCGAGCGGCCTGACGCGTCGATGGACTCGACCTCGGCCCCGAGCTCCAGCCTGATGCCCCTCTTCTCCTCGAAGAACTTGGCGGGGTAGTACATCAGGTCGTCCAGAGACCGGACCAGCCCGCCCACGTAGTAGGGTATGCCGCAGAGGGCGAAGCTCACGTACCCGGTCCTCTCGACCACGACCACCTCGGACTCCGGGGAGAGCCTCCTCACCCTGCTGGCCGCCGCCATCCCGGCGGCCCCTCCCCCGATCACGACCACCCTCATGTCCGACGCCGGGGCGGCCGGGAGGGGGCGGGCTTTAACCTTCCCCCGTTCGGTGTCCGGGGACCCCGATCCCCGGCCCGGCGGCGGGCCGCCCGCCCGAGCGGAAGCCGGGGCCCCGTCGTCGGGGTGGGTCGCGCCAGGCCCCCCCTCACCCTCCACCCAGCCAGATCCTCCTCACGCCCTCCATGCCGTCGAACTCCTCGTCCTCGGAGACTATGACGGCTATCCCGTTCGTCGCCATCGCCCCCAGGTGGAGCGCGTCCGACGGCCTGATCCGGCGCGACCTCATCACCTCGGAGGCCCTCTCGAACTCCTCGATCCCGATGGGCAGTATCCCCACGAAGGGGAGGACTATCGACTCTATGAACTCCAGGGAGACGTCGTAGGGAACGTTGTACTTCCTCCGGGAGACGTGGATCACCTCGTCGAGGACCAGCGCATCCGAGAAGACCCTGTCCCTGGAGAGGAGATCCTCGTAGAATTCCTCGTAGGCCCGCCTGACCTCGGGGGTCCTGGAGGCGTTCAGGTAGATCAGCAGGGGCGCGTCCAAGAAGACCCTCACTCGAACTCCTCCTCCAGGCGGGCGGACGCGAGCTCCCCGGGCTCGGGCTCCCTCAGGCCCTCCACCGCGCCCAGCATGTCCAGGTGCCTCCTGAGCGCCTCCTCCAGCCTCCCCCTGTCGAACCTCCTGACGGGCCTGAGGGTTATCCCGTCGCCCACCTCGACTATCACCTCGTCCCCCTCCTCTATCCCGACCGCCTCCCTGACCGCCTTCGGCAGGATCACGTAGCCCTTCCTCCCGACCCTCAACCTCAGGGTCAAACCGGTTCACCCAAGGTTAAACCGGTCAAACCAACATATAAACATTTCTCAGAGGGTCCCGGTGGAGGGGGTCGCCGCCCCCGGCCGACCGGATCCGCGCTGCGGCCTAGGGTGAGGAACCACCGGAGGTGCGCAGGGTCCCCCCGACCCGGGGTCACCTTTTTTGCCCGCCCGGTCGGGGGCGGGCGGGACGGCCCGATGGCCCCGAGGTACGAGTGCCGCTCCTGCGGCTGGTCGGCCCCCTACGGGGGGCCCCTGGGGAGGTGTCCCCGCTGCGGGGGCCCACTGGACCTGGTCCCCCTGGTCCCGTCCCCGTCGGGCGGCGGCAGGGGGGTCTGGAGGTACCCGGGATCCCTGCCCCCGGTGGGGAGACCCGTCACCCTCGGGGAGGGGGGGACCCCGCTGCTCCGGGCCGAGAGGATCGGGGAGAGGATCGGCCTGGACCGCCTGCTGATAAAGGACGAGACCAGGAACCCCACCGGGTCGTTCGTCGACAGGGGGTCCACCGTGCTGGTCTCCGCGGCCAGGGAGGCGGGGTACGGGTCCCTGAGGACCTCGGCCAAGGGGAACGTGGCCGCATCCCTGGCGGCCTACGCCGCCGCGGCCGGGATGGGGATCTCGGCCGACGTCTCGGGGTGGAGCGACTACGGCAAGCTGTACCAGCTGATCCTCTTCGGGGCCGACCTGACCGGGGAGGGGGCCGGGGGCGGGGCCTACGAGGTCCGGGCCGACGACCCCCTAATGTCACTGGGCTACTCCACCGCCTACCTGGAGGTGCTCGAGGACCTGGGGAGGGCGCCGGACTGGGTGGTGGTCCCGGTCGGTACGGGGACCCTCCTCTGGTCCCTCTACAGGGCGGCCGAGGCGGCCGGCGACGTCCCCAGGTTCCTGGGGGTCCAGGCCCGCCCGTGCGACCCGGTGGCCAGGGCCTTCAGGGAGGGGAGGGACTCCCCCGGGCCGGCGGGGTGCGGGGGGGCGACGGTGGCCTGGGACCTGGCGGAGCCGGACCCGCCCAGGGGGGCCCAGGCCCTGCTGGCGGCCAGGGAGAGCGGGGGGGCCGTCATCTCGGTGGGGGAGGGGGAGGCCATAAGGTGGATGGCCGGGCTGGCCGAGGCGGAGGGGATACTGGTGGAGGCCGCCAGCGCCGTGGCGGTGGCCGGGCTGGCCGAGGCCGCGGCGGACGGGACCGTCGGCCGGGGGGAGGAGGTGGTGCTGGTGGCCACCGGCACCGGGCTCAAGGACCCGAGGGCGGTGTCCCGGGTGGTGGCCGGGCTGCCCCGCGGGGGGAGGGCCGGCCGGAGGGGCACGAAGCTCAGGCTGCTGGGGATGCTGGCCGCCGGTCCGAGGCATCCCTACGGGCTGTGGAAGTCTCTGAGGACCGAGGGGATCGGGCTGACCAAGCCGGCCGTCTACAGGCACCTGAGGGAGCTGGAGGAGCTGGGACTCGTGAGGTCCAGGGTGGAGGGCGGGAGGAGGTTGTACTCCCTCACCTGGCGGGGGGAGCTCCTCCTCTCGGACCTGGGGGTTCAGTAGGTGGGGATCTCCCCCCCTATCAGCCTCTCAACGAAGCCCCCTATGCGGTCCAGCTCCCCGGCCAGCACCTCCTCCACCTGGCCCCTCAGGTCGGCCATCCTGGACCTGTCCTCCAGGTAGACCTCGGCCGCCGCCACCTCCGGCTGGCTTATCGGGCTGCCTATCCTGCTGAGGAGCCAGACGTAGGCCTCCTCCACCTCGGGCACCTCCTCCACTATCCTGGAGGCTATGTGGTGGGTGAACGCGTTGTATATCTTGCCCACGTGGCTCACCGGGTTCTTCCCCGCGGCCGCCTCTGAGCTCCTGGGCCTCATGAGGGGAATCACCCCGTTCACGCCGTTCCCTCGCCCCACCTGACCCGAGTCGCCGCCCTCAGCGCTGGTCCCCAGCACAGTCAGGTAGACGCCGTCCACCCCCCTCCCCCTCACGTCCAGGGTGTTGAGGTGGACCGCGACCTCGTCGAAGTCGCCCCTCTCCTCCAGGAACCGCTCCATCCTCTCCAGGACCTCCCCCTTGACCCGGAAGTACTCTGACTCGCTGGACACGTGCCTGTCCACGAAGGCCATGGCCACGGTCAGCTCCAGCCTGTCCCCGACCCTGTACCCCATGACCTTTATGTCCTCTCCGGTCTCCGGGTACTCCCTCTTGAACTCCGGGGAGTTCAGGTACCTCTCCAGGTCCAGGACGGTCCTCTCGACCCTGGAGAGCGGGGCGTAGCCCACCGCGGCCGAGGTGTCGTTGGCCCCCAGCGGTCCCTCCCCCCTCCTGAATATGTCGGTCAGCTCGGCGGACCCCTGCTTCAGCTCCACCTGGTATCTCACGTGCTCCTCCGGGTCCACGTACCTGAGGTTCTCCCTTATCCACGCCTTGGCGGCCCTGACGGCCACCTCGGCCACGTCTATCTCCTCGCCGGCGTACCTGGTGGTGGCCCTGTCGCCGAAGACGAAGAGCATCGGCTCGATCACCCTACCGCCGCCGAAGGCCGTCTCGGTCACCCCGGCGGCCAGGAGGGACTTGTCGGCGTTGTAGTGGAGGATCCCCCCGAACCTCCTCAGGTACTCGCGGGTCAGCTCCACCGAGACCCTCTCCATCACGGCGTCGGTGATGGTGTCCGGGTGGCCCTTGCCCTTCCTCTCGACTATCTCTATAGGCTGCCGGTCCATCGGGATCCTGCTGCAGGGTTCGACGTAGATCCCCCCCATGCGAGCGCACCTTTGCGGTCGGCCCGGAGGAAGAAATAAAAAAGGGGGCCCGGCCCTCCCCCCCGGATGGGTAGGACCCCGGCGGCGGTCGCACTGGCGGCCGCCTCGGCGGCGCTGCTGGCCGCGGCCTCGGTGTCGGCCGGCCCCAGCCAGGCCCCCGCGGCCGAGCCCGCGAGCGGCTCGCGGCTCCCGCAATACGTATCGGGCGCCGCCGGGCTCGCCTTCCTGATCCTGGGCGCGTCGTCGGCCGTCGGCCTCACGCTGTACCTCAGGAGGCTCGGTATCGACCCGAGGAGGGTCCTGACCCTGGCGGTCATAGTGATCATGATCTACTCCCTGACCCCCCGGCGCCCCTCCCCGGTGGGGATCGAACCAGGGAAGCCCGTCGGGAAAGGGGCGACCCGGGGGCCCGCCCAGACGGGGGAGAAGCCCGTGCCGGCGCCATCTCAGGCCGGGTCGGCGGTCAACTCCTCCGGGAGGATGGGGGAGCCCGCACCCGCGGCGCCCCTCATGGTCGCCGCCGCCCTGGCCGGCGCGGCCCTGGCGGCGCTGGCGTCCGCGGCGTCGGCCTCGGGGGTGGGGCCCGGGCCGGCCGCGCGGCGGCCCCGCCCCCGGGAGAGGGGAGGAGAGGGGGCGCGGCCCGCGCTCTCCGAGGTGGAGAGGGCCTACGAGGAGACCCTCGGGCTGCTGGAGGCGGCCGGGGTGGAGGTCCGCCCGTCCATGACCCACAGGGAGGTCGAGGCCTCGGCCCGGGCCGCGGCCCCCAGGGCGGAACCGGCCCTGGCCGGGATCACCAGCCTCTTCGAGCTGGTCGCCTACGGCGGGGCGGCGGAGGGTCCCGAGGAGATCAGGGCCGCCGAGGAGATGGTGGAGACCGTCAGGGAGGTCCTCCCCGGCGGCGGGGGGAGGAGAAGGTGGCGGAGGTGGGGGTGGCCGTGGGGCTGAGCCGCGCCGGGTCCGGGGGGAGGGGGACGGGGGGGTGGGCGATCTTCCTCGCGGTGGCCGCCCTGGCCGCCGCGGCCGCCGCCGCGGCCAACCCCCTGACCAGGTGGTGGGCGTCGGCCGCCGCCGTGTCCGTGGGCTTCTTCGGGGAGGCCGCCGCCCTGGTGCGGGAGACCGGGAGGCTGACGCCGGAGGGGGGCCGCCGAGCCGTCGCCCCCCGGGGTAGGCTGGACAGGATCGGGAGCCTCGTCTCCATGGCGGCCTCGGGCCTGGCCGAGTCCAGGAGGGAGGTGGTCGAGCTCCTGTTGGACGGGGGGTCGGCCCTGATGGGGGTCAGGCGGGGCCTCCCCCCCTGGAGGCTGAGGGACGAGGTGAGGGCCTCGATCCCCCCGGAGCTGGTCCACCCGGCGGGGCCGAGGGGGGAGGAGTACCTGGAGCTGCTGAGGGAGGTGGTCGGGAGGTTGATCTCCGGTGGTTGACTTCGAGGGAGCCAGGGAGGTCTTGGACGCCGTCGTGGCCGAGGTGTCCAGGGTGGTGGTGGAGAAGGAGGGCGTGCTGAGGATGGTCCTGGCGGTGATGTCGGCCGGGGGCCACGTGCTGATAGAGGACGTGCCCGGGGTGGCCAAGACCCTCATGGCCAAGAGCATAGCCAGGACCATGTCCCTCGCCTTCTCCAGGATACAGTTCACGCCGGACCTGCTGCCGGCGGACATAACCGGGACCCACGTCTTCGACAGGAGGACGGGGGAGTTCAGGTTCGTCGAGGGGCCCGTGTTCGCCAACCTGGTGCTGGGGGACGAGATAAACAGGGCCCCCCCGAAGACCCAGTCGGCCCTGCTGGAGGCCATGCAGGAGGGTCAGGTCACGGTGGAGGGGGAGACCAGGCCCCTGCCCAGGCCCTTCGTGGTGATAGCGACCCAGAACCCCATAGAGTTCGAGGGCACCTACCCCCTCCCCGCGGCCCAGCTGGACAGGTTCATGGCCAGGATCAGGGTGGGCTACCCGTCCGAGGACGGCGAGGTGGAGGTGATAGGGAGGAGGATCAGGAGGGGGAGGGAGGAGGCGGACCTGCGGACCGTGGCGGACGGGGGGGACTTCGAGACCATCAGGGCGGCCGTCGAGGCCGTGAGGGTGGAGGAGCCCGTGGCCAGGTACGCGGTCAGGGTGATCAGGAGGCTGAGGGACAGCCCGGAGGTGGAGCTGGGCCCGTCGCCCAGGGCCGCGGTACACCTGATCCTCCTGTCCAGGGCCCTGGCCCTCCAGGACGGCAGGGACTACGTCATACCGGACGACGTGAAGCGGGCCGCGGTCCCGGCCCTCGCCCACAGGATAATGCTGAGGAGGGAGGTCTGGTACACCAAGGAGACCCAGGAGGCCGTGGTCCGCAGGGTCCTGGACTCGGTGGAGGTGCCCCCGATTGGGTGAGGGGAGGGCGGGCGGCGGGAGGGGGGCCGGGGTCGGGATGACCGGGAGGGCCGCCCTCCTGGTGGCCCTGGCGGCAGCGGCGGTGGGCTTCTCGGCGATCTCGCTCAGGTGGGAGACCCTGTCGGCGGCCGTGCCGCCGCTGGCCCTGCTGGCCGTGGCCAGGGTCTACGCCTCCCCGGCCGACCTGAGGGCCTCCAGGCGGGTGGACCCGGACCTCCTGGTCGAGGGCGGCGAGGTGGAGGTGGAGGTGAACATCTCGGGTCCGAGGAGGCTCGTCCTGGCGGTGGACGTGGTCCCGGAGGGCATGGATCCCGCGGGGGCGAGCTCCAGGTTCGACCTGACCCCGGGGGACCCCCTCCTCAGGTACCGGGCCTCCGTCAGGAGGGGGGTCTACCGCCTGGGGCCCGTCCGAGTGGCGGTGACGGATCCCCTGGGCTTGCTCTACCTCCCCCTGAGGCTCGAGTCACCCGCCTACGCGACCGCCGTCCCCAGGGTCGACGAGGTGTCCTGGCTCAAGATCTACTCCGAGGGGACGAGGCCGATCCCCGGCGAGGCCCCCTCCAGGGTCCCGGGGCCCGGAACGGAGTTCAGGTCGATAAGGGAGGCCCTGCCCGGGGACCCCCTCAGGACGGTCAACTGGAAGGCGACCGCCAGGAGGGGGAAGGTCATGGTCAACGAGCACGAGGCGGAGAGGAGGACGGAGGTCATGATCCTGCTGGACACCGGTCCATCGGTGACCTGGTCCGGCGGGGGGGACCTGCTGGACCACGCCTGCAGGGCCGCCATGGGGGTGGCCGCCGCGGCCATGAGGATGGGGCACAGGGTCGGGCTCCTCCACCTGGGGAGCAGGTGGATCCCCCCGGAGTACGGCCCGGCCCACCTGGTGGAGATAGCCAGGTGCCTGGCCGCCGCCAGGCCGACGGAGTCGGCCGAGCTCAGGCTGCTGGTCAGGAACGCCGCGAACGTCTACCTGACCAGGGGGTGCCAGGTAATCCTGGTCTCGCCGATGACCGACCCGACGACCCCAGACGCCCTGGCGGAGCTGGCCTCGAGGGGATTCAAGGTCCTGGTGGTGTCCCCCAACCCCATAACGGCCGAGCTCTCCCGGCGGACGGGAAGAGGCGGGGGCAGGGGTTGGGGGGACCCCGTCGAGGCGGCCGCCGCCTCGATCCTCTCCCTGGAGAGGGAGGCGGCCCTGGCGGCCGCCAGCGCCTTCGCCGCCGTGCTCGACTGGGACGTGAGGGGTCCCGTGACCGGGGGAGGTGCGATCAGGTGGGTGCGGGTCGGATCCTGAGGGCCCTCTCCCTCTGGACCGCCCTGGCCGCCGGGGCCGTCCTCTGGGTCCACGCCGGGCCGGAGAGGGCCGCCGCCTCCTTCGCCGTCCTGACGGCGGGGGCGATCACGGGGAGGCCGGCCCTGGCGGCCGCCGGCGGGGTGACGGCCGTGGCGGGGTGCGTCGTGTTCGGACCCAGGAGCCCGGAGATCGCGGCGGTCTGGGGGACGCTGGTGGCGATCTCGGCCTCGGCCGCGTGGCTCTCCTCCGAGGTTGGGGGGGCGGAGGCCGGCCGGGGGTGGCTGGGGCACCTGGCCGCCGAGTCGACCTTCGCGGCGGCCGCCTCCCTGGCCTCCGTCCACGCGGCCAGGCTCCTCCCCGCCATCCCGGCCGAGGCCGGCCTGGCGGCCGGGGCGCTCCTGGGACTCCTGGCCATCTACCTGATGGTCCCGAGGTCCGGCCCCGCCGCCGCGGCCCGCTGAACCCAGGGTCAGTCCGGGGGGAGCCTCCGCTGCCGGAGCGCGGCCGCGGTCCTCGAGCGGGAGAGGGCCCCCCGGAGGTCGAAGTCGAGCCCCCGGGCCAGGGCCCCGAGGGCCTCCCCGGCTGAGTCGAACCTCGTGGGCTCGGAGGACAGCGCGGCCCTCACGGACTCCCTTATCTGCCAGCTCCCCACGGGGGCGTAGTAGGAGGGGCCCACCTGCCTGACGGCCACCACCGCGGCCTGCCTCCCCATCTCCCGCAGCCGCTCCAGCACCGGCAGCCTCATCGCGTAGTGCCCCCCGTCCATCGTCGGGAAGCCCGGGGTCGCGGTGCCCTCGTAGTTGGAGGTCAGCTGGAGGGACCGACCCGACCACAGCCCCCCGGGGAGCCAGGCCTCGAAGACCTCGAGCCCGTAGGGCCCCGGGAGGATGAGTATCCTGTACTCGTTGCCGGCGAAGCTCCAGCGGTGGAGGAGCGGGGGACCCGAGTACCAGGGCAGGTCCAGGACCTCCCTCCTCAGGGCGTCCCCCAGGATGGAGTCCACGGCGGTTATGGCCCACCTGGTCGGCACCAGCCTCCTCCTGCCGCGGGTCCCCACGAGCCCCAGGCTCAGCAGCCTCTGGACGTGGTAGACGTCCACCCCCGAGATGTAGAGGTCAAGGACGGCCTCCGCCGCCCGGAGGTCCGCGTCGTAGACCGCCCTCTCCACCTGGGGGGGCACCCTGGGCTCCTCCGCCAGCCTCACCCTCCTGGCCGGGGCCGACGGCCCGCTGGGGGGAGCCACCCCGTCGAACCTCACCCCGACATTCGGGCGCCTCTCGAGCTCGGCCTCCACCTCCGCCGGGCGGGACCCCATGGCCGCCAGCCTCACCTCGCCCAGCCACCTCCCGGAGGGGCGCCCGGCGTCGACCCGGATGGTAGGGGTCAGGGTCCTGGCCCTGGCCCGGACGACCTCCTCCAGGGAAGCCGAGCGCACGAGCTCCCGAGGGTCCCCGATCCCGGGGCCCAGCTCGAGCGTCGGGCCCACCCTGACCTTGGGATATCCCGCCTCCCCCACCAGGACGAGGGGGGGAGTGGGGGCCTCGACCTCCGGGTAGGGGATCCTCAAGCCGGCCTGGGCCCTGGCCCTCTCCAGGATGGGGCACCTCTCCAGGCCGCAGAGGCGGCGGACCCCCTTGCACCTGACGCAGAGGGAGGGCGGCGGCCGGGGCACGACGGACACCCCGGATCCCCGGCCCGGCGGCTCAAAAAAGGTGCCGCTTTCTCGGCCATTCCACGGGAAAGTTTATTTTATCTCCCCGGATCGGTCGGCGCGTGGCCGTCAGACCCGGGGTCTCCAGGCTGGCCGTCGAGGCCGCCATCCTGGTGATAGGCATCTCCCTCGCAATCCTGATATTCGCCCCGGCCGCCAGGCTCGCCGCCCCGGGGTGGGGCTGGGCGGGACCGGCGGGGAGGCGGGGATAGAGATAATCTCGGTGGAGCCCTCCACCAGGACGATACACGTGAGGAACCTGGGGCCGGAGGCGGTTCCCGGAGGCGGACCCGACGCGTGGACCGTGGTATTCGAGGTTCAGGGGGACGGAAGCGTCACGTGCTCCCCGGACTCGGTGACCCCCTCAGGGGACCTGGCCCCCGGGGAGGAGGCCGCCCTGAACCTGTCCTCCTGCTGGCCTGAGTCCGGGTCCAGGGCCATGATCAAGGTCTACGCCCCCGGGGGGAACCAGGCCGGGACCATATTAGAGGGCAGGCTCGCCTCCCCCTGGTCGGGAGGGGGCGGGGGAGGGGGCGGGGGAGGATCCCCCGAGATAGAGATAACCTCCGTCGACAGGTGGGGGGCCGTAGTGTCCTTCGCCAACGTCGGCGACGGCCCCATACCGCCGGACTACATGGACCCGGGGGAGTGGTCGGTGACCCTGGAGGGGGACCTCGGGTCGGGGGACTGCCCGGTCTCCTCCCTCTCCCCCTCGGGCGAGGAGGTCCCGCCCGGGGGGTCGGCCGCGGCCAGCTCGGACCCGAGCTGCTGGAACAAGGTGCTGGGGGACTCCGCGAAGTACTCCGTCACCCTGAGGGGACCGGGCGGCCTGGAGGCCACCTACACCGGCTCCTCCCCCGTGTCCCGGATAGAGATAGAGGAGGTAGACGAGAAGGAGGCCGCCGTTCACTTCGTGAACCTGGGCCCGGACCCCATCTCCGGCGACGAGATGGAGCCGGAGCGGTGGACGATCGTCTTGACGTGGAAGGAGGGGAACGGGAGCTGCCCCGTCCTGACCATGAAACCCCAGGGAGAGCCCCTGAACGAGGGCGAGGTCGGGCTGGCCGCCTCCGACCCGAAATGTTGGCAGAAGATCGTCGACGGGGCCAAGGAGTACGCGGTCACCCTGATCGGGCCCAGGGGGATGAGCGCCTCCAAGTTGGTCCGCAGGTAGGGCGGGGCGGGGAGCGGCCGGTCAGCGGGTCCCGCCCCTGAGGCCCGACAGGTACAGCCTGATCAGCTCCACCCCCGGGACGACCCCCCGGCTGGTCAGGAGGGCTGGGGTCGCGGCGGTCCCCACCCCGTCCGGCAGGGAGGGCGCCACCCCCGGGTCGTCGGCGTCCAATATCAGGGCCTCCACCCCGGCGCCCCTCAGGAGGTCCAGGGCCTCAGAGCTCTCCGGCTGACCCCTCCTGACCAGCAGTATCAGCCTCTCGGTCTCGGGCACGGGGCGCGTCCCTGCGGTCCCGCTTAAACGGGTTCCGGGGTCCCCTTCCGGTCCGCAGCGCCGGAGGCGATCCTGTTATTACGGGCCCGCCCGGGAGGTGGGAGAGAGGTGGGGAGAACCCTTGCCCGGATTGGGCGACCTGGACGTCAGGATACTGCGGGAGCTGATGGAGGACGGCAGGATCCCGATCACGAGGCTCGCCGAGAGGGTGGGCGCCCCCAGGACGACCGTGGCCTCCAGGCTGGCCAGGATGGAGGAGGCCGGGTTGGTGGAGGGGTACCGGGCGGTCGTCTCCGCCGAGAGGCTGGGGTACAGGATAACGGCGTTCGTGCTGGTCAAGGTCAGGAGGACGAGGCCGGTCGGCGGGAGGTCAAACCAGGAGCTGCTGGCCGAGAGGATAGTGGAGATGACCTCGTCGGATCGCCGGCTGCCCTGGGTGGAGGAGGCCCACATAATAACCGGGGAGTACGATCTCCTGCTTAAGGTCAGGGCATCGGAGCTGGATCAGCTCACCAGGTTCCTCATATCCTTCATGGCCACCCACGAGGACGTGGTCCAGACCCACACCCTGCTCTCCCTAGAGAGGGTCCACGAGGACCACTCCCCGAGGCTCCCGTCCCGGAAAGATTGACCATCCATCCCGGTCCATCGGGTTACTATGACATCATATTGGCCAATTCTCTCCCCATATAGCCAAATAAAACGGCGAAATGGCGGAAAGATGACGCAAAGGGTTATTTAGTCGCGGCGTTCCCCCGGCGGACGACCGAGTCGGTCGGGGTCGAGGCGAGGCGAGGCGAGGCGAGGCGAGGCGAGGCGAAGAGGGGGCGCGGGAGATGGGAGGGATGCACCCGTCGGTGGCCGGGCTGATCGAGGAGGCCCGGGAGGGCGAGTCCTTCCTGGGGCGCCTGGAGTCTAGGCTCTCCAGGTCCTACTCCTCGGCCAGGGGGGAGAGGTCGAGGGCGGTCCTCAGGGTGCAGGCGGTCGCCCTGAGGGCCATCAGGGATTTCCTGGACTCCAGGGGTTTCTTGGAGCTCCTCCCCCCGATAATAGGTCCCGTGACGGACCCGGGGATCAGGGGGGCCCGGCAGGTCTCCTTCGACTACTACGGGCGGGAGTACAGGGTCATGAGCAGCGCCATCCTGTACAAGCAGGCCGCGGCGACGGCCCTGGGCAGGATATACTTCGTCTCGCCGAACGTCAGGCTGGAGCCGCCGGAGACGGCCCTCACCGGGAGGCACCTCACGGAGTTCGTCCAGGTGGACGTGGAGGCGGCCGGCATGGACTACCTGGGGGCCATGGACCTGGCCGAGGACCTGATCAGGCACGTGATCCGGGCGGTCCGGGAGGAGTCGGCCCGGGAGCTGGAGGCGCTGGGGAGGGAGCTCCCCGAGTGCGCCGCCCCCTTCCCGAGGATACCCCACCGGGAGGCCGTGGGGATCCTCAGGTCCATGGGGCTGGAGGCCGACGGGGGGTCCGAGATATCCTGGGAGGGGGAGGTGGCCCTCTCCTCCAGGTTCGACACCCCCTTCTTCGTGTACGACTACCCGGCCGGGTCCAGGGGGTTCTACGACAGGGAGGACCCGGACAGGCCGGGGATCCTCCGGGACTTCGACGCCCTCTACCCCGAGGGGTTCGGGGAGGCCGTCAGCGGCGCCGAGAGGGAGTACGAGTACGAGAGGGTCGCGGCCAGGATGAGGGACTCGGGGGAGGATCCCTCCAGGTACGGCTGGTACATGGAGATGCTCAGGGAGGGGATCGAGCCCAGCGCCGGGTTCGGCATCGGGGTGGAGAGGCTGACGCGGTTCCTCTGCGGCCTCGAGGGGGTGTGGGAGGCCAGGTTCTGCCCGAAGGTCGCCGGGATACACTCCCCCTGACCCCCGGCCCGGGCCGGTCGGTCCCATTAATTAGCTGGCGGCCCCCGGGGTCGGGGATCCGATGAGGAGGGTGGTCGTGGTCACGGGGCCGGCAGGTTCCGGTGCCTACGAGGCGGTCTCGGAGGCGGCCGCCGGGTCTGGGGGGAGAATAAAGGTCCTCAGGGCCTTCGACACGATGAGGGAGGTGGCTCTGGAGGAGCACGGCCTGGAGATAAGCGAGCAGAACGTCTTGAACCTCCTGAGGGAAAGGCTGATGAGCATAAGGGCCGAGGCGTTCAGGAGGATAGCCGAGAGGGTCGAGTCCGACCCGGGGGTGTACCTGATCAGGACGCCCGCCACCTTCTTCTGGGGGGGGACCGTGATCACGGGGCTGGACTACTCGGTGGCCGAGGCCCTCAGGCCCGACGCCTTCGTGGTGGTGGTGGACGACGTGATGTCCGTCAGGGAGAGGCTGGCCTCGGACCCTGAGTGGTCCAGGGAGAGGTTCACCCTCAGGGACCTGGCCATGTGGAGGGCCCAGGAGACGGCCCTGGTGAAGCAGCTGGCGGGGCAGCTGAAGGCCGAGTTCTACGTCCTGGCCAGGAACCACCCGCCCAGGGTGCTCAGGGCCCTGGCCCTGGAGCCCTGGAGGAAGAAGGCCTACCTGAGCTTCCCGATAACCCACGTGCCTCCGGAGGAGGAGGGGAGGTTCGACGAGGAGAGGGCCGAGTTCGTGGACGAGCTGGACTCCCTGGGGGTCGTGGTGTTCGACCCGAAGACCATGACCGAGGGGGCGATCCTGTCGGCCCTGGAGGCCGCCAGGATGAGGGGGGTGTCCGACCCGTCCGAGCCGGTGGAGGTGGCCGTGGAGGTCGGGGGGGAGGTGAGGAGGTTCGAGTACCCCTACTCGGAGCTGGAGGCGGTCGCCCCCCTGGTGGAGGGCCAGATAGTGGAGAGGGACTTCGACATGATAGAGTCGGCTGACATGGTGGTGGTCTACAACCCGCTGGGGGTGGGCTCCCCGGGGGTGGCGTGCGAGATGCTCTACGGCCACAGGGTCCTGGGGAAGAGGGTCTACCTGATATGGGGGGGCAGGGGGATGCCCAGCCCCTTCTACACCTACTTCGCCGACGCCAGGTTCTCCTCCAAGGGGGAGTTCCTGGAGTACATGAGGGAGTCCCTGGGCCCGGGGGCGGGGTGAGGGCGGAGCGGGCCGGAGTAAATGGGGGACGGGCGGGTTTATACGCTCCCCGGGGGGACGTCCCGGGATGGTTCGGGAGGGAGAGGGGGAGGAGGGGAGGCTCTGCGACGAGCTGGCCTCCGCCGCCCTGGTGGCCGACCTGGGCGCCGGGGAGGCGGAAGAGCTGGTCAGGGCCGTGACGGCCAGGCTCGGGGAGGCCGGCTTCTCCGCCGAGAGGAGGGCCGAGGGGTGGGCCTTCTTCCCGGCCGGTCTCAGGCCGGACACCCACATCAGGCTGGGCAGGTTCGGCGGCACGGTGAGCGTGTGGATCAGGGACCCCTACGGCCTGGAGTCCTCCGGCAGGAACGTGGGCCTGACCGCGCGGGATCTCTACGAGATCCTCGTGAGGGGCCTCAGGGCCGCGGCGGAGGCGTTCGGCGAGATCGCCGGGAGGGGGGCGGTCGTCAGGATCCCGGGGTCCAGCCCGGATTGAGGCGGGTGCGGTCACGGCGCCGGGGGGGATCCCGGACAGCCTCGAGTCGAGGACGGCCATGTAGGCGGCGGCCACCGGGGACGGGGCCCCTCCACCCTCTCGGCTACCTCCCCCCTGGGGAGGCAGAGGTTCGAGGGGCCGGAGGCAACGTCGTCCGCCACGTTGGGGAGCACCAGCTGCTCGCCGACCTCTGCATGACCGTGCCGACCAGCCTGGAGATCCTCGTCAGGCCCCCCTCCACCAGCCCCCCATGACCCCGACCTCTCCCTCGTACCTCCCCCTGTACCTGTTTGGTATGAGGCCGTTGATCGACTTGATGACCGTCGACTTCCCGCTGCCGCTCCTCCCCACGAGCAGGACGGACTCTCCCGCGTCTATCTCAAGGTCACGTCTCTCAGGACCGGCCCTTCTCTCCCGAAATAGGTGAAGCTCAGGCCCCTGATCTTGGCGGTCGCGGGGGGCCGGGACGGCCGGAATATGCAATCGTTTCTCTCCCCCTCCTAATTGACAGTTCGCTGTCAATTTATATATAAATCGTTGAAAGTGAAGTGTCAAGATGAGGCTGGAGCCGCTCAACCCGTGGTGGCACGACGACCGGTGGCACATGAGGGACCCGCACCTCTCCAGGCTGGAGGCCGCCGAGTACAGGTGGAGGCCGGGGTGGCTGGATCGGCTGTCCCTGGTCCCCCCATCGCTGAACTTCGTCCTGGGACCGAGGCAGGTCGGGAAGACCACGGGCCTCAAGATGCTGATAAGGGAGCTGGTGGAGGGAGGGGCGGACCCCAGGTCGGTGGCGTACGTGGACTGCGACCTGATCGTCGACCTAAGGGAGCTGAGGTCCACCCTGACGAGGCTCCCCGCCAGGGTCGACAAGGTGATCCTGGACGAGGTCACGGGCCTGGAGTACTGGTGGCGGGTGGTGAGGGGCCTGATAGACGGCGGGTTCCTGGCCCGCAGGGCGGTCGTGGTGAGCGGCTCCTCCTCCGTTAGGGTCAGGAGGTACTCGGAGTCCTTCGTCGGGAGGAGAGGGATGGGCAGGGACGTCGAGGTCCTCCCCCTTAGCTTCCGGGAGTTCGCCGACGTGAGGGGTTACGGTCCTTCCGGGCTGGAGGCCGCGTTCGAGGAGTACCTGTCCGTCGGCGGGTTCCCCAGGTCGGTGAACGGGGATCCGTCCTTCGAGGAGGAGGTGCCCGACCAGATCGACAGGGAGGTGGCCAGGGCCGGCAGGAGCGCCAGGATAGCCAGGCAGGTGATTTACCAGGTAGTGGAGAAGGCCCCCTCCGCCCTGAGCTACAACTCAATAGCCAGGGAGATCGGGGTGTCCCACGTGACCGTCAGGGAGTACCTGGAGCTCTTGGAGGATCTGTTCGTCGTGGGGGTGGCCTACTGGAGGTCCGGCGGCAGGATCTCCTTCAGGAAGGAGAAGAAGGTCTTCTTCAGGGATCCCATGATCCCGTCGGCCCTCCTGGGGCCTAGGGGGGAGGTCGGCGAGGACGCCCTGTGCGAGTGGGTGGTCCAGGAGCACCTCCTCCGCAGGTACGGGGAGGTCTACTACTACAGGGACGGGTACGAGGTGGACGCGGTGGCCGGGGACCTCAGGGTGGAGGTGAAGTGCGGTAGGGCCAGGAGGAGGTACCCGCGGGGCGTGACGGTCCTCTCCCGCGAGGACCTGCCGTACTTCCTCTACGAGATCGGGGTCTGATGGGAGGGGGGCCCGGGCGCCTGGTCAGATGACCCGGAGCGTCACCTCGACGGGCCCGACCCCCCACCAACATGGCGGGCGGCAGCAGCCTGATCTCCACGGAGATCCGGGATACCCCCGACGCGAGCTCCGGCCGGGCCCGATCTCAGCTTCCCCCGACGTCTCCCTCACTTGCCTCCCCCTCCCCGGCACTCGACGCTTCCCCTTCAGCCCATTCCCCGGCCGGCCGCCTCTCTGTCTCCCGGACGGAGGCCCCCCTCTCGATCCTGACCTCCCCTGAGTAGGAGAGCCTGCCTATCCTGCAACCCCTCCCGATCCTGGCGTTGCCCACCACCATCTCGTCGCACTCCACCCACTCCACGTCGGCGCTGTCGGCCTCTATCCTGCGGGCCCTGAGGGATCCCGCGCCGAGGCCCAGCAGCGACCCGAGGAGGCCGCCCCTCGACCTCCTGACCCTCAGGATCCCGGCCTTTATCTCGTCCACCTCGCTCCCCCCGCCGAGATCTATCCTGAGAACCTCCGCCTCTATCCTACGGGCCCTGATGGACCCTCCCACGGAGAGGGTCCCCGCGCGGACCTCTCCGACCCTCACGGCCCCCCCAAGGCTGCCGGAGTCCACCTTCAGGGTCTCCTCTATCGAGATGGATCCGCCGGCCGAGAGCCTCTTGGCCTCCAGCGACCTGAAGCTGGCGGAGCCGCCTATCCTGGCCGTCTCCGCCCTGACCCTCCCGTCGGCCCTCAGGGAGCCGCCGACGGTGAGGAGCTCCACCTCCAGGTCTCGGGAGATCCGGGCGGAGCCGCCGACGGTCAGGATCTGCCCCTCCACGAACCTGCCGGCCCCTGAGATCGAGACCCCTCCTCCGGGTCTCCCCGGGTTGAGGTACCTCTCGAACTTCTCCCCCCTCCACCTCCTCCGCCTCCGGTCAACCCTCATCACCCACCTCCCAGCCTCCTCAGGAGATCCCTTATCTCCCTGAGCGTCTCGTTCACCTCCCTGAGCCTCTTGAAGATCAGGATCTCCACCTCGTCGTAGGTCAGGTCCTCGTACTTGAGCTCCGGGTCCCCCGTCATCCCTCGCCCACCCCCGCGCGCAGGGCGTCCCTTATCTCCCTCAGGAGCTCCAGGGTCTCGTCCAGCTGCTCCAGCATCGCCTTCTGCCTGGCCACGTACGCCCTGACTATCTCTCCCTGGGCCCCCCCCTCGCCGGGGAGGGCCTCCATCTCCCCGATCCCCACCACGGCCACGGTCACCCCGCCGAGCACCGCCAGGGCCGAGACGACGGCCGAGGCCAGGTCCCCGGGGGAGTAAACCAGGGCGGGCGTCCCCACCCCGAGGAGCGCCCCCGCCGCCAGCCCCAGCAGGCCGGGCGCGCGCCAGCCGCCCAACTCCGGTCGCCTCCCTATTCCTCTCCGACCATCCTCCTTATCTCCCGGGGGGAGAGGACCAGCCTGAAGGGGGCCGCCCTGTATAGGACCCTCCTCCTTCCGTCCACCTCCACGACCCCGGCCTCCTCCACCAGCCCGACCCTCTTGAGGGCGCTGACGTGCATGTGAGCCAGGGGGTAGGATATCCCGAGCCTCTTGGCGATCTCGTAGACGTGCAGCGGTTTCTCGGATAGCATCGCTATCACCCTGAGCCTGATCTCGTTCTTCAGGGCCGAGAGCACCTTCAGGAGTTCCGGGAGGTCACCGACCCCCGGGCCACGGCCCTCCCCCTCTCCCCGGGACACCGCCAATATGTAATTGGAATATTATATATAACTTTGTATTTAGTTATTATCTGGGATTTAAGTCCTGGAGGCGGCGCGCGGGGCGATGGACCTGGGGCGGCTGCTGGAGAGGCTGAGGTCTCACGAGAAGGTGCTGGCCGTGGTGCTGTTCGGTTCCGCCGCCAGGGGAGAGGTCACGCCGCTCTCCGATGTGGACCTGGCGGTCGTGGTGGACGACCCCACCCCCGAGGACGAGGCGGAGCTCGGGAGCCTCTACTCTCGAGAGGTGGACCTGGTCCTGTTCCACAGGTTGCCCCCCTACATTCAGTTCGAGGTCCTGAGGGAGGGGAGGGTGCTCTACCTGAGGGACGAGGGGAAGTTCGAAGAGGTCAAGTTCAGGACCGTAAGGACGTACCTCGAGCACTCGCGCATGTACAGGAGGGCGGAGGAGACGCTTCTTGAGGTCGAGTGAGCTGGCGAGGTTCGTCTCCCACCTCAGGAGGGTCAGGGAGCTGAGGGAGAGGGATCTCTCCGACTACCTGGTCTACACCGCCCTGGCCATGGAGTGCTTCCAGGCGGCGAATTCCCTCATAGAGATCGGCGAGAGGTACGTGGTCGGCCTGGGCAGGTATCCTGCCACCTACTCGGACATATTCCAGATCATGCGCGAGGAGGGCGTGATCGGCGGCGAGGAGCTCTCGGCCCTGAAGAGGCTGATCTTCCTGGGGAACCTGATAGCCCACGAGTATTACAGGATCACCGAGGGGGAGCTCAGGGAGATGGCCAACCTGCTCGACGTGGCGGAGGGGGTCGTGGAGAGGCTCGCGAGGGGGCGCGGCCCCGGGCCCGGCGGGTCGGGGTGAGGCCCGCCGGGGCGGAATCCCGGGCCCGAGCTCCCCGACGGACGCCCGATTCGGTCCATCCCCGGGCAGGCCTCCTGCCGGCCGGGCGCCGCTCGGGGTCAGAACGGTTATATGGGTCCGACGTGGATCCGGGCCGTGCTCCCGCCGGAGGGGTGGAGGCCCTGGGACGAGAGGATGGGGGAGGCCCTTGAGGCCGCCGAGAGGTCGGCCGGCCTGGCCGCCTCCGCCCTCTCCGCCTACTCCAGGCTGCTCAGGTCGGGCGAGGCCCCGGCCGGGGTGGTGGAGGGGGTGATCTCCCGGGTGGGCAGGGCCGCCGAGGACCTGGAGGCCCTGCTGCGGGTCCTGGGAGAGAGGCCGGAGGCGGCGGCCATGCCGCCGGGGGGGGCCGAGGAGGCGGCGGGGCACGCCCTGTCCTGGGTCGAGAGGGCCCGCTCCACCGGGGACCCGGCGGACGCCCTGTCGGCCGCCCTGGCCCTCGGGGTGGCCCTTATCCTGACTGGGTACTCCATAGGGATACTCTACAGGGGGAGCGGCCTGGCCGAGGCCGGCGTCGAGTTGTCCTCCGCCTCGGCGTCGGCCCTGGCCCCGAGGTGACCGGCCCGGATCCGGGGTCAGGTCTGGGTCGGGGCCGGGGCCGGGGCCCTCGCCCCTTCCTCTCCCCCCTCCCCGCCCCAGAGGGGGGCCAGCGCCCTGGAGGCCCACAGGTACACGGCATACCCACCGGCCACCGTGGAGACCAGGCTCCCCGCCAGGACGTACGCCAGGGACGGCAGGTAGGGCAGGCCCAGCACCACCTCCAGGAGCAGGGCCACCCAGGCGGAGACCGCCGCGGCGCAGACCGACAGGCCGAGGGGGACTGACCTCCTCCTCAGGATCCAGACGGCGTAGAGCCCGAAGAACTCCGGGACGGCCGAGAGGAGGTCCAGGGGTCCGAGCGGGCTGACCAGGTTCCCTATCAGCGTCCCCAGGGTCAGCCCGACTATGGCGGGCCATCCCATCACTGGGACCAGCCCGGTCAGAGCGTCCGCCACCCTGACCTGGACCTGCAGGAAGCTTATGGGCTCTAGAGCCACCACCAGGGCGGCGTAGAGGGCGGCCAGCGCGCCGGAGGCTGCCACGTCCCTCGTCCTCATGTCGGGTCGGGCGGCCGGCCGCCGGGGTTATAAAAGGGGCCCCCGGCCGGGGCCGGAAAGATCTATATCCGCGCCGGGGGGTGGCGCCCGATGGCGGGGGAGTCCGGGAACATGGCCCTCCCCATCAGGCCCTTCAGGTTCGTCGACGTCCACTCCCACCACCAGTTCACCGGGTTCTCCACCCTCGAGGCCCTGAGGGAGGCCGGATACTCCTCGGCGGCCTGTCTCAGCTACGTCCCGGTGACGCCGTCCGGTCCGAGCACCCTGAGGGACCTGTTCAGGTGGCTCGTGGACGGGGAGGCCCCCAGGCTCCGAGAGGCCGGCCTGAGGCCCCTGGTCGGCGTCGGGATACACCCGAGGAACCTGCCCAGGAGGGGGCTGGAGGAGGCCCTCGGGGCCGTGGAGGAGTTCCTGCCGGAGGCCGACTTCCTGGGCGAGGTCGGCCTGGAGACGTCGTCGGACAGGGAGAGAGAGGTCCTGATGAGGCAGCTGAGGATGGCCGACAGGATGGACAGGCCCGTGGTGCTGCACACCCCGAGGGTCAGGAAGGCGGCCGTCCTTGGGGTCCTGCTCAGGATCCTGGGGGAATCCCCGCTGAGCCGGGAAAGGGTGCTGGTGGACCACCTGACCCCCGACCTGATCCCCAGGGTGCCCGAGGGCTACTACGTGGGCCTGACGGTCCAGCCCGGTAAGTGCGACTTCGCCGACGTGGAGAGGGCCCTGTCGTCGTCATGGGCGGACAGGGGGGACAGGATCCTGGTGGACAGCGACAGCGGCAGGGACAGGTCGGACCCCCTCACCCTGCTCAGGCTGGCGGGGCACCTCCTGTCCAGGGGGTACGACCCCTCCGAAGTCAGGGCCCTGGTGGAGGTCAACCCGGGCCGGTTCGTGGGCCCGCCGCGCCTGGCGTAGTAGCACGGATGTATCAGAAGGACCTCTATCCACCCGGGCTCGGCGTTCCTGACCTCCCGGATCCAGTCCACGGCCCTCCCCATGTTGTCCCCCACGTACCTGTGCTGGAACCTGCGGACCAGCGGCAGGACCGTGTTGTAGCACTCGGCCACCAGGCCGAAGTCGGACGGGTCCGTGCCGGAGAGCTCGAATATCCTGTCGTTGGTGACCGGCATGTCCGCCCTGTTGCCGTGGGCGCAGGCGGTGTCGACGGTCGGCACCACCGACCTGATGATCTGGAGGTCGAGCCTGAGCAGCTCCACGGCCCTCCCGACGCTGTAGTTGGCCGCGTACAGGTCCTCGTAGTGGAGGCCGACCTCGAATCCCCAGGAGCTTATCTCCCTGATGATGGAGGATACCCGCTCCGACAGGGCGTTGTAGTCGTCCGCCCTGACCCTGAAGTAGTAGCTGGCCGTCAGGTTCCTCTCCCTCTCCATCTCGGCCATCTCTAGGGCCGTCTCCGGGTCGTGATCCACGTCGTGCCTGATGAGGACGACGACCCTGTCCCCGGGCGGCTCCCACCCCTGGGACACCCTGAGGGCGAACTCCCTGTGGGTCATCGTCAGGTACCTGGGCTTGGTGAGCTCGTCCAGGAAGAGGGCGTAGTAGTCCAGGCTCCTCAGCTCGGTCCTGTTATCCGGCGCCGACGAGTTTTCCGCGGCCCCCGGGGGTCCCCCGCCCGTCTCGGGACCCTGGTCGGGGCCCGGGGTGGGACCCGGGCCCGGCCCGGGAAGGGCAGAGAGGAGGGCCAGCGCGATTAGGGTGAGGGCCGCGGCGGCCAGGGCTGCCGCCGGAATTCTTCCGCCGACGTCCATCTCCGGGGGGGCGCGGGGTCGAGCGTAAGAATTTTTCCCGGGCGGACCGGGCGGGCGGACTGGTGACGGCGGGCGTGGACCGGGGGGATAGGGGAGGCGGGATCGAGATAAGGGAGATCCCGCCGGGCGAGCTCAGGAGCGTTATCTCCCTGTGGGAGGCGGCCGGCCTCCCCCACAGACCCAGGGGGAGGGACAGCCCCGAATCCCTGGCCAGGCAGTTCGAAGACGATCACGTGGTGTTCCTGGGGGCCTACTCGGGCGGCAGGCTGGTGGGGGTGACCGTGGCCACCTTCGACGGGAGGAAGGGTTGGATAAACAGGCTGGCGGTCCACCCGGACTTCAGGAGGAGGGGAATCGGGTCCTCCCTGGTCCGGGCGGCAGAGGCCGCCCTGGCCGGGATGGGGGCGGAGGTCTTCTCGGCCCTGGTGGAGGAGGGGAACGAGGCATCCCTCTCCCTGTTTCGGAGCCTCGGATACGAGGTCAGGCGGGACATAGTGTACGTCAGGAGGCTCCTCAGGCCGGACGCCTGAGCGCCCCGCGGGGCCGGAGAAATTGGAAAGAATTTTTATCTTACGTCCGGGGCGGCCGGGCCGATGGGGATGGACCTCAACGTGCTGATAGGGGGAGAGGCCGGCGACGGGGTCCGGCAGGCGGGGTACCTGCTGGGGAAGGCCTTCGTCAGGGGCGGCCTCACCGTGGTCTCCGTCTTCGACTACCCATCCCTGATAAGGGGGGGCAGGAACCTCCACCTGGTCCGGGTGTCGGACTCCGAGGTGTCCGCCCCGCGCAGGGGGGTGGACGCGCTCGTGGCCCTGAACGGGGACATCCTGGGGTCCTTCGGGGGGGAGGTCCGCCCGGGCGGTCCCGTGGTCTTCGACTCAGACGCCTCGGCCGGGGCGGAGCCCCCGGGGCGGGCCGCGGCCTACCCGATCCCGGCCACCTCCTGGGCCAGGGAGGCTGGGGCCAGGAGGGTCGTCAGGAACTCCGCCGCCCTGGGGGCCCTGCTGGGGGCCCTGGGGTACGACCTAGACCTGCTCCTGTCGGTCATGGGCGACGAGTTCCCGCCGGAGGTGTACCGGGTGAACGCCGCCCTGGCCAGGAGGGGGTACGAGCTGGCGGCCCGGAATCCGCTGCCGGAGGGCATGAGGGTCGAGCCCGTGGGGGGCCGGGGGGACAGGGTGCTCATCACGGGGAACGAGGCCTGCGCCCTGGGGGCGCTGGCAGGGGGGATGAGGTTCTACGCGGCCTACCCCATGACCCCGGCCTCCCCCATACTGCACTACCTGGCCGGGGTCCAGAGGGAGGCCGGCATAGGGGTCGTCCAGACGGAGAGCGAGATAGCGGCCGTGGTCATGGCCACCGGGGCGGCCTACGCTGGGGTCCGGGCGGCCACCGGGACGTCGGGGGGAGGGTTCTCCCTCATGGTCGAGGGGCTCGGCCAGGCGGGCGCCACCGAGACTCCCCTGGTCATATTCCTGGTCCAGAGGCCCGGCCCCAGCACGGGGCTGCCGACCTACACCTCCCAGGGAGACCTCCTCTTCGCCATAACCGCGTCCCAGGGGGAGTTCCCGAGGGCCGTGCTTGCCCCGGCCGACCCGGAGGAGGCCTTCTACCTGTCGGCGGAGGCCTTCAACATAGCGGAGAGGTTCCAGATCCCGGTCATAGTGATCACGGACAAGCACCTGGCCGAGAGCTACTTCACGGTGAGGGCGCCCGACCCGTCCAGGGTGGAGGTGGACAGGGGGGAGCTCATATCCGGGGAGTGGAGGGGGCCCGGCGAGTACCTAAGGTACGCCCTGACCGAGTCCGGGATCTCCCCGAGGGCCCTGCCGGGGACGAGGGGTGCCATAGTGAAGCAGAACAGCTCGGAGCACAACGAGAGGGGTTGGGCCGAGGAGAACCCCGACACCGCCAGGGCCATGACCGAGAAGAGGCTGAGGAAGCTGCTGGGTGTGAGGGAGGCCCTGAGGGGCAGGTCCCTGGAGGTGGTGGGGGACCCGGACCCGGAGGTCACGCTGGTGGGCTGGGGCTCCACCCGCGGCGCCGTGCTTGAGGCGGCGGCGAGGCTGAGGGAGAGGGGGAGGAGGGTCAGGTTCGTCCGGTTCGTGGTCCTCTGGCCCTTCCCGTCGGAGGAGGCGCAGAGGGCCCTCTCCAACGCGGGGGAGATATACTCCGTGGAGAACAACGCCACCGGTCAGCTGGCGAGGCTCCTGAGGATGGAGACCGGGATCGGGGTGGACGGGACCGTGCTCAGGTACGACGGGAGGCCCATAACCCACGAGGACGTGCTGGAGGGGATGGGGGAGGCGATCTGAGTTGGTGAGCGTCGCGGAGCTAGGGACGGCCAAGAAGAACACCTGGTGCCCGGGCTGCGGCAACTTCGCCGTACTCCAGGCCTTCAAGTCGGTCGTCTCCAGGCTCGGGCTGGAGCCCTGGGAGGTGGTGGTGGTCACCGGGATAGGCTGCCACGGCAAGATCGGGGACTACCTGGCCCTGAACAGCTTCCACACCATACACGGCAGGGTCCTGCCCCTGGCCACCGGGATAAAGCTGGCCAACCCGCGGCTCACGGTGGTGGGCTTCGCGGGGGACGGCGACGCCTACGCCATAGGGATCGGCCACCTGCCGCACGCCGCCAGGAGGAACGTGGACCTGACCTACGTGGTCCACGACAACAAGGTCTTCGGCCTGACGACGGGCCAGGCGACCCCTACGACCCCCCTGGGCATGAGGACCAGGTCCACCCCCTTCGGGACCCCGGAGGAGCCCATCAACCCGATAGCGGCGGTCCTGGCCATGGGGGCCACGTTCGTGGCCAGGGCCTTCTCCGGGGACCTGAGGCACCTCGAGGAGGTCCTGGAGAGGGCCCTGCGTCACAGGGGTTTCGCCTTCGTGGACGTGCTCCAGCCCTGCTACACCTTCTACGACACCTACGGCTACTACAGGGAGAGGGTCTACAAGCTCGAGGATGACGGGCACGACCCCTCGGACTGGAACGAGGCCATGCGCAGGGCCAGGGAGGAGGAGGTCACTGGGGGGGAGAGGATACCCATAGGCGTGTTCTACCAGGTCGACAGGCCGACCCTCCTGGACAGGCTCCCCCACCTCTCGGGCGTCCCCCTGGTGGACAGGCCCCCGAGGGTGGACGTGGCCGGCCTCCTGGAGAGGTTCCGCTGAGGGGCCGGCGGGGCTGGTGGTGAGGGGAGGAGAGGGGAGGTTCGAGGAGGGGGGGAGAGGAGAAGGGGGGGCCTCACCTTAATATCGATCCGCCCCCGCCCCCCTTCGAGGCCGCATGCCCTGGAGATCCGCCGCCTTGACGCTGATCCTGGCCCTGATCTCGGCCGCTGCCGCCGCGGCCGGGATGGCGGCCGCCCAGCCGAAGCTGACGGTGGGCTTCTGGGAGGAGCCGGGCCCCCACTTCCCCGGGGGAAACCTGACCGTCCACATCTGGATGGAGAACGACGGCCCCGGGAGCGCCTGGGTGGACTCCATCACCCTGTACCTGGACGACCTGGCCGTCGGCGAGCTGGACCTCGGGGGGCTCAGGCTGGAGCCCGGGGAGAACAGGAGCCTCGGGGCCGTGGTTGGGACGGTGCCGGAGGTCCCCCCGGGGAACCACGGGTACCACCTCCTGATAAGGTACAGGTACCCCGGGGAGGGAGGGGAGGGGCGGGAGGAGTGGATCACCGAGGAGTACGGGGTGACGGTGTCCGGGAGGCCGAGGGTCTCGATCGACTGGGAGATCCTGGGGAATCCGGAGGAGGTCCCCGCCGGCGGGGAGATCCAGGCATCCGTTAGGGTGGAGAATCGCTGGGACTGGGGCGTGACCCTCGGGACGGTCCTCATATGCCCGGACTGGATTCCGGGGGACGCCTGCATCCTGAAGGAGCTCAACTCCACCCTGGATCCCGGGACGTCGGCGGACCTGGGACCCTACGGGATCGACCTGCCCGAGAACCTGGATCCCGGGCTCCACCGGATTGACCTGAGCCTCGAGTTCTCGGCGGGGGAGAGCAGGGTGACGGTCTCCCCCGACTACTTCTACACCCTTGAGGTGGTCAGGCCCGGGTCCCCGCTGGAGGGGTACAAGGAGATCGTGGGCATAGTGGCGGGCACCGCCGGCGCGATCGGCGGGGTCTACGGGGTCTACTCGAAGCTCAGGTCCAGGGGCGGGGGGTCGGGTCGGGACGGCTGAGCGCGGTTTTTAAGCGCCGGGCCGACCCCCCTCCGCCGGGGTCGATCCCTTTGAGGCTGGCGGTCCCGTGCGAGGACGACGGGGGGCTTGACTCCAGGGTGGCCTCCCACTTCGGGAGGGCCAGGTACTACGTGCTGGTGGACGCGGAGGGGGGAGGCGTCTCGTCGGCGAGGGTCGTCCGGGTCCCGTTCGAGGAGCACGGCCCCGGGGACCTGCCCAACTTCCTCAGGTCCCTGGGGGTCGACGTGGTCCTGGCGTACGGCATGGGTCCCAGGGCTCAGCGGTTCTTCTCGGAGATGGGCATAAGGGTGGTGACCGGGGCGGCCGGCAGGGTCGGGGACGTCGTGTCGGCCTTCCTGGCCGGCTCCCTCAGGGTGGACGAGGGGTGGGCCGAGAGGCCGGGCTTCCGGGAGCACGGGCGCGGGTCGGGGTGACCGGGCCGGTCCGACAGATCAGATCAGATCGGATCCGGGACGGGATGGGACGGGCGGGTCGGCCCGGCGGGCGCCTGGGTCGCGGTTAAATCGGACCGCCCCGGGGGGATCCCCCGATGATGATGGGGGGAGAGGTCCCGAGGATAATAATCAACCTCAAGCTCTACAGGGAGTCTTCCGGCCCCAGGGCCGTGGAGCTGGCCAGGCACGCGGAGGAGGTCTCGTCCGAGACGGGGATATCCCTGGGAATCGCCCCGGCGCTGCTGGACGCCTGGAGGGTGGCGGAGGCCGTCGAGGTGCCGGTCTACGTCCAGCACGCGGACCCAGTGCCGGCCGGGCCGCACACGGGACACGTCAGTCCCTCTCTGCTCGGAGACTACGGTTTCTCCGGGGCCCTCCTGAATCACTCGGAGCGGAGGATGCTCCTGGCAGATATAGGGAGGGCGGTGAGGATGCTGGAGGGGGAGGGCCTCCAGTCCATAGTCTGCGCCGGCGGTCCTGGGGAGGCGCTGGCGGCCGCGTCGCTCGGGCCCACCGCGGTGGCCTTCGAGCCCCCAGAGCTCATAGGGACCGGGGTGTCGGTGTCCAGGGCCAGGCCAGAGGCCGTCGGCGAGGCCGTCCGCCTGGTCAGGGGGGCCCGCCCCGACGTGGCGGTGCTGTGCGGGGCCGGGGTGTCCTCCGGGGAGGACGTGAGGAGGGCCATCGAGCTCGGGGCCGACGGGGTCCTGGTGGCCTCGGCGGTGGCCAAGAGTTCGAGGCCGAGGGAGAAGATGATGGAGCTGGCGGCCGGGGCGGCCGCCGCGGTCGGGAGGTGAGCCCCTCGGGCGGACGGGGGGTGGGAGCTTGGCCGGCAGGCTCCCGGACAGGGAGACGGCGCTCAGGGTGTCTGCCTTGCTGGTGGCCGCGGCCGCCGCCTCCTGGGCGGCCGCCCAGTATCCGGGATTCAGCCCCCTCACCAACGCCCTGAGCGACCTGGGCCGCCCCGGGAAGAGCCCCGCGGCCGCCGCCTTCAACGTCGGCCTGGCCGTCTCGGGGTTCCTGGTGGTGGTCGACGCCACGACCGAGGTGATCCCGCGCTTCAGGGCCACGGGGATCCTGCTGGCCCTGACCGGCCTGTTGGTCCAGCTGGTGGGGGTGCTCGACGAAACCTACGGGGTCATCCACCTGGCGGTGTCGGTGGCGCTGTTCGTCACCCTGGCGGCCGCCTGCCTCTCCGCCTGGGCGCAGGCCGGTATCGGGGTCGGGCTTGCGGCGGCAGCGGTCATAGCCCTCTCCTGGCTGGCCTACGCGGCGCTGGGACTCCGATCCGGGGCGGCGGTCCCGGAGTCCCTGTCCCTGCTGGCGGCCGCGGCGGCCTACCTGAGCCTCCCGACCGGGGAGAAGCGTTAATATTCCGGCGCGGTGGGTCGGCCCGATCGACATGAGGACCACCATCTCGGTCATAAAGGCGGACGTCGGGAGCCTGGCCGGGCACCACGTCTCTCCGGAGCCCCTGCTGGAGGCCGCCAGGGCCGAGCTGTCCCGGGCCAGGAAGGAGGGCCTGATAGAGGACTTCTACGTCACCAGGTGCGGCGACGACCTGGAGCTGATCATGACCCACTTCCGCGGGGAGGGCAGCGGCGAGGTGCACTCCCTGGCCTGGGAGACCTTCAAGAGGGCCACCGACGTGGCCAGGGAGCTCGGCCTCTACGGCGCGGGGCAGGATCTCCTGTCGGACGCTTTCTCCGGGAACCTGAGGGGGATGGGGCCGGGCTTCGCCGAGTTGGAGTTCGAGGAGAGGCCAGCCGAGCCCTTCGTGGTGTTCATGGCCGACAAGACCGAGCCCGGGGCCTTCAACCTCCCCATCTTCAGGATGTTCGCCGACCCCTTCAACACCGCCGGCCTGGTGATATCCCCCAAGCTCCACCGGGGGTTCGCGTTCGAGGTGCTGGACGTGAAGGAGGGCAGGGTCGTCGAGCTCTCGGCCCCGGAGGAGATGTACGACATCCTCGCGCTCATAGGGGAGCCGGGCCGGTACGTCGTGAGGAGGGTCTACGCCAAGGATCCCAGGGAGCCCGCGGCCGCCGTCAGCACCACCAGGCTCAACCTGATAGCCGGGAAGTACGTAGGGAAGGACGACCCGGTGGCGGTGGTCAGGGCCCAGAGCCGGTTCCCGGCCCTGGGGGAGATACTCGAGCCCTTCACGTTCCCGCACCTGGTGGCGGGCTGGATGAGGGGGTCCCACGCCGGCCCCCTGATGCCCGTCTCAGAGGCAGACGCCAGGCCCAGCAGGTTCGACGGCCCCCCCAGGGTGATGGCCCTGGGGTTCAACGTGAGGAGGGGGAGGCTCATAGGGCCCAGCGACCTGTTCTCCGACGTGGCCTTCGACAGGGCCAGGGCGATGGCCAACGAGGTGGCGGACTACATGAGGAGGCACGGCCCCTTCATGCCCCACAGGCTGGGGGCCGAGGAGATGGAGTACACCACTCTCCCGCAGGTGCTGGAGAGGCTGGAGGGGAGGTTCAGGGCCGCCGGGGACTGAGGCGCCCCGCGGCGCGCCTCCCGACATTTTGTTCATGATATTTGGCCGTTAAGGGAATATATGATAAAATTGAATCCGGACGGCTGGCCTACATTTAAATTGAAGCCCCGGCCAGGGGCCCGGAGGGAGGGGAATTCGGCCAATATTTGAATTTCTCTTCATATCGCTCGCGGGGCTCCTCCTGATCCCGGCCGCGGCCGACCCGGGATCCGGGGGTTCGGGGGCGGCCCCGCCGGCCGCGGCCCCGCTGGACGGCAGCCCCGGGGGAGGCGAGAATCCCAGCCCCTCCCCGGAGCCCGGAAGGCACCTCCTGAGCGTCGGGGTCAGGGACGTCGGGGGGAGGAGGATCGGGTGCCGGGTGCGGGTCGACCCGCCGGGCCTGGTCGCCAGCCGGCTGGAGGCGGCGTACGACCCGGATCAGGGGGTGGAGCTGACGGCCGTCGGGTGCCCGGGATACTCCTTCGTCCGGTGGGAGGTGTGCGCCGAGGACGACGGGGATTTGGACTCAGGCCCGGGAGCTCCCCCTCTCCGGAACGGAGACGGGGGAGGTGGGGGGGAAGGGAGAGGGGAGACCTGCAAGTCGTTCCGGCAGAGGAGGATCCTGGTCCTGATGGGGTCCGACAAGAAGGCCTGGGCCGTCTACAGGAGGAGGAGATCCGGTCCCAGGCTGCCCCCGGGCGAGGTCGGGAGGACCGCGAGGGCCCTGATCGACTTCCCGTCTGGGTGGTCCACCTCGCCCGCCCCGGAGTGGGGGGTCCTCATGGACCTGCTGCCGCCCCCGGGCGGAGGGGGGCCGCTGCTGGTCGTCGGCGGGCCGGGGCGGACCGGCGACTTCTGGGAGGGGCTGTCCACCTGGCCGCCGGGGGGCTTCCGCCTCTCCCGGCTAGGCGTGGAGGAGGGGTACTCCCTGAGCCTGGGCGGCGCGGAGTACGCCCCGGGGCCCGGGGTGAGCTACTGCCTGGTGGCCGCGATCTACCCACCGGGGTGCGGGGCCTGCTGGCCCGAGATCCACCTGACGGGTCTGACCCCCGAGGGGACCAGGGCCGGCCTGCTCTGGCTGATGGAGAACTCCCGCGGGATCTACCCGGGCGCCTTCGTCCTGCTCGAGTGGAGGGACTCCAACGGGGACGGCGAGGTCCAGGTCGGGGAGGTTTCCGTGGCGGCCGCCGGGGGGGTGGTCGCCCCCTGACGGCCCCCAGATGGACCTGAAACCTGACTCAGAATGAGCCCGACAGCTCGTCGTACAGCCGCTTTGCGTGTATGGAGGCGGTCCTCTCGTACAGCTCCCTGCGCATCCCGGTCACGTCGGTGAAACCCTCGACCCTGACCTCCTCGTAGCTCTCCAGCATGAGGGCCAGCCCCCAGAGGAGGGCCTTGGACACCGAGACGGCCGCCCCCGGGTACTCCTCGGGCCCCAGCCTGGCGGCCAGCTCGACGGACAGCTCCCGGAGGAAGGCGCCCACCGTCATTATCACGACCCTCTCGGGGACCCCGACCCTGGCGTGGGCCAGCCCTATCATGAACATCCTCATGGCGTGCTGCCTGTCGAAGTTGCCGTTGAAGGAGTAGTTGAGCCAGACCTTGAAGAGCGCGGCCGCCCTCTCCGGGGAGAGGGAGGCCCTGGTGACTATCTCCCGGGCCTCCGGGTCGGCCAGGAGCGAGGAGGCGGCCCTCCCTATCACGTCGTCTATCCCCGGGAGGAGGATCTCCCAGGTCTCCCTGAGCCTCCTCATGTCGGGCTCCCCGACGTCCAGGAAGCTCCTGGCCCTCTCCCCCAGGGAGACAACTCTTTCCTCCACTACCTTCCTTATGCCAGATCCCGAGGACGGCGGAGGCATCTCAACCGGGTCTGAGATCTTGCTCAAAAATCCGTCGGTCCACGACCACCCGGATAGAGGGGTCCACCGAGGTCACCGCCCCGGCCACCTCGTCGGCCGCCCCCTCCTTAAGCTCCAGCAGCTCGGCCCTCCCGGCCCAGGGCTCCAGGAGGATTATGGCCGCGAAGCCCGACTCGTCGGCCACCAGGTACTCGTAGGCGTGCATCCTGACCCGGAAGCCCCTCTTCCTCAGCTCCAGGAGGAGCCTCAGCCTCCCCTCGGGGGACCTGAGCCCAGCCGGACCGGGCATCGGGCGGGGGGCCGGTGAAAAGGATTTAACCTCTCCCCCGGCCGGACCGGGCCGGGCGGATCGGCGATGGGCGGGCTCGATGCCGTGTTCAGGCCCAGGTCGGTGGCGGTGGTGGGGGCCTCCACCAGGCCGGGGAAGCTGGGACACGAGATCCTGAGGAACCTGCTGGAGGCCGGGTTCGGGGGGGAGGTCTACCCGGTCAACCCGAAGGCCGACGAGATACTGGGGGTCAGGTGCTACAGGTCCGTCTCCGAGGTGCCCGGCCCGGTGGACCTGGCCGTCATGGTGATACCGGCCAGGCTGGTCCCGGGGGCCGTCGAGGAGGCGGCGGCCAGGGGGGCCAGGGGGTTCGTGGTCGTGTCCGGGGGGTTCAGGGAGTCGGGGCCCGAGGGGGCGGAGCTGGAGAGGAGGCTGGTGGAGGCGGTCAGGGGGGCCGGGGGCAGGCTGGTGGGGCCGAACTGCCAGGGGGTGGCCAACCCCCACGCCGGCCTGTGCGCCACCTGGCCCCTGGTGACCAGGAGGGGGAGGGTGGCGGTGGTGTCCCAGAGCGGGACCGTGGCCGCCTTCCTGGCCACCTCCCTGGAGGAGCACGGCGTGGGGATGAGCAAGCTCGCGGCCCTGGGGAACAAGGCTGACGTGGACGAGGTGGACGTGCTGGAGTTCCTGGCGGGGGACCCGGAGACCGAGGTTGTGGCCCTCTACGTGGAGGGCGTGGCCGGCGGGAGGGGCAGGGACCTCATGGAGGCCGTGAGGAGGTGCGTCGAGGCGGGGAAGGCGGTGGTGGCCCTGAAGGCCGGGAGGACCGAGGCGGGGTCCAGGGCGGTGGCCTCCCACACCGGGTCCGTGGCCGGTGCCGCCGAGGTGTACGAGGCCGCCTTCAGGCAGGCCGGGGCCATCCCGGCCTCGTCCCTGGAGGAGATGCTGGACGCGGCCGAGGCCCTGGCCGCCCACCCGCCGATGAGGGGGGACTCGGTGGCCGTGGTCACCAGCTCCGGCGGCGGGGGGATCCTGGCGGTGGACGCCCTGGAGTCCCGGGGGCTCAGGGCGGCCGAGCTGTCGGGGGAGACGCTGGCGGCCCTGAGGGAGTCCCTCCCCGGATACGCGGTGGTGGGGAACCCCCTGGACCTTACGGGGAGCGCGACCGCCGCCGACTACGACGCGGCCCTGGCCGCCCTGTCCCGAGACCCGGGGGTGGACGGGATACTGGCCATATTCGGGGACCCCATACCCGGGGCCTTCGAGGTGGTCTCCAGGTGGAGGGAGGGGCTGGGCGGCAGGCCCCTGGTGGCGGCCTACCTGGGAGGGGGGGAGGTCCAGGCGGCGGAGCTGGGCAAGTTCAGGGGGGCCGGGATCCCGGTGTTCCCTACCCCGGAGAGGGCGGCGGCCGCCCTGGCGGCCCTCAGGGATGTCGGTCGGGGGTCAGCCTGATCCAGTAGCGGGCCGCGTCCCTGAGCAGGACGCTCCTCCCCCTGAGCCTCTCGAACTCCGAGGACCCCAGCGGGATCAGGTCGGCCGGCACCTCCTCGGGCCAGATCCCGTAGACCAGCCTCAGCCTCTCGTCGACCGGCATCCCGTCGAAGTCGGGGGAGACGACGATCAGGTCCACGTCGCTGACGTCCAGGGCCTCCCCCCTGGCCCTGGATCCGAAGAGGTAGGCCGCCTCCACCCTCACCCGGCGGGACAGCCTCCTCAGGAACTCCCTAACCTCCGCCGGGGCGTCAGTCCCGACCGAGCCCCTCGACCTCACTCACTACACCCCTGGCGAACCTCAGGAACCTGGAGGCCGTCTCCTCGGCCACCACGGGGGTCCCCCCGAAGGCGTCCGGGTACCTGGATATGGAGTAGTAGGGGGTCAGCTCGGACAGGAGGTGCCTCTCCCGGACCTCGACCAGCCCCTCGACCCCGCGCAGGAGGGTGGGCAGGTGGTGGGTCCTGGGTGGGAGCCTCCCGGCCAGGACGTGGGCCGCCTTCAGGGAGAACTCCACCGCCTGCTGGGACCAGAAGGCGGCGGCCTCGTAGTCCCCGAACTCGAAGGCCCTCTCGGCCCTCTCCAGGGACTTCCTGGCGGCCGAGAGCCACCATCCGAACTCCTCCCTCACGGGCCCGGATCCCGGCGGACCCTTAAAAAGGGCTCACCAGAACCCCACGGCCCTCACGCCGTTCCTCCTGACCCACTCCTCGGCCCACCCGGTCGCCAGGAGCGCGGCGGCGGCCATGGCGGCCGCCTCGATAAGGGAGGAGGCGAGCGCCGGGGCCGCCAGGGCCCCGGCGGCGGCCCCCGCGCCCACCTTGAGCAGGTGGGTCGGCGCCACGTAGGGGACGGCCAGCAGCGCGGCCCGGGCCCAGCCGTCCAGGGAGTCCACCGGGACCATCATAAGCCCTATGACGGAGAAGTTCAGGATCTCCAGGAGGTTCTGGGGGACGCTGGTCCTGAAGGATATGGACGACACCATCAGGCCGTAGGAGAGCCCCTCGACCCCCACGGCAGCCAGCCCCACGGCCAGCGCCGCGGGATCCCTCAGGGCGAAGAGGTCCACCCCGAAGGTCTCCCCCAGGACGGCCCCCATGAACAGGAGGGAGGCCGCGGCCACCGAGAGCCCCGTGATCACCCTGCCCAGTATGGCCCTGAAGGGGGAGACCCCCCGGAGGATGTGCTCCTCGACCATCCCCATGGAGATGAAGAAGGTCGTCCAGCCGCCCACCAGGGAGGAGAACTGGGAGACCAGGGTCCAGCTCACGATCACCCAGAAGGCCGCCCTCACCGCGGCCTCCACCTCCCCCCTGGGGACGAACAGCAGGACCCCCAGCACCAGCAGGAAGATCCAGGCGGTCTCCGAGAGTATCATGTTTAGGAAGGACCACCTGTACCTCCAGAGCCTGGTGGAGTGGAGCCAGAGGATGGCCCTCAGCCTGACCAGCCGGTCCAATCATATCGCCCCCCGCCTCATGGCCCTCCTCTCGCCGGCCCCCACGGCGGCCAGCGAGGCCGCGTTGTACAGGGCCGACATGCCCAGCAGGATCCCCATGAGGGTGACCACCTCAGAGGCCCCGGGGGATCCCAGGGCGGCCGAGAGCCTGGCCAGCTCCACGGTGTAGGTGGTGGGGAGGACCTCGGACACCAGCCTGGCCCACCGGGGGAGCATGTGGGCCGGGTAGAAGGCCCCGGAGAACAGCAGGATCAGGGGGTTCAGCCAGCCCAGGACGTTGGACTCCTCCTCTATGGATATGAGGAGGGCGGCGAAGACCGCGGAGAACCCCAGCAGGGGCAGCATCCCGGCCGTCATGGCCAGGGCCATCACCGCCAGGTCCCCGGCCGCCTCCCAGGGTCCGGAGGAAAGGACCAGGAGTGGGGAGAACTCTGCCAGCTGGATGGCCGTCGACAGGAGGTACCTGGGCACGTAGGAGAGCACCAGGGTGAGGGACGTCCTGTTGGGGGAGATGAGCACGTAGGGCAGGGTGCCCACCCACCTGTGCTCCAGGACGCTCCCGCCCACCCCCCACATCACGTCCACCGCCGCCATGGCCACCAGGGTGGAGGACACGAAGAAGGTCAGGGGGTCCACCTCCGCCCCCACGTTCCGCCTGAAGGCCTGGGGGCTCCCCACGACGTGGCCCATCCCCAGGATCAGGCCCAGTATCAGGTAGGGCCACAGCAGCATGGAGAGGAAGGCCGCCCTGTTGTTCTTGAAGAAGTAGAGATCCAGCAGGACCCCGGACTTCAGCAGGCTCCAGGCCGACAACCCCGCCGCCCCCCTCAGAGCCCGGTCTTCCCGGTCAGGGAGATGAAGACGTCCTCCAGCGACGGCTCCCTGATCTCCACCCTCCTGACGCTGCAGCCGCGGCCGTGGAGCTCCCCGAGGATCGCGGAGGTCACCTCGTCCCTCTCCTCGGGGCTGGCCAGTACCTTCAGCCTCACCCCGCCGTCCTCCGGGAACACCTCGGCGGCCTCCGCCGAGGAGCGGACCGCCGAGACCACCTCATCGACCCTGACGGAGGCCGGAGGGAAGAAGAGGAACTCCAGGGAGATCCTGCCGGCCACCCTCGCCTTCAGCTCGTCCACGGTCCCCAGGGCGACGATCTCCCCGCCGTTGATTATGGCCACCCTGTCCACCATGATCTCCGCCTCGAACATGTTGTGGGTCGTCACCAGCACGGTCTTCCCCTCCCGGTGGGCCAGCCCCACCAGGATCTCCCTCAGGGCCCTGGCGGAGGGGGGGTCCAGACCCAGGGTGGGCTCGTCCAGTATGACGACCTCCGGGTCCGTGAGCAGAGCCCTGGCGACGCTGAGCCTGGCCTTCATGCCGAGGGAGTACTCCTCGTAGAGCTTGTCCGCCGCCTCGAGGTCGGAGAGGCCCATCAGGTCCAGCAGCCCGTCGACCTTCTCCCTCAGATCCCGCCCGTCCAGCCCGTAGAGCATCCCAAAGTAGGTCAGGTTCTCCCTCCCGGTCAGCTTCCAGAAGAAACCCCTCTCCACGCTCAGGGATACCCCTATGACCTTCCTGACGGCCGTGGGCTCCCTCACGACGTCGTGACCGCAGACATAAGCCTCTCCCCCGTCCGGGAGCAGGAGGGTCGACAGTATCTTCACGGTTGTGGTCTTTCCGGCCCCGTTGGGACCCAGGAGGCCGAAGACCTCCCCTCCCCGGATGGAGAAGCTGATCCCCCTCAGGGCCTCCACGACCTTCTTCTCCCTGCCGAACATCCCGCGGCGGAGGTAGGTGGTGTACCTCTTCCTCAGATCCCTCACCTCAACCACGTCGCCCGCCACCGCGACCCCTCGAACGCCCTGTAGGGGGGCACCCGATATATCGTTTCTGATCACGGGTGGGCGGCCGGTGGGCGGGCGGTCCCGACGTCCTCCGAGTTCGTGCCCGAGGTGGGAGGGAGGGGGAGGGGGGCGCACCACCAGGGGGATCGGGAGGCCCGCCAAGTTTATTAAGTAAGAAAAGTAAGGAAAGTTGGAAACAGGTGAGGACTGTGGGAAGGCCGGCCGGAGGCGAGGGCGGGGGTAGGAGCGGGTACACCTGCAGGGACTGCAGGTACTTCAGGCCCATAGACGAGGAGAGGGGCGACTGCTTCGGGCACGTGGTCCCGGCGGACATGCCGGTTGAGCTGTGCCCCGCCGGGGCGTTCGAACCGAGGGAGGGGACTTGAGCATCCGGATACCCGACTCCTCGACCGCCCAGCGGAGGCTGGCCCGGGACCTGTTCAGGCGCGACCCGGCGGCCGCCCTGGAGATGGTGGGGGACCTGCTGTCCGGGGACTGGAGGGAGAGGAGCCTGGCATGCTTCATCCTCGGGTGGGCCGGGGCCGAGGATCCGGGGGCCGCCCTGCCCAGGCTCAGGGAGGCCGCCGCCGACGGGGACTGGAGGGTGAGGGAGTCGGCCGCCACGGCCCTGACGGTGATCTCCAGGGCAAGGAGGGAGGAGTACCTGGGGGAGATTGCCCTCTGGGTCCGGGACCCGGATCCCAGGGTCAGGAGGGCGGCCGCCGAGTCGACCCGGGTGCTGGCCAGGGTGGACCCGGGGGCGGTCCTCCCGCTGATAGAGGAGATGAGGTGCGAGGGGGACAGATACGCGGCCGACGCGGTCTCGCACATCCTGAGGGAGATGACCAAGGCCGACCCGGCGCTGGTCAGGGAGGTCTGCCTGAGGTGGCTGTCGGAGGGGTGCCCCGAGGCCGCCAGGATCGTGAGGAAGGGCATCAGGAAGCTCCCGCCCGAGATGAGGGCCGAGGTGGAGCTGGCGCTGGGGGTCCGGGGATGAGGGTCGCCGAGGTCGAGGCCAGGTCGGTGCTGAACAGGCACAGGAGGAGGGACGGCTGGTTCCTGGACGACTACTCGGTGAACCCCTACTACGGCTGCCCCCTGGGCTGCGTCTACTGCTACGTCAGGGGGAGCAGGTACGGGGCCCGGAGGCCCCCGGGGGTGGCGGCCAAGGTGAACGCCCCGGGGCTGCTGGACAGGCAGCTGGCCTCCAGGGCCAGGAGGGGGCAGTACGGGTTCGTGGCCCTGGGGACAGCCACGGAGCCCTACATGCCGCCGGAGAGGGAGCTGAGGCTCACCAGGAGGGTCCTGGGGGTACTGACCAGGTGGAGGTTCCCGGTCCACGTGCTGACCAAGTCGCCCCTGGTCGTCAGGGACGCCGACCTCCTGGCCGAGGTGGCGGAGAAGGCCGTCCTCCCGAGGGACCTGGAGGGGAGTCTCCCCGGGGTCGCCGTCACGGTCTCCATCTCGACGCTGGACGAGGAGGTGGCCAGGATCTTCGAGCCCGGTGCCCCTCCCCCGGAGGATAGGCTCGGGGCCGTCGGGGAGCTGGCGGCGGCCGGGGTGAGGGCGGGGGTGGCCTACATACCGGTCCTGCCCTTCATATCCGACTCCGAGCGGGACGTGGCGGAGATGGTGGCGGCGGCCCGGGAGGCCGGGGCGGACTACGTGTTCGTGGGGGCGCTGACCCTGCACGGGGAGGGGAGGGAGGCCTTCTACTCGGTTCTGAGGGCGAGGTTCCCGGAGCTGCTCCCGAGGTACAGGGCGCTCTTCCGCGGCAGGATGGCGCCCACCGGGTCGTACCAGGAGAGGCTGGCCCGGGCGGCCCGGCGGGCGTGCGAGGAGGCCGGGATCAGGCTGGGGCTGATCTGAGCGGCGGGTCGGGAGGGAGGTCCAGCTCCGCGCGCGTCGCCTAACGCGGCCCGTGGGAGAAGCCCGGCCGCCCCCGGCGGACTCGGTCGCTGGCCGCGGGCGGGTGGGGGATGAGGGAATCCCCGCCGAGGGCCGCGTCTCGCGGCGGCGACCGGGAGTCCCCACCGCCCGATCCGGGGACCTCCCCCACGCCAGCCATGTTTTTAGGCGATCTAGCCCTCCCCGCTGGGACGGGTGCGGCTGGGGTGCGGTTCCGTCGGGGCGTTGAAGCTGAGGCCGTCGAGGCGAGGATCAGGGAGATCGACGACTCCATCCGACTCCTGAGGGAGCTGACGTCCAGGCCGTTCGACTCGCTCGGCCTGCACGAGATCCTGGCCATGAGGTACCTGATCATCCAGCTGGTCGAGGCCGCCTCGGGCGCCTGCCTCCACCTGCTGGCCTCCGTCGGGGAGAGGGCCGAGGGATACCCGAACTGCTTCGCCAGGATGGGGGAGCTGGGGATAATATCCAGCGACCTGGCCCTGAGGCTGGCCGCGGCCGCGAGACTGCGGAACCTGCTGGTCCACAGGTACTGGACGGTGAGCGACCTCAGGGTCTACGAGAGCGTCAGAGAGGGACTGGGAGACTTCGAGGAGTTCGCGGCGGCGCTCAGGGAGATCGTCGACCGAGGCATCGGGGAGGGGTGAGGTCTGGAGGTGGACGTGAGGTACGTCGAGCTCGGCGAGGGGGAGAGGGAGAGGCTCGTCCGGGAGATCGGGCGGGCCCTCTCGGAGGTGAGGGGCGTGGTGTTCGCCTACCTGCACGGGGGGTTCATCGAGAGGAGGTTCTTCAGGGACGTGGACGTGGCCGTCTGGCTCGAGGACCCCAGAGATGCCCCGAGGATCGAGGTGGACCTCTCCGCCGAGCTGTCTGTGAGGCTGGGCGTCCCGGTGGATATCAGGGTCCTAAACGGGGCGCCCCTCCCGTTCAGGTACCACGTGTTCTCCGGGGGGGTCCTCCTCTTCTCCAGGGACGAGCGGCTGAGGATCAGGTTGGTGGACGAAACTTCCAGGATGTACTTCGACCTGAGGCTCCTCAACGAGACCGTCTCCGGGCGCCGAAGGGGGAGGCGCGGGGCGTGAGTCGGGCGGGGAGACCCCGGTCCCGGGGCCGCGCCGGTCCTCCGGCTCGAGCCCCCCGCGGCCTAGGCGGGCCGCCTCCCGAAGACCAGATCGATCCCGTGATCCCTGGGGATCCCTCTTGAAGACTATCCGCTTTCCCCGGGCGGAGTACACCACCTGGACCGTGGCTATGTAGGGAGCGGCGGCCCGGGGCATCCTCTCCAGGGAGGTGGCCGGGGAGAGGCTCCGGGTGATCCGGAGGCTCTTCGGAGACGTCGTCGGGGTGGAGGGGAGGGGGAGTACGTTGGGGAGGCCTTCCGGCCGGCGCTGGGCGAGTGGATCACGGTCTATGACTCCCTCTACCTGGCCCAGGCCCGCAGGCTCGGGGCCGCCCTGCTTACCTGCGACGGGCGGCAGGGGAGGGTGGCGGAGGGGCCTGGGCGTGAGGGTGATCTCCCCGCGGATCTCCGGGATGGTCTGATCAGCGGGCCCCCGGCCGGGTCGGCTCGACTCGGCGCAACCGTTTAATCCCCGGTCCCCCCGGACCCGGGATGCTCGGCGGGCTCGAGTCCTTCCTCCTACAGGCGGGGGGCGGGGCGATCCTGGGGTTTCTGGTGGGTTACTCCCTGAAGAAGTTCCTGAAGCTCCTGGCGGCCCTGGTCGGCGCCCTCCTCCTAATCCTGCTGGGCCTCCGGTGGGCGGGCCTGATCGAGTTCAGGCCGGGCGCCCTGGAGTCCCTCGCGGAGGGGGCTGCCTCCGGGTTGGGGGAGCTGGTGGGGTGGCTCTCCGGGAGAGGAGGCGACGTCTGGTCCGCGCTGAGCTCGTCCGGCATCCCCCTGGTCGGGGGGGTCCTGGCCGGGGCGTTGGTCGGGCTCAGGGCCGGGTGACCGGCGGCCTGAGGTGGATGGGGATGGTCCGGAGGAGGGGTGGGGCCGGGGGGAGGGGAAAGGGCAAGGGGGAGATAAGGGAGATCCTGAGCGCCATGCTCTGGAAGCCCGGAGAGAGACCCGGGGACTACGAGATAGTGTTCGAGTCCAGGGGGACCGAGACGGGCCTGGAGACCATCAGGGGGGACGAGGTGAGGGTCGCGGCTGACAGGATCCTCCTGCCGGGGGGCACGGTGATCCCCATGCACAGGATCGTGGAGATCAGGGTCAGGGGGTCGACGGTCTGGACCCGGCGGCCCCGACCAGGCTGAGAACTCGCGGGGCGGCGGTCGAGGGGGCCCCGGGGTCGGGCCCTCCCCGAGCCCCTTCCCCGGCTCCCAGCCCACCTCCCCGCCTCGCGCCCGGCCGGCCCCGGCCCGAGTCCCGGTGCGGACGGCCGCGGCGATCCCCCGGGCTCCTCCCCCCGCCGACCGCGGGATCGGGGCCGCCACCCTCCCGGCGCGGGCGGTCGGGCCCCTCACCGGCCCCGGGCCCCCGGGGCCGGGGTCGAGGCCACCATGCGCCCGAACATGAAGCCGCTGGTCGAGAGTATCGCGTGCTGCTTCCCGGTGGCGAACTCCCCCACCGGGTTCCCCTCGTACCAGAACCACCGGGAGCCGTCCCTGAACTGCTGGGCCGCGACCCTCAGGTATGTCAGGTTGCCGGAGTACCTCCAGGCGTAGGCGAAGGCGTCGCTGATGACGAGCATCCAGGCGTTGGCCCCTCCCCCGGGGGACCAGTCGCTGACCCTGCCGTCTCCCCACCACCTGTAGACGAAGTGTGGCCCGGAGAAGGCGTCGTCCCCCGAGGGGTGGTAGGCGTACCTGAGCATCCAGTCCGCGTAGCCCAGGAGGGAGGACCTGGCCTCCCCGTCCACCTCGCCCCCGACCTCCCGGATCAGGTCCAGGTACTCCCCCAGGGACACCATGAGCATGGCCTGCTGCCACGGGGCGACGGACCTGCCGGCGCGGTCGGGCGAGGGCCCCCTCCGGTACCACCTCCGGCGGAAGTCGGACTCCCGCACCACCCTCCTCGCGGCCTCCAGGAACCTCCCATCCCAGGTCGCCTGGTAGGCCGCCAGGAGTATCCGCAGGGCGTTGGCCGGGGCGCGCGCCTCGTCCCCCTCGGTCCCGCTGTACCCGGGCTCCCCGGGACCGTTGACCACCCTCCAGTAGGTGTTCTCCGAGACCTCGATGGCGGCGTCCCACGCCGGCCGGTACCCGGACAGGTAGTAGTAGAGGAAGAGCCCCCTGACGAACTGGAACTCCAGGCTCGGAGAAGCCCCCCTGTGGGGCCTGTCCAGCCCGTCCTCCCCGTGGGGGGTGTGCCAGAACATGCCCCCCCAGCACCACCTGATCCAGTAGGAAGAGGGCTGGGAGGGGTCGCCCCGGTGGACGTGGAGCACGTCCAGGTCGGCCGTGTGCCTGGCCGCCTGCTCCCCCAGGAGCCACCACCTCCTGGAGTTCTGGTCGTCCACCCCGAGGAGCCTGAGGCTCTGGACCAGCATCCCGTACTCGAAGTCGTACTGCAGGTTCATCTGGCCCGTCCCCCCGTCCTCGTCCAGGATCGGCACGTCCCCGAAGTTCATCCACCCGTAGAAGTCGGCCCTCTCCCTGGCGTCGAAGAGGTTGGCCGCGTAGGGGCCCGAGGATCCGGCCACGGCGGCCAGGTTGTTGAGCTCGTAGTCGAGGAGCCTCGGGTTGGACGGGTCCGCCGGGAACCACCTCTCGTAGAGGCCGAACCGCAGGTACAGGTCGGCCGGCCCCCGGGCCTGCAGGGGGTCCGAGAGGGCCCTGGCCACCTCGGCGTCGGACCCGTCGAAGGGCCCCCCGTGGAAGTAGAGGAAGATCTCGTGGGTCTTGCGCTCGCCGGCCCTGTGCTCGAACGGCAGCGAGAAGTGGCCCGGCATCAGCCCCAGGCGGACGGTCCCGTCCCCGGTCAACTCGATGGCCCCCGGGAAGTTCTCCCAGAAGTACCTCTCCCCGACCGTGAGGCCGAAGTCCCGGAGGGAGAGGTCGGCCCACCCCTCCGCCCTCGAGCCGCCGCCCAGCCTCCTCCCGTCGACGACCACCTCGTACCCCCTGAAGGCTACCCCGGGCCACCTGTCCCACTCCCGGCCGCCGCTGGAGTCCTGGTAGACGAGGGCCGAACCCCGCAGCGGCCCGGAGATCGTCCCTCCCCCCTCCACCGGGATGGAGAAGGTCGGTTCCCCGCCGGCCGAGGTCAGGTTGAGCTCCAGGGAGAGATCCTCGAACCTGATCCCGTTGGGGGACCCGAGCTTCAGGCAGTCCGGCTGACCGGATCCGTCGTTCAGGCAGGGGAGGTCGTTTCCCTCGGTGTAGTAGATCCTGAGGTAGCTCTTACGGGCGTACGCGTTTATCCTGAGGGTGTAGTTCAGGAGCCGACCGGTAGGGCCCGCGTGGGTTCCCCGGACCACGACGGAGAGCCTCAGTCCACCGGCCTCCTCCACCCCGACTTCCTCGACCCCGGGGCCGGCCAGGAACCTGTCCCCGTCGATCCCGGTGACCTCGAAGTCTCCCCCCTCGGAGACCAGGGTCTCCGGGGATCCGTCCCCGTCCAGGTCCATGTAGAAGGGACCCAGCAGTGGGAAGCCTCCCCTCGAGATCCCGAAGGACAGGGGGCCGGTGTGGACCCACAGGCGGTCCCCGCGATCCTCGACCCGCAGGGGCGAGTCGAACCCTGAGGGGGCCCTCCCGAGCTCCAGGTAGTAGGTGACCTCGGACCCGGCCCCCACGCTGCACTGGAAGTCCGCCAGGACCCACCTGACGCTCCCGTCGGGCCACCTCGCCAGGACCCTGAACTGGGCCGGGACCTCAGACATGGAACCGTCGAGCAGCCTCATCTCCCCCTCGTCCGAGGCGGCGCCCGCCGGGAGGGCGATCCCCGAGGTGACCGGCTCGTCGACCCTGTCGAAGTCGAGCCAGTTCCTGACCCGGATCGGTACCAGCCCCCGGCTCGCCCGGGTCGGGCCGCCCCCCGGGGCCCCGCCGTCCGGAACCGGGGAGAGCGGGGGAGATCCGCGGGCGGGCTCCGGGGGGGCGGCGGACGCCGACAGGATGAGGATCGCCGCGGCCGCGGCCGCCAGCGCCCGGAGGTCCCACATCGAGCCGGTGGGGGGCCCGGGGGTATATGGAGGTTGGGGACCAATGGTGGAGACCCGGGGTCCGCGCCCGGCGCCGGGGGTGGGGAGGGGGAGTTAGGGTTTAAGGGCCGCGGCTAACCCACCCCCCGTCGGTGGAGTCGGCCGGGCTCCGGAGGGCGGTGTTCGCCATATTCTTCGGCCTGCTGATCCCGGCCTGCGCGATCCTGCTCAGCCCCGTGGGGGGGACGGTCGCGGGGATCTCGTCCCGCGCGGTCCTCGTCCTCGCGGCGGCCGGATCCGCCCTGCCTGGCCTTCCGCGTCCACTCCCTCTATCCGGAGAGGCACGACAGGCCGGAGGACTTCGACCGCCCCCTCACCCGAGGACCCTACGGGTACGTGAGGCACCCCTTCTACCCGGCCTTCATCATGATCGGGTTCGGGGCGGCCCTCCTGTTCGAGAGCATCCCGGGGATCATCCTGAACTTGTCGATGCTGCCCCTCTGGAACAGGTTGGCCGAGCTGGAGGAGGAAGGGCTCCTCGGGTACTGGGGAGGCGAGTACGAGGAGTTCATGCGAACCAGGGGGAGGTTCCTCCCGGCCCCGCCTAGGCCGGGCCGGGCGCCGATCCCACGGTTCGGGCGCGGGCCACCGGGCGTGATCAGACGGAGCGCAGGTCTATCCAGCCCGCCCCGCAGCCCGAGTGAGCCCCGTCCGCGCTGAGCAGGGGCAGGCCCTCGACCTCGGCCAGCGCCCTGTGCAGGCTGTCGAAGTACCCGGCGCCTCCCCCGCCCTCCCTCAGCTCCCAGGCCCTGGCGTGGACCTCCGGCCTCGCCGGGGCGGTGGAGATCCTCCTCACCCGGAGCTCGCGGATCACGTCTCGCGAGAACTCGGCCGGGTCGTCCACCTCTATCCTCCCGGACAGGACCAGCAGGTCCAGCTCGACCAGGCTGTAGGGGGAGAGGATCAGGCGGAACCTGCCGCAGGCCCTGAGCGCGGCCCCGTGCAGCGGATCCGCCTCGTTCAGGAGGGCTATAAGGAAGTCCGTCTCAGCCAGAGCCGGCGAGGTCCTCGGCAAGTTCCGTCAGCTCCCGCCTCACCCTGGGTAGGTCCAGGGAGGTGACCTTGAACCTGGCCCTCCTGATCGGCCTGGCCTCCAGGGGCTCTATCACCACCCTGCCGCCCTCCAGCCTGATCCTGACCAGGTCTCCGAGCCTGGCCTCCTCCCTAATCTCCTTGGGTATGGTCAGCCTGCCCCGCGCGTCCAACCTTCCCACGACCTCCATGGTTCCCACCAAAGATTGGGAGGGTCCCGGGCTATAAAAGGGTCGACGGGGGTCGACCCGCCGGCGCGGCCGGGGGCCGGGGTCTCGGGGCGCCCCGGCCGGGCGGCCTCTTATACGGGCAGGGGTCCCGGCGGGCGCGTGAGGGTCCTGGTGCTGTCCGACGTCCACGCCAACGCGGAGGCCCTGAGGGCCGTGCTCAACTCGGCGGAGGCAGACCTGGTCGTCTTCCTGGGGGACGCGGTGGACTACGGTCCAGACCCGGGGGAGGCGGTCGACGCGCTCAGGTCCTCGGCCGACGTGGCCGTAATGGGGAACCACGACGCCGCGGCGGCCTTCGGGGTGGGGTGCGGGTGCGCCGAGGAGCTCAGGCCTCTGAGCGAGTACACGAGGCGGGAGATCACCCTGCCCGCCCTCTCGAGGGGGGACCTGGACTGGCTGGGCTCCCTGCCCAGGAGGGCGGAGCTGGACCTGGGAGGCGCGGCCGCGTACGCCGTGCACGCCTCCCCCCGGGATCCGCTCCACGGCTACGTCATGCCAGCCGCGTCCGAGTCCGAGCTGGAGGCCGAGCTCGTTGAGGCGGGGATCTCCGGGCCCAGGAGGGTGTCGGCGGACCTGGTCCTGCTGGGCCACACCCACCGCCCGATGGACAGGGAGGTCGGCGGGACCCGGGTCGTGAACCCTGGGTCGGTCGGGCAGCCCAGGGACGGCGACCCGCGGGCCTCCTACGCCGTGCTGGAGGAGGGAGGGGGGATCAGGCTGGGCCGGGTGCGGTACGATGTGGAGGCGGCGGTCGGGAGGGTAAGGTCCCTGGGGCTGGAGGGGTGGGCCGAGGCCGCCCTGGAGCACCTGCTCAGGAGGGGGGAGGTCCCGCCCTGGGAGGTCCGGCCTCCCCGTCAGGCGTAGTCCGGGATCCTCCTGAGGAGCATCCCCTCCACCATCACGGGCCTCAGCTCGGAGGCGAGGGCCAGGGCCTCGGTGAGCCTGGACTCCCTCTCTGCGTAGATCTCGAAGAGGACGTCCCCCCTCCTGACCTTGTACCCCTGCTTGGCGTGCAGCAGGACGCCGGCCCCCTTCTCCTCCGGGGCCCCGGCCGCCCTGGCCACGGCCGCGACGGCTGAGTTGTAGACCCTGGTGACGTAGCCGTCAGCGGTGGACCTGACCTCGGTCGACTTCTCCCCCACGGGGACGTCCTCGGGCCCGACGGAGGGGTCGCCGCCCTGGGCGTCCACGATCTCCCTGAGCTTCCTCTCGGCCCTCCCGGACTCAAGGGCGGCCTCTGCCGCCGCCTTCCCTCCGCCCCTGGGGGCCGCCCCAGCCAGCTCCAGCAGCATCCCTGCCAGGCCGGTGGACTTCTCCGTGAGGCTGGCCGGCCCCCTGCCGGACAGGGCCTCCAGGGCCTCTCTGGCCTCCAGGGCCGGGCCCACGGCGTGGCCCACCGGCTGTCCCCCGTAGGTGACGGCGCACTGGATCCTGACGCCGAAGGCCCTCCCCAGCTCCAGGAACCTGGAGGCCAGGGACTCGGCCTCGGCCAGGGTCTCCACCTTCGCCCCCCTGCCGACCGGTATGTCCAGCACCATCCCGTGCGTCCCGACGGCCAGCTTCTCCGACAGGATGCTGGCCATCATCTGGCTGGGCGGATCTATCTCAAGCCTGCGCCCCACCCTGGCGAATACCTCGCTCACCGGGGAGAGGCGCAGGCCGCCGTTCCACACTATAGCCCCGCCCGCCCTCAGGGCGACCTCCCTGAACTCCTCCGGGGAGAACTCGACGGGGGCGAGGACCTCCATGGTGTCGGCAGTCCCCGAGGGGCTGGTTATGGCCCGGCTGCTGGTCTTCGGTATGAAGACCCCGGCGGAGGCCACTATGGGCACTACCAGCAGGCTGACCTTGTTCCCCGGCACCCCGCCTATCGAGTGCTTCTCGTAAACGGGCCTGCCGAAGTCTATCCTGCCGCCGACCTCGACCATGGCCGCCGTCAGGGCCCTCACCTCCTCCGGCGTCATCCCCCTCATCTCCTGGGCCAGGAGGAAGGCCGCCACCTCGAGCTCCCCCAGGGAGTACCCCGCGACGTCCTCGACCACCGACCTTATCTCATCGGGGGAGAGGCTCTCGCCCCTCATCTTCCTCCTTATGGCCCCGTAGGAGGGGGGAACGCCTGCCAGCGTGACCTCCACTTCCTCCCCGCCCCGGAGCCCGAGGGCCTCGGCCAGCTCCAGGGAGGCGGCCGCCTCCCCCGGCCCCACGATCCCGCCCACGGCGGCCAGGAGGGCGGCGGCCGACCTCCCCCCGAGTCTGACCCTGACCCTATCGTAGGACCTGAGCCCGGCGGCGGCCGCCTCCCCCGGGTCGACCACTAGGAGCCTGGCCCCGGACGGGAGGGCGGGCCCGGCCACCCTCAACCTCAGCGGGCGCATTGGTGGACGGGGGGCCGCGAGGAGAAAAATGAGGGGGGTGGGTGGGCGGGCGGCCGGCCGCGTCGCCCGTCACCCCGAGGCCAGGACCCTGAAGACGTCCCCCTGAGATATCCGGCCGTTCCCGTCCGCGTCGGACCACTTGATTATCACGTAGGACGAGTTGGGGTGCCACATCCACGACGACGCGAGGTACATCAGGGCCGCCCTGGTCCCGTACCTGGTGAACCCCTCGGCGAAGAAGACGAGCCTCCCCTCGTACTCGGCGACCGCCACCACGCCGTAGTCGGCCCTGCCGAACTGCAGGTCGTCAAACTCGAAGACCTCCCCGGACACCTCTATCCTGCCGGCCGTCTTCTGCTCGTTGGTGAACTCCAGGGATATCCCGAGGAGCCCGTTCAGCTGGGCGGCCAGGGGGTTGGCCTCCGGACCCCCCACCACCAGGATGTGCCCCTCGGCCGGCGGCGCCCCGGCGGGCTCCTCCCCCAGCACGTCGGCGGCCGATTCGGAGTCCGGGTCGGCCGGGGCCACCGGGGTGAGGTTGCCCAGGAGGCCGAAGGATCCCATGATTGGCTCTACCTCCTCTGGCTCCGTGGCCGTGACGTTCACGCTGGCGGAGCACCCGTCGACCGACCCGTCCTCGGTTCCCCCCCAAGAAGCGGTCACGGTCCAGATCCCGGCCGCGGTGGGGGAGAACCTGACCCCGAAGGAGTTGTTCTCCCCTATGGGGGCCTGGCCGGTCCAGGTACCGGTCGGGCCGATTATCGTGAGGTTGACCTCTCCGGAGACCGGCCTGTTGTCCTGAACCTCTATCCTGCCGTAGACGGTGACCGCCTCGCCCACCTGGACCTCCGGGGAGTCGGGCGAGAGGTCCATCTTGGAGGGGACCGAGGTCAGGTTGCTCATGACCCCCAGTATGGCCGGATCTATGAAGGTCGGAAGGGACAGCCCCGGCGGCAGGGACGGACCCATTCCGGGGACGATCCGCGGGATCCCGCCCCCTCCACCTCCACCTCCACCGCCGCCCCCTCCACCGCCGGAGGACGGGGTGAAGCGGAGGACCCACCCCGAGGACGAGTTCCCCGGCGCGGTCCCGCGGGCCGACGCCACGCACTCTGCGCCGGCGCAGTCTATGTCTGTCACCTGGGCGGTCGAGCGCGAGATCGGAGTGTCGACGGGGGAGACGTGGACGGAGCCCGACGGCATGGTGATCAGGTACATGGCCGAGGTCCCCCCGGAGCCCGCCGCCCAGCAGGAGTCCGCGGCGGGGCAGGCCACGGCCGACCAGTCGACCCTACCGCCCGGGAGGGACCTAATCGTCCACACGGTCCCCCCGTTCTCGGTCTTCGCGAGCGTGGATCCCCCCCTCCGGATCAGGCCTATCCCGACCCGGCCGGCCACGGCGTCCACCGCGGCGTGGGCCCCGGAGGCCCCGGAGGGGGCGATGATCAGGTAAGTCCTGCCGCCCTGCGTCCCGGTCAGTAGGGCGTAGACCCCCAGGCCATGCATCGGACCGGACGCGGACTTCTCGGCCAGGACTAGGCAGAACCCGCTCTGGTCGCAGTCCACGTCCCTGGGGAGGACCCCCGCCTGACACCCCTGCAGGTTTCCGCAGGGGGTCCAGCTGCCGGTCGGCCTGGCCAGCACCAGGAGGGGGCAGGGCTGCCCGTTCCCGCAGTCCTCCACCCACCCCACGGCGTAGAACTGACCGCTGGGTCCGTCGTCGACCGACTCCAGGACGCCGCTCCCGAGGGAGCCCCAGCACGAGCCGACCACGTCGAGCAGGTTGTCGTGGCCCAGGACTATCTGCCACGACCCCCCCGACCTGGCCGCCAGGAGGGGGGCCCAACCTCCCCCGGGGAGGGGGTACCTCCCGGCGGCGAATATGGCCCCGCCGGAGCAGGCCACGTCCCTCACCTCGGCCCCCGCCGGGAGGCCCGACCCGTCCACCTCGGAGAACCCCGAGGCGTCCCCCCAAAGGATCCTCCCGTCGGCGGTCAGGGCGCACCAGGATCCCCCGTCCATGTCTATCCGGACCAGGGGAGGGGTGGAGGCCTCCACTGCCCACTCCCCAGTCCCGCCATCCGAGAGCGCGGCCGCCGGTCCCGGCAGGGAGAGGACCGCCAGGGCGGAGACTACTGCGACCTGCCTGATTGAGACATTCATTCAGATCTTCGGCTAGGAGAAGGCGGCAGGATAAAAAGGTGAGCACATATAGAGAAAAAATATTTTACGATCCGTTCAGCCGGACCCCGGGCCCCCGGGGGCCCGCAGCAGGGAGGACACCAGCCCCTCCGCGACCCTCAGGGCGTCCTCGGCCGCCTCCCTGGAGGTCAGGCTCCTCCCGTGATCCGCCTTGACCCTGGCGTGGTGGAGCAGGGCGTACTCCCTCCTGAACTCCTCTCCGAACCACCTCTCCACGAGCCTCAGCCTGCTCCTGAACCCGGAAGGGACGGTCCCCTGCCTCGAGACGGACAGGGAGTTCAGGGCCGCCTCGACGGCGAAGTAGGCGGCGCTGACGGCCTTGTCGAACATCTCACTCTCCAGATCGAACCTGGCCGCCTCTAGCATCCTGACGGCCTTCTCGGCGTACTCAGAAGACGCGCCTGAAGGCCTCCCCAAGGGACCTCGCCTCCGGGTCGCCCTCGGCCGCCACCGCCGGCGAGACGCCGAACTCGGAGGCCACCTCCACCACCCTCCGCTCGACCCTCCCGGGGTCCCTGACCACCACCAGGGCGTTGACCCCGTCCACCGCGGAGTCCGGGGAGGGGGCCACGTAGACGGCGACCAGGTCGTCCCCCAGGACCTCGCTGAGCTTGGAGGCGAAGGAGAGGGCCTCCCTCGTCCACCCGGTCCTCCTCAGGAGGAGGGTCAGGGCTCCCACCGCGGCCACCCCCCGGGGGGCCTTTTAATGGGGTCGGTCCCGACCGGCCGCGGCCGGGATCATGCCGGGGGGGAGCCTGGTCGTCAGGGGCGGCAGGGTGGTCCTGCCGTGGGGCGTCCTGGAGGCCGACGTGCTGATAGAGGAGGGGTCGGTGGCGGCCGTCGGGAGGGGGCTGTCGGACCTCCCCGCGGAGAGGCTGGACGCCGCCGGCCTCCTGGTGATGCCGGGGGCCGTCGACGGCCACGTCCACATGAGGGAGCCGGGGCTGGAGAGGGAGGGGGACTTCTCAACGGGGACCGCGGCGGCCGCGGCGGGCGGGGTCACCACGGTGGTGGAGATGCCAAACACCGTGCCGCCGGTCGACTCCGGGGAGGCCGTCCGGGAGAAGGCCTCCCTGCTCTCCGGCAGGGCCTCCGTCGACTTCGGACTCCTGGGGGTGCTCCACGGGGGGAACGTCGGCCGGATCGGGGAGATGCTGGGGGCCGGGGTCCTGGGGTTCAAGGTCTTCCTGGGTCCCACGACCGGGGGCCTGCCGGCCCCGGGGGACGCCGACCTCTACCGGATCCTGGAGGAGTCGGCCCGGTCTGGCTTCCCCGTGGTCTTCCACGCGGAGAACGGGGAGTTGGTTGAGCTGTTCACCGGGAGGATCAGGTCCGCCGGGAGGCGAGATCCCTCAGACTACCCGGACTCCAGGCCCCCCCTGTGCGAGGAGGAGGCGGTCCGCAGGGTCGGGCTGCTGGCGGCCGCCACGGGGGGGAGGGTCCACGTGGCCCACCTGAGCTCGGAGGAGGGCCTGGAGGCCGTCAGGTGGGCGAGGTCCCGGGGGGCGAAGATGACGGCCGAGACCTGCCCCCACTACCTCCTCCTGGACCTGAAGGACTACGGGAGGCTGGGGAACCTGATGAAGGTGAACCCGCCGATCAGGGGAGGGAGACACCGGGCCGCCCTCTGGAGGGGGATCGCCGACGGGACCGTGGACACCCTGGGGTCTGACCACGCCCCCCACGCCCCCGAGGAGAGGGAGGGCGACGTCTGGGAGGCCGCCGCCGGCTTCGCCGGGGTCCAGACCCTGCTCCCCCTGGCGGTGGACGCGGCCCTAAGGGGCTCCCTGGGGTTGATCAGGGTAGTGGAGCTGCTGGCGGAGAACCCGGCCCGGGTCTTCGGCCTCTACCCCAGGAAGGGGGCCCTGGCGCCCGGGTCGGACGGGGACCTGGTGCTGGTGGATCCCAGGGGGGAGACGGCCGTCGACCCGGACTGGCTCCTGGCGAGGAACTCGGAGGGACCCTTCCTGGGGAGGAGGCTCAGGGGGAGGGTGAGGGCCACCGTCCTCCGCGGGACCGTGGTGTACGACGGGGAGGAGGTCCTCGGCGGGGAGGGCCGCTGGCTGGCGGGGCAGATCGGGGTTTTCGAGCATGGCCCCCCCGCCGGGGGCGGGCCGGGGAGGTGAGGTTAGACCTCTCTTAGGGGGACCTTCCCCCAGTCGGATGCTCTGGGCCGAGGCCTCCCACCCAAGGGCCCGGCCGTCGACGGGGTGAGGTCGGTGCTCGGCGGGCGGGGGCGCGGCCGGTCACAGGGACCTCAGGGCCTCCGACACGGGCACGCCGGAGACCTGGATCCTCCTTATGCCGACCTCCTCCAGGGCGGTCATGGCGTTGGGCCCGAAGGCGCCGGCCGCCACCGCTTGGACCCCCTCGTCCACCAACTTCTGGACCGCCCTTATGGCCGCCCCGGAGCCGGCCCTGGCCCCTGGGTTCTCCACGGTCCTGATCCCCCTGACCTCGGACCCCTCCAGGTCCACTATCACGATTAGGGGGGCCCTGCCGAACCTGGAGCTGACGACGGAGTCGAGCCCCCTGTCCTCCTCCACCATGAAGGCCGCCCTCATGGTCCCGCCGCCCCGCCCGGAGTTAACGCCGTTAAAAACCTGCGCCTCACCCGAACCCCTCGGGCTTTATGATGATGGGGACGTAGTGCTCCGGCCTCCTGGGCCTGAACCGCGCGTACCACCCCTCCCAGTCCTCCAGGATGTCGGCGACCCTCTCGGCCGCCTCGATCAGGGCCTTGGAGGCGGGGCTGTCCGGGAAGACCTCGAAGACGGGCCTCATCAGGGCCATGCTCCTGGGGACGGCGTCGTCGTAGGGGACCTCGCCCACCAGGTCCAGGTTCTCCCCCCGGGCGAACTCCCTTATCTCGTCGGCGAAGCCGGGGTTCATGTCGACCTTGTTTATCAGGACGCCGGCCGGCTGGGAGAAGTGCCTGGTGAGCTTGAGCACCCTCCTCAGCGCGCCGAAGCTGGCGGGCGTCGGCTCCACCACCAGGAAGGCGGCGTCGGCCCCGGCCAGGCTGGACACCACCTGGCACCCTATCCCGGCGGCCGAGTCGACCACCACGATCTCGGGCCCCATCCTCCGGGCCCTGGCCTTCTCCTCGGTGACCAGCTTGCCGGAGTTCGGCCTCCCGGGGTTGAGGCTGGCCGACACCAGGGGGAAACCGTAGGGCGTGGAGACCCCCATTATCCTGCCCGACTCCACCCTCCTCCTCCTTATGGCCCCCTTCTCCGGGCAGGCCAGCGTGCACGTGAGGCAGCCCTCGCATATCACCCGGTTTATGCGGTAACTCCCGTCCTCCACGTAGACCGCCCCGTAGGGGCAGACCTCGCGGCAGACGCCGCAGCCGGTGCACCTCTCCGGGACTATCTCCGCCACCATGGCGTCGGAGTAGGGCTCCTCCCAGTCCCACCTCTCCCCGGTCCCGAGGACGAGGTGCAGGTTGGGCGCGTCCGCGTCGGCGTCCACGGCCACGATCCTCCTCCCCCTGCGGGCCAGGGTCACCGCCAGGGCGGCCGCGAAGGTCGACTTGCCGACCCCCCCCTTCCCGCTGGCCACTGCCACCTCTATCATCATCCCATCACCTCCTCGACCATGGCGGCCAGCCCGGCCAGGGCCCTGGCCGCCTCCGACCCGGGCCTGCTGAGCACTATCGGGGACCCCCCGACGTAGGACTCCACCACCTCCCTGGAGTAGGGGATCCTGGCGGCCACCCTGGCCCCGCGCTCCTCGGCCAGCCTGACGTGCCCGTCCTCGGGGCCCAGGCCGGCCCTGTTGATGACCACCCAGCTCTCGATCCCCAGCTCCTCGGCCACCCTGAGGATCAGCCCCAGGTCGTGGAGGCCCAGGGGGGTGGGCTCGGTCACGGCTATCAGGAGGTCCGACCCGTCCACGGCGGTCGCCACGGAGTTCCCGGTCCCGGCGGAGGTGTCGATCAGGTGGACGTCGGCGTCCAGCGAGAGGGCCCTCTCCTTGGCCGCCAGGACCGCGGGAGGGGTGTGCTCCTCCCCCTCCCTGAGGGAGCCGGTCACCAGCTCGAACTCGGCGCCGTCCAGGGAGACGTCCGTCAGGTAGGTGTAGGCTATGGTCCGCCCACCCTCGACTATCGCCCCCTCGGGGCAGGCGAAGTAGCAGGCCCTGCACCCGCTGCACAGCCTGGGTATCAGGAAGGGGACGCCCTGCGGGGAGATCAGCATGGCCCCGGTGTCGCAGACCTTCCCGCAGACCCCGCACTTGGTGCACCTCCGGTAGTCGACGAAGGGCAGCATGACGTTCACGGGCTCCTCCCTCTCCAGGCCCACGCCCAGGAGGATGTGATCGTTGGGGTCCTCGACGTCCAGGTCGGCCAGCACCAGCCTCCTCCCCCTGGACAGGAGGGCCGCCAGGTTCACGGCCACCGTGGACTTCCCGGTCCCGCCCTTCCCGCCGGAGACCGAGACTATCAACGCCCGCCTCCCCCCGCGCCCGCGACCCACCTGGGGTACCTCGGGTCCCCTATCACGGCCCTGTTCAGGCTCAGGTCGTCCAGCCGCTCCGCCCCCCTCGAGACCTCCTCCAGCAGGTCCGCGACGTCGGGCGGGAGCTCCGGCGGATCGCAGGAGTACCTGAGACACCTGCGCTCCTCGTCCCTCTTCAGGCACCCCTCGGCCTCCAGCGACTCCGCGATGGACGGGAGCTCCTCCACGTAGAAGCCGAAGCTGGCCCCGGCGTAGGTCAGCCCCGTCAGGCGACGGCCGGTCCTCTCCTCCGCGGCCCACTCGGCCAGCAGGAGGATCCTGGATATCCTGAACGGGCTGGCGCACCCGAGCCTCCAGATCAAGCGGGCGACGACGTCCCGATCCCGCTTCGACACACCCAAGTCGGTTCCCCCCTCCTCAACCTCACTACCTACTATCTCCTGACCCTCCTGAGCCACTCCCCGACGAAGTCGTACCCGTATATCTCCCGGAGCCTATCCCTCCCCTCCGGGGTGACCCTCTCGGGGGTCCACGGCGGGTCCCAGACCAGGTTGACCTCCACCCTCCTCCCAGGGCCCACCGCCTCCATGATGGCCGCCCTGGCGGCCGCCGCCACGGTCTCGGCCACCGGGCAGGTGGGGGAGGTCAGGGTCATGTCGACCCGGACGTTCCCCTCGAGATCCACCTCCAGCCCGTAGACCAGGCCCAGGTCGTACACGTTGACCGGGATCTCCGGGTCGTAGGTCTCCCTGAGGGCCCCCACCACCCTCCTCCTCAACTCCTCCCTCTCCGCCTCGGAGAGCGGCGCCGCGACCACCCCGACCGGCCGGGCGGATCACCCCGTTATATTCTTTTAGGTTGACCTAACTCGCGCCGGGGGGTTAAAAGGTAGGGCCGGGCCGGGCCGCCGTGCCCGCGCGGGTGTCGGCCGCACTGCCGGCGGCCGCCCTGGCCGCGCTGATCCTGGTCCCGGTCCTCCTCACCGGGGCCGCCGGCCGGGCGGACGCCGGTTCGGGGGGAGGATCGGAGCCGGAGCTCGGCGTGTACGAGCCCTGCCCGGAGCCCGGGGACTGCGACCCCAGGGCAGTCCTCTCTAGGCTCAGGGATATGGGGTTCAACTCGGTGCTGGTGACGGCGGTGGACGACGACGGCGCCCTCTACGACTCGGACTACATCCCGAGGGAGGAGGAGGGCTGGCCGCCGGAGGGGTACCTGCGGGGCATGGTGAGGGAGGCCAAGTCCCTGGGCATGAGGATCTACGCCTGGGTGAACCTGCCCCACGGGGTGTGGCTCTCCGAGCACCCGGACTGGATCGCCGTCTACTCGGACGGCCGCCCGGCCGACTACTACTCCGACGACTACTTCCACTCCATAGTTTCCCCGGCCAGGGTCGTCAGGGAGGGCGAGTGCGTCCGGGCCCTCAGGGGGATCGCCAGGGAGCTGGCCGAGATGGGGTTCGACGGGATAGACCTGAACGACAACTTCCAGTTCAGCGACTACTACGACGAGGGCGAGGACAGGACCCTCTACACCAGCTACGACGAGTTCACGGTGTCGGCATTCGAGAGCGACACCGGGGTTGAGGTGCCGGGATCGGGTCCCAGGGAGTGGGCCGAGGCCATAGAGTCCGACCCTGACCTCTGGGAGAGGTGGGTGGATTGGAGGGCCGAGCAGGTCACCGAGCTGGTCAGGCTGGTGGCCGAGGCCGGCAGGGAGGTGAACCCGGGGCTGGAGGTGAGGCCCCACCTGCTGATATGGTGGCCGCTGGAGACCTACGGGGAGGACTACCACGCGCTGGCCGACGTAGCCGGGACCCTGTACGTCATGGTCTCCTCGCACTGGGACTGGAGGGTCCACAAGAGGGCCGTCATGGCGGCCATAAGGGCGGGGGCCGAGAGGGTGGTGGCGTCCACCTACCTGTTCGGGGCCAACGAGTCGGACGACCCGGGCCTCTTCGTCAGGAGGAGGGCCAGGTGGCTCGCCTCGGCCGGGGCCGACGGCCTCTACATCTTCAACTACGAGCTGATGGAGGAGATGGGCCTGTGGGACGAGGTCAGGTCGGCCCTGGCAGAGTTCGAGCGGGCGTGGAGGCTCAGGAGGTACGGGGGGTACCCGGGCTGGCTCACCGGGGCGACCGTGGTGTCGGTCTACGCGGAGCCGGGGGAGGAATGGGCCGGGGTCGCCTCCCGGATAGGGGAGGCGCTGGAAGAGGGGGCCAGCGTGATAGAGCTGGACGTCGGGATCGGGTCGGCCCGCAGGATGTACGACGAGAGGGAGTTCGAGGAGACCCTGGGGTTCGTGCGGAACGTCACCTCCCTGGTCCACTCGCTGGGGGGGAGGGTCGTCGTCTACGTCCCGGCCCTGGAGGTGGACTGGGGACCCGGGGAACCCCCGCCGGCGGAGGCCAGGGGGTGGTTCCAGGTGTCCCTGGACGGGAGGCCCCTGGTGGTCAGCGGGGAGAACATAGACGTCCCGTGGCTGTCCCCGGAGGAGACCGTGGCCGAGATGTCCCCCTTCTCCCCGCACCGCGGGTTCGTGACCGACAGGGCCGCCAGGCTGGTGTCCGAGGGCGGGGCCGACGGCGTCTGGCTGGACGTCCCCCACATGCCCACCTGGATGACCGAGGAGATGTCGGATCTCTGGCCCGACGCCTCCAGGTGGGGGGCCCGGGACTTCGAGGAGAGGTACTGGGAGGACCCGCCCCCCGAGGCCAACCTGTCGGACCCGGCCTTCAGGGACTGGCTCGAGTGGAGGAGGTGGGCCGTGGCCGACTTCGTGTCGGCCGTGGCCGACTCGGTCTGGGAGGCGGGCGGGGTCCTGGTGGTGGAGAGCTCCGCCTGCGACCACGAGATAACCGAGCTGGGATACGACCCGGCCCTCTTCGGTGGGGATCCCAGGGTCCTCCAGGTGGCGGAGGTCTCCCCCCCGGGGGAGTCGGGGCTGGGGTTCGGGGACCTGGAGAACTGGTCCCACTTCCTGGCCATGCTGAAGTACTCGGAGGCCGCCAGCCGGGGGAAGCCCCTGTGGTTCCTGAACTACGGGACCTCGGAGGGGGAGGCGGCCAGGCAGCTGGGGCTGATACTGGCCACCTCGGGCAGCTTCTTCGAGACCAACAACGACGGCCTCATGACCGGCACGGTGGGGGCCGGGTTCAGGGAGAGGGCCTTCCGCCTGGTCTCGGCCCTGGACGCGGTCGGGGAGGACGAGGCGGACGTCGGGGTCCTGTTCTCGTCCAGGAGCCTGGACCTGACCGGCGAGGCCTGGGGGCCCTACGACCCGGGGGAGTCCAGGCACCTGAGGGCCTTCAGGGACGTCGTCAGGGAGCTGGCCTCATCCGGCGTCCAGTTCGACGTCGTCCCGCTGGACTACGCCTCTCCGGGGGACCTGGCCGAGTACGACGTGCTGGTGGCGCCCGACGTGGAGGTCCTGGACAGGGAGGCCAGGTTCGCCCTCTCGGAGTTCGGCGGGACGCTGCTGGTGGTGGGGTCCCTCGGGGTCTTGGACGAGGGGGGGTGGGAGACTGACCCCCTGGAGGCCGGGGAGAGGGTCTCGGCGGGGGACCTGGCAGGGATCCTGGCCGGCAGCGCCGGCGAGATCTCCGCCCCCGGGGGGACTCTCGTCGAGGGAGGGTCGGCCGGGGCGTGCCGGTTCTACTCGGTGGTGGACGTCGGGGCCGCCGGGGGTACCGTGTCGATCCCCCCGGGATCCTGGGTGCTGGACTTCGACTCCCAGTCCCTGCGCCCCTCTCCGGGGGAGGAGGAGGTCCCGAGAACCTTCTACCTGGTGATAACCTCCCCGGGGCCGGCCCCGGGGGGCACCGCCGGCGGCGCCTACTTCTGGGCGCCGTCCCTGGTGGACCTGGAGATGAACCCGGAGATATCGGGCGAGGGTGGGACGGAACCCGGCCTCGCCGGGACCGTCGTGGCGGTGGGCGGCCCCGAGGTGAACCCGGCGGCCTGGGAGGGGGCTGACGTGGAGTTCGTCCGGGCCGGGGCCGGCGGGACCTACTCGGGGCTCAGGTTCGGGAACGAGACCCTCTGGGCCCGCTTCGGCCGGGAGGACTACGCCGCGGTCTGGGTCCAGGGGTGCGGCAACCTGACCCTGGCCAGGGTGGCAGGGGTGACCAGGTACGGCACCAGGGCCGGGCTGCTCTGGGCGCTGGGCCGACTGTCCGGGGGAGGCGGGCTCCCGCCCGGGCTCACCCTGCTGGGATGGGAGGACTCGGACGGCGACGGGTCGGTCGACCCCGGGGAGGTGGAGGTCGTCCTGGCCCGACCCCCTCCCTGAGCCGGGGGCCGGCTCAGCACCTGATCTTCAGGGTCTTGGTCACCACCGCGGGGCAGACCCTGCTCACACCCCTCATGGCGGAGATCTCGGCCACTATCCTCTCCATCTCCGCCTCGTCCCTGGCCCATATCTCCAGCATGAGGGCGTGGTCCCCGGCCGTGATCCAGGCGGCCCTGACGTAATCCCGGTGGGAGAGCTCCATGGCCAGCCTGAGGAGGTCCCCGGGCTCGGCGTCCACCCCGGTGAGGGACACGACCGGGTACCCCAGGTGGGACGGGTCCACCACGGCGGTGTAGCCCATTATCACCCCGGCCGACTCGAGCTTCCTTATCCTCTTCCTGACGGCCACGTCGCTTATCCCCAACCTCTTGGCTATCTCCCTGAGCGAGGCCCTCCCGTCCCGCACCAGGATCTCCAGTATCCGGACGTCCTTCTCGTCCAGAACCTCCCTCAGGGAGGTCGCTACCCTCATCGCGCCCCACCCGGGGGACCGCTTAAAAAGTGGCCGCCCCGGGTCGGGTCACCCTATCCTCTCGAACAGGTCCTTGGAGGCCCCGCATATGGGGCAGACCCAGTCTTCGGGCAGGTCCTCGAACCTCGTACCCGGGGGTATCCCGTGGGCCGGGTCCCCCCTCTCCTCGTCGAGGACGTAGCCGCAGACCTGGCACCTCCACCTCGCCAACGGCGTCACCCCCTCCATCCCGCCGCCCCGGGAATGACCCCGCCCCGCGGGGTCAGGGGGAGGCCTCCTCCACCTCCACCCGCCTCGACCCCTCCCAGAGGCCGTGCAGGTTGCAGTAGCTCAGGGCCCAGATCTTGGAGCTCTTCTTCAGCTTCAGCCTGAAGGAGACCTTCGGCTCCCCGTAGGACGGTCCCAGGTCGAAGGTGGCCACGTGGATCGGGTTGTAGGGCCTGCCCTCCTCCTCGACGAAGACCTGGATCCACTTTATGTGGTGCTCCACCGTGTTGGGGTGGGGCACCTCGGTCCCGACCGCCACCCTGACCTCGAACTCCTCCCCGGCCCGGACCCTGGCTGGGGCCTCCACGACCGGGACGTGCTTCTCCCTCCCCTCCTCGGCCTCGGGGGGCCTTATCAGTTCCCCGAACCTCTCCGCCAAGCGATCCCCCCGGGAACCTCCCGGTGCAAGATATTAACCTTTGGGTTCCCCGACCCCGTCCTACCCCCTTCGCCCCCGGAGGAGGGCCTCCCAGAGGCCGTATCCGGCGACGCAGTAGGTGGCGAACACGACGGTGGCTGAGGCCCACCCCGAGGCGGCCATGGGGAGTATCTCCGGGTAGGCGGGGACGGCGGGGAGGCCGGACACCAGGGCCGCGGCCAGGGCCGAGGCCAGCCCGGCGATCGACCAGAACCCCCTCGGGGGGGAGAACTCGGACGCGGAGTGAACCGCCCACGCCGCCAGCGCGTAGGAGTAGAGGACGGAGGCCAGTGGGAATCTGACCGGGCCCAGGGACGGTAGGAGGGGGGAGAGGGCGCCGCAGAGGTCGCCCAGGGGGGAGCAGACCGCGGCGCCCAGCACCCAGACCGGGGCGGAGAGCAGGACCCACGGGACCCAGAAGCCGGTCCCCCTGAGCTCCTCGTACAGGGGAGGCGGGGGTATCCCCAGATCCTCGCCGTCCACGAAGGCGTAGCTCTCCACCGCCCCGGCGACGCAGACGAAGGCTAGGAACAGGAACAGGGCGAGCTTGACCGGGTTGGGTCGGAGGAAGGCCAGCCCCCCTTGGAGGCGTCGGCGGAGATCCATGGCGGGTTCGAAGCGGGGCGGGACATTTTAAGGGCTGGGGGCGTGGGGCGGTTCCGGCCGGGGCGGCCCTCCGCGGGGACCCCGGAAGCATCAAGGCGGTCCCCTCCCTCCGAGGGGAGGCGCCGGTAGATAGGGAAGCCGTGCTCTCCAAGATATCCCGACGCCCTGGAGGCGGCCGCCGAGGTAGAGAAGATCTCCTCCAGGCCGTACGCCGAACTAAATGCCGTGGACAGGGCTGCGATCAGGTACCAGCTCATAGTCCTCGCGGAGTCCCTGATCGGGCTCTGCGCCCACCTGTCGGTGGAGGCGCTCGGGAGGCGGCCGAGAACCTACAGGGAGGCTGTGAGATTAGTCGCCGATCGGATCGCGGCCGAGTGCTCGGCGGATCTGGAGGCGTTGGTCGGGCTCAGGAACATCTTGGTCCACGGGTACTGGGACGTGTCTGACTCGGAGATCTACGAGAGCGTGAGGAAGGACTTTAAGTGCCTCAGAAAGTTCCTGAGCAGGGTCGGGGAGGAGTACGCGGGTTGGCCCCGAGGTACTACGAGGTCGACGTCCGTGAGGTGGCTGGCGAGATCAGGGAGGAGCTCGAGTCCCGCGAGAGGATCAGGTTGGCCGTGCTCTTCGGTTCCATCCTGCGGAGGAGGTTCGTGAGGGACGTGGACGTCGCTGTGTACGCCGCCCCCAGGCTCGACCTGCCCGAGATCCTCGAGCTGGAGGGGGGGCTGGAGGGGGCCGTTGGGGTCCCGGTGGACCTCACCCCCCTGGAGCGGGCCGCGCCCGAGGTCAGGCTGGTCGCCCTGTATGACGGGCTCTTGCTCGTCCAGAGGGGGATCGCCAGGTCCGACCTGATAAAGGCGGCCCTCGAGGAGCTGGAGGGGCTGGCGAGGTTGGGAGCCCGCCCCTACCCGCGCCCCACCAGCTCCCGGAGGAAGGAGTCCCTGACCGGCTTGTAGACCATCTCGTAGAAGGCCCTCTGGCTCTCCAGCACCTCCCTGGGGAATCGCGAGACGTAGGAGACGGCGGCCTCCCACGCCCTATCGAACGGGATGAGGGATTCTATCCTCCTGGCCACTTGCCTGTCGAAGTCCTCCGGCCTCTGGACGTCTCCCCCTATCGTGAAGAGGCCGCCCTCCCCCACGTAGGCCACCTCGTCTCCCAGGCTCTCCGCCCGGGGGGTCCTCTCCCTCCCCTCCCCCTCCGCCCCACGACCCCCTTCAGCCAGCGGGAGGGCGGCCTGCCTCCCGCCAGCCCCCCTGACGGCCGCCCGGCCGGTGACGGCCGCCCGGCCGGCGCCGGCCCTAGCCCTGACCCCCCTCCTCTTGGCCCAGGCGTAGAATATGGCCCTGTTGAGGCCGAAGGACTTGGCCCTCTCCAGGTCCCCCCTCAGGACGAAGAACCTGGCGGCCTGGAGGAGGGCCATGACCTGGAACCTCCCGACCCTCCCGCGTCCGGCGGGCCTCCGCGCGGGGGCCGCCCCCCTCCCGACCCCCGACCCTGCCTCCCGGGCCGCGCCCGCCCCGGACCCGACCCTCGCCCTCACCCCGCCGGTCCTCCCCCAGTATCCCCCCACCTCCGCCAGGGCCTCCCTGGCCAGGTGGTCCGCCTCCCCCCTCTCGAAGCTCCTCCAGCGCGGGGAGTGGACCGGGTCGTGGGGGTCGGCCCACGTCGGGTCGAAGGAGTCGATCTCGTCGGGGCCGAAGCAGACGGCCGCCCTGTCCAGCTCCCTGTGCAGGGACAGCGGGGCCGTGAAGACCCTCTTGGCGTCCATCTCGTTCTCGACCGCCAGCGCCCTCCCGGCCGAGGCCGGGACCGACCTGGCCACCTCTGCTATCCTCTCCGAGGCCCTCCTCAGCACCAGGGCCACCACGGCGTATGAGGCGTCCAGGGGGTTCACCTCGGACAGGAGCTCAGGGGAGAAGGCCCGCTCGCTCACCCTGACGTGACACCCCCTGCCGGACCAGATCAGGTAGACGGACTTGGTCACCCCGGCCCTCTCCAGCTCGTCCACCAGGACCCTGGCGGCCTCCAGGGTCTGCCCCCACCTCTCCGGCTCGTTGTCCACGTCCCACACCGGGGTGGAGGCCGCGACGTTGGACGGATCGTCCGGATCTCCCCTGGACTCCAGCCTCCGGTAGACGTTGGCCGTCCCGTAGATCGATCGGACCCGGGCAAACGAGAACCTGGCCACCAGCCTCCCGAGGTCTTCCGGGGAGTCGACCCTGAGAGGGGCGCCCCCGGAGTACCTGAAGAAGGCCCTCCCCTTCCCCCTCGGCGGTCCCTCCAGGGCCACCCACCTTCCCCTGAGGTACTCGGCGGCCTCGGAGGCCACCTCGGGCCTCGAGTAGTACTCCCTCGGATCAACAGACATGGGGCCCCCGACCCGGGGGGCCAGCAGGATAAAACCCCAGCGGGGGACCGGGGCCGGCCGTCGGGTCGGCGGACCCCCCTCCCGACCCGACCCGTCCCGACCCGTCCCGTCCCCGGATTCCCGACCGACCACCAGATATTGGAACCGGACCGGGGAGAGGTCCGGGTCGATGGTCGGGGAACTCCTGGGAACTCTCACCCCCTCCGAGATCCGCGTGCCGACGCGAGGGTGGGGCGGTACGGGGGGGTCGTCGGGAGGAGGACTCCGCGGAGGTCCCCCTGCCCAAGGAATGCGGAGATGATTTCGAATCCTAGGAGGAAACTCCGGTGGAGTTATTGGCCAAATTGGGGGGATTGCCCCCGGAAGGGGGGCTACAAGGGATTCTCGTCGGGCGACGCCCTCCAACTCGCGCGCCGTCCCCGGCGGCGGTCTGACCTCCTCCCCTCCGCCCGTCGGGTCGCCGCGGAGGAGTTGGCCGATCGGTCCGATCGGGTTTGGGGGGTGGCCGTCCCACCCGCCTGCCTGGGCCGCGGCGGGGGAAGGCGGGGGAGGGGGAGGGGGACCAGGGAGTGGTGGTCCACGTCAGGGAGAGCGGAGGCGGCCCCGAGGACGCCCTCATACTGCTGGACGGCTCCCAGGTGGGAAGGGGATCGGACCTGCGGATACCGACCGAGCCCGGGCAACACGAGGTGGAGGCCGACGCGGACTGCGGCTCCGACCACGCCCGGGTTGACGTACCCGAGGGGACCTGGGAGGACGTCTACCTGCGCCCGTGCGGGGGCGGCGGTTTCAGCTGCACCAGGAGCTGGGTGACGCCGGCCGGGGGCGTGACCAAGGGGACGACGTGACCTTCCACTTCGCCTACTGCGCGGAGCCGGGATTGTGCGACGAGTGCGCCTCGGCCGTGGAGGGGGCGGACTGGACCCTGATCATAGGGACCGAGGGGGGCGCCGCCGAGGTCAGCGGGAAGCGGTACGCAGGGCAGGGACCCTCACCTTCGAGTACGGGGCCGCGAGTACGAGTTCGCCCACTACGTCCTCACCCATCACATAGGGATGGGGGGACCCACCCGGGAGGTGGTTGGCCGGGGTCTCCCCCCAAGGTTGGGAGACGAGGGGGTTCACGGTCTGGCCTGCGCCGGTGGAGCCGAATGCCACGGTGTTGAACGACCGGCCCTATGCGGTGGGCAGGTACGAGGCGAAGGTGGATCCCCACTGCGAGGTGTGGTTCGAGGGTAGGCTGAAGTCGATCGACCATCCCGAGCAGCCGATACTTTGGAGAAGGTGGCCGGAGTCCGGGTGGTACGGCGGCGGGGGGACCAGGGTCGAGACGCTCAACATGACGTCTCTGGGCGGCCGCTACAAGGCGTGGATGCGGGAGGTGGAGAGGTACGTGCCGCTGGGCTACTGGACGGACTGGGACACGTCGAGTGACACCAGAGAGGTAAATCCACCGCCAGATCGGGGAGGCTAGGGCGGGTGGGGGCTTGAGTCGGACTCGGACTTCGATTCATCCCCCGACGGTTGCTGAGAGGCCCAGCCCGATACCGAGGATGAGCTTGAGTCGGACTCGGACTTCGACTCATCCCCCGACCCGGAACCGGGACCGGACCTTCCCCCCGGCGTATATCAGGTAGGCCGCGGCCGCCGCCTCCGCGAGGCGAGGCGCGGGTAGGTGGGGCCTGATCGCCGGCACCCCCGCCGACGTTCCCAAAGGCCGCGACGCGGGGGGTCGCCCGAAAGGCTCAGCCCGGGCGTGCGTTTTCCCCGGAGGAAACTCCCCGTGGGCCGGTCGATCCTCCCGGGGATGGCGGTCGGGCGCGCCCCCGCGGGCCCGGTCCCACGGGCGCGGCGGGAACCTTTTTACCCGGGCCGCGCCGGCCGCGGCGGCGTCCCGGCCGGGGGAAGGGAAGGCGTTGTCCGGGGAGATCGGGTCCGGGGACGAGGTCGTGGTCGCGATACTCGTGGACAACAACCCGGGAGGGAGGGGCCTGAAGGCCGCCTGGGGATTCTCCGCTCTGGTGAAGGTCGGGAGCCTGAAGATCCTCTTCGACTCGGGGCCCGATCCCCGGATCCTGGGGCGCAACGCGGGAGCCCTCGGCGCGGACCTCTCGGACGTCGACTTCGCGGTCGTCTCCCACGGACACTGGGACCACGCGGGCGGCCTGCCCCGCGTCGCCGAGGTCGCCCCGGGGACTAAGGTATACCTGCCGGGCGGGATCAGCCCGGGCGTGGTCAGGTGGATCGAGGGACTCGGGCTGGAGCCCATCACCCTGGGGGACCCGACGGCGCTGGCCCCGGGGGTGACGACCACCGGGAGCATGCGGGGCCCGCCCAGCGAGCACGGGCTCGTCGTCTCGGCGGGGGGGCTGGGGTCCGTGCTGCTGACGGGGTGCGCCCACCCGGGGATCGAGGAGATGATGGAGAGGGCCGCCGACCTCGCCGGGAGGGTCTACGCCGCCGTGGGCGGGTTCCACCTGGCGTCCGCCGGCGCGGGCAGGCTGGAGGGGGTGGCCGCCGCCGTGGAGAGGCTGGGCCTGGGGGCGGTGTTCCCCGTGCACTGCTCGGGGGATCGGGCCAGGTCGGTCCTGGCGAGGAGGCTACCGGGGGTCTACGGGGACGGGCACGTGGGCATGGTCGTCGGGTTCTCGTCCCGGGGGTGGCGGAGGCGCGGGGGGATCCGGGGGAGGTGGGGGACGTCCGAATCCCCGGCCGCCGACTAGACGGACCGCGACGCCCGGAACCGCGGGTCGGCCGCCCCCCGCCGGGCCGGGGGGTCGGGCCCCGCGATCGAGACCCCGGGGGGCGGCGTCACCCCCGGGGCGGTCCCCCGACCGATCCGGCGCGGCCGGCCGGGGTCCTCCTCGAGAGCAGACAGGAGGTCAGGTCCGGCCCGTCCAGGGCCAGCCTCAGCCTGCGGAGCAGCCCCCTCCCGACGAGCCTCCTCCCCTCCCCCAGCAGGGGGGTCTCCACCAGGACCTCGTGGACCCCTCCCCCCACCTCGGCCAGGGCCCTGGCGCACCTCATGCCCACGACGATCCCGGAGACCGTCCTGTACCTCCTCCAGAGATCTTCCGGAAGTTCGGCCGTCTGAAAGTGGACGTACTCGTCCCAGGGGACCAGAACGTCCCCCTCGAACCCTGTGTCCACCTGGAACTCCCCGCCGACGGCCGACCGCCCCGACAGGTCCCTCAGGGTCAACCCGATGGTCGGGGCCGGGACGGCGGATGGGGAGTACCTCAGGCACTCAGTCGCCTCATAGATCCTCCCGCCCACTCCAGATCCGCCTCCCGGTCGTCGACCCCGGGCCTGAAGACGAGCGCCTTCCTGGCGCCCGACTCGGCGATCGCCCTGGAGGCCCCCTCCAGGGTGTCGAAGTACCCCAGCAGCCTGCCCCCTGCTATGACCACGTACCTCCCCCGGGCGCGGTCCAGCTCCCCGGAGCTCCTGAGCCTCTCGTACTCCTTGTTGTTTGCGGCCTCCTCCTCGTCAAGTCGAGATCTCCGAGACAGGGTGAGCCATAGGTCTATGGCCTCCTCGACCGCCTTGGACAGGGTTATGCCGCGTCTCGCGGCCTCCGCCCTGAGCTCCCTCAGCTTGGCCTCGCTCACCCTCTTGACCACCAGGGTCAACCAGTTCACCCGGGTGGTTGGGGCGACCCGGGGATATTAACTTGGCGGTCCCCCAAGCCGGTCGGCGCGGACCCCGGGGCGCGCCTCCCCCGGCCCGGCGCGGCCGGCCTGGGTCCTCCCCCTGGAGGCCGCCAGGGCCGACAGGCGATCCAGCCCCCTGTCCAGCCCAGCGGCCGTGGCGAACACCAGGAACAGGGTCATGGGGTGGGACATGCTGACCAGGAGGCCTCCCGACAGGGCCCTCTGCAGGGAGTGGAGCAGCGGGGCCATGACGACGTAGAGGACGGAGAACCTGATGGCCATCGAGATCAGGGAGTAGGGGGAGGAGCCGACCACCTCCAGGTCCCTGCTCATCCTCTCCAGGGCGGTGTAGACGGTCAGGACGAAGGCCCCCAGGAGGACCACGGAGAAGGCGTAGTTGGTGATGGGGTTTTGGAGGGCCTCCATGGCGGCCGTTATGAGGTAGACCACCGCGGCCACGGCGGCCATCTCGTAGAGGTGGCCCTTGAACTTCTCGTCCTTGAGGGCGGAGACCACGAACCTGTCTATGTCCCGGGTCAGGTCGTCGATCCTCTCCTCCAGGGGGTCGGGTATGGCGGCCAGCACCAGGTTCCTGGCCGCGTCTATCCTCCTGACCACGGCCGAAACCAGCGTCAAGTTGATGGCGTAGGCGAACATGGCCGCCAGGGCAACCTGGGTCCCTATCATTCCCTCCTCGGCCAGGGTGGAGACCACCAGCAGGCCGAACTCCCCGGTGTTGGCCAGGCTGAGGGCCAGGGTTGTCGAGGACCTGAGGTCCAGCCCGGCCAGCAGCGAGGAGACCCAGAGCACCGTCCCCCTCAGGGCGAAGGCCGCCAGGGCCATGGCGGCCCCCAGGGCCGCGGCCCCCAGGGCCTCGCCCGGCGAGGGGGGAGGGAGCCTGTAGGGGAGGTAGAGGACGAACCCCATGAGGGCGAGGGTCATGTAGCCCCTCATGGCCTCGGCGGTCCGCTCGGGGACGCCGCGGACGGCGAGCCCGACCCCGCCCAGGAAGAGGACCAGGGCCTCCGGCAGGCCGGCCAGCCCGGCGGCGGAGGACATGAGCAGCACGTAGACCAGCATCACCAGGACCCCGGCGTCCACCGAGTCGGTCCTCCTGAGGACCCCGTTGAAGGCCCCCCCGAGGGCCAGGGCCAGGCCCAGCAGGAGCATTGCCCTCACGAGCAGGTCGTACAGCTCAGGACCAGAGAGGACGGCCCCCTTGGAGGTGAAGAACCCCACGGAGAGTAGGAAGACGGCGGCCGAGTCCTCCAGCACGGATATGGTTATCCCGAACTGGCCCAGCTCGGCGCTGCCCCTGGCCGCCTCCAGGACGAAGGCCTCGTTGGAGGCGAGCATGACGGCGGTCAGCGCCAGGGCCAGGGGGAGGTCCAGCAGGGCCCTGAGGACGTTGAGCATGCTGAGCAGGATCAGCATCTCGAAGAAGAACAGGAGGAGGACCCTCTCCTTCTCCTTCCCCAGGAGGCGGACGTCGAGCTCCAGCCCGGCTATGAAGACCAGGAGGGCGGTGGCCAGGGACGAGAAGGCGAAGAGGGGCTGGAAACCCGGGAGGCCGGCCGTCCTGGCGAGCAGGGCCGCGAGCATGAGGCCCGGCAGGACGACGATCGCCTTCCTCAGCCCGTAGACTGCCGCCAACCCGGCCGCCACTGCCAGGAAGGCCACGGTCCCGAGGTCGACCGAGAAACCCGCCCCCCCGACCACCATCGCGGGCCGCCCGGGCGCGGGGTAAATATAGGTTCCCGACCCGGCGGGCGCGGGGCGGATGCTCGACTCCGGCGAGTTCGAGCGCTGGATGTCCAGCGCGAGGCACACCCTCAGGTCGGCCGAGGGAGACCTGGAGGCTGGCTACTACAACTGGGCCTGCTTCAAGGCCCAGCAGGCGGCCGAGTTCGCCCTGAAGGCCTACCTGTGGGGAGTGGGACGGCCGGCTTTCGGCCACAGCCTGACCCGCCTCCTGGCCGAGGTGGGCGACCCGCCGCCGGAGATAAGGGAGGCCTGCGCCAGGCTGGACAAGTTCTACACCGCCCCGAGGTACGCCGACATGTGGAGCGAGGGGGCCCCCACGAGTACTACACCAGGTCCGAGGCGGAGGAGTCCATCTTTTATGCGAGGGCCGTGATGGGTTACGTGGAGTCCCTGTGGAGATCCTTGAGAGGAGGAGGAGGGAGAGGGAGCTCAGGCTGAGGCTGGCCAGGGAGTTCGCCGAGGCCGTGTACCCCTCGATCAGGCCGGCCTCCGTGATAGTCATAGGGTCCACGGCCAGGGGCGACTTCAACGAGTGGAGCGACATAGACGTTCTGATAGTGTCCCCCAGGCTGCCGGAGAATCCCCTGAGGAGGTTCGACCTGATCTCCGCCGAGCTGAGGCCGGGGATAGAGCCCATGCCCCTCAGGCCCGGGGACCTCGCGCGGCTGCTGGAGAAGGCCCCCAGGTTCGCCGAGGAGGTGGCCAGGGGGGTGGCGCTGGTGGACGACCTCGGGGTCGTCGAGGCGGCCCGGGGGAGGACGGGCGGCCGGGGGAAGCGGTGAGCGGCGAGGAGGGACCTCACAGCCCGGCCGCGGCCATGGATATGGCCGACTCTATCTGCCTACTGAGTTCCTCGGGCAGGCCCTCCAGCCTGACGCTCATGAACCCCCTCACCAGCATGCCGACGGCCTCCTCCTCGTGGAACCCGCGGGACATGAGGTAGAAGATCTGCTCCTCGTCCAGCTTCCCGACGGCCGCCTCGTGGGTCAGCTCCACGTCCCTGACGGCGGCGTCCAGCACGGGAATCGTCGCGATCCTGGAGTCGTCCGAGAGTAGGAGCCCGTTGCACTCCACGTGCCCCCTGGAGCCGGGCGCCTCCGCCCTTATGAGGGCCCTGTTGGCGACGTCCGCCCCGTCCTTGGCGACTATCCTGGAGACTATCTCCGCCGAGGTCCCCGGGGCCCCCAGGACGGCGGTCCCGCCGACGTCCATGACCGACCTCCCGGGGGCCACTATCACGGAGGACAGGTGGGCCCTGGCACCCTCCCCCACCAGCCTGACGACCGGGTCGGTCTGGAGGCTGGCCACCGGCGTCATGTTGACGTAGTGGCTGACGTACTCCCCGCCCTCCTCCACGATCACCCCGGTCCTGGGCCTGACGTGGGTCTCCTCCGACCAGGAGTGTATCATGGTGTAGGTGAGCCTGCCGCCCCTCTTGACGTAGAACTCTGAGACCCCCGCGTGGAGCCCGGGCCTCCCCATCATGGTCAGGCAGCCGGCCACGACGTGGAGCTCCGCCCCCTCCTCGACCACTATTATGTTGTGGGGAGCCTGCAGCGACCCGGGGGTGGTCATGAGGAAGCAGGACTGGACCGGCCTCTCTATCCTGGCCCCCGCCTCCGCGACGAAGAAGTACCCCACCCTCCCGCCGAATAGCTCGGCCGCGGCCGTGTACTTGTCCCTGTCCACCGGGACGGCCCTCCAGTAGTACGGATCGGCCTCACCCGACTCCAGGGCCTGGGAGAGAGTCGAGACCCTCAGGCCCGGGGTCCCCGAGGAGGCGATGGCCTGGCCCTCGTCGGCCTGGAGGTAGGAGCCGGACCTGGAGGCCCCCAGGGGGTCTATGCCGACCCTCCTCAGGAGGCTCCCGCGCGATATCAGCTCCTCCAGGGGCACGGCCGGGCTGGCCGGGGGGAACGACCTCACGTCCAGGTCTGGTCCCCTGGGGGACGGCCTGTCCAGGGCCTCCTCGGCCCTCCTCCTGATGTCGGCCGAGATCTCAGCATCCATCCTCCACCAGCTCCCCCCTCAGGCACCTGGCGCACCCCTCGAAGCCCAGTCTCTCCACGTCCTCCAGGACCGCGGTCGCGTCGCCAAAGCACCTTATCGTCCCGTCGATCATGACGAACGCCCTGGAGGCCCTCAGGTACCTGGCTATGTGGCCGGTGTGGGTCACCACCAGGGCGGACCTCCTCTGGAACGCCTTCGGGCCGTCCCCCTCCAGGAACGCGGCTATCGCCCTCCCGATCACCGGCAGGCTCTCCAGGTCGACCCCCGAGTCCGGCTCGTCCAGGAGGGACACCTTGGGTCTCTGCGCCATGAGCAGGAGGACCTCCGCCCTCTTCATCTCCCCCCCGCTGAACCCGACGTGCAGGTCCCGGTCCAGGAGGTGGGCCGCCCCCATCTCCCCGGCCAGATCCTCCAGCTCCCCGTAGTCCGAGCCGAACCTCTCGGCCAGCTTCCTGAGGAGGGACCTCAGGGTGATCCCCCTTATACTCGGAGGCATCTGGAAGACCGCCCCCAGCCCGGCGGCCGCCCTCTCGTCGGGCGGGGCACCGGTCAGGTCCCTCCCGTCCAGGGATATTCTCCCGCCGGTCACCTCGTACCTGGGATTGCCCAGCAGCGTCTGTATGAGGGAGGACTTCCCGGACCCGTTGGGGCCCAGCAGGAGGGCCACCTCCCCCTCCCCCAGGGTGAGGCTGGCGCCGCGGACCACCTCCCTGCCGTCCACCTCAGCTCTCAGGCCGCTTACCTCCAGCATCGGGCCCCCGCCCGGCCGACCCTTATAAAAAGATATAACGATGTTAAATCAGGTCCGGGGCGGGCGGCCCGCCAGTTCCCGGATCAAGTCCGGGAGCTCCCATATCCCGCCTATGATGTGATCGGCCCCGGCCGCCCTGAGCCTCTCCTCCGGTTCCAGTCCGGTGAGCACAGCTATCGCCGTGACCCCGGCCCTCTTGGCCGACCTGACGTCGACCCAGTAGTCCCCGACGAAGGCGGCCTCCCGCGGCGGCACCCCGAAGTCGGCCAGGGCCGCGGATATCAGGCGGTCCCTGTCCCATATCCCGGACTCGGGCTCCAGCTGACCCAGGGAGTAGAAGGCGGATATCCCGTCCGCCAGGCCGAACTCCTCCAGCTCCCCGCGGACTTCCTCCGGGTCGCACCTCCTCCCGGTGGCGACGGCCAGGGAGATCCCCATGGAGGCCAGCGAGGCTATGGCCTCCCGGGCCCCCGCGATGGGGGCGTCGCCGGGGTGCCTCCTGGAGGAGTACCTGGAGGCGAACTCCCTCCAGAAGAAGGCCGGGTCCACGCCGCCCGGGATGGCGGAGTCCAGGTCGTCGGCCGAGTAGAGCCCTAGGAAATCCCCCCACGGCAGGGGCCGCCCGCCCACCTCCTCGAGAACCTCGTTGAACACGCTGTGGAACCTGGGGAGGGTGTCCAGGATGGTCTGGTCCAGGTCCAGTATGACCAGCCTCATCCGGGCGGCGGGGGGCGGGCCTAAACTAAATATCCGTTGTCCCCGACCCGGGTGGGGCGGCCCGACCGGGGATCCCGGCGCGCCGATCCGGGCGGGGGCGAGGGCTCGCCGGATCGTTCGGGGGGTGACCAGACCAGACCCGGCCCGGACCGGGGGTGAGGGGAGGGAAGGAGGGTGGCGGTGGACCTGGAGACCTCGCACCTGGTGGTGTTCGGCGACTCCCGGAGGATGCCGGAGCTGGGGGACGAGACGGTCCACCTGGTGGTGACCTCGCCGCCCTACCCCATGGTGGAGATGTGGGACGACCTGTATCCGCGGGCTCAATCCGGAGGTCGATTGCATCCTGGGCAAGCTGGAGGGCGAGTCGGCCGGGGGAGTGACCGGCGAGTTGGTTAGGAGGGCCTACGACGAGATGCACAGGACCCTGCTCCCGGTGTGGGAGGAGGTGGCCAGGGTGCTGGTCCCCGGGGGGATAGCCTGCGTCAACGTGGGGGACGCGGCCCGCAGGATGGGGGGTCCTTCAGGATATTCCTCAACCACGCCAGGGTCGCCGAGGACCTGGGGGGCGTCGGGCTGACCCCCCTCCCCTACATCCTCTGGAAGAAGCCGACCAACAGGCCCAACGCCTTCCTGGGCTCCGGGTTCCTACCCCCAAAAGCGTACGTGACGCTGGACGTGGAGTTCATCCTGGTGTTCAGGAAGGGCGGCCCCAGGAGGTTCCCCCGGGGAGACGGGAGGCGGCTCGCCAGCTCCTACACCAGGAGTGAGAGGGACGAGTGGTTCTCCCAGATATGGGAGGTCAGGGGGGAGAGGCAGGCGCGCCCGGACCTGGGAAGGGGGACGGCGGCCTTCCCGGCCGAGATCCCCAGGAGGCTCATAAGGATGTTCTCCGTGCTGGGGCACACGGTGCCCGACCCGTTCCTGGGGACCGGGACCACCTCCGCCGTCGCGGCCGAGCTGGGCCGGAACTCGGTCGGCTACGAGATAGACGACCGGCTGAGGTGGGTGATAGGGGAGAGGCTGGCCGCCGCGGGGGTGCCGGCCGCGCGGGTCCGCTTCGTGAGCAGGTGAGGTCCCGGCGTTTGGATCCGCGGCTACAGGGTTTATTAGGATCTCAAACTCGCTTGACCGTGGCCGTATCGGCGAGAAAGTCAAATCTAAAGCTTGAATAAGGTGGTAGGATTGCGAGGGATGCGAATCCTGGGATTCGCCGTCCTGTCCCTCCTCCTCTCCTCCTCGGCCTACGTCCTGAGGGTCGCGGCAAACCCGGACGCCCCCCTGAGCATATACCTGACGGAGTCCGTCAACGCGACCGTCGAGACGGACGGGGTGCACTCCCTCTGCGGTCCGTGGAACGTGACCGGGAACGTGACCATAAAGAACGGCGCGCCGGAGGTCGCGTCCGACCTGTGGGTGCCGCTCTACCTGGGCGGGGTGCCCTCTGGCTACTACATAACCGCCCTGACTGTGGAGGAGAGCCCCTCCTACGCCTCGGTGACCCAGGAGTCGGCGCCCAACTGGGTGATCAACACCTACCCGGCCGCCGGATACGGTGACCCTGCCGCCATGACCTGGGTGCACATAACGGAGCTCCGCCCCGGGGACAGGGTGGTCCTGCGGTACGTGGTCAACGGGTCGAGGATGTCCGCCTGCCCCCCCATAGAGGTCAGCGAGTCCATCTACCCGGAGAAGATAGTGGACGGGCAGAGCCAGCAGATAAGCCTCAATCTGACCATCGACACCACGCTGCCCTCGGTCAGCGTCAGGGTCAGGAAGGTCCTCCCGGCGGACAACAAGGCCGGCGACGGGTGGGCCAACGCCGCCAACAACCCCGTGTTCACGGACGGCGGGACCCCGGACGCGGGGGGGACGTCGCTCTCGGCGGACGGCAAGTCGCTGTACTGGACGGGGGATGGGAGCTGGCCGGACAACTGGTTCACCGTGACGGCGGGCAGCCCGGTACACCTGAGGAACGCCAAGATCCAGGGGACGCCTGACCTGTCCGAGGTGGGCGGGAGCACCCAGAAGATAGGGATGGGCACCATCTTCGTCCAGTTCCACTACGGGGGGACCCTGACCGGGAACTACGTCGGCTACGTGTACTCCGTCGGCAGGGCTGATCTGGAGACGCAGAAGGAGCAGGGGACCAAGAAGGCTGACAGCTGGACCGAGGCCGCCGTGTTCTACGACACGAGCGGGACCTTCGACTACGAGGTGGTCAGGGCCAGCGTCTGGGCCACCACCGGCAGGGATCCGGGGACCGGGCTCATATCAGGGACCAACCAGACCTCCAGCGGCTCCCCGCTGGCCTCGGTGGGCCCGGGCGAGGCCTCCACATCCTACCGGCACCCCTCCTCCCCCTATAACTTCACCTACTCCGGGGTGCCCAAGGTGTGGGCCAGCTTCAGGTTCAGGATACAGAGGGATGAGGTCAACGGCTGGTGGAACTACACTGGATCGATCAACGGGGAGAACTCGTCCGGTTACTCGGTCTACGTGGTCAGGGAGAAGATCTGGGCAGTCAGGGGATACCTGGTCAAGGCCAGGAAGGAGGTCAGGGGGAACGGCACCAGCAACGTGGTGTGCGTGACGGTGGAGCTCCACAACGTGGGCGAGTGGCCGACCCCCTACGTGGAGTTCTACGACCTCGTGCCCGCCGGATTCGCCGCCAACCCGGCGGCCACCGAGGGGAACATGATATTCAGGCCCCTCTCGATGCTGGCCCAGGACGCCGATCCGGGCGGCAGCCCGCCGGACTACAGCCTGAAGACCAACCCGACCGGCTACTCCTCCGGGTACGTCTGGAAGAGCTACCCGATACCGGCGCCCCAGAGGGGATTCTCCGACTGGTTCGCCGGCACCGGGAGCGGGAACGCCAGGGACGAGCCGGTGGTGCTGGCCAACGGGACGACGGTCCACCTGCACGTGTACCCCGTGGACGACTCAACGGTCAACGTCAACGGGACCGACAGGGCGGAGGGGTCCACCTTCACGGTCTACGACGGCCAGCCGGGCGAGACCAACTTCACGGTCTCCTGGGTCCAGGACGGGATATCCGGGGGCGGAAAGGTGGTGATATCCGCCCAGGGCCTGTACCCCAACCTCAACATGCCGATCTACAACCCGGTGGTGGTCCACTACTGCCTCCAGGGGTCGGGAGACTACAACGTGTCCGACGTCTACGTGGTCGGCGTCGACCCCAGGAACACCCTCGACGCCTCGGCCGTGATCACCCCGAGCGCCGGCGTGGCGCTGGGGGCGTCCACGCCGGAGCCGCTGGTGGCGGCGGTGGTCCTGGCGGCGGCCGCGCTGGAGGCGCTCCTTCTGCGGTGGAGGTCGCGCCGAGGGTGAGGGTCCATACGCGCCCGCTCGGGCGGGGGATCCGGGTCGGACCGATCCCGCCGCCCGGTCTCTTTCTCATCCTCGCGATCGCCCTGGCCCTCGCGTCCCCCGGGGTCCGCGGCGCGGCGGCCCAGGCCGAGAACCCGATAGTCTTCGAGAGGCTGGACGTTGACGTCAGCCTGAGCGACTCGGGCTCGGCCGGGTTCAGGGTGGCCGGAGTCCTGAGGAACGACGGGGAGGTGCCGGTGGTCCCCGGATATGTGATCCTTAGGCTGGCCCCCAGGGGCGGAGGGAACCTCTCGGTGGAGGGACTGGAGGGGAGGGACCCAACCAGGGGCGCCGAGCTCGAGGTGGTGGCCATGAGGGAGGGGGACACACTGATCATCAGGTGCTCCATGTGGCAGCCCCTCAGGCCCGGGGAGAGCGAGCGGTTCGAGATCCGGTTCGAGGTGGGGGGCGTCTCGACCAGGGGGGTGCTGTTCGAGGAGTCGCGGCTGACCCTGGGCCCCCTGTCCTCCGAGGTGGAGGGGGGTCGCCTCCTGATCACCCCACCCGAGGGCGAGGTCATAACCTACGCCGATCCCCCACCCGAGGGGGACGGCTGGCCCCTCTCCGGCCTGGGGCCGGGGCGGACCCTGGACGTCCGGGTGGAGACCAGCAGGCTCCCGCTGCCGAGGCTTCCGGTGCCCGGTTACGCCGCGCTCTGGGGATCCGCGGCCGCGGCGGTCGCGGCGGCGGGGATCGCGACCATCCTCAGGTCTAGGACCGGTCGCGGCGGCCCCTCCCGGGGGGTTGGGTGAGCCCCGGTGTCCAGGACCTCCCCCGTGATCCCGCTCGCCCTGATCTTCCTTGCGGTTGGCGCCTCGGGCCGGGCCTCCGGGCTGCCCGGCGGGCCCGGCGTAAGGGTCGAGGGCGGGGGGCTGCACGGCCTCGGGGAGGAGGTGCGGGTGGAGTGCACAGTCCCCGGACCGTGGGAGGTGCTCCTGATCGCCCCGACCGGGTGGACGGAGCCCCTGGTCGGGGCCGACCCCGGTGGAAGGATCGAGGCTTTCCCGGGGTCCCCGGTCTCCGGGGTGAGGCGGACCCCTTCCGGGGTGGAGTTCGAGATTGACACCTCCGGGCTCGACCCCGGCCCCTACCGGCTGGAGGTCAGGTCCCCCGGGGGGGGCGTCCTGGCCTCGACCGAGCTCACGCTCGACGCGGTCGAGGTAGATGTGGATCCCTCGCCCTACGCCGAGAACCTCACGATCAGGATCAGGACGACCTCGGCTGTCTCCGGCCGGGAGATCCCGGCCAACCTGACCCTGGTGGTCCTCCCGGCCGGACTGGAGATCGCCGCTGCCTCTGAGGGAAAGGCAGAGTTCTCCATACCCCCGGGATCGTCGGCCGTGGAGGTCAGGGCCGAGTCGGGGCCCCTGGAGGGGGCGGCCTCGGCGGACCTCCCCCAGGCGCTCTGGCTCCGGGTGGAGGGAGGGGGGGTCCACCGACCGGGGGAGGGGGTGACCATCTGGGTGGCCTGGAACGGGAGGGGGGAGCCGTCCCTGGAGGTGACAGATCCGACCGGGACCACCCTCCGGGTGGAGGTGGAGGCCATCAACGAGACCTGGTGGCGCGGGATCTTCCTCCCGGGCACCCCCACCCCGCTGGGGGAGTACCGGGCGACGGCCGAGGCCGGCGGATTGGAGGCGTCGGCCGCGTTCGAGGTGGACGTCCTGGACGTGAGGGCAAGGGCTGGGTGCCGGGCGGGAGTCTGCCTGGTGAACCTGACGGTCTCGGACGGGGTGAACGGGTCCCCGGTCGACGGGAACGCCACAGCCCTGATAAGAGGGCCGGACGGGAGGAACTCGTCCGTCCGGGGGGAGGTTTCCGGGGGGTCGTGCCACCTGAACTTCGAGCCCTGGTCTCCCGGGGAGTACAGCGTCTCGATCCGAATCTCGAGCACCGCCGGGGTATACGGGGAGGTCTCGGTTAGCCTCACCGCCCCGTCGGGCCTGGTGTGGGTTGAGACCGATAGGGGGGCCTACTCTCCGGGGGACACCGTCAGCATCACGGTGGGATCGTCGGGCGAGATTTCGGGGGCGCCCGAGGTGACTCTCAGGCTGCCGGGGGGATTGGAGAGAACCCTGAGGCCTAGACCCATGGGGCGAGGGTGGGCGTGCGAGGTGCCTCTGAACTCGTCCGTGGAGCTGGGCCTGTACTCGGTGGAGGTTAGGGCCAACGTCTCCGGGGTGGAGGAGGAGGCGTCGGCGGAATTCCTCGTGGACGTGATCTCGCTCAACGCGACGGCGGTCGACGGCGCCCTGAGGATATCGGTCGCCGGCGTCGCCTCCGGCCCGCTGGACGGGGCCAACGTGACCGTGACTGTCCCCGGGGTCGGGGGGGAGAACCTGTCCCTCTCGTCGGAGACCGAGGGGGGAGAGGCCCTGGTGAGGCTGCCCGACCTCCCCCCGGGCGACTACGTGGTCGTCGCTTCCGCCGAGTGGATGGGGCTCGGGGCCGAGGAGGAGGTCCCCGTCTCGATCCCCGGCGGCGCCCCGGAGGGGGGCCTGAGCCTCCAGGTCGGGGGGGAGCTCTGGCTGCCGGCCGGCGAGGTCGAGGTCGAGATAGGGGTACTGGAGGACGGGCGGCCGGCGAACGCCACCCTGAACTTCACTCTCCGGGGGGGCGGCGGGCCGGTGAGGGAGGGCTCCGTCAAGGCGGAGGGGTCGGTCCGGATAGACCTCGGGAGGCTAGACCCCGGGGACTACGAGCTGGAGATCCGCGCGGCCCGCGGGAACCTGACGGCCTCCAAGGTGGTGGAGGTGCACGTGACGGCCGGGTGCGGATCAGAGGTTTCTGTGGGGAACCTGACGGTCGAGGCGGCCGGGGCGTGCCTCTCGCCTGGGGGGTTGTCCCCCGGCGAGGGGAGGTGGGAGGGGTGGACCCTGGTGAGGGTCTCCCTGGAGGGGGACCCGGGCTTCTCCGCAAACCTGTCGGCGCCCGCCGGCCTCGCGGCGCTGGACCCCCGCACCCTCCTCCCGGCCGTCAGGGCCGCCGTCGGGCCGGCGGGGGATACGGTCTCCATCGCCGTGGAGGACGGGGGCCCCTCCGATCCGGACGGGTCGGCCGACGGTAGGGTGGAACTCGTCCTGGCGGCGCCCGGTCCGGCCCGGGTCGGAACCCCGGGGGCCGCCCCAACCCGCGGGGGCTGGGGGGAGGCGAGGGTAAACGAGATCGCGGGGCTGGAGGCCGAGGGGACGGAGTCGCTCTGGTCGGTCAAGGTGCTGGAGGTGGAGGAGCCCGGCGTCCTCCGCCTGGGGGGGGAGTGGGTCGGCGGCCGCCTCATCTCGGGCGGGAGGGAAATCGAGATCGGGCGGGGGGAGGTCCTCATCAACTCGAGCGGCACCGTCTTCATCGAGAGGCCCTCCTCCCCCCTCCCGGAGCCGGCCCCGGCGCCGAGGGTGAGATCGGCCGGCGCCGGGAGGCTGCTGGTTGAGGTTGGGGGGAAGTCGGCCGCAGCCTGGCGCAGGGTCGAGGTCCGCCTCCCCCCCGGGGCCGAATGCCGCGGGGTCCTGGCGGTGGGGAACAACTCGACGCGCCGGGTGGACGAGTGGTATCAGGCGGGAGACGAGGTCGTGTTCTACGACGATCCCAACCAGTACTACTACGTCCTGTACGGGGTCCCCCCGTGGTGGGATCCCGACGGACCGGATCGGGGGGAGGACTGGCACTACAGGGTGCCGCTGAAGGTCCCCGCCCTGACGGCGTGGCACACCGTCCTGGCCTCGGTCGACTTTGGGTCCCTTCTGTCCAGGCTCAACGTTTCGGGGACCTTCGACAACAACTCGGTCAGGGTGGTGGACCCGAGCGGGGCGCTGGTCCCCCGACAGGAGTACATCCCGACGGGCCCAAGCTCCGGGCTGGTGAAGTTCCTCCTGCCGAAAGATCTCCCGTCCACATCCACCTTCTACGTCTACTTCGACGTGCTCGAGAACGGGGCCAAGTCCCAGCTGAACACCCTGAACAGCGGGGCCGACTCGGGCACCCTGACCGGGTGGTCCTGGGGCGAGAGCCCCGCCGGGATAGAGTCCATCGTGGAGGCGAGCCCGCCCGGCCCCTACCTGGTGTTGGCCAACTCTTCCTACGGGACCCCGTCTCAGGTCGCGGACGACGGGCTGCCCCTGTTCGGGGGGTACTCGGTGGTGGTGGGGTACAGGGTGAACGCGACCGAGGATTACACCTCGGCGGGCGAGGACACGTGGGCCTCCTACGACATCATGGTCCCCAAAGGGGGGGGCGAGATCCACTTCTGGTACAGGGTGGAGTCGTGGGACTCGGAGAACTACGACTACCTGACCGTCACCCTGAGGAACGCCACGGACAACAGCCTGCTGGACACCATCCTGGCGCCGTACAACCCGAATCCCGGGAACGGCTACGGGAGGTTCAACGATTCCGGGTGGCTGTCCGCCTCGTACGACCTCTCCGCCTACGAGGGGGAGCTGGTCAGGATCAACTTCACCGTCCACACCTTCTCCGACGACCTCTACAAGACGTGGGCCTACGTGGACAACCTGACCTGGGCGAACTCGACGGCGGTGGTCGAGGCGGATATGGTGGAGGGGTTCGGGGTCAACGTGACCGCGCCCCGGGGGGTGGAGACCTACGGCCCCCTGGAGGTCAGGGCGGCCGTGGACGCCGCCCCGGAGTCGGTGGTCTGCAGGGTCTACGACCCGTCCGGTAACCTCGTGGCCTCGGCCCCCCTGTACGACGACGGAACCCACGGGGACCCGGCCGCGAACGACGGGGAGTTCACGAACTCGGACGTCTACGACATACCGCCCGGGGCCCCCCTCGGGGTGTGGAGGGTCGTGGTGCTGGCCAACGACTCCACCTCCTCTCTCCTGGGGCCGAGGTACGACGGCCTGATACACATCCCCGGGAGGCCGACCGGGGTGAACTACACGGACTTCTTCAACGTCGGCGAGGCCCCCTTCGAGGTCAGGGCCAACCTGACGGGCGTCGTGTTCGAGGACTCCTGGCCCCTCGCGTCGGGGTACGGGCCCGCCGACTCCCCCATAGGCGGGGCCAGGGTCGGCCTCTTCCTGGACGACGGGGACGGGGAGCTCGACCCCTACATGGACGCGCTGGTGGACGTGACGTCCACGTCAGCCTCCGGGAGATACTCCTTCCTGGCCGGGAACCGCACCTACCTGGTGGCCGTGGATTCCAGGAGCCTCACGTCGCCCAGGGGGCTGAACCCCGGCAGATCATGGGATGAGACTTGGGCGGAGCAGACCTATCAGGTCGGCTGGAACGGGACGGCCCACTCCGGGGAGGAGAAGTTCGGGGGCGCCGATCCGACCGTCAGCGACGCCTGCAGCCTGACCGTCCCCTTCAGGGACGACTTCGAGGTCTGGTCAGGGTGGAACAACTACCTCTCCGGCGTGGTGGTGCGATCCTCCGAGCAGGCCCACGGGGGCAGGTACAGCCTGAAGAAGACCCTGCACAACGACCCCAACGGCGGATATAAGCTCCTCGGGGAGACGGTGGGCTGGGGCTACATACTCCAGGGATACGTGTACAGGCCGAGCGGTTGGTCTGGAGGACCGATAGACAGGATAGGGCTCGAAAACGGGTCTTTCGACGGCTACACCTTCGCCGTGAACCACAACACCGGGAAGATCTGGATAGACAGGAGGACCGACGGCTCCCCGACCAGGATATCGGCCACGGTCAGCTGGGATCCCCCGGAGGACTCCTGGTACTTCTGGAGGATGATCTTCTTCGAGAACCACACCCTGGCCTTTCAGGTCCTCGACCAGTCAGGCCACGTGCTGGCCGAGGTGAGGGCGACGGACTCCGCCTACGGGGAGTTCGACCGGGTGGTCGTCCACGGCGGATGGGAGTACTACGTGGACGACCTAATGCTCTGGAGGCCCGGAAGCCCGTGCGAGCACTTCTCCCGGGTGGAAGCCGGGAAGTACCGGGGGGAGAGCCTGGACTTCGGGTTCAGCTTCGACCTGGTGGTCAACCCGGCGGACTCCGATCAGGATCCGTCGGCGCCGAGGACAGCCCAGGGAACCCTGAGGCAGTTCCTCCAAAACGCAAATGCCATATCGGGGGCGGACAGGAGCTGGTTCGTCATGGCGACTCCTCCCAACTCCGGAGACGCCTCGGGCGCGTGGTGGAACATCGCCCTGAATTCCACGATGGGACCGCTCCCACAGATATCGGACGACGACACCTCCCTGAACGGGACGGTGTTCTGGCCGAACGGAACGGTCAGGGACTCGAACCCGGGTTGGATGGGTTCAGGGTGGGACGTGGGCGTCTGGGGCCACCACGTGCGGCCGTTCGACAGGCCGGAGGTCGAGGTGGACGGGTGGAACTCGGTCGCCCTGGAGGTGACCGGCGCGCGCTGCGGGATATCCCGGCTGGCCCTCTACGGGGGGACCGTGAGGGGGGTCGGGGCGGACAACCTGGCGGTCCAGGACAACCTGGTGGGGATGATGGCCAACGGCTCGGATCCGACCCCGACCGGGGCGTACTACGGTATAGGGATCCTGGGGTCCACCAGCGGGGCGATGGTGAGACACAACTACGTCAGGGTCGACAACTCGGGGATAAGGGTGGAGACCTCGTCCGCGCAGCTGGCCTCGGACGTGACGATAGAGGAGAACGTCGTGGGCGCCCCGACGAGCGGGCAGACCAGCACCTACGACGGGATCCTGGCCATAGCCTACGGCGGGGAGATAAGGAACCTGACGGTCAGGTGGAACCTGGTCGAGGACCAGGTGGGCGCGGGGATGGAGGTGCTGGGCAGGGTGGGCGGCTCCCTGGAGGAGAACACGGTCAGGCACAACGGCTTCTCCGGCGGCGCCCCGAGCCCGGAGGACGTGGGCGTCGTCTTCTTCCCCAACTTCTCGGGTGGGGTGATCGTCCGCGGGAACGTGATCGCCGGCAACGCCGGCTCCGGTCTGACGGTGAAGTCCCCCGCGGCGAACGTGACGATATCGGAGAACTCTTTCTACAACAACTCGGGCCTCGGGATAGACCTGGACGCCGGGTCGGCCGACCCGAACTCGGACGGGGACGGGGACGGGGTCACCGAGAACGACGGGCTCCTCAACTCCTCGGCGGCCGACTGGGGGGTGGACTACCCGGTCATATCGGTGGCCGGCCTGGAGGGGGACCTGCTCTACGTGAGGGGGTTCCTGAACTCGGAGGGGGCCGGCGCGGGATCCCCGAACTTCGCGGGCGCCAGGGTGGAGGTCTTCCTGGTTAACTCGTCGGTCGGCGGGGACGACCTGGCCGGCAACTACTACCCGGGGACGGGCGAGCTCTACGGCGAGGGGTGGATCTACCTGGGGAACCTGACGGTCGATCCCGCGGGCAACTTCTCCGGGTGGATAAACCTGTCCGGGGCGGCGGTGACGGTGGAGGAGGGGGACCTGGTCACGGCCACGGCCAGCCTCCCGGGCAACGGGACCTCGGAGTTCGGCCCCGACGTCAGGGTGGGGAGGCTCTCCCTCAACCTGACGGTGAGGAAGTCCATCGAGCCGGCGTCCCCCTGCGAGTACAACGTGACCCTGAACGTGACGAACTGGGCCTATAATCCGGCCGTCGGGATCCTGGTTTACGACGAGATCCCCGACGGGATGGGCCTCACCTGGGAGGACCCCCCGCACGCCGGCAGCTCGGGGGGAGTCTACTGGTGGAGGGTGGACCTGGGCCCGGCCGGATCGGCGGACGACAGCGCGCTGGTCAGGTACACGATGGGGTCGGCCGCCTGCGGCTCCTCCGACTACGAGCTGTCGGAGGCGCTCGAGGTTGGCCTGGACCCGCCGGGCGGGATCAACCTGTCGGCCCGGGAGTTCGTCGAGGCCACTCTCTATCCCAACGGCACCGCGGAGGTGTCGAGGCTCTGGGGTCTCCTGACGGTCTCCAACCCGAGCCCGGATCCGGTTTACGACGTGTGGGTGGACCTGGACCCGTCGGGCTACTCGATCTACCCGGACTACCCGATCCCCTCGAACTCGACCGCCGCCCCCCCGCTGCACGTCCCGCAGCTCCCGCCCGGGGGGAGGGTGAGGTGGAGGTACGAGGCGGACCCGTCGCTGGCGGACTTCCCGGCGTCCGCCTCAGAGTCGACGTCCTACTCCGCCGCCTGCGGGTCCCCCGGGGTGGTCAGGGTGGAGATAAGGCTGGACTTCTCACGCGACCTCCGGGGGGTCCGCCTCACCAAGGAGATCCCGGGCTGGCTGAGGCCGACGTCGGCGTCGGCCAGCTGCGGATCCGTATCGATCGACGGCGGGGTCCTCAACTGGACGATCGGTTCGGTCTCGGCGGGGCAGTCCTGCTCGGCGACCCTGAGGGGGAGGGCCACCCTGACCGCGTCCGCCCGGCTGCCGGCGGCCATCCTCTACTACGAGAGGGACTGGGCCTCCATACTGGGCAGGGTGACCTCCCTTAGGGCGGTCGGGCCGGCCGCGGCGGGCGTGGAGAAGAACAGAACCGAGTCCGGGTACTTGGTCAGGCCCTCCTTCGAGAACCTGGCCTCCGGGCTGGACTACGAGCTGGACGGGGTCTGCGTCTGGGAGGGGGGACCCCCCGGGGGGGCGGGATCCAGGCTCGTCCGGTGCGAGAGCCCGGGCGCCCCGGTCCCCCCCGGGGGGGAGTGGGTGGGATCCTGGTGGCCTGACCCGGCGGCCCCGGACCTCCCGCGGTACTACGCCTCGGTCAACTTCACGGTGACATTCCACCCTTCCGGCTCCCAGATCCCGCTGAGGGGAGGAGGGCTGGTAGGGGCGGAGGTCGTGGAGCCGGACCTGGCCTGTCCCCGGCCGGGAGTCAGGCCCCGGCCGCCGGAGCTCAGGTTCACGAAGGAGGCCCGTCCCGGGACTATAGGGGTCGGGGATAGGGTCGGGTTCAGGATAGTCGTGGAGAACGTCGGGGAGACCAGGGTCTCCGGCGTCGTCCTGACCGACAGGCTGCCGCCGGAGCTCAGGTACGTCGGGGGGTCGGGTTCCGTCGACGGCGTCCCGGCCGAGCCCGCCCGGGATGGGGGCTCCCTCACCTGGAGCCTCCCGCCGCTCGACCCGGGGGAGGCGGCGGACGTCGAGTTCGAGGCCGAGGCGGTGGCCAGGCCCAGGGGGACGGACGTGGTCTACAACACGGTGGTTTACGGCGGGGAAGAGGTGGCCAGGGCCGCCGTGAGGATAGTGGGCGGTTACCCCCCCGGGCCGGCGCGCGGGCCGAACGTCACGGCAGCCCCGAGGCTCACCCTGAGGAAGACCTGCCCGGCCGGCGGTGTGGCGCTGGGGAGCGCGGTCACCTTCACCATCTCCTTGGAGAACTCCGGGGACGGACCCTCCGGGGAGGTCGTCGTGGAGGACAGGCTGCCGGCCGACCTGAGGTACGTGGCCGGGACGGCCTCCCCGGAAGCTGAGTACTCCTCGGGGACGCTCAGGTGGAGGGTGGGGCCGCTCTCCCCGGGAGAGGCCTTCAGGGCCTCCTTCCAGGCCGTCGTCGTCGGGGGGGCGGGCGGGGAGGTAGTGAACTCGGTGACGGCGGGGAACCTGTCGGCCGACTGCGCCTTGAGGGTCCTCCCCCCGCCACCCAACGTGAGCCTGAGCAAGGCGGGGAGCTACCTCGGCGGCGGGGCCATATCGTACGTCGTGACGGTCCGCAGCGACGGGGCCGCGGACGTGACCCTGGTCGACAATCTCCCGGGCGGTGTCAGGGTCGTGCCGGGCTCGCTCTCGGTGGAGGGGGCGCTCGTCAGGGCGGCCTCGGCCTCCGGCGGGGTCGTCAGGGTGGAGGCCCGCGTGGGCGGGGGCGAGGTCATGGTGGTCTCCTTCAGGGCCAGGGCATCGGCCGGGCTTACCGGGGACGTGATCAACGTGGCCGAGCTGCCGCCCTACGGGTTGAGGGCCTCCAGCGTCGTCACCATACCCAGGTCCTCCCTGGCGGCGGCCTCGTTCGAGGGTCCGCTCGCCCTGCCGGCCGCGGCCCTCCTGATGCTGGCCATAAGGAGGAGAAGGGGGGGCAGGCTGACCCTCCTCGACTACGGCTCCCTGAGGTTCGCCGCGCTCTCGGGCGGCGGCCTGGAGGAGCTCACGGGGGGGTTCAGGGCGGCCGTGTCCGAGGCCACGCTGTCCGTGGCGATGGGAGACCCGGCCGTGGCTCCGATGGTGGAGAGACTCCTCGTCGGGGGGGAGGTCGAGGTGATAGGCTTGGACGAGGGTAGGTTCGTGGAGGCCCTCGCGCTCGCGAGGGGGACGGGCATGGGATTGGAGTTGGCGGCCGGCCTGCTGGCCGCCGCAGAGGTCGGGGTCCGCGGGGTGGCCCTGTCGGACGCCAGGGGGGCCGCCCTCGCCGCGGACATGGGTTTTGAGGTGATCCTGATACCCCTCCTCCCGGGAGGAGGGAGGCGATAGCCTTGATGAGGAGAGGGGGAATCCTGGGGTTGGACGAGGCCCTCAGGAGGAGGAAGAGGAGGAGGACGGCCGCGGCGCTGGAGATGGGGCTGGCCGTCTCGGCCCTGTCCCTCATGGTTGTGGCGGTCCTCTCGTCCTGGCTGAGCGAGGTCCAGGTGGTCGTCTCCGCCGCTCTGGCCGCGCTCGCCGGCGTCTTCGCCGGCCTGTCGAGCTACCACTCCGAGGTCCTCCCGTCGGTGCCCACCAGGTACAGGCTGATGGTTGGGGTCACCTCCGCGGCCGCCGAGGCGGGCGACCTGGGGGAGCTGGAGCTCAGGCTCCTGGGCTACCTGGCGGAGCACGCGGTCTTCACCCCCGCCCAGCTGGCAGAGGAGTGGGGGGTTAGCGTGTTCGAGATAACGGCCGCCCTGCTCAGGCTTGAGAGGGAGGGTCTGGTGGTCATACGGGGGATCACCTGGGAGTGAGTGGACCCGGCCCGGTCGGGAAAGCGTAAATCGATGACCCGCCCGTCCGGCGGCGAGCATGGGGGGGAGGGGGAGGAGGATCGCCGCCTGCGCGGTGCTGACCGCCCTCGCCGCGGCGGCCTTATCGGCGGCCGTCGGTCGGTCCTGGCCGCCGGGCGGGGGGACCAGGAGGGCTCTCCTGGCGTCGCCGCCTCGGGGCATCTTGGAGGCCCTGAGATATTCGAACGGGACCTGCGGCGTGGTCTGGACCGCATCTCCCGGCGGAGACCTGGTCGTCACCTTCTCCGGCCTGAGCGGAATCCCGGAGGGGGCGAGGATGGTCCTGGCCGAGGTCGGAACGGTTCTGATCCCGAGCGGATCCCACGTAGAGGTCCTCGGGGTCTATCGGGCCCCGGGGACAGCCATCCCGTGGGGGGAGGTCCCGGGCAGGCTGATGGAGGTGCCGGTCCCCGCTGGGGTGGAGAGGTACGAGGTGGCGGCGGACGGGGTCAGGCTGCTCTACGTCTACGAGAACGGGTTTCCCGCGGTACTGTCGGTGGGCGGAAGGCCTGAGATCGTTCTGATCGCCGCCAACCTGACCGAGTGGCTCTCGGAGGATCCGGCCGGCGCGGCCTGCCTGGTCAGGGGGGTGCTGGACTCGGTCTCCCCGGTCGGAGGGGGGATGGCCCCCCTGGCGGCCGGGCTGGGGCTGGGAGGGGCCGCCGCGCTGCTCGCCGGCCTCGGGATGGGGGAGCTGGGACCGGGGGAGGAGGCTGGGCGGGAACCGGAGGCAGGCCCCCTGGCCCACCCCACGCGCGCCGTGCTCTTCGCCCTGATAAGGGACGCCGGGGCTGCCAGCCTGGGGGAGCTGAGCTCCAGGCTCGGGCTGCCCAGGTCCACCCTCGCCTACCACCTCTCCGTGCTGGAGAGAGAGGGCCTCCTATCCTCGGAGGACCTGGTCGGGGAGAAGATGTTCTTCCCCCCCGGGGGGAGGGAGGGGGCCCTGCTAAGGGCTGCCGTCAGGAGCAGGACCAGGAGGAGGATACTCGAGTCCCTGGCCGGGGAGGGTCCGGCCTCCATCAGGGGGCTGGCCTCCAGGCTGGGTCTGTCGACGGAGACCGTCAAGAGGAACGTCGACCTCCTGGAGAGGTTCGGCCTGGTGGTCTCCGAGAGGGTCGGCAGGAGGAGGGTGGTCTCACTGCCGCCCGCCGGTGAGGCGCCCGGACCGTCCGGGACCGCCGGACGTCGGCGGCCCCCCGAGTCTAGGCCGACCAGGCGCTGTGCTTGAACACTATGACCCTCATGACGTCGGCGGCGTCCTCAGCCACGTCGGCGGCGTACTCCATGAACTCTATCAGGTCCCTGAGGTTGAGGAGGGTAAGGACGTCCAGCCTCTCCCCGTGCTCGTCCAGCTCCTCCATGGCCTCCCCGTGGACGGAGTCCAGCTCGCTCTCTATCTCCCCAACCCTCTCTATCGAGTCGATGGAGCCCTCCAGGTCGACCCCCATGGTCCTGAGGGACCCGACCAGGGTCTCCACCTCCAGCTCCAGCCCCCTGACGAATTTCACTAGGAGCTCCCTGATCCCGTCCGACAGGCGTGCCGGATCTATGAGGACGAGCCTCCGGGACGAACCGAGGGCGTAGGCCGCTATCCTATCCATCCTTGCGACGAGCCTGGCGAAATCGGCCTTATCCTGCCCCTTCAAGGGGCTGAGCCACAGTATCCTGTCGACCACCAGCCTTATCCCGTCGGCCTCGGCCTCCAGCTCCTTGACAGAGGGGGCCAGCCTCTCCACCTCCCCCCTGTCCCCGGAGGCGTGGGCCTCAACCATCTTCCTCAGGGTCCTGACGGAGGAGAAGACCGTCTCGGCGTGCCTGACGGCCTGCTCGTAGGCGGGCCAGTAGGGTCTGGTCTCCTTGACACCCAGGGCAACCACGAGCACGCCCGCCCCCAGCAGGGCCACGGTCAGGAGGAAGGCGTACCCCATGCCGAGGGAGGACATCAGGGCCAGGGCCAGGGCGCCGGTGAAGTACCCGTAGTCCCTCAGGGACCTGTACAGGCCCAAGGCCCTGCCCCTCACCCCGGAGGGGACCACGTCGGCGGAGATGGCCGGCATTATCGGGTAGTACATGCCGACCCCTACCCCTATGGCTGCGGCGGACGCGATGACCGCCGGGGCGCCGGCGCCGTAGTAGACCCCGGCTATCCCCAGGGCCTTGAGTCCCAGGCCGGCGGCCGCCGGGACCTTCCTGCCCAGCCTGTCCGAGAGCCTGCCGGCCAGGGGCATGGATGCCGCCCAGGAGAAGGTTGCCGCCCCCTGAACCCACCCTATCGTATCCTCCCCGAATCCCAGGGAGGCCAGGTACAGCGGGAAGGCTCCCCAGATCAGGGCGTCGGAGAACTTGGCCAGGTGACCCAGGAAGTAGGCGGCCCTCAGCGTCCAACTCCTCAGGCACCTCCTGTAGACCTCCAAGGTGGTCATGTCGGCCCCGGATCCCGATCGCGGCCCCGATCCGGCCCTTTTCCTCCAGGCGGCCGACCTGGTGTCCGACGCCCCGGCCGCGGCGGCGAACGCCGCGGCGGCCGCCAGGAGGGAGATCCAGAAGGCGTCGTGGTACCCCCTGAGGCTGGCTACGTACCCTGCCAGGACGGAGCCCACCCCGTACCCCCCGTAGACGGCCCCCTCCATCAGGCCAAAGCCGAAGGCCTGCTCTCCCGGGGTCCCGACGTCCGAGAGGGCTATCATGGCCGCCGCCATGAGCATGCCCTCCCCTCCCCCTATCAGCAGGTTGGCCGCCACCAGCGTCTCCAGACCCCGGCCGCAGACCACGGCGGCGGCGCCGGCCAGGTAGATCCCGCTCCCCAGGACGGCCGCCCACCTCCTGCCGAGCCTGTCCGAGAGCCATCCCCCGGCCAGGTCCACGGTCCCCTTCAGGAGGCCGAAGCTCAGTATGGGGAGGTATATCAGGAGGTAGGCGAGCGGGCCGCCTGGACCCCCCACCAGGCCGCTGGAGTAGAGAGACAGGACGGTCCTCTGCACCCCGGTGGCCGCCCCGACGGACAGGACCGCCAGGAGCAGCGCGAGCACCAGTCTCCTGTTCTCCGATATCCCCCCTGGTCCCTCCTCCCCGACCATCCGGGTCCAGGGGAGGGCCCCCATATTAAGGGCGCCCGGTCCCCGGAGTCGGGATCGGGGCGGCCGGCGGCCCGGCCGCCGGGCCCGGGCGGCTATAAAAGCGGGCGGCGCGTCCCCCCGGGATGCCCTCGGTGCTGGAACTGGCCGCCAGGAGGAGAACCGTCAGGGAGTTCTCGGGAGAGGGGGTGAGCCTCGGGGACGTTCTCAAGGCGCTGGACGCGGCGAGGCACGCCCCGTCCGGGGCCAACTCCCAGCCCTGGAGGTTCCTGATCGTGACGGATCCCGAGGTGAAGGCGAGGATCAGGAGGGCCGCGGAGGAGGGGGAGAGGAGGTTCTACTCCCGGGTCTCCGGCGGGCTGAGGGAGTGGCTCCTGTCCATGGGCTTCGGGCCGGAGAAGCCCTTCCTGGAGGAGGCGCCCGTCTTGGTGCTGGTGTTCTCAAAGTCGGGCGCCCCCTACTCGATCCAGTCCACCTGGCTGGCCGTGGGCTACATACTGCTGGCCCTGGAGGAGGCCGGCCTGGGCACGGTCACCTACACGCCGTCGGACCCGGCGGCCGTGGCGGCGGCCGCGGGCGCGCCTGACGACCTGATCCTGCAGGTCGTGCTGCCGGTGGGGAGGCCGGCCGGTGAGGGCAGGCAGAGGCCGAGGCTGGGGCTGGACGAGGTCTGCAGGCTGAACGACTGGGAGACGCCCTGCGCGGCCCGCGGGTCGGGGTGGCCGGTTGGGCGCGGATAGGGACGGTTCGGGTCGAGTCAGGGTATCCCGGGGACGGCAGTTCCGGTCGAGCCCACTAGGGCCCGGCAGCCCGATCGATCCCCGTCCCCCCCCGCCGGCGGGGGTCGACTTTCACCCCCTCCCGGGCGGCCAGGGAGACCACCCCTATCTCGCGGGCCTTCCTCTCGAACTCCCTCGGGGTGTAGCAGAGGAACTCGAAGTCGCCGAGGACTCCGGACCTCAGGAGAACCCTCCATACCTCGACCGCCCTCCGTGGGAAGGGAATCCCGGAGAACCTCTCAGAGATCACGATCAGGTCGTAGTCCGAGTCCACCAGTTCGTCCCCGCGGGCCCGGGAGCCGAATAGTATCAGGCGGACGGAGGGATCCCAAGATCTGAGGGACGAGGCCAGCCTGCTCAAGACGCCTTTAGGATCTCCCCGCACCTCCTCACCACCCTCTCGGCCCTCTCCACCTGCCTGCGGGCGATGGACTCGCTGTACATCTCCGCCGGGACGCCGTTGGCGGCGTCCGGATACCTGGAGACCGTGTATTCCGGGTTGAGCTCCATCAGATCCTCCATCAGGTCTCCCACCTCGAGGACCCTACCCAGCTCCACCAGGTTGTGGGTCCTGGGTGGGATCTCCCGCCTAAGCTCCACGTGGACGGCCTTCAAAGATTTCTTGGCGGCCTGATGCGAGAAGAAGGCCGCGGCGTAGTACCTGCCGGAGTTCAACAAGACCTTGGCCGTCTCCAGGTCCTCCAGGGCCTGCCGCCACAGTCGCCTGGCCTCCTCCCTCATCCCGGCGACGTCGGGAGGCGGACGTTATAAAGTCGCGTCCGCCGGTCCCCGCGGCGGGTCCTGGGGGCGTCACCGGTCAGGCGACCGGCGGCCTCCCGCGGCCGACCCGGCCAGGTTCGGATCCGAAAGGATCAGGGTACCTCGAAGAATATCAGGCTCTCGGTCGGGATGGCTCCCCTCTCCGAGGACTTGGCCAGCTCCACGTGGACGGTCCCGACCCTCCTCAGCCCCGCGCGCCACCCCAGCTCGGTCATCAGCTCTGCCACGGGGACCTCCACTCTCCTGCCACCGATCCTCATGACCTGCCGCCTCCCTATCACCCAGACAACGTGACCCCCGGGCTTCATCACCCTGGCCAGCCCCTCCATGGACCTCAGGATCCCGGAGAAGTACTTCAGGAGGGCGGAGGCGTGCCTCCTCCTGCTGGAGGCGATCTCCCCGACGAGGCGGACGACGGACTCGGGAAGCCCGGCCTCCTCCGGCCCTGGGGCGTCGTCGACGGCCCTCTTGGATCCCAAGGTCCTCCTGTCTATCTCCAGGTGGTCTCTGGTGAACCCGAGGACGTAGAGGGCGTATAGCTGCTCCCCGACGTAGTCTATGGCGGTCATGTAGGGCGGGCTGGTAACCGCCGCGTCGAACCCCTCGCGCAGCTCGCCGGCGGCCCCGGCCCCCAGCGCGCCCGCCAGGTCCGTGGAGTCCCCGACCAGCACCTTCGCGGGCGCCGGTTCTAGGGGGGCCACCCTGTCCCTGAACAGCTCCAGGAAGAGGAGGGCGTGGTGCATGCGGCGGAGGTGGTCCAGGTACGTCCTGCGAACCCTGTCCGGATCCTGCTTGGTGAGCATGCTCCTCATCCAGTACATGAGGGGGACCCTGAGGAGGGCCCGGAGGTCAGGATCCCCCGCCCCCTCGGCCGCCTCCAGTATCGAGGCCACGGCGGCCAGAGAGTCGGGCCTCACCCTAGACCTGAGCTTCTCGGGCAGCCTGGCCCCCAGCTCGGCCGCCAGTTCCAAGCTCAACCAGTCCGACCCGGAGAGGGCCGACTCCATCTCCCTCACCGCCCGCCCGACCTCCTCCGGATCCATGGACAGGGCCCGGACCTTCACCCTGCTCACCTCGGCCAGGAGGGGGTTAACCTCCACCCCGACGGACCTGATCCCCATCAGGGACGCCTCCACGTTCAGGGTCCCGCATCCGGCGAAGGGGTCCAGGACCAGGTCCCCCTCCCTCAGGCCCACGGCGTTCATGGCGGCCCTGATCATCCGCGGGAAGAATTTCCCGTGTATCCCAAAGAACCAGTGGGTCAGGTAGAGCTGGGGGGCCCTGCGGTCGTCCATGAAGTCCTCTATGGTCTTGAATAGGCGGGATGACTCGGCGGAGTAGGGCCTGTAGATCCCGCGCCGGAGGTGCTCTATCCCGGCCTCGAACATCCTCTCCACGTCCCGGGGGGAGTTGGCCAGCCTGATCACGAAGTCAGAGAACTCGTACATGGCCTGGAAGGGGACGATCCTGAGGACCCAGAGCCCGTCCAGGAGGAATATCCTGGCGAAGGGGGCCAGATCCTGCTCTCGGGGGCCGGAGGGATCGGGCCTAGCCAGGATCCCGGGCATGAGCCCGCCGACGGAGCCTGGGGGGATCTCGTCGGAGCTGGCGGCCGCGTAGATCTCCCGGAAGTAGGAGAGCCTCAGCAGGTCGGAGAGGTCTCTTCTCCACCCCACCTCGGCGTAGAATCCCTGGACCCTGCCCGGGTACGCGTGCCGGGTGATCCAGTCCTGGAGCCTGGGCGGCCCCGGTGTGAGGAGGGGGCCGAGCGGGCCGCCGCCGGCCATGAGGTCGACCGGGTTGACGACCTCGGTCACCCCCTCCCCCAGGATCGACTCCAGCTCCGCCCTGGCCAGCGGGATCTCGGAGTCGTTCTGGACGTCGTGCTTGATCTTGAAGAACAGCCTCAGCTCCCCCAACCCGCCTCACCGATCCCCGGACCGGGTGCCCGCCGGGCGCGGCGCCGGGCGCGGCGCCCGCGGGGCCGGGCGGGCCTCAAATATTACCCATTCGAGGGGGGCAGGGGACCCCACGCCAGCAGGATCTCCCTCACCTCCTCCAGCACGCGGTGCCTCAGGTAGGCCGCGATCAGCCCGTCCCGCAGCCCCCTGGAGACCTCGCCGTACCTCCTGATCAACCCGGAGATCCTCTCGACGGCCTCCTCCACCCCCATCCCGGCCCGGCCGGCGCGGCCGACGTTCCCCAGGATCCTGACCGCCAGCTCCCTGATCCGGCCGTCCAGCCTGTAGAGGATCCTCTGCCTGTGGCGCGCGTCCCTCTCGGTCCTGATCAGCCCCTCCTCCACGAGCCTCCTCACCTCCCTGGATATCACGGACCTGGAAACTCTCCCCCTGAGCGAGTCGACCAGCCTGTTGAAGGAGAGGCCCGACTCGGAGGCGAGGAGGGCGTCCAGTATCCTCAGGTGGTGGTCGGACAGGCGCTCGAGCACGACCGATATGGGTATATACCAGTACATAAGCATACCGGTATGATGCCGGCGGGATCCCGAGTCTCCGGCGGGCCGGCCGGGCTGGTGGCCGGGCTGAGGAGGGCGCTGGACGCCAGGCTGATCTCGCTCGCGCTGAGGCTGCTCCCGTCTCAGAAGGGATTGGAGGCCGCGCTCGAGGTGTACGCCGGGGTGAGGGAGCCCGAGGGGGTGAGGGAGTCCCTGGCGGCCGCGCTGATCTCGAAGATGATTGACAGGGCAGCCTCGAAGCTGGGGGTGGAGGAGCCGACCGTCAGGGAGGCCCTCTCCCTCCCCTACGTCAGGAGGGGGGTGGCCAACCTGATGGGGAGCCTGGCGGAGTACGGGCTGACGAGGCCCCAGAGATTCCTGGCCCCCCTGCTGGTGGTCTGGGACTTCACAAAGAGGTGCAACCTGAGGTGCCAGCACTGCTACGCCGGCGCCGGCCCGGAACCGGCCCCGGACGAGCTGAGTCTGGGGGAGAAGATGGAGGTCCTGAGGCAGCTGGACGAGGCGGGGGTCCCCGCCCTGGCCTTCTCGGGGGGAGAGCCGCTGGCCAGCCCGGACTTCTGGCCCGTGGCCGCGGAGGCCGCCAGGAGGGGATTCTACGTGAGCGTCGCCACCAACGGGACCCTCCTGACCCGGTCGGTGGCCCGCAGGCTGAGGGAGGTGGGGGTCAGGTACGTGGAGGTCAGCCTCGACTCCCCGAACCCGGAGGCCCACGACAGGTTCAGGGGGGTCCCCGGAGCCTGGGAGGCCGCGGTCAGGGGCATAAGGAACGCGAAGGCCGCGGGGATGGAGGTGGGCATAGCGACGACGGCGACCAAGCACAACTACAGGGAGATCGGGGACATGGTCGACCTGGCGCTCGAGCTGGGGGCCGACAGGCTGGTGGTGTTCAACTTCGTGCCCACCGGCAGGGGGGCCGGGATGGCGGACGCGGACCTCTCGGCGGCCGAGAGGGGGCACCTGCTGGAGTTCCTCTACGGGAAGCTGGTCGAGGACAACGGGCTCCAGGTCTTCTCCACCTCCCCCAGCTACGCCGTGATAGCCCTCGGCGAGGTTGAGATGGGGGGCAGGAACAGGGTGGTCCCGACCCACTTCGCCGACCTCCCCGTCCCGGCTGGAGGGGGCTCCCAGGCCGTTGCCCTGGCGGAGCTCCTGGGGGGGTGCGGCGCCGGGAGGATCTACTGCTCCGTGGAGCACAACGGGGACGTCCAACCCTGCGTCTTCCTCCCGGTGGTCGTCGGCAACGTGTTGAGGGACGGCTTCGAGAGGATCTGGAGGGAGAGCCCCGTCCTCGAGGTCCTCAGGGGGAGAGATTCCCCGGACTACGCCTGCTCCTCCTGCCCGTACAGGTACGTGTGCGGCGGGTGCAGGGCCAGGGCCTACGCCTACCACGGGAGCGTGCTCGGGCCGGATCCCGGGTGCCCCGCGGTGGAGGTTGCCCCGGCGGCGGGGGGATCGGCGACGTGGGTCAGGACCCCCTCCCACCTCAAGGGCCAGGGTGCAGATGGTTAACTTAATGGTTAAGTCGTGGCGCCGATCGGCTGGTGGGGGCGACCCGTGAATTGGGCGGGGTCGGGCCTGAGGGGGAGCACTCCATCTGCATGGAACACTGCTCCTCCCTACTGAAGGAGATCGTCGCCGCCCTGGACTCGATCGGCGGGGAGGGTCTCATTAGGCAGGTCTTGAGCTACGGGATAGGCAGGAACGCCGCGCGGAACCTCATGACGGTCCTCAGGGTGGATCCCTCCGAGGTGGTCGGCAGGGATCCCGGGGAGGCCTTCCGTGACCTGGCGGGGCTCATAAGGGAGAGGGGAGGGCCCGAGATAAAGGCCAGCCCCGATGGAGACGGGATGATCGTCCGCATATCGGAGTGCCACTTCATGCCCTGGGCCGCGGAGCACCCCCTCTTCTGCAGGATAACGGCCAGCTTCCTGGAGTCCCTCGCGGCCTCCCTCATGGGGGGCAGGTGGTGCTCCGAGGAGATCCAGACCATAGCCCACGGCGGGGACTCGTGCGTCTTCAGGTTGAGACCAAGACCCTGAAGATCGGTTCGGGGGCGCGGGGCCCCGAGAGGACGCCGGTTGGTCGCCTGCGCCTGCGCCTGCTGGTCAGCTACCCTTCTCCCTCCCCGCCCCCGGCCCGGTCCCGACCCCGGCGGCCTATCGAGAGGGTCACCAGGAAGGAGTCGCCCCCCTCCTCCTCGACCGACTCGGGCCTCACCTCCTCGCCGAGCATGTCCTCTATCTCCAGGGCCAGGTCGTCGAAGTAGTCGTAGAGGCCGCAGGAGGCGCAGAAGGGGCCGCTCACCCTGACCAGCACCCTCCCCTCCCCGCCAACCCCGACCAACCAGGCCGTGGCCTCCGGGCTCCTGAGCGAGTTGAACCTCTCCACGGCCCTGAGGATCGCATCGATCGGGAACGTCCCCGGCCGTGACCCCCCACCGAAGCCGGGGGACCCGCGGCGCGCCCGTCCTCCCGGTCCGGGCATAGGTTCGATCCCCGAACGAGAGATTTAAGTTTAGTTCCGGAAGTCGGGGCGAAGACCTAAATTGCCGGGTCTGGATCTGATCTCCCAGTGGCTGGCCGGGTACCCGGCCGGCGGCGAGAGGCTCCTCTCCATGGTCGGGATAGAGGTCCACTGGTTCATCCTGCAGTACGTCCTGGGCCTCCCGCTGCTGGCCGTGGTCGCCGAGGCCCTGTGGCTGAGGAGCGGGGATGAAGACTGGAAGAGGCTCTCCAGAACCCTGGCCAAGGGATTCGTGGCCGTCTTCGCCGTCGGCGCCGCCACCGGGACCGCCTCAGAGTTCGGCCTGGTGCTGCTGTGGCCGAACCTGACCGAGGCCGCGGGCAGGTACATCTACTTCCCCCTCTACATGGAGATCTTCGCCTTCATAATGGAGGGGGCCTTCATCTACCTCTACTACTACGCGGAGCGGAGGATGTCCCCCAAGGTCCACCTGGTCGTCGGGCTGCTGGCCATGGCGGGCGCCTGGTACTCGGCCTCCATGATCCTGAGCGTCAACTCCTTCATGCAGTCGCCGGCCAACGTCGTGGCCAACTACGACCCGTCCACCGGGTCCTGGGCCCCCCCAGACGTCCTGCTCTACGTCCCAACCCAGATAGCCCAGGCCCTCGATCCCAACAAGCTGTCGGCCGTCGGCATCAGGATCCTGGGCTCCGGGGCAGGGGACGTCACCGTGGCCATACCGTCCGGCCTGGTGAGGACCCTGATGGCCGAGGCCTTCTCGGGCAAGACCGTGGCGGAGAGCACCCTGGCGGCCGTGGCCACCCCCGAGGCCGCCCAGGCCATAGGATCGGTCCCGCTCAAGGCCGTCCTCGACCAGATAGTTGCCCACACCATCGAGAGGGCCGGGATCTTCCAGATAACCTTCATGTCCGGGGGATACCTGGCGACCCTGATGCACGCCCTCGGCGCGGCCGTCACCGTGTCCTCCTTCACGGTGGCCGGGGCCTACGCCCTGAGGATCCTGAGGTCCTCCGCCGAGGATCCCGACTCCGAGTACTTCAGGAAGGCCCTCAAGTTCGCGTCGACGTTCGCGCTGGTGGCCATCGCCCTGCAGGGGACCGCCCTGGGCCACGCCATGGGATCCGCCGTCGCCAAGCACAACCCGGAGAAGTTCGCGGCCATGGAGGGAACCAGCTCCCAAATAGTCAGCCTGCCCGACTCCCTGGGGCTCGGCGGCCTGATCAGGGGCGTGATGCCCGCCCTGTCGTACGGGAGCCCGGACGCCAAGATACCCAACTACGACGACATAGACCCGGACTACAGGCCACCCCTGCTGGTCCACTACATGTACTACGTGAAGATAGGCCTGGGCGTCCTGCTGGGGCTGATAGGACTGCTCCTGGCGATCTCGGCGTGGCGCGGCTCGAAGGCCAATTGGATCCTCTGGCTGACCGCGATCTCCCCGGCTATAGCCCACGTGACGAGCTTCCTCGGGTGGGGAACCAGGGAGCTCGGGAGGAAGCCCTGGGCCATCTACGGGATAATGGACGTCCAGACGGAGCTGACGATAAACCCGCCGCCCGCCTGGCAGCTGGCGGCCGTGGCCCTCTACCTGGCCCTGATGCTGGCCCTGCTGCTGGCCGCCGTCTACGTGTTCCTGTGGAGGAGGAGGTGATGGCATGCCCGGCATACCCCTGCCCGTGGAGTTCCTGATACCCTTCGTCTTCGGGGTCCACATAGCCCTGGTCAACCTGGACATAGGGCTCAGCACCGCCATACCGCTGATGAAGTGGACCGGGGAGAAGAAGGGGGACGGGTTCCTGGTCGAGAGGTCCAAGACCCTGATGAGGTACTACGCCGGGACCTACGCCATAGCCGGGGTGTTCGGCACCGCCTTCACGGTGGCCCTCCTGAGCTTCTACCCCCAGTTCATAGGACTGGCGGGGCACCTGACCTGGGTGCCGTTCGGGCTGGCCATAATGGCCATAGCCCTCAGGTTCCTTTCCATAGTGGGCTACTGGTACCTGTGGGACAAGATATCCTCCGGGCTGCACGCCGCCATAGGGGCCGCGATGGCCCTCACGGGGTTCCTCGTCCCCCTGGGGTTCAGGGCGGTCTTCGCCTTCTTGAACTCGCCAGAGGGACTGCACCTGGAGCCCAAGCCCTACTTGGACGTGGCGGAGGCCCTCGCCAACCCCAGCTTCGCCCCCCTGTACCTGAAGAGCGTCGTGGGCGGCCTGGCCGTGGGCGCGCTGGTCCTGGCGTCTGCCTACGCCTGGCGCCTGACCGAGGTGGAGGGGGAGGCCAGGAGGAGGTACGCGGAGCTGGCCTCGACGGCGGCGAAGTACGGCGCCATCGCCGTGGTGATCATGGTGCCGCTGGGCGTCTGGTACCTGGCGGGACTGTGGTGGACGACCCCCTTCAAGTTCGCCAACGTGATCGGTTCCCTGATGGGGATGGCGGCCCAGTCGGACTACAGCTGGCTCTTCATACTCAAGATGGCGCTGGTGGCCGTCCAGCTGGCGGCCGCCGCCTACCTGCTGAGGAGGCCCCTCCTGGCTGGCGGGGCGGTGGACCCGTCGGCCCTCAGGTGGGCCAAGGTGGCTGGGCCGGCGGCCCTGGCAACGGTCGTATCCGGGGAGCTCCTCAACATGTTCAGCCAGCTCCCCTACTTCGTGGCCAGGCCGGACCTGGCCGCGGCGCTGCCGGAGCCCATAGTGCAGGCCATATCCGCGGAGAACGTGAACTCCCTGGCCAACCTGCCGGAGCTCTACTGGATCACCGCCGCCATGCTGGTGCCGCTGCTGGCTGCCGTGGCCGCCCTCTTCTACTTCATGGTGAAGGGCGAGGGGGAGGGGGGCTGACCGGCCGGCCGCCGCACCGCCCCCGGCCCCCTTCCTTCCCTTCCCTTCCCTTATCTTCTTCCCCCTTCTCTTTCTGATCCCCTCCTGATCCCCTCAGGCGCCACCCGCTGTCGGCCGCGTGCGTCTCCATCAGGTGGGGGACGCAGCACGGCCGCGTGCGGTCCGAGGCCGTCGAGGCCCACGTCGGGGAGCAGGTGGTCCCCCTCTGGCCGACGGGGACCTCCGGATCAGGGGCGGAGGCTTCCGGGACCCCGTGACCCCCAGGGGTGGGGAATGGGCCGAGGGGGGAGAGGAGGGGTCGGGCTGACCCCCCAGATGCGGGCCGAGGGCTGGCCGAGGGGAATCCGCCCGATCAGGTTCTCCCGCCCCCCGGTCGACCGCCGGCGCCCCGGGTCACCCTGGAGACGAAGGATTCCACCAGGCGCCCGGCCGCGCGGACGCAGTCCGACGCGGAGGCCGCGTCCACGGGGTATCTGGAGTAGTCGGCCCTCTTCCTGACCTCGTAGAGCCTCATCAGCTCCTCCGCCTCGGGCCTCATCCCAAGGTTGGCGACGGCCCTCGCCAGCTTGTCGTCCCTCCTCGGGATCCCCCTCTGACCCAGGGACCTGAGGAGGACCTCGGCGGCCATCCTGGCCGCCATGTAGGCCGCGCTGGCGGCCTTGTCGAAGCACCCGATCTCCAGGTCCCTCTCGGCCTGGATCAGGAGGAGCCTAGCCTTGTCGAGGCTCAACCTCCCCCTCCTCCACGGTCATGGGGTTCAGGCCCTCGGCCCCGAGCCTCTCCTGGACCTCAAGGGCAGCGGCCGCGACGGCCCTGAGGACGTCCCCGTCCACCCTGTCCACGAAGACGAAGACGTTGCTGTCGTAGACCAGGTCGTCCGGGGATCCCCTGGCGACCACCCTCCTGAGCCTGGGGCCGAGCCTGGACTCCAGCTCCCTGCGGAACTCGGAGACCAGGTCCAGCCAGTCGCGCCCGGCGGAGAGGTCGACCAGGTAGGAGACGCCCACGGGTTCCCCGGGGATCGTGGTATTTTAAAGGGGGACGGTCTCGGGCCCGGATCCCGAGGCGCGGCCACTCGGGGCTGGCGCGGGCTCACCCCAGCAGCACGGGTATGGGCTCGACGGGCTCCACGACCCTCCCGGAGAGCCTGAAGGTGTGGGCCAGGGTCTCCACCCCGGCGTCGGCCGCCGAGATCAGGGCCTCGGCGAACCTCGGGTCGGCCTCCCGGTTCGGGACCAGGGCCCGGGCGTCGGGCCTCATCACCAGGAAGAGGACGGCCGCCCGGTAGCCCTCCCCCAGGGCGGCCTCCAGGGCCGAGACGTGCCTGGTCCCCCTCTCGGTCGGCGCGTCCGGGAAGAGGGCCAGCCCGTCCCTGACCAGGGTGCAGCCCTTCACCTCCACGAGCCACGGCGGGTCGGAGGACACAAGGAAATCCAGGCGGCTGTCCCGGAACCTGACCTCTCTCCTCAGGGGGGCCGCCGGTATGGGCCGCGCCCTCCCGGATGATATCAGCTCCTCGGCCAGGCCCGAGTGGAGGCCGGAGTTCACCACCGTCCAGAGGACCCCGTCCCAGACGGCCAGGACCTCGCAGTCGGTGGACCTGCCCGGGGACCTCCTCTCCAGGAAGAGGATCCCGGCGCCCGGCAGCAGGAGCTCGGACAGCCTCCCAGGGTCCCTGAGGTGGCACCTCCTCCTGCGGCCCGAGAGGTCGTCCAGCGAGACCGCGAACCTGTTGAGCCTCTCCCTGAACCGGCCGAACCTCAGCGTGCCCCGGACGATCAACCCGCCGGTCCGCGAGGGAGAACTTTTTGAGGTTTTCCGGAGGCGGGCCGGGGTGCGGCGGGTTGAGGTACGTCAAGTTCGAGCTGGCCCCGGGGATCACCGCGTTCAGGATACTGAACGACGCCTTCGAGAGGTTTGAGAACTTCTGGCCGATCCCCAGGGGGACCTCCTACAACTTCTACCTGGTGAGGGGATCCGAGGGAACGGCCCTGATAGACGGAGCCGACGAGAGGGTCTCGGACCCGTTCTGGGATGCTCTGGAGTCCGAGGTCGACCCGGCGGAGATAACCCACGTGGTCGCGCAGCACGTGGAGCCGGACCACTCGGGGACCCTGGCCAGGGTCCTGGAGAGGGCCCCCGGGGCCGCCCTGCTGGGGACCAAGAGGGCGCTGGAGATAGGGGAGAAGCTGGCGGGTCTCCCCTCCGGCAGGTTCAGGGAGGTGGGGGACGGGGACTCGGTGGACCTGGGCGGGAGGACCCTCAGGTTCGTCGCGGCCCCCTTCGTCCACTGGCCGGAGACCATGATGACCCACCTGCCGGAGGAGGGAGTCCTGTTCACGTGCGACCTCTTCGGGTCCCACGGGGCGTCCGAGGCGGAGTTCTACGACGAGGATCCCGAGTCCTTCGAGCTTAGGGACTACTACGCGTCGATACTCGGCATATACCCGGCTATGGTGGGCCGGGCTGTCTCCAGGGTCAGGGAGCTGGGGCCCCGGATCCTGGCCCCGTCCCACGGGGCCCTCCACAGGGAGGTGGGGGAGATCCTGGACCTCTACGAGAGGTGGGCCTCCTGGAGGCCCCTGGCCCGGGCCCTGGTGGTGGTTGGCAGCCAGTACGGGAGGACCGAGGCCCTGGCCCGGGCGGCCGCGGGGGGCCTGGCCGAGGGAGGGCTGGAGGTCACGGTCGCGGACTCGGCCTCCTGGGATCCGGACGACCTCCTGGCCGAGACCCTGGACGCCGCGGCCCTGCTGATCGCCACCAGCACCCACAACGGGCGCCCCTTCCTGGGGATAACCTTCTACCTGGACCTGCTGGAGGAGTACAGGCCCAAGAACAAGGTGGCCGCCGTGGTCGGGGTCCACGGCTGGGCCGGCGGCGGGGTCAGGGTGGCCAGGGAGAGGCTGGAGTCGGCGGGCCTGCCGGTGGTGGCCTCCCTGGAGGTGAGGGGATCCCCCTCGGAGGGGGAGCTGGCGGAGGCCGGGGAGTTGGGCAGGAGGCTGGCGGCGGAGGCCCGGGAGAGGTTCCTCCGGTGATCAGAGTATGGGGATCACCTCGGCCCTGGGCAGCGGGCCGGAGTAGTCCGCCTCCACGCCGAAGGCCCCGGTGTGGGGGTTGAGGCCGTAGAGTATGGGGACCCCCTCCTCCGACGAGATCTCCCAGAGGGTGTCGGCCGAGTCGGCCACGTACCCGGGCAGGAGCTGGTCCTCCCTGGAGACCGCGAAGCACAGGTCCCCCCTGGTCCTGGTCTTGATGGATATCGCGCGGAAGGCCCTCAGGGCCCCCTCCATGCCCAGGGACCACTCGAGGCTGTCCAGCCCCACGAACCAGATTATGCTCCCGTCGCCGGACCTGGCCCTCATCGCCTCCTCGGCCTCGTCCAGGACTATGAGGAACTCCTCGGCGCTCTCGCCCTCGGGGGAGAGCACCCTCAGGCGGCCGGAGTAGCGGTACCTCCCCGGGAAGGCGAAGGCCACCCTGTCCTCCACGTCGGGCACGTACCCGCCCAGGAGGACGTCCACCACCGACTCTGGGCTGAACCTGCCAGAGAGGATGCTCACGTACGCCCCTCCCCCGTTGAGGAAGGCCATTATGGGGTTGGCCAGCAGGGGCATGTAGGCCACCCCGGCCCCGGGCCCGAGCTTGATCAGGTTGACCGTCCCCCTCCTCCACCCTCCCCCCAGGATCTCGTCCATCCCGGCGACCCCGGGCGGCAGGCGATCCCGGGATAGGTCGGCCGGGGGGAAGGGCTCCCTCTCCCCCCTGGGGGGCGGGGAGAAGCTCCGGGGCCTCAGGATCCTGAACCTCCCCCCGGCCAGGGTGAAGGGGGATCTGGCCCAGGAGACCCCGAGCCCCCTGACCTTCTCCAGGGTCACCTTCCGCATCACCCTCCCGCCCAGGAGGGTCCTGTCCAGCCCGATCAGGACGTCCGCCACGTAGTCCAGGGGGGACCAGCCGTCCCCCTCCTCTATGAGCACGACCTTCCCGCCGTACTTCCTGGTCATCTCGCTGACCGACCTGGCGGCCCTGAGGGCGTCCCTCTCGTCCAGCTCGTAGGTGAAGGAGTTCCAGGAGTCTATGACTATGGCGTCCGGGGCCTCCTCGACGTGTTCGTAGAATATCAGTGGAAGGTGGCGCGGCTCCCTGGCCCGGACCGGCCCCGCCCTCACCGAGAGGCCGGATCCGAGGAGGTCCCGTATCCATGGGAACTGGCCCGCCAGCCTCTCCTCCGACACGTCGGAGCTGGAGTATATCACCTCACGGCCGGTCTCGACCAGCCACTCCGAGATGGTCAGGGCCAGGGCGGTCTTCCCGGTTCCGGGTCCCCCCCTTATCACGGCCACCTTGGTCCAGGGGAGGCCGAAGAATTCCCTCAGGAAATCGGGCAGTCTATCATCCTCTCCTATAGAGCCGGAACCCGCCACACAGATCTCCCGCGTCCCCGGTAAATATAGTTGCCGCCCTGGGGCCGGAGGACCTACCCCAGGCGGGACAGGGCCCGCCGGGCGAATTCCCTGAAGGCGCCCGGGCCGTTGGGCCTGGCGGCCCCGGGGTCGTCCAGGGCCGCGGCCCTGACGGCCATCAGCCTCTGATCCGGGCAGAACTCCGGGTGGGAAGACACCAGCTCCCTCAGATCGGCCACCCCCCTGCCCTCGGGCCCGTAGTCCGCGATCCCGGCCGCCACCCTGACGGCCTCCACGGCGCACCTCCTCCCCCAGATCCTCTCCAGGTCGAAGAGGGCCGAGTACCCCTCCTTGTAGGGGTTGACGGCCCTCCCGTAGACCCGCTCGAAGTACTCCGAGTCGGTCCGACCGTAGGGATCGGAGTCGGGCAGGAGGTACCTCATCATCTCCTCCTCGAGGATGGCCTCCCCCAGCACCGGCCTCAGCTCCCTGAGGACGGCCAGCTCGACCCAGAGGGCGAACCCCTCGTCCACCACCACGGTGGTCCACCCGAAGATCCTGAGCCTGTCGGAGGCCTCGGCGGCCTCCACCCCGGAGGCGGAGGCCTCGGCCGCGGCGAGCCTGGACAGGATCCGGCCGGCCGCGGTCTTCCTGTAGAAGAAGCCGTGGCCCGCCGCCTCGTGCGCCAGGTGGGCCGCGAGCCTCCCGGCGTCCGGGATGGCCGAATCCGGGTCGTAGGGGATCACCGCCCCGCCGGACGGGTGGGCGGAGGCCGCGGGGGCGAGGCGGTCGAAGGAGACCGGGTAGTCCCCGGGGTCCACGCCCAGCCTCTCCCGGGCCAGCCCCAGGATCAGGGAGGAGAGCTCCCCCAGCTCCCGGCGGGAGAGGCCGGACACCCTGGACAGCAGCAGGAGCCTGGCCGCGGCCGCCTCGACGGTGCCCGGCCGGAAAACCCTGACGGCCCACCTGCCGGATGCCAGGTCGTCCGAGGTCCTGACCCTCCTGGCCGAGGGGGAGGGAGGGGGAGGTACGGAGGCGGGCCTCAGGTAGAGGGCGGCTATCTGGACCGCCTCCTCCTGGGTGGGCATCGCCCCCCGGGGCACCCTGCCCGCCAGCCTCCTGCGCACCCTCTCGAAGGCCCTCCTCCCCAGGGCGCCGCCCAGGCTCTCCCCGGCCTCCTCCTGGATCACCCTGGCGGCCTCCTTCAGGAACTCGTAGAGGAAGTAGGCCATGGGGGTCAGCACGACCTCCGGGGGCAGGGCGTGGCCCGAGGAGGGGGCGGCCCTCTCTTCCCCCATCTCCGCCAGCAGCCCGGCCCTCACCCTGGGGGGGCAGCCGGCCATCAGGGGCAGCCTCCTCACGAACTCGCGCGGGTCCCCCGGCGGGTCCATCAGCCCTCCCTCTCCACCAGGATCAGGGCCCCCTTGGAGGCCAGGGACCTGGCGGCGGCCATGACGGCCCTGGGCGAGACTCCAAGCTCCTCGCTGGCCTTCTGCAGGTCGAACCATCCCCCAGAGGCGGCCAGGTGCCTCAGCAGATCCTCCTCCAACTTGCCCATGTCCAGGGACTCCAGCTCCTCCAGCCTCCTGGTCAGCTCCTCGACCCTGGCCCTGAGCCTCTCCACCTCCAGGTCCCGGTCCTGGTCTCGGTCCCGGACCAGGTCCGCCCCCCGGTCCGCCGGGCCGGGCTCGCCCCCCGGGGAGGCCGCCGCCTCCAGGTCCCTCAGCCTGGCCTCCAGCTCGGCGACCCTCTCCGCGAGCTCGGAGGCCCGGGACTCGCACTCGCTGAGCCTGGCCCTGTAATCCTCGAGCAGGATCCTGACGGTCCTGGGTAGCCTGTAGGTCATCCGGACTACCTCCGACCGGACTTCGGCTGCCGGTACCTCACCCCTCCAGGGATCCCTCCTCCCTGAGCTCCTCCAGGAGCCTCGCGGCCCTGGATCTGGAGATCCCGAGCCTCGAGGCGACCAGCTCCGGGGTGAGGTCCCGCCCGGAGAGGGCCTCCTCCAGGATCCTTAACTTGAGTTCGGCGTCGGTCGATCTCCTCCTGAGTCTGAAGGCGGCCGCCCCGACCGCGGCCGCCGCGACCAGGCCCGCGTAGGGGAGGATCTGGGGGCCGCCGGGCGCGCGGATCTCGACCCTGGTAGAGGCGACCACCTCCCCGCCGGAGACCGCCTCGACCAGGATCGAGTGATCCCCGGGGGGTAGTTCCAGGGGGACCTCCAGGTGGGAGGAAGGACCGGAGAGGGAGACCCGACCGACCCACACCTCCACCCCACCCTCGGAGAGCCTCAGGGTCAGGTTCAGGGTCTCGCCGGGGGACGGGGGAGGGTCCGCCGACACCGTGACGGACAGCGCGCCCCCCTCCCCGGAGGGGGAGGCCAGAACCGAGAAACCCCTGACGGCGGCCGACACCTCCCCCTCCCACAGCCCGCCCCACCTGCCGGTGACCGCCACCGAGAGCCGGTGATCCCCCGGGGGTAGTTCCAGGGGGACCTCCAGAGGGGAGTTTCCCTCGGGCAGGTTGAGGTCCACCCTCGCCAGGGTCCGGCCGGACTCGGAGACCTCGAGCCTCCCGGATAGGGGGCCGCCGACCACCGTCAGGTTAACGCGGAGCCGCCCCCGAGACCAGGAGGCGGCCCCGGAGACGGAGGGTGGGACGGAGACCTCCACGACCCGGGAGGCAGCCTCCTTCCCCGACACCAGGAGCCTGACCGCCAGCGCGTGATCCCCGGGCGGGAGGGTCAGGTTCAGCCCGGCGGTCCCGCCGCCCCCCGATATCAGGACGGGTCCCCGGGCCACCTCCACACCCCCCTCGACGGCAGAGACGACCGCCTCCAGCGGCGAGGGCAGGGGAGGGGAGACGGACACCAACACCTCCAGGGCGGAGCCGTCTGGGGAGGGAGAGACCTCCAGCCTGAACCCCGGCCTGGAGACGGCGAAGAGGTGAACGTCCCAGGTCCCGACGGCCAGGAGGGATCCGTCCGGCGACCAGGAGAGGGAGCACACCCGGTCCCCGAGGTCGACCCGGTGGGACTCGGTCCCGGCGCCGGTGTACACGTAGAACCACCCCGAGGAGGTCCCGACGGCCAGGAGGGATCCTGACGGGTCCCAAGCCAGGGTAGTCACCGGGGACGGCGACGTGGAGTTCCAGACGACCTCCCCGGTCGGGGTCAGGACCACCACCCTCCCGTCCGCCAGGCCGGCGGCCAGGAGGTCCCCCGGCGACCAGGAGAGCGCCTCGATCCCGACTCCCAGGTCGAAGGACAGGGTTGAGTTGCCCTCCACCACCGTCAGCATCCCCTCATCGTCCCCGAGGGCCACCCCAGAGGGGCCGCAGGCCAGGGAGGAGGCCGCCCCGGGCAGGTCCACGGTGAGGGAGACGGTCATGTTGGGGAGGTCGATGATCGCCGCCGCCCCCGGGCCCGCGGCGACGAGCCTCCCGCCGCACCCGGAGACGATCCTGGGGGGGAAGCTGAGGTTGACGCCGACCGGGGCGACCGAGCCGTTCCGCGCGTACAGGAGGTCCCCGCCTGCGGCGGCGATCCAGCCCCCGGGGACGGGGACGAGGGAGTAGACGGGGATCCCCAGGTCCGCGGACCAGGATATCCCGCCGGACTCGTCGTAGGCCGCCAGGATCCCCGAATCGGTGCCGACCAGGATTGTCCCGCCGGAAAGGGAGAGGGCGGTGACGGTGGATCCGACCCCCCTGGTCCACAGGCCGACCCCCTCGGGGGAGATCGAGAAGACGGATCCCGTGCCCGTGCCAGCTACCAGGGCCGATCCGTCGGGCGTCCACCCCAGCCCCCCGACGGAACCCCACAGGGGCTTGACCCAGAGCCTCTCCACCACCGTCAGGCCCTGGGCCGACGGGGCCGCGGGTCGGGCCGCCGCGATGAGGGGGATCAGCAGGGGGACCACCAGGGGGGCGAGCCTCACCTTCCCCACCGGGGCGGGCGGCCGCCCGGGGGTTAATCCTTTTCGGGTCGGAGGGGGGCGGGGGGTGGGACGGGGGGATGAGCCGCCGGAGGTTATAAGCAAGGGGAGTCGCTCGAGTTGATGAAGAGGAAGGTCCTCCTCCCGGCGGCCATCCCGATCCTGGTCCTGATCCTGGCGGCCGCCCCGGCGGCCGCCTCTCCCGGCGACGTGGTCAAGGTGTACTCCTACGCCGCCGCCGACGTGTCGATCTACGAGCACCCGGCCTACTCGTCCCAGAACTGGGGGGACGACGAGCTCCTGACCGCGGGCTACTTCTTCGACTACGGCGAGCCGGCCTGTCAGGACGGCGGGCCGTGCATGGTCTACCTGGAGAGGTGGGACTCGATAACCCTCCTGAAGTTCGACCTGACCGGGATCGAGTCCCAGGGCGTGGTCTCCAAGGTCCTGCTGATCCTCCCCCTCCAGGGCATATACGACGCGGTGCCCGGGCCGCCCTCGGAGCTGTGCAGGTTCGCCGTGTCCAGGGTCGACGTAGAATTCTCGGAGCACGGGGTGACCTGGGAGGAGCTGTCCCCCGGCGAGGCCTGGGATCCCTGGGATCACCTCCACGACCTGGGATCCTTCTACGTCACCCCGGAGGGAAAGAGCCCCCTGGTCCTGGACCTGACGGACGAGCTGAAGGGGGAGGTGTCGGCCGGGGGTGAGGTGAGGCTGGCCCTGGCGCCGGACTCGGACTGGTGGGGGTACGACTGGGAGCCGGAGATGGGGTGCGAGGTCATACTCCGCTCGAAGGAGATGGGGCAGTCGCCGACCCTGTACGTGGAGTACGGGGGCGGGGCGGGCGGAGGAGGGGGCGAGCAGCCTCCTCCCATCCCATTGATCCCGGGGATCCCCTCCATACCGTCCTGGATGGGTCAGATCCCGGGAATACCGCCGGAGGACCAGGGGGAGGGCGAGAACGTCTTCCCCCTGCCCAACATACCCCCCGGCCAGGTGCCCGACGTGAGCGACCTTCTGCCGGCGGATCCCGGGCCGCCGGCCGGCCCCCCGCCCGAGGAGGTGCCGATCCCAGGACCCGGGGGGTTCCAGCCTCCCCCAGGCGCCCAGCCCGAGTACCCTCCGACGTTCTCCGTCTTCCTCAGTCCGCCCCTGGTGTCGGTCCACCCGGGGGAGGAGGCCTCCCTCTCGGTTGACGCCGTCCCGCACTTCGGATTCTCCGAGGAGGTCCACTTCTCGGCGTCCGGCGGTCCCGTCGGGGCGTCCATCTCAGTGAGCCCCGAGGCCGCCGTCCCGGGGGAGGGGGCCGAGGCCCAGCTGACGGTGGGGGTCCCAGACTGGGCTGAGCCGGGGAACTACCTGGTCACGGTGATCGGCCAGGGGGGCGGGCTGGAGGACTCGGCGTCGGCCTGGATCATGGTCCTGCAGCCGCCCCAGCAGCAGGCCGGCGGCGGGGGCGGAGGCGGGGGAGGGGGAGGGGGAGGGCAGCAGCCTCCAGGAGGAGGGCAGCCCCCCGCGGGACAGGGCGACTTCGCCCTGATCCCCGACCCGACGGAGGCGACGACCGTCCAGGGGAGGGCCGCCACGTTCGAGGTCCACCTGGAGGCGGTGGGAGACTTCTCCGGGGAGGTCGAGCTGTCGGTGGCGGGCGCCCCGCCGGGATCCCTCCACCTGGTGCACGGGAGCCCGCTGTCCCCCGGGGGGACGGCGTACCTCAGGGTCATGCCGACAGGGGACACCCCGCCAGGCGACTACGAGGTGCAGGTGGTCGGGACCAGCGGCTCCCTGGTCAGGCAGGCCGCGGTCACCCTCCACGTGTCGGCCGCGGCGGGAGGGGGCGGCGGGGGCCAGCAGCCCCACGGGGGCGAGGTCCGGATAGACCTGAGGCTGGGGGAGGGTAACCTCTCCTCCGAAGTCGGGAGGCCCGTGAGGACCTGGGCCGCCGCCGAGGTCGTCCGGGGGGAGGCGCCCTCCGTGTCCCTGACCGTGGAGGCGCCGCCCGGGGTCGAGTGGAACGTCACCCCCGCCCAGGTCAGGCCCGGGCAGAGGGCCGTCGTCTACCTCGCGGCCGGCTCCCCGGGGGACTACCTAGTCGTGGTCAGGGCCTCGGCCGACGGGGCGGAGGACGCCGAGACCATCAACCTGCACGTGACCGGGGCGGGGGCGGGAGGCGGCGGGGCCGCCCCATCCGGGGGAGTCGAGGAGGGGCCGCCTCCCGGCGGGGCCTGGTGGGAGGACAGGACGTTCCTCCTGCTCCTGCTGGCGGTCGCCGCGGCCCTCGCCGCCCTCGCGGCCGCGATCTGGCGCAGGGGCAGGTGACGGGTGGCGGTCCGGGATCCGGCGGGGACGCGGCGGTCCCCCCTCCCTCCCGCCCAACCCGATCCGACCAGACCCTCGGCTAGCCCCCCAGGATCTCCCTTATCCTGAGCGCCACCCGATCTCCGGCCACCCTGCAAGCGTCCGGCGGGGCCCTGCCCGAGACCATGGCCTCGGCGCATTCCCTACAACCGGAGAAACCGCACGCCCTGCAGTCCAACTTTGGGAGAAGATCGTAGATGGCCTCCACCTTGCTCGCTTCGGTCCGAGTCGGGTGGACCTGCCCCGGGGCGGGCCCGACGGGGGTAGAGGGAGGCGGCCCGACCCGGGGGATGAGAGCCGACCGGTCCGGGGGGCCCGCGCCCCCGGGCCAGCCCGTCCCGCGGCCCCGGCCCAGACCCCAGCCGCGGCCAAAACCCCTGCCGAGGCCGGAGGTCCCTGGTCCGGGACCGCGGCCCATCCCCGGCCCAGGGCCTGGCCCTCTCCCCGTCCCCATCCCCCATCCTGGCGGCGGCCGGCCCTCCAGGCCCACCCCCTGCCGCCGCGCCTCCCCCTGCCCCTGCCCCTCCCGCGGTGCATGTCTGGGTCGGCGGCCGGGCGGGAATTTAAACCGGTATGCGGGACGCGACCCCGACGGCCGCGGCCGCTACGCCGCCGAACCAGAGGCTGCAGGTAGGATCGACGCGCCCGGGCCCGCGCCGAGCGCCCCGGCCCAGAGTTGACCCTGACCACCTACCATCTCCTCCAGCCTGGCCACCGGGAGCCTGGCCCTCCTGCCCAACCCCAGCATCTCGTCGACTCCTCAGCATCTCGTCGACTCTCGCCAGGACGGCCCCCTCCACCCGTCCCTTCCCCTGCTGGCCGCGGCGATCCCGTGGCTCAGCGAGAGGGTATGTCGGAGTCCCCCAGGCACCGAACTGAACCGCGTTCCTCGCGGACCCGCCGAGGTAGGGCATCACTTCGATCATCCCCGATTACCTCGGCCCTCTCCAGGGCGAATCCCCCGGCTACCATCTCATCCCCGTGTCTCCAGAGCTGACGACTGGCACTCCATACCTCCCCGCTCCCCCGCTGGCCAACAGGAAGCTTTACGCGGGGGAAGTCATCAGGTACGTAATACTGGCCGATCTGATGGTCTCTATGAGAGTCCAGAGCCATTATCTGCTCCCAGAGAGTCCTCACCCTGTTTCTGAGGTCCTACAGCCGGCCAGCCCATAACGCGGGACGTGGCCGGATCGCCCTCCCGGATATCGCATGTAGAAAGGTGACGATAGGGGAGAGGCCTTCCTTCCCCCTTCTTCTCTTCTGGGTGTTCCCAGGGAGCAAGGGACTAGTTAGAGCGGGCCACGGATGGTCGGAGGGTGCTGGCGGGGGGACGGAGGGAGGAGCGGGCGGGCGAACACCGCGGACCATCATTCCAGGCGACGTAGTCTCGATCCAGTCCGGCATCGACTTCGAATGGAAGGCTGTTGAGCGTCCTCCGATAACAGCCCTAAAGTTCCTTGGGGTGGACGTGCCTGAGCCCGTCGACTCTGGAGTAGGACCCATCGTAGCTGATCAGCGTCACGCCCTCGTGGATCGCCGCGGCGGCGTGGAGGCTGTCGAAGTAGGACAGGCCATGGGTATTCCTCACCCTCTCAGCCTCAGAGAAGTGCAATGGCTTGGAGGGTGTCAGCTTAATGCCGTACTGCCTCATGAACTCATCGAAGGAACTCCAGAACTCTTCGTAACTCTCCACCTCCAGATTACCCGATCTCATGAGGAGATCCAGTTCCATCAGGGAGTACGGAGATAGGAAGGCCCTCCTGAGTCCCCTGAGGACCTCTCTGGAGAGATCGTGGTTTGGATCCCCCCTGCATATCGCGGACAAGATTATATCGGTTTCCACCATCCACCTCATCGCCGAGCCTCCCTGAGGAGCTGCTCCGAGGCCGCGCGCCCTATCTCCCCCGCCCTGTCGGAGCTGAGCTTGGACCCCCTCACGAGGTCGGTCAGCTCGTCCAGCGGATCCTCAATCGGCTCTATTATTATTCTGCGACCCTCAACCTTCATCCTGACCTTCCGACCGATCCTGAGGGAGTCCCTCAACCTCTTGGGGATCGTGACCCTCCCCCTCCCATCCACCTCGACCGCGAAACTCATCATCCCATCTCGAGTTGGTGGGAATTTTAAGATTTCCCATCTATCGGGGGGGCGGATACGCGCCGCGCGCCGCACCGGGGTGGGGTGGAAGGTGCGCCCAATCGAGGAGATCCGAGATGGCGAACTCCGGCGGCCTTCACCGAAAGGTCCAGCAGTTTCTGGACGCCCATTCCCCCCCTCAGGTATCCGACGCCGAGATCTGGACCCCAGATGGGCATCCCAGGGGGGCTCGTCCCCGAGTGGGCCCCCACCCAGGTCCCGTGGGGTGGCGGGCACGGACGGACACCCGGGACGAAACCCCCCGGGGGGAGAGGCGTTCGCGCCTCGCCCTATCCGGATAGGGCCCTTATAAGGGCCCCGCATCGCGGGAGCGGTCGGGACTCGGCAAAGTCATCACGGATCAGTAGGCAGACCTCCTCATCCCGCCTCGCCCCCTGCGGCGCGGCGCAATAAAACGCCGCCGGTCGGGCGGAACATCTATATTTGCCCGAGACGCCCGGCGCCGGACCCGCCTTGTCCGAGGAGTTCCTCGAGTCCCTCAGGGAGATAGAGCGGAAGTGGCAGAGGAGGTGGGCGGAGGCCGGGATATTCGAGGCCGACCCGGACCCGACCAGGCCCAAGTTCTACCTGACCGTCGCCTACCCATACCCGAACTCCCCGCAGCACGTGGGGCACGGCAGGACCTACGGGATAACCGACGCCTACGCCCGGTACAAGAGGATGAGGGGGTACAACGTCCTCCTCCCCATGGCCTTCCACTACACCGGGACGCCCATACTGGCCATGGCCGAGAGGATCCAGGACGGTGAGGAGGAGCTCATCAGGCTGTTCAGGGAAGTTTACGGGGTGCCGGAGGATAAGATAAGGGAGTTCACCGACCCGCTGAGGCTGGCCAGGTACTTCCACGAGGAGATAAAGGAGGGCATGAGGCTCATGGGATACTCGATAGACTGGAGGAGGGAGTTCACCACCATAGACCCGGCGTACAACCGGTTCATAGAGTGGCAGTTCCGCAGGCTCGCGTCCAGGGGTTACCTGGTGAAGGGGAGGCACCCGGTCGGGTGGTGCCCCAGGGACGACATGGCTGTGGGCCAGCACGACACCAAGGGGGACGTGGAGCCGGAGATAGAGGAGGTGACGGTGATCAAGTTCCGGCTGGAGGACGGGACCGTGTTCCCGGTGGCCACGTTCAGGCCCGAGACGGTCTACGGGGTGACGAACCTCTGGGTCAACCCGGACGTGGAGTACGCCGTGGCCCAGGTCGGGGGGGAGAGGTGGGTGGTCAGCGACAGGGGCCTGCTGAAGCTCGGGTTCCAGGGGTTCGACGCGAGGGAGGTGGGCAGGATCGGGGGGGCGGAGCTGGTAGGGAGGTGGGCCGAGAACCCGGCCACCGGGGAGAGGGTCCCCGTGCTCCCCGCCCGGTTCGTGGACCCGGACTACGGGACGGGCCTGGTCATGTCGGTCCCGGGACACGCCCCCTACGACTACCTGGCCCTGAGGGACCTCAAGAGGAACCCCGATCCCCTGAGGGGCCTGGGAATCGATCCGTCCATCCTGGCGGGGATCGAGCCGATCTCCATAATCAGGGTGGAGGGGTACTCTGAGCTCCCGGCCCGGGACGCGGTCGAGTCCAGGGGAATAGAGGACCAGTCTGATCCGGAGGCGGAGGAGGCCACCAAGGAGGTCTACAGGGCGGAGTACCACTCCGGGGTGATGAGGGAGAACGTCGGGAGGTACGCTGGCCTGCCGGTCTCCGAGGCGAAGGAGGAGGTGAGGAGGGACCTGGAGGCCGCGGGGAAGGCCTTCCGGTTCTACGAGGTGGCCAACAGGCCAGTCTACTGCAGGTGCGGGGCCGAGGTCGTGGTCAAGGTGGTGGAGGACCAGTGGTTCATAGACTACTCCAACCCGGGATGGAAGGAGGACGCCAGGAGGCTCCTCTCCAGGATGCGCATCCTGCCGGAGGCCCTCAGGGGGGAGTTCCAGGACGTCATCGAGTGGGTCAGGGAGAAGGCCTGCGCCAGGAGCAGGGGGCTAGGCACCAGGCTGCCCATGGACCCCAGGTGGGTGATAGAGAGCCTCAGCGACTCCACCATATACATGGCCTACTACACCATAAGCCACAGGCTCAGGAGGCTCGGCGTCGACCCGGACAGGCTGGGGGACTACTTCTTCGACTACGTCATGCTGGGCGAGGGGGACCCGGCCTCGGTGGCCGAGAGGCTCGGGATCCCGGAGGGGGAGGTGAGGGCCATGAGGGAGGAGTTCCTGTACTGGTACCCCCTGGACTCCAGGCACAGCGGCAGGGACCTGGTCTGGAACCACCTGACCTTCTTCGTGTTCAACCACGCCGCCGTGTTTCCGGAGGAGCTCTGGCCGAGGCAGATAGTCGTGAACGGGTCGGTCCTCATGGAGGGCCAGAAGATGAGCAAGACCCTGGGCAACATAATCCCCATAAGGGACGCGGTCAGGGAGTTCGGGGCGGATCCGATCAGGGTCACCATCATGGGGGCGGCCGACCTGATGTCTGACGCGGACTTCAAGAGGGACGTCGCCAGGTCGACCCTCGGGAGGCTGGAGAGGCTCCTGAGGATGGCCAGGAGGTACGGGGGGGAGGCGATCCCCCCGGACCCGTCCTCCCTCGGGATGTGGGACAGGTGGATGCTGTCCACCCTGCAGAGGAGGATAGCCGAGGCCACGGAGGCCATGGAGTCCTGCGAGACCAGGAGGGCCCTCCTGGCCGCGTTCTACAACCTGGGCAGGGACGTGTCCAAGTACCTGCAGGCGGTCGACGAGGAGGCCGAGTCCACCAGGAGGGTCATGGCCACCGTGATGGACGCCTGGATCAGGCTCCTCGCGCCGTTCGCTCCTCACGTGGCGGAGGAAGCCTGGAGCTCTATGGGGAGGGATGGCTTCGTCTCGCTCGCGCCGTGGCCCGAGGAAGACGAGAATCTGATCGACGAGCGGGCCGAGAAGATGGTGGAGGTCATAGACAGGCTCGTGGAGGACGCCAGAACGGTCATGAGGACCGTCGGGGAGAGGAGGGGGAGGAGGCCGGAGAGGCTCAGGGTGTACGTCGCCGCGGGGTGGAAGTACGACCTCTTCAGGGTCATGGAGGAGGCCGCGGAGAGGTCCGGCAGGATGGACCCCCCCACGCTGATCAGGGCCGCCGCGGAGGCGGGGTTGGTGGCGGGGAGGGATAGGGAGGTCTCCGGGATCGCCAGGACTTACGCCAAGGCGGGGGGGTGGACCTGGCTCGAGAACAGGGATGAGGAGATCAGGGCCCTGGAGGAGGGGAGGGCCTACATCTCCGGGGCGCTCGGGGTGGAGGTTGCGGTGGCCACCGAGGAGGAGCCCGGGTCCGACCCGGAGGGGAGGGCGGCCAGGGCCCTCCCGGGGAGGCCGGCCCTCTACCTGGAGTGAGGATCAGGCGGAATCGGCGCCGGAGGAAACGGTTATATTGACCCCTGCCAGCCGGGTCGGCGGTGAGAGCGTGCGCCAAACCTGGCGGTGAGGGCCCCGGCCTCCGTGGCCAACGTGGGCCCGGGATTCGACTCCGTCGCCCTGGCGGTGGACCTGGCGTGGGACAGGGTGGTCGCGTCCAGGTCGTGGGACTTCGAGTTCTTCGCCCGCGGGGACGTCCCGAGCGATCCCGAGAGGAACTCGGCCGGCGCCGCGGCCCTGAGGGTCCTGAGGGAGTACGCCCCGGGGTCGGGCGTCAGGGTGGTCCTGGAGAAGGGGATCCCACCGGGGCTGGGGCTCGGGAGCAGCGGGGCCAGCGCCGCCGCGGCCGTGGCCGCGGTGGATCGGCTGCTGGGCATAGGGCTGGAGGAGTGGGAGGCCGTCAGGCTGGCGGCCGAGGGGGAGCTGGCGGGGTCCGGGGCGCTCCACTACGACAACGTCTCGGCCAGCCTGCTGGGCGGGATGACTGTCGTCTCCCCGTCCGACCGGGTGGTGCTCAGGGTGGACCCGCCGGAGGACCTCAGGCTCCTTGTGTTCGTCCCGGAGGCCCCCGGCGGGGAGGGGAAGACCAGGGCGGCCAGGGAGATCCTGCCCCGGTCCGTCGGATTCAGGGAGGCCGTGGAGAACCTCTCCAGGGCCGCGGTCCTGGTGGCCGCCGCCGGGCTGGGGAGGGCGGACGTCATGGGGAGGGTTCTATCGGACAACCTGGCGGAGCCCTTCAGGGCCGGTACCATCCCGGGGTATGGGGAGGCCAAGGAGGCCGCGCTGGCGGCCGGGGCGTCCGGCTTCAACATATGCGGCGCCGGCCCCTCCACCTTCGCCCTGGTCGAGCCCGGCTCCGAGGGTAGGGTCTCCCGGGCGGTGGTGGAGGCCTTCTGGAGGGCGGGGCTCCGGGTCAGGCCGACCCTGACCAGGCCGGCGGGCGGGGCGGAGGTGGTGGGTTGAGGACCTGGCTCAGGTGCGTCGAGTGCGGTCGGGTCGTGGAGGGGTTCGCCTACAGGTGCCCCAGCTGCGGGGGCCTCCTGGAGGTGGAGTACGACCGCCTCGAGATCAGGCTGGAGAGGGGGGAGAGCATCTGGTCCTTCTCCGGGGCCCTCCCGGTCCGGGAGAGGGTGAGCCTCGGCGAGGGGTGGACGCCGCTGGTCAGGGGGAGGTCCGGGGCCTGGCTGAAGTATGAGGGGTCGAACCCCACGGGCTCGTTCAAGGACAGGGGGATGGCCGTGGCCGTCTCCCACGCCCTGGATCTGAGGTGCGGGGAGGCGGTCTGCGCCTCCACCGGGAACACCGCCGCCTCCATGGCGGCCTACTGCGCCAGGGCCGGGCTGGAGGCCAGGGTGATCGTGCCCAGGGGGAAGGTGGCGCCGGGCAAGGTGGCCCAGCTGGTCGCCCACGGCGCATCGGTGGAGGAGGTGGACGGGTACTTCGACGACGCGCTGGACGCCGCCCTGGCCGCGGCCCGGGGGGGAGCCTACCTAATGAACTCGGTCAACCCATACAGGCTGGAGGGGCAGAAGACCCTGGCCTACGAGCTGGTGGTCCAGCTGGGGCGCGCCCCCGACGCCGTGGTGGTCCCCGTCGGGAACGCCGGGAACATAAGCGCCATATGGAAGGGGTTCAGGGAGCTGGCGGGGCTGGGGCTGGTGGACGGGACGCCGAGGATGGTGGGGGTCCAGGCCGCGGGGGCCGCCCCCCTGGTCCGGGCCATGGAGACCGGGAGGCTGGACCCCGTGGGGGAGCCGGAGACGGTGGCCTCGGCCATAAGGATAGGGAGGCCCGTGAACTGGCCGAAGGCCGTCAGGGCCGTCAGGGAGTCGGGGGGGACGATCCTGGCCGTGTCTGACTGGGAGATAGACCGCGCCAGGCTGGAGCTGGCCAGGAGGGAGGGGCTCTTCGTCGAGACCGCCTCGGCGGCCGCCCTGGCCGGGTACAGGAGGGCCCTGGAGGAGGGGATCCTGTCGGCCGAGGAGGAGGCGGTCCTGGTGCTGACCGGGAGCGGGCTCAAGGATCCCGAGGTGAGGCTCCCCGGTCCCCGCCCAGCCACCGGCCGAGCCACAGCGAGTCGACGGCCGCCAGGATCAGGGCCCCCGGGGGAGGCCCCCTGTCCACCAGGATGAGCCCCCGCCCCAGGGCCTCCAGGACGAATCTCGGGGGGCCGCGTTCAGCACGTGGACGTCCACCGGCAGCCCCACCTCGGAGGACAGGAGCTCGTCCATGCCCATGCTTGTAGTCCAGCGGGTCGACCCGCCCTAGGACGTAGACGGCCACGTCCACGTCCCTGAAGGGGCCTCCTCGGAGGAGGGAGCCGTGCAGGACCGCCAGCCCCACCTCCCGCCTGGATTCCAGGATCTCCCTGAGCCTGCCGATGACCCTATCCCTCTCGTCCCCCGAGATCCTCCGGAACCTGAACCTCTCGGCCGACTCAACCTCCAGGGGCAGCCTCCATCACCTCCGAGAGGAACCTCCTCAAGAGCTCGAGGCCGCCCGACCTGGCCTCCCTGTAGATCCTCAGGTCGTCCACCTCCCAATACCCGCGGACTATGGGGTTCCTGAGCCTCGCCAGCCTGACCATGCCGGAGGCCGCCTCGGGTGAGATGACTCCCTCCTCCCCCAAGAGCCTGAACAGCCGGGGATACTCCTCAGCCCCCGCCACCCTCCCCCTGACCCTCAGGATCTCCAGGGCGAGCCCGGAGGCGGACTCCACCGCCTCGACCAGCGCCATCCTGAGGGCGTACCTGGCCTTGGCGTCCCTGAGGAACTCCCCCTCCTCCACCCCCACCAGCTCCCGGCGAACCTCAGGACCTCGGACATCTCCCTCAGCAGGGACTCGAACCTCGCCCCCATCCGGGGCCCCGGGGAGCCCCCCCATTTAAACCCGCGAGCCGGGCGGGGGCGCGGCGGTCGGCCGGTCATATCCTGACCCCGAGCCTCGCGGCCTCCGCCCTCAGGGCGGCCTCCACCTCACCGACCGACCTCCCGACGGGAAGGGCCGGCTCCCCCGGCTCTCCCTCCCCCTCGGCCTCCCCTCCCTCCCCGCCCCCGGCGGGGCGGGCCTCCACCAGCATCCCCTCGCTGACGACGGAGCCGAACTTCCTGGGCGGCAGGATGGCGAAGGCCACCACGTCCCCCCTCCCCACCCCGGGCAGGCTGGTCACCACGGAGAACCTCTCTCCCCGGACGTCCAGGTCCAGGGCCGTCAGCCCGCCGGACGGGATCGCCGCCTTCACGGCGGCCCGCATCGACGGGACGGCCCAGGCGAAGGTCGGCTCCCCCTCCAGCATCCTGCGCCTGAGCGTGGAGAGGGTCAGTCCCGCGGCCCTGAGCCAGGCCGCCGGGACGGAGGGAGACGGCCCCCTCCCGGCCAGCCCCCTCCAAACCTCCAGGAGCCTCCTCCCGCCGGCCACCAGCGGATCGAGGAGCCCCTGGTCGTCCGCCTCTCGGGAGGAGAGGAAGGAGTACCTCAGGGCCGCGGCGGAGGACCTGAGCCCCCGGGCCAGGTTCGACGTTTCCCTGGCCGCCGGCCGCGGGAGAGAGCTCAGAGAGGCCTCCAGGCCCGCCGTCATGAGCTCGGCGGCGGCTATCCTGGGGTCCCTGTCGGTCCTCTCGGTCATCGGCCGGGCGCCGCGGGGAGAGTTAAAAATTGGCGCCCCGGCTCAGGCTGGGGGAGCCCCCGGACCGGGGCCCGGCCCTCTCCCGGAGAGGAGGGACCTCACCAGAAAGAACATGACCAGCACCAGGGCGGCGAAGACCGCCAGCTTCAGCAGGAGCCAGATCACCCTCCACAGCACGTAGGCCAGGACCACCGCCGCGACCAGAGCGGCCAGGTCCCTGAGTTCCACGGGTCCGCCGCCCCTCCCCGGCCCTTAAACCCACCGGTCCGCCTCGGCCGGTCAGCCCAGCGGGAGGGAGGTCTGTCTCCCGCCGCCCCTCCGGCCGCGGAGGTGGGTCACGACCTCCCTGACCATCAGCCCGGTCCCCCTAACCTCGGCCGCGGTCCTCCGGACGTACTCCCGAAACCTGAACCCGTCGTAGACCACCTCGGCGCTCTCCGGGAACTCCCTCGTCAGGATGCGGCGGAACCCCGACCCGGCGGCCCGGGCGTTGATGAACTCCACGTAGAAGAAGTCGACCAGGGGGGCCACCTCCTCCATGACGGCCGCCGGATCCACCAGGCCCGGTATCACCGGGCTGACGAAGGCGAAGGTCCTCAGCCCGGCCGCCCTCAGCCCCTCCAGGGCCTCCACCCTCCTGCCGTGTCCCGGAGCCAGGGGCTCCAGCAGCCGAGCCGCCCTCCCCTCCAGGCCGTTGACGGTGAGCCCCACCTCCAGGCGGGGGAACTCCGACAGGAGGTCGACGTCCCTCAGCACCAGGTCCGACTTCGTCAGTATGGAGAGCTCCACCGCCCTGTCCATGGCCTCGAGCACGCGCCTCGTAAGCTCCAGCTCCCTCTCGACCGGCTGGTACGCGTCGGAGACGCTGGACATCACCACCCTTCCCCTGACCGGCCTGCCCCTGACGAGGTCCGGGGCGTTGACCTTGGCCTCAACCCAGGTCCCCCAGGGACCCCTGTCCCGCCTCCACCTGCAGGTGAAGCGGGCGTAGCAGTAGGAGCAGGCGTGCTCGCAGCCGACGTATTGGTTGACGACGAATCTGGCCCCCGGTATCCTGGTCGGGGTGAAGATCCTCTTGGCCGTGACCCTGTAGACCCGAACCGCCCGGCGCCCCGGGGCGCCCTGATTTGAGGGTCGGCCCCGCGCCGGGCGGCCTGATCGGGGTTCGGGCGGGGACCCCTGGGCGGGCGCCCGGGGCGGACCCGTCCCGCGCCCGGGGGGGTCTCGGGCGCGATCCCCCGGCGGCCCCTCGGGGAGGGTCGGGGCGGTCCGGGCCCCGTGGGGAGTGCCGTCGGCGGGGCGGGCTACGGCCAGCATCCGGCATCCCTCAGCCTCGGAACCAGGACCTCCTCGATGGTCCGGACGGCGGTGGTCGTCCTGGCCAGCACCTCGTCCGCGTAGGAGTTGGAGAACGCCCTCGAGGCCGGTATCCCGCGATCCTCATAGCCGTACATGGCCGGGCCCCTGACGGCTGCCAGCTCCGACACCAGGTCGGCCAGCTCCCGCACCCGGCCTCTCACCCGGCCCGGCAGCCTGGGGGCGGCCTCCAAGAGGGCGTCGCTGACGTCGTGCCTCCGGGGGTATTCCACCGAGGCCGCCCTCAGGAGGGCTTTCGCGGCCAGCTCCACGGATTCCTGAGACCTCCTTATGCAGAGGGCCGGATCCCCCCGGGCGAGGGCCGATCTAGCCTCATCCAAGCAAGAGAGAGACCTCCTGAGGTAATCGGCGGCCATCTCGAGGTTTATCAGATCCTGACCACCTCCCCGAACTCCGCGTCCGGCTTGAGGATCCAGTACCAGCCGCGATCGGTCTTGACCCTCCTGGCCCCGAGCTCCCTGAGCCTCTCGCGGATCCTCTCGAGGACCCGGGAGAGGAACCCTCCCCTGTCGTACAGTATGAGGGCGTCCTCCACCAGGTCTAGGAGTATGGGGGGGTTCCGCTCGGTCTCCCCGGGGGTGAGCAGCACGGTGGACAGGGGCCTGGGGGTCCCCGGGGGGGGCCTGACCGTCCTGGCCAGTCGGCCGGAGATCCTCAGCCTCTCGGACGGGTCGGGGGGCAGATCTTCGGCGACGACGAGCACGTCCAAGTCGCTCCCCTCGTCCTCCTCCCCCCGCGCCACCGAGCCGTAGATGGCGACGGAGATCAGGCCCTCCCCGAACTCCTCCCGCAGCCCCTCCAGGAGCCAGGACCAGTCCCGCACCGGGGGAAAGGCCCCCCTCCCCAAATAAAACGTTGAGGAGGTCCGGGCCGGGTTCGGTCGGGTCGATCGGTCGCCTCAGCCACCTCCGGGTGCCGGTCGGCGCGCAGCCTCGAGGATGGCGGCCCGGAGCTCCCTGGCCCTCCCGACGGCGAACTCTGCGTCCTCTCTTGTCATCTTGGTGGGTCTGTGGTCGGCCGCCTTCCTCATGTCGAAGAGCTGGAGGAAGCTCAGCCTGACCTCCTCGGCCCCCTCCCCACCCAGGATGGGGGTTAAGAGCCGCTTCAACCCCCTGGCTATCTTGTCGTCCTTCTTGGTCCTCATCCCGAGGAGGAAGGCCTCGGCGGCCATTCTGACCGAGAAGTAGGCGGCGGAGACGGCCTTGTTGAAGCAGCCCACCTTCAAGTCTACCTCGGCCTCCCTCAGCAGGGAGGCCGACTTATCCAGCAGAGGCCTCCGCCCGTCCACGGCGCCCCTCCTCCGAACCACCTCGGGCGGATCGACTCCCCCGCCCGGATCTACCGGGAAAGGGAAACCCGCCGGCCAGCTCGAAGGCCTCCACCGCGGCCTCGTCCCCCTCCGGGACCACCAGGGGGTTGATCCCGGATCCCTCCGGGGCGGCCTCCCTGACCGCCCGGTAGTCCCCCGGGGCGACTCGACCGGACAGGACCACCAGCACGTTGGAGTCGTAGAGGGAGTCGCCCGGGGAGGGGAGGGCCACCACCATCCTGAGCCTGGGGCCGAGCCTGGACTCCAGCTCCTCGGCGAACCTGGAGACCGCCTCCCTCCACTCCCTGGGGGAGGAGAAGTTCACCGCCAGGGCGTACATCGGGTCCGGCCCCGGACCGGCCGGTAAAAAAGTCGGCGCCAGCCGGCGCCGGTCAGCGGGGGACCTCCTCCCCGGAGAGGATCTCCTCCAGCGGCCTCCTCCAGAGGACGTGGAAGCTCCTCCTCTCTCCCCCGTCCAGGCAGTGGTCCACGTCCACGTACCCCCTGGAGAAGTAGGACTCGAAGGCCTCGGCCGTGGCGTCCCTCCAGGCCGCCAGCAGCCCCGGGCCTCCCGCCTCCCTGGTCGCCCTGTGGTCCCAGGGGATCTCGACCAGCACCACCTCTGAGTCCAGGTCCGGGTTCACGGAGACCGGCCGCCTGAGGGGACCCTCCCCCTCGGTCTCCAGGGCGAGGCCGGCCCCGGCCTCCAACAGCGCCCTGGGAGGGGGGGTGACGTGCCTCCCCTCTATCCTGCGCCTGACCCTCGGGCTCTCCAGGTACCACTCGGCCACGAACCTGTCGGTCCTCAGGCCCTGGTTGAGCCTGTCCCTCATGATCCCGTAGTAGTTCCTCTTGTACACCCTGACGACGACCCCCAGCTTGGACAGGTTGAACCTGGCGTTAACCCCCTGGATCGGGTCGAAGGTCCACCTCATCAGGTCCAGGCCCTGGGAGAGGGCCACCTCCCTCTGGGCCAGCTTCAGGGCCAGGCCTATCCCCATCCCCTGGAACTCCCTGATCACGCCGGCCTGGTGGGAGTAGTGGTAGATCCGGCCCCTCCTCCCGCCCTCCCTCCCGAGGAAGCCGAACACCGCCCCCACCATCCTCCCCTCGGGCTCGAGGTATGCGCCGAGGACTATGCCGCCGTTCCTGGCCATGGCGGTGAGCACGTGGAAGGGGGTGGCCTCGGTCGGGTCCTGCATGTCCCAGGCGTCCAGCTGGACCCTCACTATCTCGTGGAAGTCCTCGGGATCCTCCACCGGGCGGATCGACACCTCAAGATCCCCCCGGGGATTGAAGGTCAGTATGGGGGCCGGCCTCATACGCCGCGCCGGCGGGGGGAACCTTTAACGGTTCGCCCGGTCGGACGGTGGGGTGCCCGCCCGGAAGGAGGGGGACGTGATCAGGAGGTTCGATCCCTGGGGGAGCCACCTGTGCACGTGCCCCCCGAAGTACTCCCTCCAGCCGTACACCAGGTGCAGCCACGGGTGCCTGTACTGCTACGCCACCAGGTACGTGGGGGTCGGCAGGAGCCGCCCCAAGAGAGACCTCGAGGCCAGGGTGATCAGGGACCTGAGGAGGTTGGACCCCTCGCTCCCCGTCGAGCTCTCCACCAGCTCCGACCCATATCCCCCGGAGGAGGGGGTGCTGCGGCTCACCCGGAGGGTGCTGCGGCTGCTGGCGTCGGCGGGATTCCGCATCCTGGTGACCACCAAGGGGGACCTGGTGGTCAGGGACGCCGACGTCCTGAGGGGCGCGGCCGCCGTGATGATCACGGTGACCACCCTGGACGCGGGGACGGCGGGGAGGCTGGAGCCCGGGGCCCCAGATCCGGAAGCCAGGCTGCGAGCCGCGGCCGAGCTCTCGGAGCTCGGGATACCGGTCGGGGTCAGGGTGGACCCGGTGATCCCGGGGCTGACGGACGACCCCGCGGATCTGAGGGAGCTGGTCTCGGCGGCCGCCGAGGCCGGCGCGGCCCACGTCGTCACGTCCACGTACAAGGCGACGCCCGACGGCCTGCGCAGGATGGAGGCCGCGTTCCCCGGGCTGGCGGCCGAGTGGCGCAGGGCCTACAGGATCGAGGGGAGGTGGATCGGGGGGTACTGGTACCTCCCGAGGCGGGTCAGAGAGGGGATGCTGGCCCCGGTCGTTGGGAGGGCGCGCGACGTCGGCCTGACCTACGCCACCTGCAGGGAGGGGCTGACCGATCCCGGGTTCTTCCGGGCCCCCTCCTGCGACGGGACCCACCTCATACCGACGAGGTCACCTTCCAAGAACCACCAGGATCCCGGCCAGCACCAGGGCGGCGCCGACGGCGAGCCTGAGCGGGCCTGATCCCAGCGCCGCCCTCAGGACCCTCCCCCCGAACACGGAGACCAGCGAGGCCAGGGCCAACCCGAGCACGGTGGCGGCGTAGACCAGCCGGGCGTCGGGCACCTCGGCGGAGAAGCTCAGGGCCGCCAGCTGGGTCTTGTCGGCCATCTCCATGACGAAGACGGTCCCGGCTATGGCCAGGAAGGTGGTCAGGGTGGACCCTCCGGGCGCCATCCCGGGGCCCGCCCGGGGAACCCTAAATACTAATATCGCCCGCCGCCCCCGGCCTCCCCCGAGAAAAGGTTAAATTATTCAACGAAAAACCGGGCCATCGGGTGTCCCCACCCATGAGAAGAGCGGGCATAGGCAGGTCGGCCCTTATAGGGCTGATCATCCTGATCCTGGTCCTGGCGGCCGTCGGCGTGATGTTCCTGACCCAGAAGCCGCAGCCGACCCCGCCGCCCCCGCCACCTCCGTCCACCGTTCAGAACCAGACCCCGCCGCCCCCGCCACCGCCGCCGGCCGTCCACAAGGTGGCCGTGGTGTTCGACGTCGGGGGAAGGGGGGACCTGAGCTTCAACGACCTGGCCTACATGGGCGCCGAGAGGGCCAAGTCGGAGCTGGGCGTCGAGGTGGAGTACGTCACGCCGGCCAGCATGGCCGACTTCGTCCCCGTGCTAGAGGGGCTCGCCTCCTCCGGCGACTACGACGTGATCATAGGGATAGGGTTCCTGCTGACCGACGCCATAAACAACGTCTCCCAGGAGTATCCGAACCAGAACTTCGCCATAATAGACTCCGTGGTGGATCAGCCCAACGTGGCCAGCTACGTCTTCAGGGAGCAGGAGTGCGGCGCCCTGGTCGGGGCCATAGCCACGGTGATAGCCCACGACACGGGCAACGACAAGATAGCCGCGCTGATGGGCATGGACATACCCCCGCTCTGGAGGTTCCACATAGGATACCTCTACGGGGCCAAGTGGATGGCCCAGCAGCTGGGGACCGACGTGGACGTCCTGTACGTGTACACCGGCACCTTCACGGACCCCGCCACCGGGAAGGACGCCACCCTCCAGCTGATAGACCAGGGTGCCAACGTGATATACGGCCTGGCCGGCGCCACCCACATAGGGGCCTTCGAGGCGGTCAAGGAGAGGGCCCAGCAGGGCGAGACCGTCTTCGCCATAGGGCAGGACGCGCCCCAGGAGTGGTACGACCCGGACCACATATTCGTGAGCGGTAGGAAGAAGGTCGACGTGGCGGTCTACGACGCCATTGAGATGGCCGTCAGCGGGAACTTCCAGGGGGGGATCCACAGCCTGGGGCTGGCCGAGGACGGGGTGGGCATAAGCACCCTGGACGAGGTCCAGGCCTTCGCCCAGTTCGCGGCCGACGCCGGGCAGCTGCCCTCAGGGTGGACCCCCGAGTCCGTCAGGCAGAGGGTGGCCGAGCTCAGGGACCAGTACATATCCCAGGACGCCTGGAACCTGATAAGCCAGCTCGAGAACCAGATCAAGTCGGGCCAGATCACCTTCGTCAACCCGGCCGACCACACCCAGTACGAGCAGGTGATCCAGGCCCTGGAGGCCGGGGATCTGAGCGCCGCCCTGGCCGGGGGCTGACGGCCCCCTCCCCTAACTTTTTTTGATTGTCCGATCCGCCGGACCGGTGCCGATCTTGGGGCCGGGAACCGGGCCGGAGCCCGTCGTCTCCATGGAGGGGATCGTCAAGGTCTACAGGGACGGGACCGTGGCCCTGAGGGGGGTCGACTTCTCGGTCCTCCCGGGGGAGATCCACGGCCTGCTCGGAGAGAACGGGGCCGGGAAGACCACCCTGATGAGGATCCTCTACGGCGAGCTCAGGCCGACCTCCGGGAGGGTCCTGGTGGGGGGGAGGGAGGCGTCCCCCCGGGGGCCCTGGGAGGCCCTGGAGTCGGGGATAGGCATGGTCCACCAGCACTTCACCCTGATACCCGTGTTCACCGTGATGGAGAACCTCTCGATGGTGATCCCCGGGGGGAGCCTGTCCAGGATCGGGGATCCCGCCGTGAGGGAGAAGGCGGAGGAGATAATGGGGGAGCTCGGCCTCCCAGTCCCCCTGGACGCCAGGGTGGAGGACCTCCCGGTGGGGATCAGGCAGAGGGTGGAGATCCTGAAGGCCCTCATGAGGGACGTCAGGGTCCTGATACTGGACGAGCCGACCTCCGTGCTGACCCCCCTGGAGGTCAGGGAGCTCTTCTCGCTGCTCGGGAGGCTCAGGGAGAGGGGGGTCACCGTCATATTCATCAGCCACAAGCTGAGGGAGGTCATGGGCATAACGGACAGGGTCACGGTCCTGAGGAGGGGCAGGGTGGTCGGGACGGTCAGGACGGGCGACGTGACAGAGTCGGACCTGGCCAGGATGATGGTGGGCAGGGAGGTGGAGATGGAGATAGAGAGGCGCCCCCCCTCCCCGGGCGGGGTCCTGCTGTCGGTGGAGGGGCTGTGGGTCCGGGGCGAGGAGGGCGGGTGGGCCGTCAGGGGCGTCGACCTGGAGGTCAGGTCCGGTGAGGTGCTGGGCGTGGCGGGCGTCGCCGGGAACGGGCAGAGGGAACTGGTGGAGGCCATAACTGGGCTCAGGCGGGCTGATAGGGGAAGAGTACTCATAGCCGGCAGGGAAATGACCAACTCCCCCCCCAGGGAGCTCTACAGGGCCGGGCTGGCCCACGTCCCGGAGGACAGGCAGGGGGTCGGCCTGATAATGGACTTCTCGGTGGCCGAGAACTCGGTCCTCGGGATCCACGACGGCCCCCCCTTCTCGGGCCGGTGGGTCATGAGGTGGGACACCGTCAGGGAGAGGGCGGCCGAGATCGTCCGCAGGTTCTCGGTGGTGGTCCCCGGACTGGACGCCCCGGCCAGGCACCTGAGCGGGGGAAACCAGCAGAAGCTGATAGTCGGCAGGGAGATCATGAAGGGGGGCAAGGTCATAGTGGCCGACCAGCCGACCCACGGGCTGGACGTGGCGGCCACAGAGTACATCAGGAGGCTGCTGCTCGAGGAGAGGGACAGGGGGGCCGCCGTGCTGCTGGTGTCCACCGACCTGGACGAGATACTCCAGATAAGCGACAGGGTGGTGGTCATGTACGAGGGGAGGATAGTTGGAGGGGGCAGGCCCGAGGAGCTGACCGAGGAGAGGCTCGGGCTTCTCATGGGAGGTGCGGCGGGATGAGGCTCGGGCTCGGCTCTCCGGGCAGGTACGCGGGCCCCCTGGCGGAGGTCTCCCTCTCCCTGGCCATCGGGCTGGCGGCCGGCGCGGCAGTCCTGGCCGGGGTCGGGGCCGACCCGGCCAGGGGCATCTACGCCATGTTCTCCTGGGCCCTCTCCGACCCCTCGGCCGTCCTGGACAGGGCCACCCCAATACTGCTGACGGGCCTGGGGTTCGCCGTCGCGGCCAGGGCGAGCCTCTTCAACATAGGCATGGAGGGGCAGATGTACCTGGGTGGGCTGGTGGCCCTGGTGGTGTCCCTCGCGACCAGGGAGCCCGTGCTCCCGACCCTGGCCGGGGTGGCCGTCGGGGCCGGTTACGGGGCCCTGGCCGGGATCCTGAAGGTTTACAGGGGGGTCAACGAGGTGGTCTCGACCATAATGCTGAACTGGATAGCCTACTTCCTGCTGGGGTACTTCGTCACGATATACTACCCGAGTCCCCAGAGGCCGTGGAGGTCTCTGGACGTGCCGGTCACGGCCAGGTTTCCCAGGGTGTCTGAGCTCCCGACGGCCTTCCTGGTGGCGGTCGCGGCGGCCCTGGTCATGCTCTACCTCCTCTGGTGGACCAGCCTCGGCTACGACATAAGGGCGGTGGGCCTCCAGCCCAAGGCGGCCAGGTACGGCGGGGCCGACCCGAGGAGGGTAACGGCCATATCCATGGCCCTGAGCGGCGGGGTCTCCGGGCTGGCGGGCGTCCTGGTGGTCCTAGGGAGGTCCTTCTACCTGGACTCCCACGCCAGCGTCATGGCCGGCATGGGCTTCGACGGCATAGGGGTGGCCCTGGTCGGCAGGAACCACCCGGTGGGGATAGTGCTGTCGTCGGCCCTCTTCGCCCTGATGGCGGTGGGGGGTCACGGGATGCAGCTGGAGGTGGGGGTCCCCAGGGAGCTCGTGGAGGCGGTCACCGGGGTCGTCATATTCGCCCTCGCCGTCCCGGAGGCCTACAGGATGCTGGCCTCCGCCTTGCGCTTCGGGAGGGGGGCGGGAGGGACGTCGGAGGGGGGCGGCTGAATGGGCGTGGAGGTGGCCACCCTCACCTCGACCGCGCTGAGGGCCATGGTACCCCTGACCCTGGCGGCGGTCGGCGAGGTGATAACGGAGAGGTCCGGCGTGGTCAACATAGGCCTCGAGGGGATAATGCTCATGAGCGCCCTGGGGGCCGCCTACGTGTCCTACTTCTCCGGGAGCCCCTACCTCGGGGTGCTGGCCGGGGTCGCGGTGGGCGTGGCGGTCGGGCTGGTCCACGGCGCGGTGTCCGTCCACCTCAGGGGGGACCAGATAGTGGCCGGGGTCGGGGTCAACATACTGGCGTACGGGGTGGCGGTGGTGACCCTGATGAGGGTCTGGAACAGCTACGGGCAGAGCCCGTGGGTCCCCAAGGTGCCCAGGATACCGGCCGGCCCCCTGGGGGAGATCTCCTGGTTCTTCCCCCTGACCCTGGCCGTGGCCGCCGCCTCCTGGTACTACCTGTTCAGGACCAAGGGGGGGCTGAGGCTGAGGGCCGCCGGCGAGGACCCGGCGGCGGCGGAGGCCATGGGGGTGAACGTGTTCCGCGTCAGGTTCCTGGCGACGGTGATCGGGGCTGCCCTGTCCGGGCTGGCCGGGGCCTACATGAGCGTGGACTACGTCGGGCAGTTCACCAAGCAGATGACCGCGGGCAGGGGGTTCATAGCGCTGGCAAACGTGGTGTTCAGCAACTGGAACCCGCTGGTCGCGGTGGGCGGGGGGCTGATATTCGGCTTCTTCGACGGCCTGGCCACCTACCTGGAGATAGTCATGAGGTCCCCGGCCATGGGGTTCCTGCTGAAGACCATCCCCTACGCCGCAACCCTGGCCATAGTATCCGCGGCCGTCGGGAGGGTCAGGCCTCCCGCCGCCGTGGGGAGGCCCTACTCCAGGGAGTGAGGGTTGGGGGCGCGGCCGACCGCCCCAGCCCGCCCGCCCCCCTCGGTCCGGGACCCGAGTCCCGTAAATGGAAATGTGTCTCTTTTATGGTTTCTCGGCGAGATAGCGGACGACCGGGTCGGTCGAGGGGTTAGACGACCGCCTAGTTTATTAGCAACCGAAATCGTCAAAGAACTATGCCATCAGCCAAGTCGGTCTGGGAGGTCGAGCCGGGCGAGGTCAGGAAGCCCGGAACAGTCCACATAGCCATAATGGCCCTCCTGATAGGCGTCGGCGCGGTCGCCGGTACCTTCGGCAGCCTTTCGGTTCCGCTGGGCTACGGAGTCACCGGTTTCTGGCCGGGCGTCGCGGTTCAGGCCGTGGGCTCCATATGGTTCGGCATGTGGGGCGTGCTCGCCGGCTTCCTGTTCCCGTTCATATCCAACTCGCTGGCCGGGGCGCCCCTGTACGTGAGCTTCGCCTACCTGCCGTCCAACCTGCTCCAGGGGATAATACCGGCCTGGGCCTTCAAGTTCTTCAAGGCCGACCCGCGGCTCACCAAGGGGTCCGACTACCTCCACTACATCATATGGGGCGTCGTGGTGAACAACCTGGCCGGGGCCGCCTGGGCCGTGACGGCCCTCCAGTGGTTCGGCCTGATAACCGTGGAGTCCGTTCCCCTGTTCTTCTCGGGGTGGACCATCGGGAACGGGGTCCCCTCCCTGATCTTCGGCATAATCCTGCTGAAGGCCCTGTCCCCGCTGGTCGTGAGGCACAGGTCCTTCGTCAAGGGATGGTGGGCGTGAGCCCCCATCTCTCCCCTTTATTTCTCCTCCTCGACGCCGACCGATCGCGCGCCCGAGTGGGTCGAGGGTGAGCTCGAATGCCAAAGATGAGACGGTCTCTCCTCGGTTACCTCCCGGAGGAGTCGCCGATATTCTCGCTCCACCCGGTGACCAAGGTCCTCTTCCTGCTGGTGGTCAGCGCCTACCCCATGCTCACCCAGCTCCCCGAGGCCAACCTGGCCGGCTCGCTGTTCATGCTGGCCCTGTTCAAGGCTGCCAAGGTCGACCTGAGCGTCATAAAGGGATACAAGATGGCGTTCGTCAACCTGTTCTTCGTCATAGCCATAGCCTACACGTTCTTCGGGGGATACAGGCCCGAGTACACGGTCCTCCTGCGGCTCGGGCCGATAAGGGTATGCTGGGAGAACCTCAGGTGGGCCATCCTGGTCTACCTGCAGCTGGTGCTGGCCATCCTGGTCATAATCTTCTTCCTGAGCACCATGAGGGAGAGGGACGTTGTGGTGGGGCTCAGGACCCTGAGGCTCCCCTTCGTCGTCTGCTACCTGGCGGGCCTCTCCCTCAGGTCCATAGGCCTCTCCATAATAGACTTCTTCACCATAAGGGAGGCCGAGAAGGCCAGGGCCCTGGACCTGGCGGAGCTCCCCTTCTCGGAGAAGGTGAAGAAGTTCGGGCTCTACATAGTTCCCCTGGTCGGGTTGGCGATAAGGAGGGCCGAAGAGGTCTCCAACGCCCTGGATTCCAGGGCCTTCAGGTTCTCCGGCCTGTTCAAGGGCGGGAAGAGGACCGACTACATACCGAAGAAGTACAAGATCAGGGGGGCAGACGTGGCGCTCATCGCAATCATGTTCGCCTTCCTCGCCGCCATAGTGTTCGTGAACTATCAGTACGGCTGGCTCAGGGCGGAGAACTCCCTCCTGTACAGGGTCAGGTTCGGGTGATCCAATGCCGGTAATCCGGATGGAGAACTTCGGCTGGAGGTACGAGGGACAGGAGAGGTGGGCCCTGAGGGGGGTCAACCTCTCGGTGGAGCAGGGCGAGTTCGTCGCCATCGTGGGGCCGAACGACTCGGGGAAGAGCACCCTGGTCATGGCCATGAACGGCCTGATCCCCAACAACTACTACGGGGTGATAGAGGGGAGCGTCGTCGTGAAGGGGATGGACACCAGGGAGCACCCGGTGGCCGACATAGCCAGGCACGTGGGCTTCGTGTTCTCCGACCCGGAGAGCCAGTTCCTCTCCATGACCGTCGAGGAGGAGGTGGTGTTCGGGCTGGAGAACATAGGGCTGGACGTGGACGAGATAAGGGAGAGGGTGGAGTGGTCCCTGGGGCTGGCCCACATACCGATGGACTACCTGGAGAAGCCCCCGTACGAGCTGAGCGGGGGACAGAAGCAGAGGGTTGCCATAGCCTCCATACTGGCCATGAGGCCGGAGATAATAATCCTGGACGAGCCCACCTCCATGCTGGATCCCGTGGGCAAGACGGAGGTCATAGAGGTCCTGAGGGAGATGAGGAGGAGCTACAACGCCACGATAATAGTGGTGGAGCACAGGATGGAGGACATAGCCCCCCTGGCCGACAGGTTCATCCTGGTCCACGACGGCCGGGTGCTGAGGGACGCGCCCCCCAGGGAGTTCTTCGACGACATAGATTTCCTCCTGGAGCACGGCGTGTTCCCGCCGGAGCCGATGGTGTTCGTGAGTGAGCTCAGGAAGATGGGCCTCTATGACGGGCCGATACCCCTGACGTTGGAGGAGGCCATATCGGCGTCAAGGGAGGCCCTGTCCGGGTTGAGGGGGAGGTGATGAACCCGTGGGATCCGCCGAGGTGAGCGGCGCGGGCGCCGGAGAGGGTGAGGTGGCCGTGGACGTCCAGAACGTGACCTTCGTCTATCCGGACGGCACGGTCGCCCTCAGGGGGGTGAACCTCAGGATAGAGAGGGGAGAGTTCCTGGCCTTCATAGGCCAGAACGGGTCGGGCAAGACCACCCTATCCAAGGTCATAGCCGGTCTCCTCAAGCCCACCGAGGGGAGGGCCCTGGTGTTCGGGATGGACACCAGGGAGGCCAAGACGTCCTACCTGGCCACCAAGGTCGGTTACATATTCCAGAACCCCGACCACCAGCTGTTCAACGACACGGTCTACAACGAGGTCGCCTACGGCCCGAGGAACCTCAAGCTCCCGCCGGAGGAGGTGGAGGAGAGGGTGAGGGAGGCCATGAGGATAGCGGGCCTCTCGGACGAGTACAGGGAGGAGCACCCGTTCTTCCTGAGCAAGGGGCTGAGGCAGAGGGTGGCCATAGCCTCCATACTGGCCATGAGGCCGAGCGTGATAATAGTGGACGAGCCCACCACCGGGCAGGACTTCAAGCAGTCGATAGAGATAATGGACTTCCTGACAGACCTGAACCGGCAGGGCTACACGATCATCATAATAACGCACGACATGCCCATAGTGGCCAGGTACGCCAGGAGGACCGTGGTCATGGCCGACGGGGAGATCCTGATGGACGCCCCTACCAGGAAGGTCTTCGAGGAGGCGGAGGTGCTGGAGAGGGCCTTCATAAAGCCCCCCCAGATAACCCTGCTGGCCGACGCGCTGGCCGACCTGGGGGCCCCGAGGGGAGCGCTGACCCCGTGGGAGCTCGTGGAGTGGGTCAGGGGGATCGCCGGCGAATCGGGCTCCGGGAGGGTAAAGGAAATAAACAAGGGAGGTTAGTCGGCCGGTCCGAGGTGGTGGCATGCGGGGAGAGACCATAGTGGTCGCGCTGGGCGGGAACGCCCTCCTCCAGAGGGGCCAGAGGGGAACCTTCGAGGAGCAGTACGATAACGTCAAGAAGACCGCCAAGGATCTGGCCAACCTGGTGGAGCAGGGGTACAACCTGGTCATAACCCACGGGAACGGGCCCCAGGTCGGGGCCACGCTCCTGCGGCACGACGCGGGCCAGAAGATGTTCGGCATCCCGGCCTTCCCCATGGACGCCTGCGGCGCCGAGACCCAGGGGTTCATAGGGTACATGATACAGCAGGCCCTCAGGAACGAGCTAAAGGAGAGGGGGATAGACAAGTACGTGGTGACGGTGGTCACCAGGGTCATAGTGGATCCGGACGACCCGGCCTTCCAGAACCCGACGAAGCCCGTGGGCCCCTTCTACAGCAGGGAGGAGGCCGAGAGGATCAGGAGAGAGAGGCCGGACTGGGTGATCGTGGAGGACGCCGGCCGGGGGTACAGGAGGGTGGTGCCCTCCCCGGACCCCAAGATCATAGCCGAGAGGGGCGCCATACGGACCCTGGTGGAGGCCGGGTACATAGTGGTCGCCTCCGGCGGCGGCGGGATACCGATAGTGGAGGAGGACGGGATCCACGCCAGGGGGGTCGAGGCCGTGATAGACAAGGACCTGGCCGGTGAGAGGCTGGCCACCCTGATAGGGGCCGACAGGTTCGTCATCCTCACCGACGTGGACGGCGCCTACCTGAACTACAACACCCCGCGGCAGAAGAAGATAGACAGGATGACTCTGGAAGAGGCCAAGAGGTACTACGAGGAGGGCCACTTCAAGAAGGGGAGCATGGGGCCCAAGGTCAAGGCCTGCATCAGGTTCGTGGAGGCCGGGGGGAAGGAGGCGATCATAGCGAAGCTCGGCAGGGTGGCCGAGGCCCTCAGGGGCGAGGACGGGACCCACGTGGTCCCGGAGTGAGGGCCTACCGGGCGGATCAGAGGAGGATCGGCGGGCCGGCCCCGAGGCGCCGCGCGTCAGCGGCCCGCCGGTCGGCGGACCCCAGGGCGGCGGGGGCTGGTCCCTCCCTCCCCCTCCCCCCGGGGAGAATCCTCCCGACCTCGCACTGGGGCCCGTCGGGCCCGTCCTGGAAGGATCCCAGGACGGTGGACGCCCCGCCGTGGGTCTCCACCGACTTCTCCCCAGCCGGGCCGCCGGATCCGGGCGGGGAACCCGGGCCGCCGCTGCCCCCGTTGCCCGAGAGGTTGATCAGCGCGTCCCCGGGCCTACCGGCCCCCCCGAACCCCGACCCGCCGGGGCCGGACTCGACCGTCACGTTCCCCCCGGGGCCCCCGTTGCCCCCGGGCTGGGCCGGTTCTGAGCCGCACCCGCTGCCCCCGTCCCCCCCGTTGCTCCCGGAGATCACCGAGGCCGCCCCGCCGTCGCCGCCGACGAAGCTGCCGGGGGAGATCGGCATCCCGGCCAGGTTGGCGAGTTGGGCGGCCCCGCCGTCGCCGCCGACGGCCCTCGAGTTCCCCCCGATTCCGCCGTCGCACGCGGGACCGGTCCCGTCGCCGCCGCGGCCCCCGGAGGCCAGGGCGTCGCCGCCGCGGCCTCCCGATCCACCGGAGACCGAGGGGTTGGGCCCCCGGACGCCCGAAGACCTGAGGGTGAACCAGGCACCCCCTCCACCGTCCCCGGCCACAGCCTCGGCCTTCCCTCCGCCCTTCCCGGGGCACCCGTCCTCCCCCGGGGCCCCGTAGGCGCGCGCGTCCCCGCCCCTGCCTCCGTCGCCCACCTCGAACCTGTTGCTCCCCTCCAGGACCAGCTCCCTGGTGGCCATCAGGGTTATCCCGCCGCCCGGGGCCCCGTCCCCGCCCAGGGCCAGGGCGTCTGGATCTCCCGTGGCGTTGGCGTCCCCGCCCCTGCCGCCGGACCCTGAGACGAACCAGCAGTCCTCAACCACGAGCCTCCCGGCGTCCTGCATGCCGAGCGGGTAGAACGGATCCTCGGCGTACGCCAGTATGGACGCCCCGCGCTCGGCCCTGCCGCCCTCAACCCTCCCGGGGCCGGACCCGTTGCAGCCCGGCCTGCCGTCCCTGGCGATGACCATCACGTTCCTGAGCACCAGGTTGTCGTAGGCGTGGAGGACGTACCTCGACCTGACCCCGCCGCGCCAGACGCAGCCCCTCCTGTCCCTCTGCACGAATATGGAGTTGGCCACGATCAGGAACCCCCTCCTGCCGGCGGAGGCGTTGCCCGGCGGGGCCGGCGGCGGCGGGAAGTTGGGGGGCCACCAGGCCGGGAGGCCCCGCCCGGAGGGCGGCGTCATCCCCCAACCCGGCTGGGGGGTCGAGTTGGAGTCCAGGGACCCGCTGGAGTTGAGGGGGTTCAGGCCGTTGGACACGAGCACGTCGCCGTCCGTGGTGAAGTTGGCCCCGGATATGGTCAGGTTACCCTCCGACCAGATGTAGATCCCTCCCCCGCTGTCGTTCTCGCCCAGCTCCCCCCCGCAGGAGTTGTCTATCTGGCCCGAGAGGTGGAGGGGTCCCCTGGCGGCCAGGACTAGGCTGACGCAGTTCCCCCTTATCCTCCCCCCCACCTCCACCGGCCCCAGGGAGATTATCATGGCGTCCCCCGTGAGCCTCAGGGTCGAGCCCGGGGGCACGCGGAGGGAGGAAACGTAGACCACCCCGGCCAGGGGCGACTCCCCCGTTATCTCGATGGGTGGGGCCAGGAGGGAGAAGAGGTCGTCCCTGCGCGTCCTGTGGGCCTCCTGGGTGCCCCACCTGTCGCTGCCGGCCAGCACGATCACGACCTGTCCCGGCGCCCAGACCCCAGTCTTGACGAACATCTCGGAGGATCCCGGCGTCCTGACGGCCCTCCTCTCCTCGGGGGTGAGGAGGGGGCCCACCAGGCTCCCTATCCCCTGGGGGGCGTCAGGCCCTCCCAGCACGACGACTATCGGGTCCCGCCTGTGCGGGGGGAAATCAGACGCCCCGACCACGGTGACGGAGAGCCCGTACCTCTGGAGCTCCCGGATCAGGTCGTCCGCCAGGGAGGCGTCTATCGAGTTGGCCAGTATCAAGACTCCGGGCGGGCCGGACCGGGGGACGGAGGCCCCGGCGCCCCCGGGCGGGGCCGGGGGGACGGCCGAGAGGGAGAGCAGGAGGGCCAGGGCTGCGGCCGGCGGGCACCTCATGGAACCACGTCCTCTATATCGGGACCCCAGGGCTTATAAGTGAATGCGCGCCGGCCCATCTGTTCAATTATTTTGAAGATATTCCGGGCGGCCGGTCAGGGACGGACCCCCCCGCCCCAGGGCCCGGCCGGGAGCGCTGCCTCCAGCTCCCCGGGTGAGACCGACCCGTCACCGTCCACGTCCTCCCAGAAGACCAGGGAGGCTTTCCCCCTGGGCCTGCAGGAGGGGGAGGCCAGACAGGCCGCCGCGGCCTCGGTCCCGAACCTGGTGAGGCCCTCCGCCAGGAAGACCGCGGTCCCGTTGACCTCCCCGACCGCCAGGACGGCGGCGTCCCGGCGCCCGAAGTCAACCTCGAACCTGATCGTCGAGTTCCCGAACCCCAGGATCCCGGAAGACCCGTCCAGCCCCACCACCACACCCAGGTACGGGTTGAGGATCGCGGCGGCCGGGTTGGCCTCCGGGCCCCCCAGAACCAGGAGGGGACCCCGGGGAAGCCGGACGCGGCCGCCCCCTCCCAGCCTGACCACCCCCGAGGTGAGCCGGGAGGCCGCGTAGGCGGCGGCCAGGTCAGCGTCGGATCCGATCACGGCGGTCAGGGGGGCCTCTTCCTCCACCGAGTCGAGCCCGGACGGGCGGCAGAGCCCCCTCCTTAGGACCGCGGACGCCGGCTTTCCCATAAGGGAGTATCCCACGTCGCCGCCGACGAGCCACTCATCCCTGGTCTCCGCCCAGTACAGGAACCCGTCTATCCGCGGCTCCTCCTCCTCGAGGAAGGCGCGCCAGAGCTCGGCCTGGAGCCCGTCGTCCCTGGGACCCGGGGACTCGAAGTCCCAGGGGGCTGAGTCGGCCCCCTCGACGTTCCTGTACCCGATCTCCGTGAACACGACGGGCTTTCCCAGCAGGAACCTCAGCGGGAGTATCCTGCTGGCGTGTATCTCGTCCCACGCCCGGCGGTAGTCGCCGGAGCCGTTCAGGGGGTAGTAGGCGTCGACTCCCACGAAGTCCACGACCTCCGCCATGGAGGGCAGGATCTCCGAGGGATCGGAGGGGGACCCCTGGGGCTGGGCGTACCCTATCAGCCCCCCGTAGATCTCCCTGACCCGCCCGACCAGGTCCACCCACCTCGGGTCCCCGACCAGGGAGCTGAGCTCCGTCTCCAGGATCAGGAACTCGACACCCTCCTCCTGGGCCAGCGAGGCGTACCCGAGGATGAAGTCCGAGTAGCCGTCGAACCAGGCGTCCGGGTCGGCCGGGTCGGCCAGGGCCACCCAATCGCCCGTCAGGACGTACAAGGAGGGCTTGAGGACGACCCTCAGCCCCCTGGCGTGGGCCCTCCTGATGAAATCCCTGACGTCCCCGTCCGGCGGGGTCACGGAGGGGTCCGGGTGAACTGAGGAGGACCTGAGGTCGTCCATGACCCAGTAGACGGCCAGGGCGACCGAGTCCAGGCACTCGTCCCGCGCGAAGTCCAGGACGGCGTCCACCCACTCCCCGTCGGACAGGTCCCCGCTGCCGTAGACCGCGACGGTGAGCCCCCTGATCTTCTCCCATTTCCCCGATCCCCCGGGCTCGGCGAAGGGGTAGAAGACGGAGGAGTCCTCCCCGAGGTCCTCCTGAATGGCGACCGCGTCGCAGACGGACCAGGCCCTGGTCAGTGCGTCGTAGCCCACCACCCTGTTCTCGTGGGGGGAGGACGCGGCCGTGGTCACCAGGCACCAGAGGGCGGGACCGCCGGGCGCCCTCCGCTCGGAGTACTCGGCCAGGTGGTCCAGGTACTCGGGCCTGGCCTCCCCTCCCCCGTAGACCGCGTCCTCTATGAGGGCGGCGTCCGCCTGGCCCAGGGGGAGGGGCGGCTCTCCCCCGGCTGGGGAGAAGACGTCGTCCGGGTCCCAGGAGTTCACCGCCACCCTGAGCCCCAGATCCCTGGCGCAGAGGACGGCCTCCAGCTGGTGCTCCCTGGCGCCGGCCGGGCCGCCGAACTCCGGACCGAGGAAGTCGAAGCCCGCCCTGTCCAGGAAGACCCCGTCCGCCCCCATTCCCGCCCAGGCAGAGATGCGGGAGCACACCTCCCCGATGGGGGCCGACAGGTCAACGTAGCCGAAGAAGGCGGCGTCCGACTCGGCCATCACGAACTCCGCGGCGGAGTGCTCGGGGTGGGAGGGTTCCTCGAGCCCGGCCCCGAGGACCACGACGTCGTAGCGCGAGAACTCGGAGGCGGCCGCGGTCAGGTTCCCCGACGCCCCGTTTATCATGGACGGGTAGCCGTAGTAGAAGAGGAGCCTCAGAGGGGGGCCCGTCCGGAGACCGCCCGAGCCCCCCGCTTGGGGACCCGCCCGGGACGGCGCCGGGGGGCGGGCCAGGGCGGGGATCAGGATCAGGGCCAGGGCCGCCGCGGCCCGGAGGGCGGCCCCTCCCCGGCGGGGCCGGCTGCCGGGCTGGGGGTGGACCATCGAGGGGTCCGGACCGGATCGGGAAAAGCTTTTCCGGCGCCGCCGGATTTCCCCCCGTGGACCCGGTGAGCGAGGTGCTCGTCCCCGAGGGGGAGATGGCCCGGATGGCGGCGGAGGCCGCCTCGGGCGAGGAGACCGTCTTCCTACTGTTCGGGGAGCTCTCCGGGGGGGTGGCCGTCTGCAGGAGGGTGGTCAGGGCGGACGCCAGGGTGGAGGGGGGCTCGTTCGAGGTGGATCCCTTCTTCCTGGCCCTGGAGCTGGCCCGGGCCCGCCTGAGGGGGGAGGGGCTGGTGGGGGTGGCCCACTCGCACCCCGGTGGATCTCACCCGTCAGCGGCGGACCTGGCGGGGATGAGGGACCTCCCGGTCGTGTGGCTCGTGTTCGGCCGCTCCGACCCCCCCAGGGCCTGGTTCCCAACGCCGGAGGGGGTCAGAGAGATCAGGATCGGCCGGATCTCCGGCGGCCGCCCGGTCCGGGTGGAGGGTTAATTAAGCCGCCCGGTCCGGGTGGGGGGATGGTCGAGTACAGGCTGAGCCTCTCCGGGCTCCTGCTCGACATGTACCTCACGGCCGCGCTGATGGCCGGGGCCGCGGCCCTGGCGGGCGCCCTCCTGTTCTGGGAGGCGTCCCCCGCCGTGGGGGCCGTCGCGGGGCTGGCCCTCAGCGCGGCCATGTGGGCGGCCTCCCCCACCCTGATAGAGGCCGCCGTGGGCGTCAGGAGGGTCGGCCCGGGGGAGGAACCCAGGCTGGTGGGGATCCTGGAGAGGGTCTCCAGGGCCGCCGGCCTCGGGGCCGCGCCCGACCTGGTTCTGGTGGAGTCGGACGTCCCGAACGCCTTCGCCTACGGGAACCGGTTCGTCGGGTACAGGGTGGCGATCACCACGGGGCTCCTCGAGGCCCTCGAGCCCGAGGAGGTGGAGGCCGTGATGGCCCACGAGGTGTCGCACATAGCCCACCGGGACCTGGAGATAATGATGCTGGCCTCCGCCCTCCCCACCCTGGTCTACTTCGCCTGGCTGGGCTACTCCGGGGGGAGGAGGGGTGAGGCTGGGCTGGCCGCCTCGGCGGCCTGGCTCTCCGCGGCGCTGTGGCTCCTGTCCCTCAGGCTCAGCAGGCTGAGGGAGTTCTACGCCGACGCCCACGGCGCCCTGATCTCGTCCGGGGGGCCCCGAGCGCTCCAGAGGGCCCTGGCCAAGATGAGGCTGCGGTCGGCCGGGCCGTCGGGGGGAGAGGGGGGGAGGGGAGGGGGGCTCTCCCCGGTCAGGGCCCTGGCGGTGGACGACCCCCTGGCCCCGAGGCCGGCCGCTAGGTCGGCGGACGAGCTCATAGAGATCATCAGGAGGGGGGGCAACCTGGACCCGACCGCGAGGCTGCCCGGATTCGGCCTCCCGGACCTGGGTCGGCTGCTGGCCACCCACCCCAGGCTGGAGGACAGGATAAGGGCCCTCGACTCGGTGGCCAGGCAGATGGCCGCGGCGGCCCGGGCGGGGGGAGGTGGGTGAGGTGAAGGGGATCACCCACGCGCTGCTGGGCTACGCGACCGCCAGGGCGGCCGGCGCCGACCCCAGGAGGGCCGCGGCCCTGGTGGCGGGGAACCTGGTGCCCGACATGTCCTACGTGGCCATGGCCCTGGCCGGGGTGCAGCCGGCCAGGGACGCCCTGAACCACTCCCTCCTGGCCCTGCTGTGGTGCGCCCCGGCGGCCGCCCTGGCCCCCGGCGACTACCCCCTCCTGGCCCTGGGGACCCTGATGCACCTGGCCTGCGACGCGGTCGCAGGTGGGGTCCCCATCCTGGCGTGGTGGGGGCCGGCCCTGGTCATCGGGATCCCTGGGTGGGCCCTGGACCTCGTCGAGGCCGCCGTCACGGTCGCTGGGCTCGCCGCCGCGTGGAGGTGGAGGGACGGGGTGCTCGACTCCCTCTACTACCTGGCGGCCTACGCCGCCGGCATGGCCGCGGCCTCCCCCTTCTACCGGGAGTGGCCGGCCGCGTCGCTGGCCCTGGGGTCGGCGGCGGCCGGGGCGGCCGCCCGGCTCGGGCGGGACGCCCGCCCGACCTGGAAGGCGACGGCCGTCCTGGCTGTGGCGGCCGCCGCGGCCGCCTTCGCCGCCACCACCGAGCTGAGGCTCTGGTAGCCAGATAGCCCAGCCCGGACCGGGCCCGCGCCGGGCTAGTTTAAATTGCGGGCCCCCCCGGGCCGGGGGATGAGGGCCGGGTGGTACCTTCCGGTCGGCGCCGCGGGCTACGTCCTCTCCTCGGCCTTCCCCTACGACTGGGCCACCTCCGTCGGGGCCCTGCTCACGGGCCTGGGGTGGTTCTTCTTCGGGAGGGACAGGGGGGACGCGGTCATGATGATAACCGGGGTCCTCCTGATAAGCTCGGCCGCCGGCGCCTCCTCCGCCTCCGCCGCCATCTCGCCGGCCGGCCCGCCCTCCGAGGGGGCCATGCTGACCGTGGCCCTGCTGGGCGCGGCGTTCCTGGCGGCCCTGCTGCTGGAGGTGGTCTGCCTCTTCAGGGCGGCCCGGGCCAGCAGGCTCATCAGGTGGGCCGCCTACGTCAGGGTTGCCTCCCTGGCGGCCCTGGTGGCGGGGAGCCTGTACGTGGCGGCCTCGGCCCTCTCCGTGCTGGGGAACATGACCCCCGGGCAGCTGGCCAACATGACCCCGGAGGAGGTGGCCTCCCTGGCCGAGGGGTACTCCTGGCCCGTCGAGGCCGCCGCGGCGGTGGCCGCGGCCGCAAACCTCCTGGCCGCCGGGGGGTTCATCTCGCTCTGGAGGTCGGCCGGTCCCCCGGAGCCGGAGGGGGAGGAGGTCCCCCTGTGACCGAGAGGGAGAACCTGACGTGGAGGGACAGGGGGCAGACCCGATTGCAGACCCCGCAGGAGACGCACCCCTCGCCCACCGAGACGACGCCCCCGCTGAGGGACAGGGCCGACCGGTCGCAGTAGTCCAGGCAGAGGCCGCACCCGGCGCAGGCCGCGGCCCTCAGGGCGGCGGCCCCCCGGAGCCGGAACCCCGATCCCGGGGGGACGGTCCTCAGGAGCTCCCGAAGCCTGGGCCCCGGATCCGGGCGGACGGACAGGGCGCCGCCAGACGCCCGGACCAGGACCCCGATCCTGGGGAAGGGGCCCGCCAGGCCGGTGGCCCTGGCTATCCCGCGCGGCGGCCTCACCCACCTCCAGACCCCCCGGTCCACCCAGGAGTCCGGGAGACCCCTCTCGGCGGCGTACCCCCTGAGGAGGGAATCCCACTCCCCCCACAGGTCCGGGTGCGCCTCCCGCACCCTGGCGAAGTCGGCCAGCCTGGAGGCGGGGCACAGGTAGCACCCGGTGCGCTCGAACCCGGCCGAGTAGAGGGGGTTGAGCCTGACCCCCCTGACCTCGGCGTAGAGCCAGACCGCCAGGGCCGGCCAGTCGTTGAGAGGGGCGGCCACGACGGCCTCCGGGATCCACCTGTTCCTCCAGACGGGGGGGGACCTCATCCTGGCCCTGGACTCCATCCTCCTCTGGCCGACCAGGCTCAGGACCCTCCCTAGACCGGAGAGGGCCCTCCTGGTCGGGCCCAGCTTGAGCACCTTGCAGCACCACCTGTAGTCCCTGGCCGGCGGGCCGAACCCCCGGACGTGCCTCCAGAAGGAGTCCGCGGCCGAGCCGACCAGGTCGGGGCCCACCGACTCCACGAATTCGAGGGTCTCCGGCATCTCCAGCCCGGTGTCGTTGAAGTAGATCAGGTGCTCCACCCCGCTCCTCTCCACCAGGTCCAGCAGCACGGAACTGTCCTTTCCGCCGGAGAAGGAGACCACCGGCCTCCCGAACCTGAGGGAGGACCTGTAGACGAAGGCCGCGGCCCTGGAGGCCGCCTCCTCCAGGGGGCCGGAGTTCACCTCCAGGAGGGCCCGGCGGTCGTGCGGGGCGTCCTCCAGCGCAAGCGCGGCCGCCCCTCCCCGGAAGACCTTCGCCACCACGTACCTCCCGCCCCTCCTCTCGGCCAGCCCGACCCCCCCGGGCAGGGCGGCGAACCTCGGGTCCCCCGGGCCGGCCTCGCCGGCGTCGGCGCCCCTCTCCAGCCTGGGGGGCCTGACCTCGGCCATCCTACCCAGCAGCCTCCTCACCCCGGCCTCGGACGGCTTGAAGCTCCAGGACAGGTCGAAGAAGTCGAAGAAGAGGTGGCCCAGGACGGCGGCGTCCGCGACGACCTCCAGAGAGGCGTCCAGGTATGGAGCCCGTCCCACGAGGAGGACGGAGTCCCCGTTGGGCAGCAGGTCCCGGTAGGCCCCGGCCCCGTACTCGCCCTCCACGACCCTCCTGAGCAGATCCCTCTCCCAGTCGGTGGCCGGCCTGGGGTCGGACCCCCTGGAGATCGGGACCTCGACGGCCCCGGATCGGCAGGAGCCGGGATCCAGCGTCGGGACGTTCAGGTCGGCGCACCAGGAGAGCCTCAACCGGGGGGCCGGCCGGCCCCGGGAAAAAATTATATCGGCTTAATATCGGTTCCGATACGATGGGCGGCGCCGTGGTGGAGGCCGAGGGCCTGACGAAGGTGTACGAGGGAGGGGTGCTGGCCGTCGACGGGGTCAGCTTCTCGGTGGCCGAGGGGGAGATATTCGGGTTCCTGGGGCCCAACGGGGCAGGGAAGACCACCACGATAAAGATGCTCGTGACCCTGCTCAGGCCCACGGGCGGGTCGGCCAGGGTGTGCGGGCACGACGTCGTCGGGTCGCCGAACCTGGTCAGGAGGTGCGTCGGCATAGTCTTCCAGGACCCGGCGCTCGACAGGGAGCTGACCGGGAGGGAGAACCTGGACTACCACGCCAGGATGTACGGCCTCCCCAGGGAGATCAGGGAGAGGAGGATAGGGGAGGTGCTGGACCTGGTGGGCCTCAGGGAGAGGGCGGACTGGCCGGTCAAGAGGTACTCGGGCGGGATGATGAGGAGGCTGGAGCTGGCCAGGGGCCTCATGCACTACCCGAGGGTCCTGTTCCTGGACGAGCCCACGCTGGGGTTGGACGCGCAGACCAGGAGGGCCATCTGGGACTACATCCTCACGCTGAAGAGGGAGGAGGGCGTCTCCATATTCCTGACGACCCACTACATGGAGGAGGCCGACAGGCTCTGCGACAGGGTGGCCATAATAGACCGGGGGAGGATCCTGGTCTCGGGGGCGCCGGGGGACCTCAAGTCCGGGCTCGGCGGAGGGGGGGTCCTGATAGCCAGGACCCCGGACCCGGATGGGCTGGCCGCCGTCGTCGGGGACCTGTGGGGCGGGGCCAGGGTGACCTTGGGCGAAGGCGAGGTGGTCGCCTACGTGGACGACCCGGGGCGCCGGGTCCCGGACCTGGTCAGGGCCGCCGACTCGGCGGGGGTGCCGCTGGACTCGGTGGAGATCAGGAGGCCGAGCCTGGAGGACGTCTACCTCAGGTACACCGGGAGGAGGATCAGGGAGGAGGAGGCGAGCCCCGCCGAGGTCATGAGGGCCAGGATGAGGGCCAGGATGAGGGGGCGGTGAGCCATGGGTGGTTCCGCGGGGAGGGATCTGGTGGGGCCCCCGGCGGGCTTCGACGTCGGCGCGGAGGCCCAGGCGGTGTACGTCATGTGGCTGCGGCAGATGAAGCGGTTCGTCAGGGCGAGGAGCAGGCTCCTGGGCAACGTCATACAGCCCTTCATATTCCTGGCCGGGCTCGGGCTCGGGTTCAGGGGGGCGAGGATCCCGGGGATACCGGCTGGGATAGACTACCTCACCTTCCTGGCCCCGGGGATCGTGGGGATGAGCGTCATGTTCTCCTCCATGTTCGCCGGGGTATCGGTGCTCTGGGACAGGCAGTTCGGCTTCCTGAAGGAGGTTCTGGTCGCCCCGGTCAGCAGGGGGTCCATAGTCCTCGGCAGAACCCTGGGTGGGGCGACGGTGGCCCTGATGCAGGGGGCCATCATAGCGGCGGCCTCCGCGGCCATGGGGGCCTCCGTCGACCCGCTGGGGACTCCTGCCGCGGCTGCCTTCATGCTGGCCCTGGCCCTGTCCGCGGTGGGCTTCGGCGTGGCCGTGGCCTCCAAGATGGAGGATCCCCACGGCTTCCAGCTCGTGATGAACCTCCTGGTGATGCCCCTGATGTTCCTGTCCACCACCTTTTTCCCGCCGGAGGGGGTGCCGGAGGCCCTGGGCGTCCTGATGAGGATCAACCCGCTCTCCTACCCCATGGATGGGATAAGGTGGGCGCTCACGGGGCTCGGCTACTTCGGGCCAGCGGCGGACGCCGCGGTCTCGGCCGGGCTGGCCGCCGCCATGCTGGCCCTAGGGGCCTGGTCCTTCGGCAGGATGGAGGTCTGACCGGCTGGACGGGGCGGCGCGGCCAGCTTTTTTATATTATCAGATGAGATTGATCAATTGTTTAATGCCAACCATCGCGGCGCCCGACTATGCGTCAAGAGGATGGCCTCCCTCCTGGACGTGCCCCAGCACAGGGTCCTAGAGATGCTGGCCGGACCTCTTCGAGCGGGACCTGATCGATCAGTCCCCTGAGGTGTAGGTCGGCGTGGGCCGTCACGTAGGATGGCTCCACCAGCGAGTCGCCAAGATGAAGTCGTCGTGGGGCCGTGGCCACGAGCCCCCTCATGGGACTCCAGGCCCACCCCGCGGCGACGAGGCGGGGGGCGTGGACCTTGGCGTGGACCCTCGGCACCCCGAGCCGAGGATCGCGGGGAGTTGACCTATGGTGAACACGTCCCTGCCCGCGGGATGTCCCCGATCTCGTGGAGACGCACGATCGCTCAGAGATAACAGAATTGTTAACCTCATTTAACTTTGTTCGACCCATTCGGCGGGGGGGCTACCGTACCCGGATCGGAACCGGGACCATTCCCCTCACGCGCCGCCAGCGACGCGTGAACTCCTCGGGGGTGACCACGTGGATCTCGAGGGGGGCCGCCAGGTCCCCGAGCTCCGAGAGTATCCTGATCCTGAGCTCCGCCGCCTCCCGCGCCGTCTTCGGAGCCCTCTCAGAGACCAAGAGGACGTCCACGTCGCTGGCGCCCGGGATGGCCCTGCCCGCCGCGGCGGAGCCGAACAGGAAGGCCCTCAGGTCGGGATCTCCCAAAATCCTCCCGGCTATCTCGGCCGCGCGGGCCGCGTACACCAGGGGCCGCCGGAAGTACCTCCCCTCCTCCCGGGCCACCCTCCTCTGGACGTCCATCATGGATCGCGGTCTCTCAGGCACCCCCTCAGCACCCCCGAGAACTTCTCGTAGGCGGAGAGCATCTCCCTGACCTCGACCTCCTGGAACTCGACGGGATAATATCTGGAGGCTATGTAGGCGCTCTCCACGTTTCCCACCACGCTGGCGTTGCTCTCGTAGAACTCCCAGAGCCCGGGGCACAGGGTCCCGACCTCCCTGAAGAGCCTCCTGAGGGAGTGGGTCCTGGGGAAGTCCCCCAGTCTCGAGGCCAGGATGTACTTCAGCATCAGCTGCATGGCCTGCTCCAAGTTGAAGGCCGCCAGGTTGTACTCCCCGCCCTCAAACAGCTGCCTGGCATTCCTGTAGAATCCTTCCGCGTTCCTCCGCAGGAACTCGTACTCCGGCATCTCGCCCGCCCCCTGCGCCCGACCGACCCGTTATAACCACGCGCCGCCTCCGCGCGGGGCCGCCGGGCCGCCCCGCGGCGGCCGGGGAGGGGGGCGGGGTGGGCCGGAGAGATCACTTGTAGGGCAGGTTCTCCTTCCCCACGAGCTCCCTGGCCAGGATCAGCCTCATTATGTTCTGGCCGCCCTCGGCCCCCACGAAGTAGCTCATGACGCCGCGGAAGGCCATCTCCAGGGGGGAGTCCTTGGTGTAGCCGTAGGCCCCGGCCACCTTCATGAACTCCTTTATGGCGTCCACGGACCTCTCGGGGGCCAGCAGCTTGGCCATGGCGGCCCACCTGGCCGCCTCCCACAGGGTGGCCCTCCCGGCGTCGTACTGGTCCATGGCCCAGGCCGCCTTGTATATCATGAGCTTGGTGGCCTCCAGCTCGGTCCACGCGTCCACCAGCGGGAACTGGATCCCCTCGAACTTGGCCAGGGGCCTGTTGAAGACCACTCGGTTCCTGGCGTACTCCGCGGTGTATTCCAGCATGGCCTCGGCCGACCCGAGGCACCCGGCCGAGACGAATATCCTGGCCCTGTTGAACCCCTCCATGGCCAGCTTGAACCCCTGATCCACCTCGCCTATCCTGTACTCGTCGGGGATCCTGACGTCCTTCAGCTTCATCCACCCGGTGCTGAGGCCGTTCCTCCCCATGTCCTCGTAGAACCCGACCGTTATGCCCGGCGCGTCTATGGGGACGTAGAAGAGGGTTATGCCCCTGCTCCCGGCCTCCGGCCTCGTCTTCACCACGGTGATGTAGCCGCCGCCCAGCCTCTGGGCCTCGGCTATCCCGCTGATGAAGGCCTTCTCCCCGTTTATGACCCAGTGGTCCCCGTCCCTGACGGCCCTGGTGGTGAACCCGGCCACGTCGGACCCGGACTGGGGCTCCGTGGAGTTTATGCCGACGAAGCCCTCCCCCCTGGCGGCGGCGGAGAGGACCTCCCTGGCCACGTCGTCCCTGCCGTAGAGATCCAGGATCTTGCCCCAGGAGTTCTCGACCAGCACGAACACAGCGGTGGCGACGCTGGGATCGGCCCTGGCTATCTCCTCTATGGCTATGGTCCCCAAGACCCAGCTGGCCCCGCTCCCCCCGTGCTCCGGCTTCATGGTCATGCAAAGGATTCCGTTGTCGGCCAGGGCCCTTATGACGTCGTCCGGTATCCTCCGCTCCGTATCGATCTCCCTGGCCCTCGGGGCCAGGATCTCGGCCAGAAGATCCCTCAGGCTCTGCCTGAAGACTTCCTCCTCCTCGCTGAAGGAGAAATCCACCATGAGGATCGCCGGGGGCGGAAACGGGTCAAAGATTTAACCGTTATCCATAGGAGTACCTGACCCCGAACCCGCCCCTCGGGTAGGACCAGTCCAGGTTCCGGTGGGGGCAGACCAGGAGACAGGCCCCGCACTCCAGGCACCCCTCGTGGGAGAGGATCATCCTGCCCTCGGACTCGCTCCACTCGTACAGCCCGGCCGGACAGACCGGCACGCAGGGTTTCGACTCGCACGAGGCGCACACCCCGTGGTCCACCACCCTGATGTGGGGCTCCTCGTCCAGCACGAACCTGTCCACCGCCAGCTTGGCGTCCACCCCCGCCAAGGGGCACCCCGGCCGCCCTTCCCCCCGATGGGTATAATTTTTTTCATACCGTCCCGCGGCCGGCGGGGTCGGGCATGGACGTGGCCGCGCTCGTGAAGCTCGCGCTGGACGTCGAGGGCCTGAGGGCCGAGCCCGGCGAGGCGCCGAGGGTGGACCAGGCGCCCACCAAGGTGAGCGAGATAGACCTGAACGCCGTGGAGGAGGCCGTCTCCATAAGGGAGAGGGTGGGGGGGTCGGTGACCGCCTTCTCCGTCCTGAACTGGGGCCCCCTCTCCAGGAGGATGAGGGAGGCCAGGGAGGCGGCCAAGAGGGTCCTGGCCATGGGGGCCGATCGGTTCGTCCTGGTGGCCGACGAGGCGGCGGTGGGGGCCGACACCGGGTTCACCGCGGCCGCGCTGGCGGCCGCCCTGCGGGCCAGGGGGCCGTTCGATCTCGTCCTGGCTGGGGAGGGGACCGAGGACTCCTTCGGGGGGCTGGTCCCCGGGAGGCTGGCGCAGGAGCTTGGGTGGCCCTACGTCCCCTACGCCGACGGGGTGGAGGTCGGCGGCGGGGGGTCGGTCAGGGTCAGGAGGGCCGTCGGAGACTTCGAGGAGGTCGTCGAGGTCGACCTCCCCGCGGTGATCTCGGTCACCCAGGAGATAAACAAGCCCCGGATCCCCACCCTCATGCAGATACTCCAGGCCGGGAAGAAGCCCCTGGAGGTCCTGAGCCTCTCGGACCTGGGCCTGCCGGGTCCGGGGGCGGGGAGAGGCGTGAGGGTGTCGTCCGTGGTGTCCCCGAGGGTGGAGAGGAGGGGCGTCGTGATAGAGGCGGAGAGCCCCAGGGAGGCCGCGGAGAGGCTCGTCGAGGAGCTGAGGCGGGCGGGGGTGATCTGAGGTGACCCGGGCGCTGGTATTCTCGCCGGACGACGACAGGTGCCTGGAGCTCATATCGGCGGCGTCGGTCGCGACCGGCGGCGGGTTGGACGGGGTGGACCTGCTCCTGGCCGGACCGGCGGGGGAGGAGAGGCTGAGGACCCCCTCGAGCACGGGGGTCGGCAGGATCGTCGTCGCCGAGTGGTCAGATCCGACCGACGCCTTCTCGGTGGACAGGGCCCTGAGGGCGTGGATAGGTAGGGAGAGGCCCGACTACGTCCTCCTGACCTCGGACCGGATAGGGAGGCAGGTGGCCGGGGGGCTGGCCCAGCTCCTAGGAGGGGGGGCGTCCACCGAGGTCGTGGGGCTGGAGTCGGCGGGCGGCTCTCTGACCGTCAAGAGGATGGTCCTCGGCGGGAAGGGAATCGCCTCGGAGGAGGTGGACACGCCGGCCGTGCTGGCCATCCAGCCCGGCAGGTTCCCGCCGGCCGAGGCCTCTGGGACCGCCGGGGGAGCCGCCGAGGTCGTGCGACTGGAGGATCCCGGGGCCGATCACAGGGTGAGGATCGTGGAGAGGAGGCCCAGGGAGAGGTCCGGGGTCAGGCTGGAGGACGCCGAGGTGGTGGTGGTTGCCGGCCGGGGATTCGAGAGGAGGGAGGATTTGAGGCTGGCCTTCGAGCTGGCCGAGGCGCTCGGAGGGGCCGTCGGGGCCACCAGGCCGCTGGTGGCCGATCTTGGCTGGCTGCCCGGCTCCGACTGGATAGGGATATCCGGGGTGAGGATCTCGCCCAGGCTGATGGTGGCGGTCGGCGTGTCCGGGCAGATGCAGTTCCTGGCCGGGGCCCTGGACTCCAAGGTGATAGTGGCGGTCAACAAGGACCCCAACGCCCCGATAGTCGGGGCCAGCGACTACGCCGTCGTGGCCGACCTGTACGAGTTCCTCCCTGCCCTGATAGAGGTCCTCAGGGGCGGGCGGTGATCCGTTGTCCTTCGACGCCGTGGTGGTCGGGGCCGGGCCGGCGGGGTCGGCCGCCGCCCTCCAGATGGCGCGCAGGGGGATGAGCGTCCTGCTGGTGGAGAGGGGGGAGAGGCCGGGCACCAAGAACGTCTTCGGCGGCAGGATGTACTCCTGGGCCCTGGAGAAGCTGGTCCCGGGGTTCAGGGGGGAGGCTCCCCTAGAGAGGGAGGTCACCAGGGAGGTCCTTGGATTCCTCTGGCGCGACTCCTGGGTCGAGTTCCAGGTGGGGAGGGGGGAGAGGGCCGCGGGGCAGGGGTACACCCTCCTCAGGCCCAGGTTCGACTCCTGGCTGGCCGAGGTGGCGGAGGGAGAGGGGGTCACCCTGGTCAGCGGGATCAGGGTGGACGCCCCGGTGGTGGAGGGCGGGAGGGTGACAGGGATAGCCGCCGGCCCGGACAGGATAGCCGCGCCGGTCACGATCCTGGCCGAGGGGGCCCTCGGGCTCCTGGCCGAGGCCGCCGGGCTCAGGCCCCCTACCAGGGCGCGGGACTTCGCGGTCGGGGTGAAGGAGGTCCTGGAGCTGCCTGAGGAGAAGATAGAGGACAGGTTCGGCCTCTCCAGCGGGGAGGGGTCGGCCCAGCTCTACCTCGGCGACTTCACCGGCGGGATCCCGGGCGGGGGGTTCGTATACACCAACAGGGACACGATCTCCGTCGGGGTGACGCTCAGGCTGGGGGCCTACTCGGCCGGCGAGGCGCGGGCCAGGACTTGGGAGGTCCTCGAGAGGTTCAAGTCCCACCCCAGGATAGCCTCCTACCTGAGGGGGGGCAGGCTGGTGGAGTACTCCGCCCACTCCCTCCCCGAGACCCAGTACGGCAGGGTCAGGGCGGCCGGCCCCGGGGTCGCGGCCGTGGGGGACGCCGCCGGGCTGGCCGCCAACCTCGGGATCACGGTCAGGGGGATGGACTTCGCCCTGGAGTCCGGTAGGCTGGCGGCCGAGGCCGCGGCCTCGGGGGACCTGCTATCCTACCCGAGGGCCCTCCGGGAGGGTCCCGTCGGGAGGACCTTCGAGAGGTTCGGGGCGGCCGCCAGGTTCATGGAGAACCCCAGGCTCTACTCGTCCTACCCAAGGGTCATAGTGGCCGCAGCCTCGAGGTCCTTCGACGTGAGGGAGGAGGTCAGGGGGGAGGGGCTGATCGGGATCGCCAGAAGCGAGCTCGGCGCGGCGGGGGTCTCGACGGTCCGCGCGCTGCTGGACGTCCTGGCCGCCGCCAGGTCGATGTGACGCGCCGGGGGCCTGCGCGGGCGGGCCGCCGGGTCGGGGAGGGTGCGGCGAAATAATATCAGCAACCGGGGGGAGGCGGCGCGTGGACCTGGAGAGGGTGCTGGGATCGAGGGGGAGGGTCAGGATACTGAGGATCCTGGCCAGGGCCGGCGGCCTCAACGTAACCCGGCTGGCCAGGGAGGCGGGCCTCAGCTACGAGACCACCGTCGGCCACGTCAGGCTCCTGGCCGAGGAGGGGGTGGTCAGGGAGAGGAGGCTCGGGAGGGTCAGGATAGTGGAGCTGGCGACGGACAGGCCGGAGGTCAGGAGGATAGTCTCCCTCCTCTCCCCCGCGGCGGCGGACGGGAGGTGACCCGAGTGTCCGGATCGGGGCCGGGATCTGAATCGGACGCGCGCAGGAGGGTGGGGGACTTCCTGACCCTCATACTGGCCAACGTCGAGACCCCCCTGACCCCGGCCAGGCTGATGAGGGTGCTCTTCCTGGTCGACGTGGACCTGGCCAGGAGGGGAGTGGGGGGCAGCGGGGCCGGCTGGAGCTGGTGGCCGGCCGGTCCCTGGTCCACGACGGCTTGGATGGCCCTGGAGTCCCTGATGACCCAGGGAGTGGTCTACGAGGAGGAGCTTGAGGGGAGGAGGGTCCTGAGGTTGAATGGGGAGGCCGCGCTGGCCAGGGGGATGGAGCTCGACGGGGAGACCACCAGGGCCGTCGCGAGGGCGGCCAGGGGGGCGGCGAGGGCGACCAAGTTCACCAGGCTGGACGAGGCGGTTAAGAAGGCCAAGGGAGAGGCCAAGAAGCTCGGGCTGCTCCCCGAGGGGACTGGGGAGGGTTGAGGATTGGATCAGGAGGGGGAGGGTGAGGAGAGGGGTTGGCCGGGGAGGTGGGTCCACTCCAGGATACCCTTCGGGGGTCTGCTGAAGTTCTTCATACTGGGGCTGATAAGGAGGAGGGGGGGAATGTCGGGGGTGGAGATAATCAGGGCGATAGAGGAGAGGACCGGGGTGTGGAAGCCCTCCCCCGGCTCGGTCTACCCAGCCCTCAGGGAACTGGAGAGGATGGGGCTGCTGACCTCCAGGGAGAAGGGGAAGATGAGGAAGTACTACCTGACCCCCGCGGGGGAGGAGGCCTGGAATCGGCTGAAGGATGCCCAGAGGAGGATACTGAGGGACTTCAGGGATCTGGCCGAGTCTGTCAGGAACCTCCTCGGAGAGCCCGCCGGCGGGGGGATTCCCGAGCCGGTCAGGTGCGCCCTGGCTGAGCTTAGGTCCGCCCTCTCGGAGGCGGACCTCGCCGGCGGGAGGGCCGAGGAAGCGGCCGCCGTCATAAGGGAGGCGGCGGAGAGGGTGAGGGAGCTCGGGGGGTGATCCTGGTGGACGTGGATCCCCTCCTGAGGTTGGATTGGGGGAAGGCCGCGGACTTAATATCCGGGTTCTGCTCCGGGCTCGTGGAGGGGGCCGGGGCCCGGGGGGCCGTGGTCGGGCTCAGCGGGGGGGTAGACTCGTCGGTGACGGCCGCCCTCCTGGTTAGGGCCCTGGGTCCGACGAGGGTCCTGGGGGCCGTCATGCCCGACCCAAGGGTGACCCCGGGGGAGGACGTGGGGGACGCCCTGAGGCTGGCCGAGTCCCTCGGGATAGAGACGGTCCAGGTCGACGTGTCCGGGCCCGTGGACTCCCTGGCGGCGGCCATCCCGGGATTCGACCCCGGGGCAAGGGTGCCGCTGGGGAACCTGAGGGCGAGGGTCAGGATGACCGTCCTCTACTACCTGGCCAACTCCAGGGGCCTGCTGGTCGCCGGGACGGGGGACAGGAGCGAGATACTGGTCGGGTACTTCACGAAGCACGGCGACGGCGCCGCCGACTTCCTCCCGATAGGCGACCTGTATAAGACCCAGGTCAGGGCCCTCGGAGAGTTCCTCGGCCTCCCTCGGGAGGTGGTGGAGAAGCCCAGCAGCCCGAGGCTCTGGCCAGGGCAGACCGCCGAGGGGGAGCTGGGAATATCCTACGAAGTCCTGGACAGGTTCCTGGTCAGGGTGTTCGATCTGGGGAAGGATCCGGAGGAGGCGGCCGGCGAGGTGGGGATGGGGAGAGCGGAGGCGGCCAGGATCCTGGAGATGCACGCCTCCAGCTCGCACAAGAGACGCCCTCCCCCGATACCCCCGGTCAGGGAGACCGCCAGGGCGTAGGCCCGGCCGGACCGATCTACGGGATCGGTCGGGGAGGGGGAAGGTGGCAAAAGAGCCGGGTCGGTTCAGGGGAGAAATGGGGTCACGTGGGTCTGGCGGTCCCGTCGAACATCTCGGCCAGCCCGTCAGACTGGAGCCTCTCTAGGGCCAGGACGGCCCAGTACCTATCTACTCCGGACCTCTCGGCCACCTCTCTGATCGAGAGGGGACGATCCGACCCTCTGAGAACGTCCAACACGCGCGAGGCCACCAGGGATATCACGTCGGCCTTCCTCCTCTTCATGAGGCTCAGAACCACGGCCCCCATCCTCCTGTCCACCCCCAGGGTGGAGGCCACGTCCCCAACCCCCGGGGCCGACGGGAGGCCGCCGGACTCCATCTTGGCCCTGACGTAGTCGGACACCATGTCCCAGATCTCCTCCTCGGGGGGGAGGTTCGGGTAGAGGGTGAGGTCCACCTCTATGGTCAGGCTGCGGTCCGACAGGGCGTACTCCCTGGCGGGTCTCCCCCTCCCCCCCGTCCTCCTGACCGAGGCCGGCCTTATGAGCCCCGCGTCCCTAAGCTCTGAGAGATGGTGCATCACGGTCGGGAGCTTGAGCCCCAGGGTCTCGGCTATCTCCGACGGGGAAGAGGGCCTCTTGGAAATCAGGGCTAGTATCTGGAGTTTGCTCGGACTGGCCAGCGACTCTATGACCTTGCGGGCCCTGACGGGGTCGTGGGGGGGAATGCGCACCCGCCTCACCCCCTCTCGACGGTCACGAGCACCGACCCCATGCCCACGTCCGCCCCTATCTCCACGAGCCTCGACTCGTCGCCGTCCAGCTCGCCGAGTACCCTCCCCGGAGAGGTCGGAATCGGGTTAACCCCCTCCAGCTCGGCCTCCCCCCAACCCACGCTCGCGTTGGCCCTGACGGCGGATCCGCCGGGAACCACGACCGTCAGCTCGATGTCCCCCATGCCCACGTCGATCGAGACCGACGCCGGCCCGCCGACGGGCGCCCTGCCGGAGACCTCCCCCATGCTCAGGTTAACGGAGATCAAGGACGCCGCGCCGGGCGGGAGCACCACCCTGACGGTGCCCGCACCCATGGACAGGTTGACCGTCCCCTCCGGGGACCTGCTCACCCGGAATCCCGTGCCGGAGTACTCCACCCGGGCCTCATTCCCCTCCTCGAAGGTGACCTTCCCGGCGCCGAGATCTACGATCAGCCCGGTCGCGTTCCCGAGCTCTATCCTCCCCTCGGCCCGGGTCCCAGCCCACGGGGCGAGCAGGGGGATCGAGAGGTTCCGACGTCCCCATCCCGGGACGGGCGTCGGCAGCGGGGTTCCGGCCCCTCCCCCGCCGAGGGCCGGGGCTGGGGAGGCGATCGCCACAGCCAGGGAGAACAGCGTCAGCGCCACCACGAGCAGCCCCAGGACCTCCTCAGAGCTCAACCTCATCGCCTCCTCCCTCCTCTACCTGGGCGGCTGGGACCGGCTCGGGGGAAGGGAGACCCCCCCTCTCCCTGACGATGAAAGCGACCGCGTAGCCGAGCACGATCAGCGCAACTACCCACCACGCTCCGAATCCGAGGGAGATTCCAACCACCACGAAGAGGGCCAGGGGGATCAAGAAGGCCGCTATCAGGGCCTTCCCGGAGCTCAGTCCGTAGGAGACCCCGGTGCCAACCACCGCTATCCAGAGGCCCCAAAGGCCGGACAGCAGCCCGAGAGCAGCGCCCAGGAGGAACCACGAGAGGCCGGGGATCCCGCCCAAGATGGCGGAGACCGCCAGCGCCGCCACTGGGAGGAAATCGGGCGCCTGGGAGTAGGCCAAGACCGCCAGAATCGCCTCAAAATCTCCGCTGCCGCCGAGCAGGAGGGCGTTGGCGTGGATCAGCACCGAGAGCAGCAGGAGGAATATCAGGGTCAGGACCGCCGAGATCAGGCCTGCAGCCGGACCGGCCACGGGGATCAGGAAGGCCAGCGGTGGGAGGAGCCCCAGGATGGCTGAGATCGCCAGGGCACCGGAGGAGAAGGCCAAGGCGAAGCAGACGGCCAGCGGCAGGGCCAGCCTCGGGCCCTCGGAGATCATCTCCTCGAAGGCCTCCCTGGGGTGGAGCAGGACGCTGCCCAGCCTGTGGGAGACCTCCAGGAGGGACTCGCGCCACGGCATCATCAATACCTCCATTTTATTTTCTTCTAATTCTAACTAATTAGAAGAGCATATAAGCTTTGCGCCATTATAAGGGGTAGGGCGGCGGGGGGGAGATGTCGAGGCTCAGGAGGGTTGGGGAGGGGACCTACGTCCTCCCGGGTTCCCCGGCCACCCTGATCTACGCGTCCGGCGGCGAGGGATGGCTGGTGGACCCGGGCCAGCCCAGGTCGAGGGCCCGGGAGGTGGTCGGGGCCCTGTCCTCCCTTGGGGTGAGGGCGGCCCTGGCGGCCATAAGCCACTCCCACTCGGACCACGTGGCGGCCGTCCCAGACCTCGCGGCGGCCGCGGGGGTCCCAGTCCTCTGCCCGGAGGAGGAGTACTCCCCGGCGATAAGCCCCGGGCTCAGGAGGGCGATGAGCTTCGGGGCCAGGGCGCCCGAGGGGCTCGTCTACCACGTGGAGGCGGTGCCCGCCCGGCCGGACGGCACCTTCCGGCACGGCGACAGGCTGGGCCCCCTGGAGACCGTCCCGCTGAGGGGGCACACCTTCGGCATGGCCGGGTTCGTCACCCCCGACGGCATCCTGTACGCGGCCGACTCCTTCTTCGGGGACAGGCTGCTGGCCAGGGCAGTGATACCGTATCACCTGGATTTCCGGGGTGCCCTGGATACCGTGAGGTGGCTCTTGGATGGGGTCAGGGACTACGAGAAGCTGGTCCCCTCCCACGGCCCCGTTGTGGATGGGGCGGCCGCCGAGAGGATGCTGGAGGTCAACCTCAGGATCTTGGAGGGCCTCCCGGGGAAGATAGAGTCCGCCCTGAGGGCGGGGCCGGCCTCGGCCGGGGAGGTCACCGCCAGGATCCTCCTGGAGGGGGGCGCGGAGCTGACCCCGTCCTCCGTGATACTGGGATCGGTCACGGTCAGGTCGGCCCTGGGCTACATGGCCGAGGATGGGACGGTCTCGCCGGTGGCCGGGCCCAGGGGCCTCCTGTGGAGGCTGGCCTGACCTGGCCGCCCGGTCCAGGGTATAATAAGATCCCCCCACTCCACCCCGACTTGGGGGGCTGGCCTTGGTCGGCGGGAGGGCGAGGGACTACGAGGAGGCCAGGGAGAGGATAGACAGGGCCGTCAGGCCCTACGTGAAGGTCAGGATCTGGAAGCCGGAGGATCTCTCCCTGGAGGATCTGGAGGCCCTGAGGGACGATGAGGACTTCTCGAGGCACGTCTCCAGGCTTGCCCGACTCTACCTGAGGGAGAAGAGGGGTGGAGGGAGGAGGACCCTGATAATCGCCCTGGTCGAGGTGGGGGGGATCGATCCCGCGGAGCTGGAGGGGATCCTGGACGACCCGAGGTTCGGGGACGGGCTCTCCAGGCTGATCAGGGAGTGGGCGGGTAGTCTCGAATGACGGGGCTGACGGATCCCCAGCTGGCGGCCCTGGGGGTGTTCGCCCTGGCGGTGGTCCTGCTGCTGACCGAGAAGTACCACAGGGTCGTCTCGGCCATGGTGGCGGCCGGCCTGATGGTCTACTTCGGCTCCTTCGTCTACGGCCTGTTCCGGCCGGAGGACGCCTTCGGCTTCGTCGACATGGTAACGCTCAGGTTCGTGGTCGGGGTCCTGATCCTGGTCGAGGGACTCTACGAGTCCGGGCTGTTCCAGTTCGCCGGCCTGTGGCTGGTCAGGGTCCTCGGCGGCAGGAGGGAGGTCCTCTTCGTCGCCTTCATGTTCCTCTCGCTGGCGGTCACCCTCTTCCTGGCGAACCTGCCGGCCATGCTCGTGGTCGGGGCCATGACGGCCTCCCTCGCCGGGCCCCTGGGGCTGAACCTCAGGAAGTGGGTGGTCTACGAGGCGGCGGTCTGCAACGGCGGGGCCGTGGGCCTGATGATAAGCAGCGTGCCCAACCTGATAGTGGCCCTGCGTTTCGGGATGGACTTCGGCCAGTTCCTGACGGTGGGCGGCCCCCTGGCCGTCCTCCTCACGGCCGCGACGGCCGCCGTCGGGGTGGCGTCCGGGGATCTGTACTCAGGCCCTCCCCGGGTGGACGTCCGGGAGATAGATCCGTGGGGCGCCGCGGAGAGCGCGGGGATCATGGTTAGGGCGGCGGCGATATTCGCCGGCTTCGTGGCCGTCGTCGTGGCCCAGCCCCCGGGCCTCCCCATGGACGCCGCCGCGCTGCTGGCGGCGGCCCTGATGCTCTGGGCGTGCGGGGGAGATCCGGAGCGGATATTCTCGAGGGTGGACTGGTCCACCGTGTTCTTCCTGGCCTCCTTCTACGTGGTGGTCGGGGGGCTGGAGGAGTCGGGGGCCCTGGAGGTCCTGGCCCGGGCTGCCGGCCCCGTGTGGTCCGCCGGCGGGGCCGCCCTGACCTCGGCCGTGCTATGGGCCTCGGGCCTCACCAGCGGGCTGGTGGACAACGTGCCGGTTGCCCTGACATTCGCCTCCCTGATAGAGAGCGCATCCCCCCTGGCGGCCCCCGACGTGCGCGCGGCGGCATGGGCGGTGGCGGCCGGGGCGAACGTGGGGGGGAGCCTCACCTACTTCGCCTCTCCCCCCTCCCTCGTAGCCGTGGGGATACTGGAGAGGGAGGTGCCGGGGTTCAGTCCCATGGACTTCACGAGGGAGGGCGGCAAGCTGACCCTCCTCCAGCTGACGCTGAGCGACGTTTACCTGGTCCTCCTCCGCCTCTCAGGGGCACTCTGATCCCCCACCCCTTTCCCTCGGCCCCCTCCCCTGACCTCCGACAGGACGCCCGCGGCGACCTCCACCAGGGCCTCCACCCGAGACCTTATGAGGGAGTACGAGGTCTTGACCGCGTCGTAGACGAACACCACGGCCAGGGAGAGGAAGGCGAGGGCCGCCGCCCTGGAGGCGAGCTCCGGTAGGATCCCCAGGAAGGGCGAGGCCGCCAGCCACCCGAGCCCGAGGGATATCAGGTAGAGGACGTCCAGCCCTATCCTCCTGGGGCCGCCGGCCTCCCCGAGCTCCAGGGCCTCGGTCAGCAGCCCCGCCGTCAGGTCCAGCAGGTAGAGGCCGTCCCTCAGGACCCAGTAGCCGAAGTATATTATGGACATGAGCCTGAAGACCCCTATCACCTCGGTGGTATCGAGCTCAACGCCGAACGCCCTGAACCTGATCCCGCCGAGGGCGAGGTCCATGCCCACGAGCAGGATCAGGGAGAGGGCCAGCCAGGCAGCGTTCTTCAGGAACCTCCTGAGCCTCCGCTCGACCTCCCCCCTCTCGGGCATTCTCGCTCCCCCGCCGCCGGGCCGGCCCTCCGGATATAAGTGGGGGGACCCGGACGGGCCCCTCCCGGCGGACTAATCGTTATATTGAAAGGACGTCGAAATGTTGTAATGGGAGCGAGGTCGCTCGCCGCTTCGGCCCTGCTCCTAGCCCTCCTCCTGGCGCCATCGGCGGGCCGCGGGATCGAGGGGCAGGGGCACGTGTACCACGTGTCTCCTTCCGGGAGCGACTCCAACCCCGGGACCGAGTCCCAGCCGTGGGCCACCGTGTCCCGGGGGGTCGCCGCCCTCAGGCCCGGAGACGTCCTCGTGATCCACGGGGGGACCTACCACGAGCTGGTGGAGATAAACGTCTCCGGTGCCCCGGGCGCTCCTATAAACATAACCGGCGCCCCGGGAGAGACGGTCGTCCTGGACCTGTCCGGGTTCGGGTCCAACGGGGTGATGTTCAGGCCGGGGGTCTCCTACGTCAACCTGGCCAACCTCAGGCTCACTGGCTGCGACATCTGGGCCGTCTCCCTCGACGGGGGGAACAGTCACATAGGGCTCTACAACCTCGATGTCTCCAACTCGGACACCGGAATACACATGACGGTGGGTTACAGCGGGGAGGAGCCCATGTTCGGGCCCGTGGACAACGTGACCATAGAGAACTGCGTGATCCACGACAACGACATTGGGGGGGTGGACTGCACCCCGGGCCCGTGCAGTGACATAGAGCTGTCCTACGACTCCATATACGGCAACGGGGCCGAGGCCGGGTTCGGGGCGGACGGCGTCAGCGTAGAGATGGGCTCCGACATATATGTGCTCGCATGCGACGTCCACCACAACGGGGGAGACGGGATAGACATAGGGTCCAGGAACCCGCTGATTAACCTCTCCGGCATAGGAGGGGTAGGGGTAGGGGTGTTCAGGTGCAAGGTGCACCACAACGGGATGGAGGGGGTAAAGCTCTGGACCGGAGGGACTATACAGAACACCGCCATATACAGGAACGGTCTAATGGGTATAGACTTCGTCTACAATGGATATTATTATGTCTACAACTCGATGGTGGCCTTCAACTCGGTGGAGAACAGGGCCTACTCGCTGAGCGCGGGCTACCCGGAGCCCGAGCCGCTCGACCCTCAGGACGACCTGTGGGTGGAGATAAGAAACTCCATATTCGCGTTCAACGGCCCCAGCGACGCCCCGGTCGGGATTTACGTGGGTTCGGGGGTCAGCCTCACCGAGGATTACAATATATGGTACAGCAGGAGCGACTCCGAGATCTGGCTCGAGCGTGACCAGGTGGACGTGACCTGGGACGACATGACCTCCGGCTCTTGGACCCAGGCGAGCGGGAACGGCGCGCACAGCTTGGTGGCCGATCCGAAGTTCGTCGACCCGGACTCCGACGACTTCCACCTCTCGCCCGATAGCCCTGCTATAGACGCGGGGGACCCGGAGTTCTTCCCTCCATACGATCTTGAGTTTGGGGAGAGGCCTGTGGGCGGCGGACCGGACATCGGTCCGTACGAGTACGGGTCCACCCCGAGGGCGTCGGTTGGGCCGTCTCAGCAGCCGGGTCAGCAGCCATCGCAGCAGCCGTCTCAGCAGCCGTCTCAGCAGCCATCGCAGCCCCCGGCGGGCCCTCCAAGTGGGGGAGGGGAGGCTGGTGGCCCCTCTAGTGGGTTGGTTATAGCCGCCGCGGCCGCGGGCGCCCCCCCCCGCGCCCCCCCCCACCACCACCCCCCCAACACCACCCGCCCCCCCCCCGCCCCCCGGGGGGGCCCCCCCTGGGGGGGGGGGGTGGGGGGGGCCCCCTTTGGGGGGTTGGTTTCCCCCCCGCGGCGCGGGGGCGCCCGCCGCGGCGGCCGCCTTCGTCCTCGTCCGCAGATCCAGGTCGGCCCCCAGAGGGGCCCCCCAGGCCGGGAGGAGAGGGGAAGATAGGCAGATGCTCGAGCTCATAGAGAGGAGGTATCGGGCTGGAGAGATATCGAGGGAGGTCTACGAGGAGCTGAGGCGCAGGTACGGGGGGGACTGATCCCCCCTCCCCCTCTCCCTCCCCCCTCCTCTCCCCCCCAGATCAGAGGATCTCAGTCCCGGGAGACGTCGTAGGAGAGCCTGAACCCCCTGTCCACGGGATCTGCCCCCAGAACCCTTATCCTCCCCACCTCCCCGGTCCTGGCCACGTGGGTCCCGGTGCAGGGGACGGCGTTCACGCCCCCTATCTCCACCACCCTGTAGACCCGGGACGGCGGCAGCCTCTCCAGGTTGGGAGCCCAGCGGATCGCCCCCGCGGTCTCCTCCCGGGCGACGAAAGTCACCCTCACCCTCAGGTCGGCCGAGACGATGTCGTTGGCTCGCTCTTCGATCGACGGGATGAGATCGGGCGGAGGGGTCTCGGCGCCGTAGTCGACGTGCGGGTCGGGCGGGCCGTGCATGGCGCCCAGCGTCCTCACGACCCTCCCGTAGTGGGGGGAGACCGCCGCGTCCAGTATGTGGCCCGCGGTGTGCAGCCTCATCACCCGGTACCTTCTCCCCCAGTCCAGCGCGCACCTCACCTCGTCCCCCTCGGCGGGCTCCCGACCGGAGAGGAGGCCGAAGTGGATCACAACTCCGCGTCTTAGGAGGGTCTTCCTCACCGAGAGCTCGAACCCCTCTCCCCTGATCACCCCGACGTCGCTGGGCTGCCCCCCGGACAGCGGGTGGAAGACGGTCCTATCCAGCGCCAGGTACCTCCTACGTCCCCTCCCGACCGAGATCCGGATGACCCGGGCCGAGCAGGATCTCAGGTAGGAATCCCTCAGGTAGAGGGCATCCGTCTCGGGGAGGCCCTCCGCCACCTCCCCAGGGTCCGGCAGGCGCCGTCACCCCCCGGCCGCCCTGTAGAGGAGAGGCACCGACAGGAGGGCCAGCTCCCTCCCCCTCCCCGTCAGGCGGTACCACGCGGACACCGGGGGCCCCGGGTCCACCCTCCTGCTGACCAGGCCGGCGGCCTGGAGGGACCTGAGCTTGTCCGTAAGGACCCTGGACCCTATCCCCAGGGTCCTCCTGATCGCCCCGAACCTGGTCTCCCCCCCCAGCAGCAGGAGGAGGAGTATCGGGAGGACCCACTTCTGGGACAGCAGGGAGAAGGCGGACTGGAGCCTCCCCAGGGCATCCACGAGCTCCCCCTCGGAGAAGCTCCCCCTCTCCAGGACCGTCCTGAGGGTCTCCTCTATCCCCCTCACAGTGTGGTCGATCCTCTCCTCCACCAGGGACCGGATCTCGTCGGCGAGGTCGAGTTCCAGGGGGACCACCTGGTTCCCCGGGTCTCACCACCCCCATTTTAACCTGACGCACCTGGTTCCCTCGGCGCACCTGGCGGTGGTCGTCATGGAGCCGGAGTACGACGTGGTGGTGGCGGGCGGCGGCACGGGCGGGGCCACGGCCGCCTACCTGATTGCCAGGGAGGGGCTGGACGTGGCCCTGATCGACATGAACCCCAGGGATCTCATAGGACTCAAGGTCTGCGGGGACGCCATAGACTCCAGGCACTTCGACGCCCTGGGGATCCCCCACCCGTCCGGGGCCGAGTCCGAGGGGGAGTTCGTGGGGGTGAAGGTGTTCGCCCCCAACGAGGAGGACCACCTGGTGGTCGGCGGCAGGGGGTACGCCCTGAACAGGCACGCCTTCGGCCAGAGGATGATCCGGATGGCCGAGTCCGAGGGGGCCGAGGTGTTCGCGGAGCACCACGCCGTCGCCCCGCTGACGGAGGGGAACAGGGTCGTCGGGGTCGAGGTCAGGGACCTGCGGTCCGGGGAGGCCAAGAGGTTCAGGGCCAAGATCACCGTGGACGCCACCGGGGTGACGGCCAAGCTCAGGACCTCGCTGCCCGGGGGGTGGTGGGTCTCCGGGAGGCCCCCCAGGGAGGACTACAACGTGGCCTTCAGGGAGAACCTGGTGGTCGAGGAGGTCCCGGAGAGGGAAAGAGGATACGCCGTGATCTACCTCAGCCAGTCCATCGCCCCGGGCGGGTACTGGTGGTCCTTCCACAAGGGCGGAAACAGGCTGAACGTGGGGATCGGGGTCCAGTGGAGGGAGGGGAACCCGAACCCCAGGGAGAGGTACTACGGCGAGGTGAGGCCCAGGTACCGGGTATCCGAGGTGATCCACGCCGGGGGAGGGATAGTTCCGACCAGGAGGCCGATCCCCTGCATGGCCTGGCACGGCTTCATGGCCCTGGGGGACGCCATATGCGCCGCGAACCCCATACACGGAGGGGGGATAGGGCCCAGCATGCTCAGCGCGAGGGCCGCGGCGGAGACGGCGGTCGAGGCCCTGTCCGAGGGGGACTGGTCCCTGAGGAGGCTGTGGGGTTATCACAAGAGGTACCACGCCCTCTATGGGGCGAAGCAGGCCGGTTTAGACGTGCTCAGGATGTACATGCAGAGGCTGAGCGACGACGACCTGAACTTCCTCATATCGTCGGGGGTGGTCACCGGGGAGGACGTGTACGACTTCGGCAGCAGGGGCAGGCTCAGCGGAGAACTGGTCGGGAGGATATCCGCCGGGCTGAGACTCCTCAGGAGGCCGTCCATACTCGGCCAGCTCAGGAGGCTGAAGGACTACATGGACGCGGCCATATCGCTGTACGGGGAGTTTCCCGACTCTCCAGAGGGATTCGAGTCTTGGAGGGCGAGGGAGGCCTCGCTGTTCGAGGAGGTGGAGGGGTGGCTCGGCTCCCTGTGACCCGGGAGGGGGGCGCGAGGTCGGGGGCACCGGGCCGGGCCCGGGGCGAGCGGACCCGGAGCCCCTCCGAGGCCCCCGTAAGCCTGACCATATACTACGCGGCCTGCGGCGGCGGGGAGGAGTGCATCACCGCGTGCCCGCGTGGGGACGAGGTGTGGGAGGTCCGCCCCGTGCGCGCCAACTTCTTCTGGCTGCCGGAGAGGACGCTCCCGAGGCCCGTCGTGGCCCACCCGGAGTTGTGCTTGGGGTGCCTAATCTGCCTCCAGGCCTGTCCCACCGGGGCGCTGAGGCTCGGCCCCTCCGAGAGGGGGCCCCTGGAGGTGCTCAGACTCCTCTGGAACCTGATCAGGCTGCCCCTCAAGGGCAGGTTCGGGGTGAGGTACACCCTGAGCAGGAGGCACCTGGAGAGGTTCCTCCGGAACAACCTCGGGATCTCGGCCGAGGGGTCTGCCGGGACGGGGAACGCGTAGGTTCTATAATCGAACCTAACATTTATTAGTCTCGATCTAAATGTTAGATTGCCCTAACATGGGTGAGAGCATGAGCGAGGAGATCAGGTTCCCGCTGCTCGGGGAGAAGTTCCCGAGCTTCGAGGCGCAGACCACCCACGGGAAGATCCGGATACCGGACGACTTCAAGGGGAAGTGGTTCATCCTCTTCTCCCACCCGGCCGACTTCACCCCCGTGTGCACCACCGAGTTCTTCGCCTTCCAGAAGAGGTACGACCAGTTCAAGGAGCTCAACTGCGAGCTGATAGGCCTGAGCATCGACCAGGTCTTCAGCCACATAAAGTGGGTCGAGTGGATAAAGGAGAACCTGGGTGAGGAGATCAAGTTCCCGATAATAGCCGACGACATGGGCAGCATAGCCAAGATGCTGGGGATGATCCACCCCGGGAAGGGGACCAACACCGTCAGGGCCGTCTTCGTGGTGGACCCGGAGGGGATCCTCAGGGTAGTCCTCTACTACCCCCAGGAGCTGGGCAGGAACATGGACGAGATCCTGAGGATAGTGAAGGCGCTCCAGGTCTCTGACAAGAACGGCGTCGCCATGCCGGCCAACTGGCCAAACAACGAGATAATAGGGGACAAGGTGATAGTGCCTCCAGCCTCCGACGAGGAGACCGCCAAGCAGAGGCTCGAGGACGCCAAGGCTGGCAAGATCGAGTGCAAGGACTGGTGGCTCTGCTACAAGAAGGTCTGAGGGGGGCACTCCACCACCCCCTCGACTTCCCTTATTCCCCCCCTCTTTTTCCCCGACCCATTCCGGGTTCTGCCAATCCGACGGGCCCTAGGTCCCCCCCTCGTAGAGGGAGAGAACCCTGTCTATGAAGTCCCTCATCCCCCTGAGCTCCGCCATCCTGACCGCCAGGGCCTGCCACCCGGCCGGGGTGAGCCTGTAGAACCTCTTCCCCCTGGGGTCCCCGGGGACGGGGGAGGAGACCACCAGGCCCGAGGACTCGAGCCTCCCCAGGGTGACGTAGACGAATCCCTCCGGCAGAGGCTGCCCAGTGATCTCCTCTATCCTCCTCCTTATCTCGTACCCGTTCGTGGCGCCCCTCGATATCATCAGCAGGACCAAGGTCGGGTGGATCCCGAAGAGCCTCCTCCCGGCCCTCCACCTCCACCCCCGCCCGGGACCAGGCATCCCGGGGCGCGCCGGGGGCTAGATATATATAGGCGAGTTATGGGTTACAATGATACATAAAGGGAGGTGACCGGCGTGGCCTGGTGGTACTGGCCGTCCTACTGGGGATCCTACGGACCCTGGCCCTGGCTCTGGTGGTGGGGCTGGGGCAGGGGCCGCGGGTGGTGCTGGCTCCTGCTCCCGTGGCTGATGGGCTGGTACGGCTACGGCGGTTCCTGGCCCCCCATCTACGGCTACGGGTGGCCGATCCCCAAGTCCGAGAGGGACGCCCTCCTGAGGGAGAAGGAGTGGCTTGAGGGCAGGCTGAGGGAGATAGAGGGAAGGCTCCGGGAGCTGGAGGGCGGGGGCGGCTGAACGATCGGCAATTTTTTATTCCAGTATGGGTATCAATGTTATCCATGGGAGGTGCGATGTCGGATGGCGTGGTGGTACTGGGGCCGCGGGCGCGGCAGGGGAAGGGGCAGGTGGGGTGGAGCTGGATGGGGGTGGGGAGGAGGACCCGGGTGGGGTCGGTGGGGAGGAGGACCCGGATTCGGGGCTATGCTGGGCTGGCCCATGATAAGCTCGGCGGCGGCCAGGGGGTACAGGTACCTGGGGCCCTGTAGGAGCGGGCTCGGACCCTTCGCCTTCTACATCTCGCCGGACGGGCGGATCGTCCACGCGTGGCAGGTCTACGGCTACGGCTTCCCGTACTACGGATCGGTCCCCCCGTACCCACCCCCCTATCCCTATCCTGGTCCCTGGACCTCCCCCGGGCTAAACCCATCCTCCGAGGCAGAGGCTCTCAGGGCCGAGAGGGATCAACTCAGGAGGGAGCTGGAGGATCTGAACAGGAGGCTCAGGGAGCTGGAGGGTGGCGGGAAATGAGGATAGCCGTGGCCGCCGACGGTCCCGAGGGGCTCGACGCGTCGGTCTCCCACGTCTTCGGCCGGGCCCCCTACGTGGTGCTGGTGGAGGCGAGGGGAACCGAGATAGAGGGGGCATCCAGCCACGCCAACCCGGCGGCCCGGGCGGCCAGCGGTGCGGGACCGGCGGCCGTCCAGTTCGTAGTCAGCCTGGGGGCCGAGGCGGTCATAGCGGGAGACTTCGGTCCGAACGCGCTGGCCGCCCTGACCAGCATGGGGATCAGACCGGTCCCGGGCTACGGGGGCATGAAGGTGAGGGACGCCGTCAAAGACTTCTTGGAGGGGGGAGGTGCCCCGACGGGCCCGCTCCCAGCTCCGGGGCGCCCTCCCCTGGGCTGGCCCCCCTCCCCGCTCCCGCCGGCGGGCCCGACCTGGCCCCCCTCACCCGGACGGGCCCCCCCGACCCCCCCGGGCATCCTCTCTAGGGAGGAGGAAATAGCCTACCTACGGGAGAGGAAGCGCTGGATCGAGGAGAGGTTGAGGGAGATCGACGAGAGGTTGAGGGAGCTGGGTGAGGAGGGCGGGTCTGGGGAGGGCTGAGTGAGGGGGGGCCAAGCCCGCCGCGGCCGCCCCGCTAGCTCATTCCCCCTCATTCCTCCCTCTTCCCCTTCTTTCTCACTCTAATCAATCTCGGGGAGGCTCCCGGCCGGCCGGGAGGATCGGGGTCACCGCGATACCTTCATGCCGAGCCTGCGCAGGGCCCTCTCGGCCGCGTCGAGGTCGCCCGACCTGACCAGCACGTGGTCGGTGGAGTAGGAGGACAGGGCCAGCAGGCTCACCCCCTCGGCGGCCAGGGCCCCGGACACGGCGGCCATGAATCCCACCAGGTCGAAGGGCAGCTCGGCCTCGAACGTGAGGATCCTGTAGCCGCGCTCCACGTCCGTCGGGCCGCACCCGGATTCCTCCAACTCCCCGCAGGGGGCCACTACCGTGATCTCTTTCCCGTCGTCCACCACGGCGAAGGCCGAGCCCGGCCTGCGTCGGCACCTGGCGACGCAGAACTCCCCCGGCCTGACGCGCGCCTCCATCCCCCTCAGCAGGCCCGGCGGGGTGGACGCCGCGCGCCCCAGCCTGACCCCCAGCCTCCTGCCCAGGAGGACCACCTCCGAGTCGGCTCCCCCCTCCCACTTGGTCAGCTCCAGGGTGTTGAGGAAGTCGTAGCCCCTGGCCAGGAAGAAGTCCAGGGCCCCCAGGTTGGCCGGCACGACGCTCAGGTATAGGTCCCCCCGGCCCCACCTGTCGGCCGCCTCCCCCTCGCACGCCGAGAGGAGGGCGGAACCCACGCCCCTGCGCCTGAGGCCGGGCCTGACGTATATCTCCCTGAGGAAGATCGCCCCCTCGTGCTCCTGAATCCTGGCGAAGCCGACGATCTCTCCCCCCTCCTCCGCCAGCAGCACGGAGGACCTGGGGTCTGACAGGGCCTCGCGGGCCAGCCTCTCCCCCTCCTCCCGGCGGATCGGGCGACCGCCCAGCATGGAGGAGTGGTAAGAGTAGAACTCGCGGAGCATCTCGGCCAGCGGGCCCGCGTCCCCTGGCCCCGCCCTCCTGACCGATGCCCTCAAGCGGGAGATCACCCGTCCGCAGGCGCGGGCTCGGTTAAAAGTCCTTTTTAATCGGCCGACGGGGCGCCGGACTATGAGGCTCGAGGACCTGGGATCCGGGGTGGGCGGGATGCTGGTCTCCGCCTCCCTGGGATTCGTCTCGGCGCTGCTGGGCCTCGCCCTGGCGCGGATCCACCCGATCCTCCTCCCGGCGGTCATGACCGCCGCCATATACCCGGTGTACCTGGGGGACCTGAGGGCGGGCAGAATCTGGTCCGCGGTCGTCCACGTCCTCCTCTGGGCGGCGGCCTCCGGGGCGGCGGTGACCGCGGCGACCGTGGCCTCCGGGGGAGGGGTTGGGCCCCTGATCCTGATGGGGGAGTCCTACAGGGCGGAGATGTTCGAGTGGATAAGGACGGGCCGGGGGGCCGAGGGGGACCCCTCCCTGTTCTTCTGGCCCAAGGTCAGGGAGATCGCGGTGTTCTCGGCCCTGTCGCTGGCGAGCGGCGGGATGCTGGGGCTGGCCCTAGGGGCCGTCCTCCTGAACTACATGAACTTCTACTACGGGTGCCTCATACTGAGCGCGGTGCCCGGGAGGGAGGCGGTGGTGCTGGCGGCCGGCTGGCCGATCTACGCCATCCTCCGCGTGGTGGGGTACACCGCGCTGGGGACGGTCCTCTCAGTCCCCCTGCTCAGGCTCCTGGGGCAGACCGACCTGGGGTGGCGCGACCTTAGGCGCCCCCTGACGGCGGCAGCGGTACTGATGGCACTGGACTTCCTGCTGAAGGCCGCCTTCGCCAACCTCCTATACCGGCCGGTGCTGAGGGGCGCGGTCTCCCTCCCCTGATCCGCCGGTCACATCAGGAGGTAGAGCACGGCGGCGGAGACCGCCGGAACCGTGATGTTGTCGTCCAGCAGGGAGAGCTTCTCCACCGCGGTGGCGGCGGCCCCGGCCAGGAGGCCCGGCACGCCGGCGGCCAGGAGGCCCACCGGGAGGCACACCAGGGCCATGGCCGCGGTCCCCCACCATCCCTTGATCCACCTCCCGTACACCACGCTCCGGACCACGCCCGTGACCCCGTCGCCGTAGGCCATGAACACAGCGGGTATCACGGCGAGCCTGAGATCGGTCCACCAGAGTAGGGCGTAGAGGAGGGCGAAGCTCACGCAGAACCAGGTGTCCCCGAAGTTGTCCCTCACCTGATACCAGTCCAGCTCGCTCCCCCATATCCTCGGGAGGACGGTCATGAGGGCCATTCCCGCCGCCCCTATGACCGGGATCGTCGGCGTCTCGAAGATCCACGGGCTGAGGACGGCCACCAGCCCCCCGGTGGTGAAGTGGATGAACTTTCTGGCTATGTACTTGTTCCACCTGGCAGCCACCAGCTTCGAGGCCCAGAACACTATGAAAAGTATCCATGCGACGAAGACGATTCCCCAGGTCACCTCCGTCGGGCTCGGAGGCCACGCCAGGTAGGCGGCCGCCGAGACCGCCAGGAAGGTCCCCACGGCCGCGACAGTGGCGGGGATCGACCCGCCCAACCCCTCGGCGTTCGCCATCGGCCGGCCGCCTCGAGGCTTCTAAATTACGTTACCGTTGCCCCTCTGGATAAGGTTAAGTATGAAGGACCGTCTAAGTTTCTTAGATGGGCCGAAGAGGCGAGGGGGGTCTCACCCCGAGGGAGGAGGACTACCTGGAGGCCCTCCTAATTATAGAGGAGGAGGGAGGGGGGAGGCCCGCCAGGCTGAGGGACGTCTCGAGGCTGCTGGGGGTCAGGATGCCCTCGGCGGTTCAGATGCTGAGATCCCTGAGCCAGAGGGGGCTCGTGAGCTACGAGAGGTACGGGTGGATAGAGCTGACCCCCGAGGGGAGGAGGATCGCCAGGGACGTCTACAGGAGGCACGTGGTGCTCAAGAGATTCCTGTCGGAGTTCCTCGGGGTGGAGGAGGAGGAGGCCGCCCGGGAGGCCTGCTCCATGGAGCACTACCTGGACGAGGACACCCTGAACAGGTTCATCAGGTTCCTGGAGTTCTTCGAGGCCTGCTCCGAGGTGGAGCCCCTCTGGCTCCTGGGGTTCAGGCGCTTCTCCGAGGAGGGGAGGCTGCCGTGGTTCTGCGGGAAGCCCCCCGAGGAGAAGTTGGCGGGGCTGGAGATCGTTCCCATGAACCGCCTGGGCGAGGGGGACAGGGCCGTGGTGGTCGAGGTCGGGGACCCGAGCCTGCTGGACCTGGTGGCGCCGGGGTGGGTGATCAGGGTGGTCGAGGTGGGGGACGGCTTCCTGAGGGTGGAGGTCGGGGGGGAGAGGAGGGAGGTCCCCGCCGAGGCGGCCGGCCTGGTCAGGGTGGCCGTCGTCGCGTCTGGCTGAACCGGCGTCGGTCGAGAGGCGGAATCGACGCGCAGAATCCCAGGGATGAATTCTGCCCGGGGAGGGTGCCCTCCAGCTGGAGGCTGACGGTGCGCGCGGCGCGGGAGGGGGCCCATTAAATCGGGTCGGGGTCCGCTTGGGGGGGTGACCGAGGTGCCCACCTCCGAGTTCGCGGTCAGGACGTCCGAGAGGCTGCAGGTGATCGACGTCACGCCCGAGGTCGGGGAGGCGGTCTCAGCCTCCGGCGTCCAGGATGGGATCGCCGTGGTCTCCGTTCCCCACACCACCTGCGCGGTCGTAGTGAACGAGGGTGATCCAGATCTGTGGGAGGACATCCTGAAGTCCCTGACCGGGCTCGTCCCGGTTGGCGGGAGGTACAGACACAACGAGAAGTACGCCGGGATGCCGGGGGAGCAGAACGCCCACGCCCACATAATCAGCTCGATGGTGGGGAACTCCAGGTCGATCCCAGTGAGGGAGGGGAGACTCGACTTGGGGACGTGGCAGAGGGTGCTTCTCCTGGAGCTGGACGGGCCCAGGACCAGGACGGTCAGGGTGTCGGTGCTGGGCCTGTGATCCGCCGCCCCCAGACGATCGGGGGGCTGTCGACCGTCCTGGAGACCTAGACCTCCGGTTCCCTGAGGTAGGAGGGTGCCCGGCGACCTCCGAGGTCATGCAGAGAGGCCAGATCGGGAGGGATCTACCGTGGATCGGAAGCGATTAAGGGCGCGACCGACCCGCCGCGGCGTGCGCGCCCGGAGGCCCAGGAACTTCTCCTGGCTGGACGAGTTCGTCGCGGGGTCGGCCATGCCGTCCTCTCCCGAGGAGGTGGTGTGGCTGCTCGGCGTCGGCGTGAGGGCGGTGGTATCCCTGGATCCCAACCTCCCGCCCGACGTCGCCGAGACCATCCGGGAGGTCGGGCTGGAGCACCACGTCGTCCCGGTGGAGGACTTCTCGGCCCCCACCGTGAGACAGCTCGACCTAATAACCGGTATACTCGAGGGACACGCCTCCTCGGGGGAGAGGGTGGTGGTGCACTGTCTGATGGGCTGCGGCAGGACCGGGACTGCGCTGGCCGCGTACCTGGTTCGGAGGGGGATCCCGCCGGACGAGGCGATATACAGGGTGAGGTCCCTGAGGCCGTGCTCCCTGGAGAACTCGGCTCAGGAGGAGGCCGTCAGGTGGTTTGGGCGATTCTTGGAGTCTTCCGGCAGACGTCTCAGGTTGTAGGTTGCGGCGGGAGAGGAGGGCCCGGGGGCGGCCGGGGGAAACCGCCGGGAGTCTGGGACAGATTGCGAGCGACCTTCGGACGGATCTGCTCGGGGAGTGCCCGAGAATTCGAATCCGCCGCTGGTGCCCGTCACGCTTCTGGGGATGCTCCCATCGGAGGGAAATCTGACAGGAGATCTGGGGTGGGGTGGGGTGGGGTGGGGTGGGGCCTCTGGTTCCCAGGCCCCCGGGGGGCCGAGGCTCCAGGCCGGGCCCGGCTGACCGGGCCAAGGGGATCCGCCGTCCTGGCGGGGGGCGACTCGGTGCTGGCCGCGGGGTGGTCAGGGGTCCGGGGTCGTCGGCTCCCGCAATCCGGACCGACCCGAGGGGGACCCCGGGAGATCCCTACCTGGGGCGGGGACACCCCGACCCGGCGGACGCGCCGCGACCCAACCGGATCGGACCGGACCGGCCGAGACGCGCCGGGGCTGGGACCCGGCCGGGTCCCCCTTTTTATTGGTCCGCCTGGGGGGAGGCGCGTCTCCTCCTCTCCGCCGGGAGGTTTGGGATCGATGACGACCACAGCTGTGATCCTAGCGGCCGGATCGGCGACCAGGATGGGGAATCACTCGAGGGATAAGCCGAAGTGCCTGTTCGAGCTGGCCCCCGGGCTCGCCATAATGGATCTGACCCTGAGGTGGCTGAGGGAGGCCGGGTTCGATAGGATAGTGGTGGTCACCCGGAGGGAGTTCTCCCGCCTGTTCGAGGAGAGGTACGGCGGCGGGATAGAGGTCGTCCCGGTGGAGGCGGAGGGCGGCTTCGGAAACCTCTACTCCCTGAAGGTCGGGATAGAGGCCGCTGGGGAGGGGGATTTCGTCCTGGTGATGTCGGATCACGTCTTCGAGCCGGAGATGCTCAGGAGGCTCCTGGAGATGAGGGGAGACTCCGCCTTCACCCTGTGCCTGGACGCCAACCCCAGGTGGGACAGGGTGGAGGAGGGGCTCAAGGTGGTCCTCCGGGAGGGGCGGGTAGACTGGGTGGGGAAGAGGGCCCCGGCGATCTACGGCATAGACACCGGGCTCTTCTACTGTTCCTCCAGGGCGACGGAGATAGTGGAAGAGGTGCTCCGGGAGAGGGGGCCCGGGGCCACGGTGGCCGACGCCCTCAGGAGGGCCGTCGAGGACTCCCAGGTCGACCACGTCGACGTCACCGGCCTCCTCTGGCTGGACGTGGACACCCCGGAGGATCTCGAGGAGGCCAGGAGGATGCTGCCCAAGCTGCTGAGGAGGTCCCTGATCAAGCCCGGGGACGGTCCGGTGTCCAGGTACCTGAACAGGCCCGTCTCGACCGCGCTGTCGGTGGGGCTGTACCTCAGGGGGAGGTGCCCCTCGCCGAACCTGGTGTCCCTGGCCTCGCTCGCCCTGGGCCTGGCCGGCGCCGCGGCCGCCGCCGCGGGACGCCTCCTGGCCGCCGCGGCGGCCGTGCAGCTGTCGTCTATAGTGGACGGGGTGGACGGGGAGGTGGCCAGGCTGTGCGGGTCGGCCAGCAGGTTCGGCGGCGCCCTGGACGCGCTGATGGACAGGGTCGCGGACCTGGCCGTGGTGGCGGCCGCCGGGATCGCGGCCGGGGTCTCGGGCGCCCCCGGGGTCGCCCTCGTCTCCGCCGCCGCCGGGGGGGTCTTCGTCTACAGCTACTCGTCCCACCTGCTGGGGTGGGCGTCCAACAGCTGGGTGATCCGATTCAGGAGGTGGAGCCCTGCCGGGAGGGACGTGAGGCTCCTGGCCGCCGCCCTGTTCCTGGCGGTCGGCAGGCCGCTGGGGTTCCTCCTGTACATGGCGGTGGTGCCGGCGGCCGCCTCAGCCGTCATGTTGGCGGCCTCCAGGAGGGCCGATGTTCCCGGTAAGAGGGCGCCGAGGGCCGGGATAGAGCCCTGGAGGCCTCCCCTCCCGGAGGTCGAACGTCGGCCGACGAGGAGGATCGGGGGAGAGGTGGAGGAGAACCTCTCCTCCCTGCTGGCCAGCGGGCTCTGGCTCCTGATCTCCCTCACGGTGCTGACGGCCGCCTCCGGGGCGGTCGCGGGGCTGCCGCCCCTGGAGCTGGGTGGGATCTCCGTCGGGGCCGACGAATTGATCGCCATCCTCAGGACCGTGGCGGTGGTCTACTTCGGGTACAGGCTGCTCATGGCCGGGAAGTTCTTCGTGGACCTGTCCTCGGGGTGGCTGGCCAGGAGGCTCGGGGCGGTGACCAGGTCGGCGGTGAGAGAGGCCCTGACGGACCTGATCTACCTGACCTTCACGGCGGTCCTCATCTGGTTCCTGCCCGCGGGGCTGCAGGCCGTCCCGGTGGTCGGGGGGGCGGCCGCCAGGGCATCGGCCCTGACCCTGATCGCGGTCTTCTTCCTGATAACCTACGACCTGGCCAAGGTCTTCTACAGGAGCTTCAGGGGGATATACGACAGGGCCGTGGGGGCGTTGGCCGAGAGGCTGAGGAGGGCCGCCAGGAGGGTCGAGCGCCGGGGAGGGGGGTCAACCCCTGGCGCGGCCGGGTCGGTCGCGACCCAGGAGCCTGCCGGCGGCGAGGTAGCAGGCGTCGAATCCCCACCCCCCGAGGGCGGCCCAGGGGGAGACGGCCCCGGCGATCAGGAGTAGGGCCAGGGCCGCCTTGAGGACGGGCCTGGCCCTCATCAGGGCCGCCGCGGCGGCCGGCGCCTCACCCCTGTCGGCCGCGTCGCTCAGCGGCTCGTCCAGGTAGGCGGCCGCGGAGAGGACGGCCAGCGATGGGACGTCCGGTTCCCCGGGGGCCAGGGGGACCAGCGTCATCAGGGCCGCCAGGCCGACCCTGTGGGATGGGGCGTCCACCTTGCCGGCCAGGGTCACGGCCACGGCCACGGCGGTCACCAGGGCGGAGAAGTCCCCCCCGGCCCAGGCGGACAGGCCCATCAGTATCCCGAAGAGCAGGCCCAGCGGAGGCCCGGCCCACGGGAACCAGAGTCCCTCGTCCTCAACCTGATCTGCCGCCTTCGTCGCGGCCCCGGCCAGCGAGAGGAGGGCCGCCGCGACCTCGGGGGGGACGGACAAGCGGCGGTCACCGGGTCCCATTCCGGGGATCGCTTTTTAACGTCCCGCAGCCGCCCCCCGACCCGTGGCCGGGGGGAGCAGGGCGCCCATCGTGGAGTTCCTCAACGGGGAGGTGGGGGAGTACTTGAGGTGGTGCACCCCCTCCGTCCTCCCAGGGGCCCCCAGGGTGGAGGACGTCTACGGGTCGGACGTCAGCGCCAGCCTGTCCATCCGGGGCACCCTGGCCGAGAACTCGGGGATATTCAGGGAGGCCCACGAGAGGGCTGCCAGGCTCTACGGCGCCGATCACACCCTGTTCAGCGTCCACGGATCTACGGGAAGCGTGTACGTCGTAATGAGATACCTGAGCCTCACCTACGGGACCCCCCTGGTCGTGGTAGCCCGGAACGCTCACATAAGCGTCCTCAACGCGTGCGAGGACTTCGGGATAAGGTACAGGTTCATCCCGGTCGGGTACGACCCGGAGTACGAGCTCTTCATCCCCCCGACCCCGGACGAGGTGGTCGAGACCCTCAGGAGGTATCCGGAGGCCAACGCCGTCCTCCTGTCGAATCCAACCTACGGGGGACTGTCCGGGAGGCTGAGGGAGACCGTGAGGGCGATCAGGGAGTTCGACGACGAGATCCCGGTGATAGTGGACGAGGCCTGGGGGGCCCACTTCATGTTCAGCGACCGGCTGCCGGAGACGGCCATGGAGGTTGGAGCGGACGTCAGCATCCAGAGCACCCACAAGCAGGGGGGATCCCTCCAGCAGACCGGGATGATACACTGGAGGGACGGGAGGATAGACCCGGAGGTCATGTGGGAGGCCTACTCCGGCTACACCACGACCAGCCCCTCCTACCACCTCCTGGCCTCCCTGGACGCCGCCAGGGCCAGGCTGGAGGAGAGGGGGAGGGAAGAGGTGGAGAGGGTGATCTCCCTGGCTGGGGATCTGAGGTCGCGACTGGGGGAAGAGGTCCCGGGGCTCGGCGTGCTGGACCCGGGGGAGGCTCTGGAGAGGTGGGGGGACAGGGTGGGGGGCGTGGACCTGACCAAGGTCCAGGTGGCCCTGACGGGCTTCGGCGTCACCGGGTTCAGGCTCGACCTGGAGCTCCAGGAGAGGATGAGGGTGGTCCCGGACACCGCGAACTACAACTCCCTCCTGTTCGTGGCCACGTTCCAGCTGCCGGGAGACGCCCCGGAGAGGACGGCCCGGGCGGTGGCCTCCCTGCTTTCGGGGAGGGAGCTCGAGGGGGAGAAGAGGCTCCTGGTCCCCCCCATAGGCGTCGACCCGCCGAGGATGGAGCCGTACCTCCTCAGGAGGATGCCCAAGAGGATGGTTACCCAGAGGGTCCCACTGGACGCCGCCGTGGGTATGATATCGGCAGAGAACGTGGTCCCGTACCCGCCGGGCATACCCATACTCATGAGGGGGCACAGGGTGGGCAGGGAACACGTGGAGTACCTCAGGGCCGTCAGGGATAGCGGCGGAGTCCTCATATGCAGGGACCCGGGGCTCCGAGAGCTGGAAGTCCTCAGGTTCCCGTGATCGTCCGGGGGAGGACCTGGATCCCCTCCGCCGCGGCCTGCCTCCGGAGGGCCGAGTCGTAGGAGGCGAGGGGGGTTCCCTCGGAGATCGCGACCCGTAGGACCACCTTGTCGTTGAACCGCGACAGGGAGAGTCCCTCCCCCAAGACGGCGGACAGGGCCCACCTGATCCCCTCCAGACCCGCCGATCTGACCCTCGCCCTCTCGGGGGACGCGTACTCCTCTATCTTCCCCGCGACGTCCCGGGGGTCGACTCCGGCCCCCCGCATGAACCAGACGTACTCGTACATGACTATGAGGGGGATCACCCAGAGGTCCAGCGAGTCCAGGAGACGCCTGGCGCCCTCGTGGTGGAGGGAGTCCTCGAAGGTGTCGTACACCAGCACGTTGGTGTCGATCACGGCCCTCAATCCAGGCTCGCCCCCAGCCCGATCCTGACGATCTTCTCTATCTCCTCCGGGGTCAGCTTCCTCCCGAGCCTGAGTTTCTTCCTATCCCTCCTCACCTTGCGCATCACTATGCGGCCTTCCCCGTCGAGGGAGACCTCCAGGTAGTCCCCCTCACCGATGCCCGCGGACTCCCTGACGGCCTTCGGTATGGTGACCTGGTAGTTCCTGGTGACCTTGACGATCCTCCCCCCGATCATTCTACTATGTAATTATGGTTACTAATATTTAAACAGTTCTAGTAATTTTGTTTGACGGGGGAGTTATATCGGTGCGCCCGGCGGCGGTCGGGTGGACGAGTCGGCCAAGGGGACGCTGGCCATACTGGCCGTGGCCGCCGCCTGGGGCGGGACCTTCCCGGCCATGAAGGCGGCCCTCGCGAGCTCGGATCCCCTCCCCTTCCTGGCGGCCAGGTTCGCCCTGGCGATCCCCCTCCTGTGGGCCATCGCGGGAGAGGCGCCCGGCCCCAGATCCATGGGCACCGGCGTCCTGGTCTTCCTGGGGTTCGCCCTCCAGCTGGAGGGGCTGACCGGGACCTCGGCCACCAAGTCCGCCTTCATAACCGGGCTCAACGTCCCCATGGTTCCCGCCATCGAGGCCCTCCTGTTCGGCAGGAAGCCCAACCGGCGGGCGGTCCTGGGAATAGTCCTGGGGGTCGCCGGGCTCGCCCTGCTGACCGGGATCTACGGAGGGGAACCCCCATCCTGGGGGGACCTGCTGACCCTGGCCTGCGCCGCCGCCTGGGCCGGGCAGGTGGTGGCGGTGGACAGGCTCGTCGGTTCGGAGGGGCCCGCCAGGCTGGCCCTGGGCCAGGCCATCCCGGTGGCCCTGCTGGCGGCCGCCGGCTCCCCCGCGGTCGGGGAGACGAGGCTGCCGTCCGACCCCGTCTCGCTGGCCGCCGTGGTCTACACGGCCGTGGTGGCGACCGCCGGGGCCTTCTACCTCCAGGGGTGGGCCCAGTCGAGGATACCCCCAGAGGCCGCCGCCCTGGGACTCCTGGCCGAGCCCGTCTTCGCCTCCGCCCTCGCCGCCGCCCTCCTCGGGGAGGGACTGAGCGCGGGGCAGGCGGTCGGGGCCGCCATGATACTGATCTCCATACCGCTGGCCTCGGGCGGGTCGGAGATTTCCGGAGACCCGGACCCAAACGTTATAGGGGATGATCCCGACCCGGGTGGGGGGAGATGGACCGCCTGAGGGTGGCCAAGGAGGACGTGCTCAGGTACGTGGTGGAGAGCGGGCGTCCCTCGGAGTGGGTCGGGGAGGGGGAGCTTTCGGAGGAGGTGGGAATTGAGGGGGCCGACCTGGACGAGATCCTCGGCGAGCTGGAATCCGAGGGGAAGATCCTCAGGAGGGGGAACAGGATCCGTCTGACCGAGCCCGGGCTGGCCGAGGGGGCCTCCCTGTACGAGAGGCACAGGACGATAGAGGAGTTCTTCCGGAGGGAGTTCCGAGAGGGGCGGGCGCACGACCTGGCCCACGTCCTGGAGCACGTGGTCCCAGGGGACCTCCTGGGGAAGATGAGGGAGAGGGTGAGGCTAGCCGAGGGGGCGGTCGGTCTGGGGGAGGTGAGGGTGGGATCGTCGGTCAAGATCGTGGCCATATCTGCCCAAGACTCTAGGATCCTCTCCAGGCTCCTGGGCATGGGGCTGGCGCCCGGCGCCGTGGTCTCCGTGACCGAGGACCTGGGAGACGGGATCGTGGTGGAGGTCTCCGGGAGGAAGGTGGCCCTGGGCAGGGAGCTGGCCGACATGATCCTGGTGATCCCGGAGGGCGGTGGTGGGGGCTGAGCCGGTCGGGGATCTCGATAATCCTCTTCGGACAGCCGAACGCGGGGAAGTCGAGCCTCCTCAACGCCCTGGCCGGGGGTCGGGTCATAGCGTCCAACTACCCCGGGACGACGGTGGAGGTCACCGAGGCGACGGCCAGGGTGTACGACCTGGAGATATCCATCCTGGACACCCCGGGGGTGTACAGCCTGTCCGACTCTTCGGAGGACGAGAGGGTCGCCAAGTTGGCCCTCCTCCGGGAGGACTACGACGTGGTGGTGAACCTGGTGGACGCCACCTCCCTGGAGAGGTCCCTCTACCTAACGCTGCAGCTCAGGGAGGCCGGGGTCAGGATGGTGGTCGCCCTGAACTTCGTCGAGGAGGCGGAGAGGAAGGGGATACGCGTCGACCCGGCGGAGCTGGCCAAGAGGCTCGGGGTCCCCGTGGTGCCGATAAATCCGCTGACGGGGAGGGGGCTCGCCAGGCTGGTGGCCACGATAATGGGGGCGGCCTCGATGGAGGTGAGACCCATCGTGCTGAGGTACGACGACCACATAGAGGAGGCCATATCGTCGGTCGCCTCTGCCCTCCCGGCCGGGACGAGATTCCCCCGCAGGTTCCTGGCCATCAGGCTGCTCGAGGGGGACGAGGACGTCGCCGAGATGGTGGGCCTGAGGGCGGGCGGCCTCCTCCCCCGCGATGTCCTGGAGCACCACGGGGATCTGGCGAGGGACCTCATGCTCACCAGGCACGGCTACGCGGCCCTCGTAGCCGCCGGGTGCTCCCGGATGGAGAGGGTGTCCGGCGGGAGGAGGCGACCCTCCCTGTCCGATCGGGCCGACAGGGTGCTCCTCAACCCGACCTACGGTTGGATCGTCAACCTGGGCATCCTGGGGGCGGCCTTCTACGCGCTGACGGTCGCGGGGGGCGCGGCCCAGGGGATCATGACGAGGGCGGCGAACCTGATCCTGGCCGCCTCCCACCGGATCCTCGCCGGGGCCGGGTGGTGGGCGGATCTCGCGGAGGCGGCCCTGACGGGGACGGCCGCCGGCGTCGGGATAGCCGTCTCCTACGTGTTCCTGTTCTACCTGATGCTGGGGGCGTTGGAGGACGTGGGCGTGCTGCCCAGGACCGTCCTCAGCCTGTCGAGGATCATGGGGAGGTTGGGGCTCCCGGGGAAGGCGGCCATACCCCTGATGCTCGGGGCCGGGTGCAGCGTGCCCGCCCTGAAGGCCACCAGGATACTGCCGTCCAGGAGGAGCAGGATGAGGGCCGCGGTGGGACTGGTTGGAATCCCGTGCTCCTCCAGGAGCGCCGTGATCTTCGGTCTGGTGGCGTCCTACGCCGGGCCCTGGCACGCGGCGGCCGTCTACGTGGTGTCCGTGGCGGCGGGACTGGTCCTGACGAGGCTCTCATCCCTGCTGCTGGGAGAGCCCTCTTCTCCCCTGCTGCTCGAGCTGCCACCCTACAGGAGGCCCATGGCCTCCAACGTTCTCGCGAAGAGCTGGATCAGGATGAGGGATTTCGTCTACGTGGTCATCCCCCTGCTGTTCCTGGGGGGGATGGGATACAGGCTGGCCGAGGAGGTCGGTCTCGTGTCGGCGGTCGTCGGGCCGCTCAGGCCCCTGACGGAGGGTTGGCTCCTCCTTCCGGCGGGGGCGGCCGTGCCGCTGGCCTTCGGGTTCCTCCAGAAGGACCTGACGGTGGGGATGCTGGCCGTCGCAGCCGGGGAGGGCGGGATAGGGGCCTACATGACCCCGGCCCAGATGGTCACCTTCGGCCTGGCTTCTACGATACAGCTGCCGTGCGTGATAGCCTTCGGGACCGCGTGCCGGGAGCTGGGGTGCAGGTTCGCCGCTGCGCTGGAGCTCGCCGCCCTGGCCTGGGGGCTGCTGGTAGCCGGGGCGGCCGCCCACCTGGCGGCCGCGGCGGGACTGTAGCGGGCGGGGCCCGCCGCTCACCTGCCGCCGGCGCCCCTGTTCGGTATCAGGCAGAGGAACCTGAGCTCCTCGGGTCCCACCTGCTCGTATCCGTGGGGCAGGTTCGGGGGGATGAGAACGTAGGTGCCCGGCCCGACCTCGTGCCTCCTGCCGGATATGGTTATCACCCCCCTGCCCGAGAGGACGTATATCTCGTGCTCCCAGTCGTGGGAGTGCTCGGGTATCCTGCCCCCCGGGGCTATGGAGAAGAGCCTCATGGAGAAGTTGGGCGCCCCCACGCCGGGAGACAGGAGCCACCTTATCTTGGTCCCGGGAGCCCCCGGGACGTCCTCCTCCGGGACTTCCTCGGCCGCTCCGACGACCGGCTCGACCATCCCGATCCCCGCCCGGGTCCGGGGGTAGCTCTTAACCATGGTAGTCGAAGAAAACGGGTAAATACGGCTGGCCGGGTCTGGTGGACGCATGATGCGCGTCGGCGTGATAGGGGCGGGTCAGATAGGGTCGGCCATAGCCAGGATACTGGCCGACAGCGGGAAGTACGAGGTCATCGCCTCCAGGAGGAAGGTGGAGCTGGCAAGGGACCTGGAGAGGCACGGGGTCACCGTCACGAGGGACAACAGGGAGGTGGCCTCGAAGGCGGAGGTGGTGTTCCTCTCGGTCAAGCCCGGGAAGGCCGTCAAGGTCCTGGACGAGGTGGCCGACCTGCTGGCCGGGAAGATCCTGATATCTGTGGCGGCGGCCGTCCCGGTGGAGAGGCTGGCCGCCGCGGCCCCAGGGGCCAAGGTTGTGAGGGCCATGCCCAACATAGCCCTGTCCGTCGGGGCCTCCTTCACCGCCTACTGCAGGGGACCCGGGGTGACGGACGAGGACGTGGAGATCGTGGAGAGGCTCCTGGGCGAGATGGGATCGTACGCGGAGGTGGACGAGGAGCACATGGACGCGGTCACCGCCCTCAGCGGGAGCGGCCCCGCGTACGTGGCCACCCTCATAGAGGCCATGGCATACGCCGGCCTCAAGGTGGGGCTCCCCAGGGACCTGGCCTACCTCTCCTCGGCCCAGACCGTGCTCGGGACCGCCAAGATGTACCTGGAGACGGGACTCCACCCCGCCACCATAAAGGAGATGGTGCTCACCCCGGCGGGCACCACCATAGAGGGCATATTCTACATAGAGGAGAGCGGGATAAGGACTGCCCTCATGAGGGCCGTCGAGGCCGCCACCAAGAGGGCCAAGGAGATAGCGTCGACCCTCAACTCAGGGGGATGACCCGCCCCCCTTTTAAGGGGGGTGAGCCCCCGCCCTCCGCGGATGGGGAGAGACAGGGCCGACTCGCTCCGGGAACTCTACTCCCTGGGGATCTGGCCCATGGATCCGTGGTCCGAGGCCGGCAGGGCCAGATACAGGGAGGCGGTCGGGCTGCTCGAATCCCTGGTTGATCACGCTTGGCTCCGAGAGGCGGTCGGCCGGGGGAGGGTGAGGCTGCTCGACCTGTGCTCGGGGACGGGGATCGGCGGCGTCGCCCTGGCCAGGGTCCTACTGGGTAGGGGGGCCCGGGTGGAGCTGACCGCCGTCGATCTGAGGGGGGAAGACCTGGAGAAGGCCCGGAGATTCGCGAGGGAAGAGCTCGGCCTGGAGATCTCCACGGCCGAGGTGGACGCCGTCGACGTCCACTCTCTCGGGGGCGAGTTCGACGTGGCGCTCCTCTACGGTCACTCCACCCCCCACTTCGACGCCTGGGACCTGGTGAGGCTGGCGGCGTCGGTCGCGGAGTCCCTGTCCAGAGACGGGCTGTTCGTGGTGCAGGAGCAGGACAGGGTGGAGGGGATCCTCAGGCCCGGGAGGTACGAGAGGCTGCTGGCCGAGGACGTGGGCCCGGGGAGGCTCCTGGTCACGGCCCACCTGGGGTACGATCACCTCAGGGGGAGCTACAGGAGGGCCGCGGTGGACCTGCTGTCCGGTAGGGGACCCGCCATCCACCACGTCCGCTTCTGGGACCTGGCCGGGTTGATGGCCATCCTGTGGACCGAGTTCGAGGACGTGGATTTCTCTCCGACGCCGGGGAGGCGCCTCTCCGGGTTCGTCCTGGCGGCCAGGCCCAGGGACGTCAGGGTGAGGCCCGGCGATCTGGGGATTCCGAGGGTCCTGCGTCAGTCGGATAGCCGGTAGAGGGCCGCGCCGGCCAGCGCGAGGCCGACCCCCCCGAGCCCCAGGGAGGCGGCCAGCAGATTCAGGGCCGCCTCGGCCGAGGAGACGACCTCGGATATCCCGGCCAACCGGGCCCTCAGCCCGGAGACGTCGGGCAGGCTCACGGAGGATATGCCCTCGGCCGTCGCGGAGAGGTTGGAGGCCAGGGACCTGAGGTCGGCCGCCGCCCCGGACAGCGGCCTGTATCCCATTATCTCCACGGACTCCAGCTCCCCAGCCAGCCTCTCCAGGCTGGCCGCCCCACCCCTGAGTCCTGAGGAGGCCCGATCCAGCCCGGACCGGGCTGAGGCGAGGGTCCCCTCGAGCCCGTCCAGCTCCGCCGCGAGGTCGGAGGCGGCGGCCCCGACCTCGGCCGCGACGACGGATCCATAGTGGGCCGCGCCCGCGGCCGCTGCCGCCTGGAGGACGCCGGCGGCGGACAGGGCGAGCGCGGCCGCCCTCCCGATACGCAGGAAGGACACCCCCACCGGGACCGACCCGGACCGATAAAAGCCCCGCCCCGTCACCCCAGGCCGAGGGACCTCCTGAGATCGACCATGACGTCGGGCCTGTTGGTGGCCACCCCGTCGACCCCCCTGGAGGCGTACTCCGCCGCCATCCCGGGGTCGTCCACCACCCAGGGGATCACCCTCAGCCCCATCCTGTGGGCGAAGGCCACGGCCCGGGCCGTGGCCATCCTGTGGAAGGGAAGGACGAACTCGCACCCCAGCCTCCTGGCCCCCACCACCCCGTCGGACGGCTTGAGGTATATCAGTCCCAGGTGGGAGGAGGGCTCCGCCTCCCGGAGGTCCCGGAGGGTCTCGGCGGAGAAGGACGTGAAGAGGACCTCTTCCAGCATGTCCTCCCCCCTCACGAGGTCCAGGGCTGGGGCGGCCGCCTCCCGGACCTTGAGCTCCAGGAAGAGGACCCCCCTGCCCCGGACCTCCCCCAGCGCCTCGCCCAGCGTGGGAATCCTCTCCCCTCCCCCGGCGTCCAGCCCCCTGAGCTCGTCCAGCGACATGTCCCCGACCCTCCCGGTCCCGTCCGTGGTCCGATCCACCGTGTCGTCGTGGATCACGACGGGGACTCCGTCGGCCGAGAGCCTGACGTCCACCTCCACCGCGTCGGCCCCCATGTCCAGGGCCCTCCTGATGGAAGCCAGGGTGTTCTCCGGCTCGTAGGCGCTCGCCCCCCTGTGCCCCACCACGACGAACCCGATCCCCTCCAGCATCGGGACCCGGGGAGGGCGGGCCTATAAAAGCGGGGCCTATGGGAGTTCCCCGCCAGAGGAGGAGCTTGTGCTGGGATTGGGCCCCGGAACGATGGGGCGCAGGCCTGATCGCCCGGCGGCCTCTGGGGTGGGAGATCCCACATTTTGTTAAAGTTTTTAATATTGACTGGCGCCCGCCCGGCGAGGGTGGTTGAATGGCCGTTCAGGCGGCGGGGGGGCAGGCGATCCTGGCGTTCGCCGTCGCCCTGGCGCTGGGCGTCGGCATCGGAGTGGTGGGTTTCGCCCTCGGGCGGATCCTCTCCCCGACCAGGGAGCTACCAAAGAAGAGGAAGAGGTACGAGTGCGCCAACCCGCCGGTCGGCAGGGCCAGGGGGATGTTCTGGATGCAGTACTATCCCTACCTCATCCTCTTCCTGACGGTCGAGCCGGCGATGGTGTACTCCTTCTTCGTGTGCCTGACCGCGGCGTCCGCCCCGGTCAGGGCGGCCGGCGTGTTCGCCGGCATATTCGCCCTGCTCCTCCCGCCCCTGGTCTACGGCCTGAGACTGGCCGGGAGGATAGAGCTATGGTCTGCGGACTGAGCGGGACCGTGCTGGTGGGCAACCTGGAGAGGTCGGCCAGGAGGGCCGCCAGGTGGCTGGTGGAGAGGACCCCGGTGAGGGGGATAAGGGACTGGGGGATCAAGTTCTCGCTCTGGCCGGTCCACTTCACCACCGCGTGCTGCGGGGCGGAGTTCGCCGCCGCGTCGGCCCCCAGGTTCGACGCCGAGAGGTTCGGGTTCCTCCCGTTCGTGGGGCCGAGGCAGTGCAACCTGATGCTGATAGAGGGAACCCTGACGAGGAAGATGGCCGAGGCCGCCGTGTGGGTCTACGAGCAGATGCCCGAGCCGAAGTTCGTCATGTCCATGGGCGCCTGCGCGATAGACGGGGGGATATTCTGGAACAGCTACAACATAGTCAGGCCCAAGGACATACTGCCCGTGGAGGTGTTCGTCCCGGGCTGCCCGCCGAGGCCGGAGGCCGTGGCCAGGTCGATCATAATGCTGCAGAAGAGGATAGAGAGGGGTGAGTCCGTTGGCCTCCGGGTCTGAGGTCGGGGAGGTGGCCGCGCCCATAGAGGGCGCCCTCTCGGGAATCTCCTCGGAGCTCTCGGTCAGGGGAGAGGTGGTGTCCATAAGGGTCAGGCCGGAGGATCTCAGGGAGGCGGCCGAGAGGCTCCTCAGGCTGGGATTCGACCACGTGAAGGCGGTCACGGCCATAGACAGGCCCGGGGAGGGGATCATAGAGGTGGTGTACCACGCGTCCTCCTACGGGAACCCCGGGCTGACGGGGATCATCGCGGAGCTCAGGACGTCGGTCCCGAGGGACGACCCCAGGGTCCCCACGCTGACCGAGATCTGGCCGAGCGCCCTCTACCAGGAGAGGGAGCAGTGGGAGATGCTGGGGGTGATCTTCGAGGGACACCCTGAGCTGGAGAGGCTCCTCCTACCAGAGGACTTCGGGGGTCCCCCGCCGCTGAGGAAGGACTTCAAGATACCGACGGAGGGGATAAACGCATGAGCGGCGCCGGGAGCGGGGAGAGGACTCTCGAGCTGCTGATAGGTCCACAGCACCCGGCCTCCGGCCACATGAGGCTGGTCGCCGAGGTAGACGGGGACGTCGTGGTCAGGCTGAGGCCGGACATAGGGTACGTCCACAGGACGGTCGAGAAGATAGCGGAGACCAAGACCTACCTCCAGACGATCCCGCTGATAGAGAGGCCCCCCCTGGCCGACACCGCCAACCACAACCTGGGGTACGTGATGGCGGTGGAGAGGCTCCTGGGGGTGGAGGCGCCGCCCAGGGCCCAGTGGCTCAGGACCCTCCTGGCCGAGATGAACAGGATACACAGCCACCTCTACGGACTCGGGATCCACGGGATAATGCTGGGCTCGTCCACGGCCTTCATGTGGGCCTTCGGGGACAGGGAGATCATGATAGAGATGGCCAAGAGGCTCACCGGGGCCAGGATAACCTACTCCTACATGATACCGGGCGGGGTGAGGAGGGACCTCCCGCCGGGATTCGCCGAGGAGATGGAGAAGGCCCTCAGGTACCTGGAGAGGAGGCTGCCGGACTACGACAGGATCTTCTTCAGCAACCCCGTAACGAGGGCGAGGCTCGAGGGGGTCGGGGTCCTCACGCGCGAGGACGCCATAAGGCTCGGGGTCGTCGGACCCAACCTCAGGGCCTCCGGAGTGGCCTACGATGTCAGGAGGGCGAGGCCCTACGCGGCCTACCCGGAGCTGGACTTCCAGGTGGTCACCAGGAGCGAGGGAGACTCCATGGCCAGGATGCTGGTCAGGGTCGGGGAGATCAGGGAGAGCATCCGAATGATAAGGCAGATCCTGGCGCGCATGCCCGACGGGCCCATACTGGCCGAGAGGTACGCCAAGATGATCCCCCCGAAGTGGAGGGACTACGTCAGGGAGACCGGGAGGATCAAGTTCCCGGCGATCCTGGCATCCCTCAGGCCGCCGAAGGGCGCGGAGGCCGTGTCAAGGGTGGAGGCGGCCAGGGGGGAGGCGGTGTTCTACCTGGTGAGCGACGGGGGCCCGAGGCCCTACAGGATGAGGATGGTCACCCCCTCCCTCAGGAACGTGGTGCTGTTCTCGCACCTGACCAGGGGCTGCAGGGTGGCGGACATCCCGGCGATATACGGCAGCCTGGACTACTTCCCGCCGGAGGCTGATCGGTGATGGGCGCCCTGGGCTGGATCCTGGGTCTACTTCTCTCTCCCTGGGTGTTCGTGCCCCTGATATACCCGGGGCTCGTGTCCGCCTTCGCCGTTCTGCTGTTCATAATATGGTTCGAGAGGAAGCTGGCGGCGAAGGTTCAGAGGAGGTTCGGCCCCTACTACGTGCTCAGGCACCTGGGGGGCGCGACGCAGCTCGTGGCGGACCTGATAAGGTACCTCTTCGCCGAGCCGATAATCCCGGAGGAGGCCGACGCGCTGGCCTTCGTGATGGGGCCCGCGCTGCTGTTCGGGCTGACGCTCCTCCCGGTCGTGGCCATCCCGGTCAGCGGCACGTTCTACGCGATCAGGAGCGACGTCTCCCTGCTGATAGTCCTGGCGCTGCTGACGCTCGGGGCCGCCATGACCCTGATAATCGGCTGGGCCGGGAACAACAAGTTCTCCCTCATAGGGGGACTGAGGGAGGGGTTCCTGTCCATGGCCTACGAGATACCCCTCTTCGTCGCGGCCCTGTCCATGGCGGCGGCCTACGGGACGTTGGACCTGGTGGACATGGTGGAGGTCCAGGCCGAGACCGCCTGGGGGGTGGCGCTGAATCCGCTGGCTGCGTTCGTCTTCCTGGTGATATCCTTCCTGGCCACCTCCAGGTTCCCGTTCGAGATATCGGAGGCCGAGAGCGAGCTGGTGATGGGGCCCTTCACGGAGTACAGCGGCATAATGTACGGCCTGACCATGGGGGCCTCCTACCTGAAGTACTACGTCCTGTGCCTCCTGTTCTCGATAATGTTCCTCGGCGGGTGGGAACCGGTCCCGCCCCAGCTGGCGGCCGTCCCGTTCGGGCCGGGCGTGGTGGTGTTCGCGAAGGCCCTGGCCCTCATGGCCTTGGGGGTCTTCCTGAGGGCAGTCTACCCGAGGTACAGGGTGGATCAGGCCATCAGGCTGGCCTGGCACTACCTGCTGCCGCTGTCCGTCGCGTCCGTGTTCGTCTCGATGGGCGCGGCGTGGTTGGGTCTGACGGGGGCGTGAGGTCATGGGCGGAGTCGAGGAGGTCGGAGGGCGCGGGGGGAGGAACCCCGTGGTCAGCCTGTGGGGCCACCTGAAGGCCGTCGGGACCGGGCTCAAGTACCTGATCGCGGTCCCCAGGATGACGGTGAAGTACCCGGACGAGGTGATAGAGCTGCCCGACGGGTACAGGGGGATGCTGATCTACCACCAGGACCTGTGCATAAGCTGCGGGCTCTGCGCCACCATATGCCCCGCGAACGCCATAAAGATGTACCTGCCCTCGGGAGGGGGCGGGGGCGAGGGCGGGGGGGAGAAGCCCGAGACCCCCCCGAAGAGGCATCCGGGGATAGACTACGCGAGGTGCATCTTCTGCGGTTTCTGCGTCGACATCTGCCCGACCGGGGCCCTGGAGCACAGCAAGGTTCACGACGCCGCGTACGAGAGGGTGGAGGACATGCTCTACCGGCCGGAGGAGTTCGCCGCCGGTCCCCCGACCGTGGAGTTCGAGAGGCCCCCCAAGAGGCTCAGGCCCGTGATGGACGAGAGGAGGGGGATATCGTATGAGCCCGTGGGTTGACCTGGCCGACCTCGCCTTCCTGGCGTCCGCCGCCTGCGCGGTGGCGTCCTCGGTCATGGTGATAAGGTCCAGGTCCATGGTGTACTCCGCCCTGTTCCTGGGCATGGTCGGGGCGTTCAACGCCGCCCTCTTCGCCGAACTCGGATTCACCGCGGTGGCGGTCTTCCAGCTCGCGGTCTACGTCGGGGCCGCCGTGACGTTCATCATATTCTCCGTCGTCATGATGAGGGAGGCCCCCCCGGTGGAGGCCGAGGCCAGGGGGGCGGCCGTCTTCACGGCGATCCTGATCTTCGCCTCCCTGGCGCTGCTGTTCCGGCCGGAGGGGTCGCTCAGCCTGGCCAGCGGGGCAATCCCCATCTCCGAGATGGCCTCGGCGATGACGGAGAGGTACTGGTTCGCCCTGCTGGTGGCCGCGGCCGCCCTGGCGGCCACCATGATAGAGGCGCTGGCCCTGGCCAGGAGGGAGGCCCACGGGGGCGGGGAGGGGGGTGACGGCAGGTGATCGCGATCGCTGGGAACCCCTACGCCTACCTGGTCGTCTCGTCGATCATGTTCTGCGTGGGGCTCTACGGGGTCCTCACGCGGAGGAACGTCATACGCATGCTCCTGGCCACGGAGCTGATGTTCAACGCGGCCCTGCTGGCCCTGCTGGCCCTGACCTCCGCGTCTCGGGTTGGGGCCGCGGAGGGCGGCGTCCTCGCCCTCCTGGCCGTGTCCCTGGGGGCCGCGGAGATAGGGGTTGTGGTCTCGCTGGCCGTGCTCATGTTCAGGTTGAGGGGGAGCCTGGACGTTTACGGACTTAGGGAGGGTGGTGAGTGAGTTGATCCTGGACAGTCCCATCCTGTTCACCAGCGTGGTCGCCCCCATCGCGATCTCGCTGGCGCTCCCGCTCCTGGACGATTCCCTGGGCAGGAGGGGGACCGCGGCCGCCGGGACCGTCCTGCTGATGATCCCGGCCGCCGCCGTGGCGTGGATCGCGGCGAGGTTCGGCCTCGGGGGGCCGGTCGTCGATCCGGTGTTCTTCCGATCCGAGTCCATAGGGAGGTTCAGCATGCTCCTGGACGGGCTCAGCGCGCCGCTGGCCATCTCCATAGCCCTGGTGACCGTGACGATCTCGGTGTACTCCCTGAGGTACATGGAGCACCGCTTCGAGGAGTTCGAGCGGGAGGAGGGAGGGGGTGCGCCCGGCTGGGGCGTCTACTACATGCTCTACGTCATGTTCGCCGCGGCCATGATGGGGACGGTCCTGTCCACCAACCTGATAGAGTTCTACCTCTTCCTGGAGGTGTCGCTCCTGCCCAGCTTCCTCCTGATAGCCTTCTACGGATACGGGAACCGGGGGAGGATAGCCCTCCTGTACCTGATATGGACGCACGTGGGTGCCCTGGTCTTCTTGGTCGGCGCGCTGGTCGCCGGGCTTGCGGCCGGGACCTTCGACTTCTATGATCCGGAGCTCCTGCGGCCCGTCGAGGTTGGGGCCCTCCTCCCGGCCGGCCTGAGGATGCCGGTGGTGGCGGCCCTCTGCCTCGGGCTCTTCGTCAAGCTGGCGGTGTTCGGGGTCCACATATGGCTTCCGTACGCGCACGCCGAGGCGCCCACCCCCGTCTCGGCCCTGCTGTCCCCCAACCTGATAGGCATCGCGGGCTACGCCCTGGTCAGGATAGTGTACCCCATGTTCCCGGCCGAGTTCGCCCGCCTGGCCACCTACACCCTGCCCCTGGGGCTGTTCACCATAGTCTACGGGGGGCTGATGGCCCTCGCCCAGGACGACTTCAAGAGGCTGCTGGCCTACTCCAGCGTGTCCCAGATGGGTTACATACTGGCCGGGGTGTCGACCCTGACCCCGGCCGGCGTCGCCGGGGCCATGACCCACTACGCGGCCCACGCGGTGGGGAAGGCCCTGCTCTTCTCGACGGCCGGGGTCCTGATAGTGCAGATGGACGGCCTCAGGAGCATATCCAAGATGGGGGGGCTGGCCTCCAGGATGCCGATGACGTCGTCCCTGGCCCTGTTGGGGTTCATGCACATAACCGGGATACCCCCGTCCCTGGGGCTCTGGAGCGAGATCCTGATACTGACCGGGCTGGCCGGCACCGCCGTGGGCGGGTCGGCCGCCTACTTCTCGGCCATGGTGCTGATCCTACTCGTCGGCATAGGGCTCTCCACGGCCTACGCCTTCCTGACCATGAAGAGGATATTCTTCGGCCAGCCGACGGATCGGACCGAGGGGGCAGAGGAGGCCGGCTGGACCCTGCTGGGTCCGATGGCGGTCGTGGCGGCCGCCGGGATCCTGCTGTTCCTCTGGCCGGGCGTGGTGCTCGATCCGCTGAGCGCCGCGGTGAGCTCGATCCTGGGATGAGGTGGTCACGGTGGACCCGGCTCAGGTCGCGGCCGTCGTCACTTGGGCCCTCCCCTACGCCGGGGCCGTCCTGTCCCTGCTCCTGTCCAGGCTCGACAGGGGGAGGGACGCGCTGGCCGCATCCCTGCTTGGGGTGTCGGCCCTCTCGGCCTCGATCCTGGCGTGGGACGTCTTCTCCTCCCCAGAGGGCCTGGTGACGTGGTCGGTCCCCTGGGTGCCCAGCCTGGGGCTGGACGCCGGGGTCTACGTGGACACCCTGTCCGCCGCGATGGCCCTGATAATATCCTGGCTGTGCTTCCTGATAGGGATCTACAGCCTGGAGTACATGGCAGAGGATCCCGGGAGGACCAGGTACTGGTTCTTCTTCGACTTCTTCGTGGGCAGCATGCTCCTGCTCGTCATGGCCGACAACCTGCTGGTGATGTTCCTGGGATGGGAGGGGACCGGCCTGGCGTCCTACGCCCTGATAGGACACTGGCACACCGACGAGGAGGAGAGGTGCGTGGGGGACGTCGGGAGGAGGGCCCTGGGAGTCCCGATGTGGTTCACCCCGAGTCACAGCGGCCTCAGGGCCCTGGTGTTCACCAGGCTCGGGGACGTCGGCTTCCTGGTGGGGATAGGGGTCCTCTACCTCCTGACGGGCACCTTCAGCATCCCCGAGATAGCGTCGTCGGCCGGGGAGTGGGCTTCCTGGCTGGCCGCCAGGGGGCTCCTGCTGCCCTTCCTGCTGACCTTCTCCCTCGGGGCCATGGCGAAGAGCGCCCAGTTCCCGTTCCACGAGTGGCTGGTCACGGCGATGACCGGGCCCACCTCGGTCAGCGCCCTGATACACGCCGCCACGATGGTCAAGGCGGGGGTCTACTTCCTGCTGAGGTTCGGCCCCATATTCAAGCTGGCCCAGGCCGAGCTGGCCGCCGTCCCGGCGGCGTCCCAGGCCGTCTCCACCTACTTCGAGGTGGTGGCCCTGGCGGGGGCCTTCACCGCGTTCTTCATGGCCACCCAGGCCCTAGTGGCCCGGGAATTGAAGCTCGTACTGGCCTTCTCCACGGCCTCCCAGCTCGGGTACATGTTCCTGGCCCTGGGGAGCGCGGGGCTCATGGGGGAGTTCTCCTCCGGGCTCATGGCCGGGTTCTCCCACTTCATGAGCCACGCCATGTTCAAGGCGGCTCTGTTCCTGGGGGCCGGGGCCGTGATACACGCGGTCCACTCGAAGTACCTGGACGACATGGGGCGCCTGTCCGATCCCATGAGGCTCACCATGGCCTCCATGCTGGTGACCGCGCTCAGCCTGGCCGGGGTCCCCCCGCTGATGGGTTTCTGGAGCAAGGACGCGGTCGTCGAGGCCGCCGCCGAGTCGGGGATCGCGGCCGCGTACGCGCTGGGCGTGGTCACGGCCGGGCTGACCGCCTTCTACTCCACCCGCCTTGTGCTGAGGACCTTCTTCTACGAGGAGTCGGACAACGTGTCCCGCCTCAGGAGGGAGCACAGGCTGCACGAGGCCCGCCCGCTCATGCTGGCTCCCTACCTGACGCTGGCGGCGGCCACCCTCCTGCTCGGCGTCGCCTGGCCGCTCGTCGGCCCCCGAATCCTGGAGGCCGTCTCCAGAAACGTGCTTGCCCTGGGGGAGGTCCCCGGATTCGAGGTGCACCTCGAGCCCGGGATGCTCGCCGCCTCGCTCTCGATGGTGTTCGGCGGGGTGGCCCTGGGGTGGGTGGCCTACCAGACGCCGGCGGGCGGGAGGCTGCTGGCGGCCGCGGCCGGCCCCGGGCCGCTCCGGGCCCTCAGGGAGTTCCTCTACGACAGGTGGTACGTCAACAGCCTCTACTACAGGGTGATAGTCGGGGGGTTCGCGTGGCTCTCGAGGGCGGGGTTCCGATACTTCGAGAGCATCGTGGTCGACGGGTTCTACCACAGGCTCGTGCCGGCTTCCGCCTGGGGGGCCAGCGAGCTGGGCTGGACCTTCGAGAGGGGGGTGGTGGACCGCGGCTACAACGAGGCCCTCCCAGCCCTGGCCCTCTGGATCGGGAGGCAGTTCAGGAGGCTGCAGACGGGCGCGGTCAACCACTACCTGCTCCTGTTCTTCGCCGGGCTGGCCCTGCTCGTGTACGTCCTGGTGTGGGTGGTGTGAGGCATGGCGGATCCGGCGACCACATTCGAGGTGCTGATGGTCGTGCTGACGGCGCCGGGACTGATCCTGCCCCTCCTGGAGGGGAGGGGGAGGAGGACCCCGGCGGCCGTCGCGCTGGCGACGCTGGCCGCCGCCCTGGCCCTCTCCTGCGCGCTGGCGGCTGAGCTGACCGCCGCGGGACCCGTCGAGATATTCTCCGGGGCGATCAGGCTCGACCCCTACTCCTCCTACCTGGGGCTCCTGGCGACCCTCGGGGCCCTGCTGGTCGCCGGGGCCTCCGCGCCGGAGGTGGGGTCCTGGCCGACCTCCTACAGCGCCTACGCCCTGATGCTCCTGGCCCTGGCCGGGGTCCACGTCATGGTCCACGTGGCCGACGCGGTGACCCTGGTGGCCGCGTGGGCCCTGGTGGCGGTGGCTTCCTACGTTCTGGCCGGGATCAGGAAGGACGGGGCCTCCCTGCAGGGGGCCATGAAGTACGGGATCATGGGCGCCGTCTCCTCCTCGCTGCTGATATACGGGCTGGGGGTGGCCGTGGGGCTGACCGGGACCGCCCGGCTGGCCGGGCTGCCGGCGGGGGTCGACCCGACGATGGCGGCCCTGGGGATCCTGCTGCTGGTGGCCGCCTTCGGCTTCAAGCTGGGGGTCTTCCCGTTCCACGGCTGGCTCCCGGACGTCTACGGCGGCGTCCACCCGATACTGGTGGCCTACATAGCGGGGGTGGTCAAGATGGCCGCCGTCGCCGGACTCCTGAGGGTCGTCGTCCCCATGGCGCCAGGGCTCGCCTCATGGCTCCCCTCGCTGGCGCTGTTCGCCGTGGCCACCATGACGTTCGGGAACGTGGCCGCGCTGGTCCAGGGGAACGTCCAGAGGATGATGGCCTACAGCAGCATAGCCCACGCCGGCTACCTGCTGGTGGGGCTCGCCGCCGCGTCCGACCCAGCCGCCCGGGCCCTGGGGCTTCAGGGGGTGGCCCTCCACATGACCACTTACGTGCTGGCCAAGGTCGGGATATTCGTCGCCCTGGCCTACCTGGTGAGGGAGGGGGTGGGCGTCGGGTTGGAGGACATCAGGGGGCTGGGGAGGAGGATGCCGACGCTGGGCGCGGCCGTCACGGTGCTGATGCTCAGCCTCATGGGCATGCCGCCCCTCATAGGGTTCTGGAGCAAGTTCACCTACCTCTTCCTCTCCGTGGCAGACGCCGCCCCGTGGCTGGCCCTGGCGGGGGTCCTGAACAGCGGGGTGTCGGTGGGCTACTACGCCCAGGTCATAAGGTACATGTACTTCGCCGGCGGCCCCAGGGAGGGCATGCCCCGGGAGAGGGTCGGCGATCCGGCGGTGCTGGTCGCCGCGGCCGCGGCCGCCCTGACCGTGCTGCTGGGTCTGGGACCGGCCCAGCTGCTGGCCGGGCTCCTCAACCCGTGAGCGGGGCCGGCGGCCGGGCCGCGCCCTCAGCCTCAGTACGTCGGCGCACGACATATAAGTATAGACAGTGGCGTTTGACCGAGGGCAGCATGCCGGTCGTGTCCGTGCGCGTGCCCGAGAGGCTCAAGGAGGAGATGAGGCTGGTGAGGATAAACTGGAGCGAGTACCTCAGGAGGAAGATAGAGGAGAGGATCGAGCTCGAGCGGAGGAGTAGGGCGGCCGAGTTGGTCGACGCGATCAGGTCGAAGACGCGCCCCGGCGCCTTCGAGGCCGCCCGCTCGGTGAGGGAGGATAGGGATTCTTGAGGCTCGTGGTGGACGCCAGCGTGGCGGTCAAGTGGTTCAACGCGGAGGAGTGGACGGATCGGGCCCTGGCCCTGAGGGACGACCTGGTCGGCGGCTCGATCGAGCTCTCGGCGCCGGACCACCTGCTTTACGAGGTGGGGAACGCCCTGTGGAGGAACCCTCAGCTGTCGGCCGACGACTGCGCCCTCGCCCTGGAGGCCCTCCTGAACCTGGGGGTGGACCTCAGGCCGCCGTCCCGTGAGGCGGCCGCCGAGGCGGCCAGGCTCGCCAGGACGCTCGGCGTCACGTTCTACGACTCCTCCTACATCGCGCTGTCCGAGCTGATGGGCGCCCCCCTGGTGACGGCCGACGGGAGGCAGGGGGAGGCGGCGAGATCGGTGACCCCAGTGATCTGGCTGTGGGAGTACGGGGGCCCGCCGCGGGGGAGGACCGGCGGGGGCGGCGGATCACCCCCGGACGGGGAGGGGGAGTGAGGACCTGGCCTCCCCGAGGACGTCCCCGGGGTCGAGCACCCCCCTCTCCGTCGCGTAGGCCCCAACGTGCTGGGACGGGGTCACGTCGAACAGGACGGCCCTGGTCCCGACGCCGGGGGGGACGCCGCCGGGATCCCAGCCCACCTCCCTGACCCCGGGCCACAGGCCGAGGACGTCGACCTTCCACAGGGAGGTGGCCGAGTAGAGGGGCCTCCCCAGACGCCGGAGGGCGGCCGCCAGGACGGAGGTCCCGGCCTTGTTGACCAGCGACCCGTCCCGGAGGACCGCGTCCGCCCCGACCAGACCGACGTCCACCTCGGAGGCGAAGTGCCCCGCGCAGGAGTCGGGGATCAGGTCCACGCTGATCCCCATATCCGCCGCGGCGGAGGCCGCGGCCCTCCCCTCCCCCCCGGGCTCGGAGATCAGCACGATCAGCCTCTCGGGGCGGGCCATCTCCACCGCCCTCAGGACCGTGGAGCTCCTGCTGAGCGTCGCGACGACCTCGGCCCCCGACAGCAGGTCGGCCGCCGCGGCGGCCGCCGCGGCCCCGGCCTCCCTCATGGCGGCCGCCGCATCCCTGAAGTCGCCGGGGTCCATCCCGGGGGCCGCCGCCAGCAGGTTGGCCAGGGGGATCATCTCTGGGTGCGCGTCGCGGACGAGTTCGAGCTCGGCCAGGACCCGCTCCCGACTCCACCCGAATCTCAGGGCGGCCGACGCGGCCTCGGCGGCCGCGGCCGCAAGCTCCTCCGCCCCAGAGGTCTGATCACCCCTCAACCTCTCGAAGGAGTCCCCGGGACGGCCGGGCGGCGTCAACCCGGATCCCCCACCGTAGGCTGACGCTGGTCGGATGAGATCGGGTCCGGCCGGGCCGGGGGACGAGGCGGTCTCACTCGGCCAGCCTCCCCATCCCGGCCAGCTCCTCGGCCACGTCCCCCAGGCCGAGCTGGATCAGCTTCTCCCTCTTGGGCCACCCGGTCTCCAGGTCCAGCCCCCTGTACTCGTAGTACTCGGGGAGCATAACGTCCAGCTCCACCACCTGACCCCTGCCCGGCCCCTCCGGCATCGGCTCCTCGGTGAACCTGGGGTTCAGGGTGTCCTGAGACCTGCCAACCCCCTCCCTGGCGTTGAAGGCCCTCCTGAGCATGTATATCCTCTCCCCCGCGATCCTCAGGCGCCTCTCGTCTCCCAGCTCTTCCAGCCCGGTGAGGGTCCTCAGCATGGGGGCGAAGTCGTCGTAGTAGTAGATCATGGGCCACATGGTGCCGTACTTGCAGGTGATTATGGAGTCCACGACGGAGTAGAAGTTCTCGGTGAGCCAGGTTAGATAGCCCTTCCCCCGGGGATCCAGCCTGTCGTCCACCACCATCTTCCTGGCCTCCTCCTCGCCGAACCTCTCGTACGCGTACTTCACGGCCCAGGGGAGCTCGTCGTAGGTGCAGAGACCCCTCAGGTGATCGGCGCCCCTGACGTTGACGGCGTGGGCCAGCCCTATGGACTTGTGGCTCCTGCCGTCCTGGGCGGAGGCCTCCAGCCCCTTGACGTGGATCAGGTACCTCTCGGTTCCCCTCCCGATCTTCTTGGCCGCCCTCAGGCCGCCCTCGGCCAGCAGGTCCCCGATCCCCTCCCTCCTGGCCATGGCGTGTATCAGGGTCTCGACCACCTCCTCGTCTCCCCAGACGGGCCTGATCCCCCCGAGGTCGTCCTCCGAGACGAGCCCCCTCTCGTAGATCTCCATCAGCCAGGAGACTATCTTCCCCGCCGTTATGACGTCCATGCCGTAGTCGTTGCACAGCCTGTTGTAGTGGAGTATGGCCTCCAGGTTGCCCACCATGACGTTGGATCCCAGGGCCACCAGGGCCTCGTACTCGGGGCCGCAGGTCAGGGTCCCGGCGTACCTCCCCGACGGGACGTAGTGGACGTACTTGCACTGGAGGAAGCAGTTGAAGCAGGACTTCTTGCTGATCCTGTACCTCTCAAGGGCGGTGGCGTTTATGTCCTCGGCCCGGTCGAACAGGCCCGTGTAGTGGTTCTTGGTCGGGAGCCTCCCTATCTGGGTCATGACGTCTATCAGGTAGGGGGTGCCGTACCCCCTGATGGTCTCGTCGGCTATCCTGCTCCACTCCCCCCGGGTGGCCTTCTCGTAGAGCCCGTTCACCACGTCGTAGAACTCGTCCGAGGCCGGCTCCACCCCGCGGCTCCCCCTGACCGCCACGGCCTTCAGGTTCTTGGACCCCATCACGGCCCCCATGCCGGTCCTGCCGGCGGCGTCGCACGTGTCGGCCATCACGTTGGCGAACCTGACCAGCCTCTCCCCGGCCGGGCCTATGACGGCGGCCTGGACCTCCGGATCGCCCAGCTCCTCCCTTATGGCCGAGAAGGTCTCCGTCGTGGTCTTCCCCCAGAGGTCCGAGGCGTCCCTTATCTCCACGCTGTCGTCGTCTATCCAGAGATAGACCGGGGACTCGCTCCTGCCGGTGACGGCGACGAGGTCGTAGCCGGCGAACTTCAGGGCCGGCCCGAAGTGACCCCCGGCGTGGGACTCCCCCCATATCCCGGTGAGCGGGGCCTTGGACGCAATGACGAACCTCCCGCTCATGGGCGCGGCCGAGCCCGTAGCCGGGCCGGTGGCCACCACCAGGACGTTCTCGGGGGAGAGGGGGTCCACACCCGGACCGACGTGGTCCCAGAGGTACCTGGCGGCGAACCCCGTCCCCCCTATGTACTCGACGGCCCACCTCCCGGGGAGCTCCCTGACGACCCACCTACCGGAGGTGAGGTCCACCTCCAGGTAGCGGCCGGCGTACCCGCCCAGCGCCAACTCAGCCCACCTCCGGCAGCTTCGGGAGGGCCACCTCCACGAACTGGGGTATCCTCTCCAGCACCCTCCTCTTCTGCAGCACGTTGGCGGCCGTGACGGGGACGTACAGCAGGGCGCCCGGAACGCAGTGCTTCACGCACTGGGGATCCCCGCCGCAGAAGTCGCACTTTATCGGCCTGTTGGTCACCGGATCCGTGGACATGCCGCCGAACGGGCACACGGAGACGCAGGTCTTGCACCCTATGCACCTGGAGTAGTCTATCTCCACCAGCCCCCTCTCGGCGTCCCTGCTCAGGGCCCCGGTCGGGCAGGCCGCCACGCAGGGGGCGTCTTCGCACTGCTGGCAGACGAGGGGGACGTTGACTCCGCGGATCACGTCCCTGACCACCTGGATCCTGGACCTGGCCGGGTTGAAGGACCCCTCGTGGTAGTAGGAGCAGACGTTCTCGCAGGTCCTGCAGCCGGTGCACCTCTCCGGCAGGACCATGAGCGTCATCAGCTTGGCCATGGGATCACCGGATCGGGCTCCCCGGGTTGGATTTAACCCCTTAGCAGGTCAGGCCGGTCCGGCTCCGGGGCACCCGCCAGACCCGCCCGGTCACCCCACGTGGGGCCGGACCCGGGGGTGGAGTCGGACGACCGGGACCGGATGCGCGGGGTTTTTCTATCGCCCGGGGAAGTCTGGGTCGGGGAGAGCATGGGCAGGGTCAGGTTCAGGTTCTACCTGACCGCCAGGGAGATAATAGGGTCCAGGGAGGTTGAGGTGGACGGGGGTTCCCCCCCGAGGCTGGGGGCCGCGCTGGAGGCCCTCAGGTCCAGGCTCGGCCCCAAGGCCGGCGCGGTGTTCGACGACGGCGGGAAGGTCAGGGAGCACCTCACCCTTGTGATGGACGGGAGGGTGCTCAGGCTGCCGCAGTCCCTGGACGAGGAGCTGCCGGAGGGGTCAGTGATAGACGTCCTCCCGCCGGTGGGCGGCGGGTGAGCCCTTGAGGGCGGACGTCCTGGTGGTGGGGGCCGGGGTCGCCGGCGCCGCCGCGGCCCTGGCGGCCAAGAGGAGGGAGCCAGGGCTGAGGGTCGTGCTGGTCGGGGACGAGCCCCCCTACAGGAGGCCCGACATATTCTCCGTGATGGAGGGGCTCCCCCCCTCCGAGATAGACACGCTGGGAGCCGAGCTGAGGAGGGCCGGCGTCGACGTCAGGGTCGGGAGGAGGGCCGGGTTCGAGGAGGGGGGCGCTATCGCCGTGGGCGGGGAGGAGGTAGAGTACGGCGCACTAGTCCTGGCGACCGGCGCCTCGGCCTGGGTCCCCCCCGTCGGGGGGATCGATCTGGCCGGGGTCCACACCTTCAGGGGAATCGGGGACGCGTTCTCCCTCAGGGGGGGGATCGAGCCCGGAGTCCGGGCCGCGGTGGTCGGGGCGGGGCTCATAGGGGTCAAGATGGCCGCCCACCTGGCGAGGGCCGGGCTGAAGGTGACTCTGATAGAGATGCTGAGCGTCATGTGGACGGTCCTGGACCCGCCGCTCTCCGATAGGATAAGGGCGGCGCTCGAGGCCGACGGGGTTCGGGTGATGGAGGGCGCGGCGCTGGAGTCGGTCCGGGGGGACGGGAGGGTCCGGGAGGTGGTGGCCGGCGGGACGGCGATCCCGGCGGACCTGGTGGTCGTCGCCACCGGGGTCAGGCCGACCGTCCCGGGGGACGTCCCGGAACTCGCGAGGGGGATCAGGGGGGCCGTCAGGGTGGACAGGCGGGCGAGGGCCGGGGAGGGGATCTACGCCGCCGGGGACTGCGCCGAGAGCTTCGACCTCCCGTCCGGGGAGAGGACTTACAGGCCGGTGGGGAGCGTGGCCTACCTGTCCGGGACGATCGCCGGGCTGAACGCGGCCGGGGCCGGGGCCTCGTACCGGGGGTTCGTGAGGAGGCAGGCGGAGGTCGTGCTCGGCATCGAGGTGACGAGCGTCGGCCTGAGCGGGGCCGAGGCCAGGGCCCTCGGGGTGCCCCACGAGGTGGTCACCCTGAGGTCTGAGAGGAGGCCCGGGGGGGTCGGCTGGTGGTACGGCGACGGGGCCGACTACCTGGCGGTGGTGGAGAGGGGGAGCGACAGGGTCCTGGGCCTGGAAGCCGTGGGCTGGGCCGGCTCCAGGCGCCCGGTCGCGGCGGCGATCCCCATGATCGGCGAGGGTCGATCCCTGGGGGATCTGGAGGTCCTGGGTCTGGTCCCGTCTGATAGGTCCTGATCCCGGCCGGGCCGGGAACCGCCGGGGCCGCAGACCCAGCCGGGCGACCCATCACAGCGGCGGGCCGGAGCGCGCCCGGAGGGACCTGGCCACCGCGAGCAGGTCGGAGAGCAGGGCCTGCCCCGTCTCCACACCCCCGGCCCCGGGGCCCACTATGGTGACGTCCCCCAGGTGGTCCGTCCTGAGTGTCAGGGCGTTCGTGACCCCGGAGACCGAGGCCAGCGGGTGGCTCAGCGGGATCTCGGCCGGCGCCACCCTGGCCGCTACGGCGCCGCCCGACCGCCAGGCGGAGGCCAGGAGCCTGACCCTCCTGCCGTAGGCGGACGCCCGCGCCACCGCCTCTCGAGTCACCCCGCCTATCCCCTCCCTCTCCACGTCTCCTAGGGACAGGTCGGCCCCCATCACAACGTTCGCGAGTATGACGAGCTTGGCGGCCGCGTCCCACCCGTCAACGTCGGCGGTCGGGTCGGCCTCGGCGTATCCCAGCCTCTGGGCCTCCCGCAGGGCGTCTTCGTAGTCGACCCCCTCCTCCATCCTGGTGAGGATGAAGTTCGTCGTCCCGTTCAGCACTCCCTCCACCCCCAGCACCTCGGCCCCGGCCAGGGCCTCCGTGGCCAGGCTTATGGCCGGCGTCCCGCTCAGCACGGTCCCCTCGAACCTCAGCTCCACGCCGGACTCCCGGGCGAGGGAAGAGAGCTCCCCGTAGGCGAGGGCTATTGGGCCCTTGTTGGAGGTGATCACGTGCTTTCCCGCCTCGAGGGCCGCCCTGATGTGGGAGAGGCCCGGCTCCCCGGTCTCGAGATCGGTGGGGGTGACCTCGACCACCACGTCGGAGTCCGTCTCCCTTATGGTGGCCAGGCTGCCCATCCCCTTGACGCCGCCGGGGTAGCCGGAGACGGACCCCTCCTCCTCGATCAGGGAGAGGAGGGCGGATGGGTCGAGACCCCCGGGGTCGTAGACCGATCCCTTTGAGCGGTCCGAGACCGCCACCACCCTGAGGTCCACGCCGTATCTCTCCGCCAGAAGGGGGGACTTTCTGGCCAAAATCTTGACAAATCCTTGACCCACGTTTCCGAACCCTATGAGGGCTATCCGGAGCTCCACGGGCGGACGGGAGGCCGGGAGGTCAAAAATTCGACCGCCCCCCGGGAGGCCGATCTCGCCGAGGTCTCGGGGGGTCACCCCCCAACCGAAAGGACCGGATCTCCGTCGCGGAACGCGTGGAGGGTGTGCGGCCTCACGGGCGACCAATCCTCGTCGGTGAGGGGCTTGGTGGCCACTATGACCGCGCGCTCGTCCGGAGCCTTGAGCTCCTCGAGCCTGGCCTCGTAGTCCTCGTCCGCAAGCCCTACCGATCCGAGGTGGGGCGGGTGCCTCTTGAGATAGTAGAGGGTCCCCTCCCTGTTTGAGTAGGCGAACAGGTGCGTCCCATCGCTCAGGAGGAAGTTGAACTTGCCGCTGGTCCCGACGTCCTCCGCTGTCTCCCACAGCTCCCGCGAGAGCCTCTCAACTCCTCTCCGGACGGCGCCCGAATCCCTGAGCCTCTCGAGCAGGTAGCAGAATGCGTACTCCGAGTCTGTGTCTCCGGCGGGCGAGCACCACCTCAGTCCGTATCCCGGCCTCCCCACAATGCCCGAGACGTCCCCGTTGTGCGCGAAGACCCAGTCCCTGCCGAGGAACCTCCTGACGAAGGGGTGCGTGTTGACGTAGCTGACGCCGCCCCTGGAGGCCAGCCTGACGTGACTCACCACCACCCTGCTCCTGACACCACCCAGCAGCAGCCCGGCTATGGGGCTGCTCGGGGCGGGTCGGGGCTCCTTGACGAGGCCGACCAGCCCGCCGTCGAGGTACCAGGCCACGCCCCAGCCGTCGCGGTGGATGCGGCCCCTCCTTCTGAATCCCCTCCAGGTGAAACTTATCTTGACGACTTTATTGGCTGACAATCCAAATAGTTCGCACATAGACCGATGTACCATCCAATTAGAGATAAACCTTCGGCCGACGGGCGGCGGGGGCCTACCGCCGGATCTGGTCCCGGAGCAGCCGGTCTATTCCCAGGGACCTGACCGTCTCCCCCGTGGGCCTCCCACGCTCGTCCCACCCCCTGATGAGGTAGAATTTCCTCAGGCAGGCCCTGAAGTCCTCCTCGCTGACGAACGCCCTTCTCCCCTTGGAGGGCCCGTCCGGCACGGGCTTCCAGAGCTTGGGAGGGAGGACGTCCTCGGATCCCGGGTCCAACCCCTCCCTGAGGTTGAACAGCCTGGTCAGGGTCTCCACCCTCCACCCGACCCGGAGGAGGTCCTCCTCCGAGTACCTCTCCCCGGCGGCGGCCTCCAGGGCCTCCGCGTACTCGCCCAGCCCCACGTCCAGGAAGGAGCATATCACCAGGCTGTCGGCGACGGCCTTCTGGTCCCTGCTCCTGACCATGGACTCCACCACGTCCAGGGCGCTGCGGTCCGGCTTCTCGGGGGACGAGGGCCACCCCCTGAGGTGGGAGGCGCCCACGTCGGCGGTGGCGTAGCTCAGCCCCAGGCCGAGCCGCCCCCTTGGGTCCCAGGCCGGGACGTCCAGCCCCTTAACGTGGACCGCGAGCTCCGGGACCCCCAGCCTCGCCGCGGCCCTGGCGGCCCCCTCGGCCAGCAGGTCCCCGATCCCCTCCCTCCTCGCTATGGCGTCGGCCAGCCTGAGGAAGCCCTCGGCGTCCCCGAACCTAAGATCTGAGAACTCCCCCTCTATCAGGCCCATCTCCGCGGCCTCCGCCGCCAGGGCCATGGCCGACCCGGCGGATATCACGTCCATTCCCAGCCTGTTGCACCTCTCGTACAGGCGGATCATGTCCCTCGGGTCCTCGAGGCCCAGGTTCGATCCGAGCATGGCCATGCCCTCGTACCTGACGGCCGTCACGGTCCCGTCGGGCAGCCTGTGCAGCTTCACGCAGGCCCTGGGGCAGGCGAAGCAGGACAGGTCGGCCGCCCTGTACCTCCTGACCTCATCGGCCGAGTACCTGTCCGCGAACTCGAAGCTGGTCGTGGAGAAGTTCCTCGTCGGGAGCATGCCGAGCTCCTGGGCGTCTTCAACCGCCCCGGTGGTCCCATCGTTGGCTGGGCCCCACCTGCCCGAGTACCTGGACTCCACGGCGGACCAGAGCGACAGCAGGGCCTCCGGGTCGGCCGCGGCCGGGGCCTCGGACCCCCTGGCCGCCAGGGCCTTCAGCCCCTTCGATGCCATGACGGTCCCGGCCCCTCCCCTGCCCGCCGCGTGGAGCCTCTCGGAGTGGACCACGCAGAACCTGACGAGCCTCTCCGCCGCCGGGCCGACGACGGCCACCGACGCGCCGGGCTCGCGCGAGGCGACCCGGTCGTGGGCGTCGTAAACGTCGGCCCCCGCCAGCCAAGGGGCCTCCACGAGCTCCCCCTCGCCGGACTCTACCAGCAGGTAGCTGGGAACCGGGGCCGACCCCGTGATCGCCACCGCGTCGAAGCCGGCCAGCTTGATCTCCGCTCCCAGGTTGCCGGACGCGTGGGAGTCGAGGAAGTACCCGGTCATCGGGGACTTGGTGACCACGGCGTACCTCCCGCACCCCGGGAACAGGGCGGTCAGGGGCCCCACGGCGAATATGATCGGGTTGTCGGGACCCAGGGGGTCGGCGCCCGGCGGAGCCAGCCTGTGGAGCAGGTAGGCTCCCAACCCCTTCCCCCCCAGGAGAGACCTGAGCACCTCCGCCGGTATCTCCTCCGTCCACACGTCTCCGGACCCGGCGTCCACCCTCAGGAGCCTGCCGGTCCAACCCCTCAAGGCTGGCCACCCCCCATCAGGGCCTCGGCCACGGGCCGCAGGTCGGTCCGAGAAGAGATGTCCCGGGGCATCAGGGGAACCTCGACCACCTGGGGCCACATCCTCCCCAGCAGGAGCCTCGAGACCGCCTCACCCTGTCCGCGCAGCCTCGCCTCGAGGCGCGGGCAGGATCTGACCAGGTCCTCCGAGATCAGTCCGTTTATCACGAGGCCCGCCACCCTCACCCCGAACTCCTCCAACCGGTCGGCGATCCTGAGGGCCTGGGCGGCCGAGAGCGCCTCGGGCTCGGAGACGACCAGCGCGCCCAGGCGGTCGGACCTGAGCATCCCCAACACCCTGCCAAGCAGGTTCCTCCACCCCCCTATAATCTCCAGCGGACCCCTCCCCCCCTCCCAACCCCCGCGGCGGATCCTGTCGAGCGCGTCCCTGATCCTGAGGAACAGCCCGGCCGCTTCCCCCAGGTGATCGTAGAATGTCTGCTCCAGCCGGAGGAGGGAGAGGGTTCCCCCGGCCGGGGCGGTGTCCCACACGATCCTGTCGAAATTTCCCGACTCCCAGAAATCCAAGAGGTATGCCAGAGAGAACTCTTCGGCTATCCCAGGGGCCCCGGCCACGTAGTCCACGATCTCCCGGCCGACCGGGATGAACCCGCTCACCACCCGGTACACCTCCTCCCCGTACCTCTCTCTCCACATCTCGAGCACGGAGTCGCCGTCCAGCTCCACGGCCTCGAGGTTCGGGGCGACCTCCCTGGGCCTCCCCCTGACATCGACTCCGAACAGGTCGGAGATGGAGGGCTCCGGGTCGCTGGAGACGAGGAGCACCCTCTCTCCGCCCCTGGATAGGGCCAGGGCCAGGGCCGCGGAGCAGGTGGTCTTCCCCACCCCGCCCTTCCCGGCGAAGGCGACGCACCTGAGGCCGGACAGATCGAGGCCAGACAAGGGCACCCCCGCGGCCCCGCCGGTCTCCTAAAAGTAGGCGCGCGCCCGCGGCCCCGCCCGCGGTTCGGGGAGCCCGACCTCCTGGGCCCCTCCCTCCGCCCCAGGCGAAGGCGCGCGGCCGGGGGACCCGCCGGACGGGTGGACAGCGGGCCGAGCGCCCCTCGGCCGGTCTCCATACGGGGCCCCGGGGCCCCGGTCTCCCAGGGATCTCGGGGGTCTGAGATCTCCAACTTTTTTAACTCCCCGGCGCGTTAGGTCGGGTGCGGATCCCTTGGGCCGCAGGTACCTGGCGGCGCTCACGCTGGGGTGGGCGCTGGTGGCCGCGGACTCGGGGCTGGTCTCGACCACCCTCAAGAAGATCGCCGACGAGTGGGGGCTGACCGGGACCGAGACCGGGATCCTGCTGAACTCGTTCATGATAGGAATGTTCGCCGGGGCCCTCCTGTTCGGCAGGGCGGCCGACTCCCTCGGGCGGAGGACGGCCTCTGTGGCCTCGCTGGTCCTGACGGCCGCGGCGACGGCGGCCTGCGCCGCGTCCGCCGGCTGGGTCGACATGGCCGCGATCAGGTTCGCCGCGGGCCTCGGGGCGGCTGGGTACCTGGTGTCGGCCAGCACCTACCTGTCCGAGGTGGCACCCCGGTCGGTCAGGGGGAGGTACGTGGCCCTAATGGAGTCCGGCTGGGCCTTCGGATGGCTCTTGTCGGCGGGGATAGGCCTGGCCCTGGCCGATGAGGGTTGGAGGTCGGTGTTCGCCTGGGGCGGGCCGCTCCCGCTGCTGGCCGCGGTCCTCATACCGGCGGCGGGCCTCGGGGAATCCCCCAGGTACCTGGCTGCGGCCGGCAGGCGGGACGAGGCGGAGAGGCTGGCCGAGGAGCTCGGCATAGAGCTCACCCCTCCCCCGCCCAGGAGGCCGGTCTCGGAGATACTCAGGGGGCCCTACCTCCGGAGGACCGCCATGCTCTGGATCCACTGGTTCGCCATAGTGATGACCTACTGGGGGGTCTTCCTGTGGTTCCCCAAGATCCTGGCCGACAGGGGCCTCTCCCTCGTGGGGTCCCTCAGGTACAACCTGATGGTCACGGCGGCCCAGATACCCGGCTACTGGAGCGCGGCCTACCTGGTGGAGAGGGTGGGCAGGCGGACCTCCCTATCGGCCTACATGGCGCTCGCCGGGCTCGGCACCGCCGTCTACTGGTGGGCCTCAGACCCGACCCAGGCGCTGGCCGGCGCCTTGACCCTATCCTTCTTCAACCTCGGGGCCTGGGGGGTGACCTACGCCTACACGCCGGAGCTCTATCCCACCGACCTGAGGGCCACTGGGGCCGGCGCGGCCAACTCCTTCGGCAGGCTGGGCGGCATCCTGGGTCCCTACCTGGTGGGGGCGGTGCTGGATCTCACCGGCAGCTACCAGCTGGCCCTCCTCACCTTCGCCGCGGCCCAGCTGACGGCCGCAGCGGCGGTGGCCGTCCTGGGGGTGGAGACGAGGGGAAGGGAGCTGGAGTGAGCCGGAGATAGCCCCCCGCGACCGACGTGAGTTGAGGGTCAGACGTCGACCGCCCTGAACCCCAGCCCGAGGAGCTCTCGGGGGTCGAACTTCACCCCGGCGAACTCGGTCCCGGCCGCCCCGATCACCCAGTCCATCTCCAGCACGCTGGCCGACACGTAGCACGGCATCCTGCCGGTCGGGGCGAAGGGGGGAAGGCCACCCGGGCTGAAGCCGGTCAGCTCCTCCACCTCCCCGGCGGAGGCCAGCCTGGGTCTCCGGCGGAAACCTGCCACCCGGCGGAGGGCGTCCACATTAACTCTCCTGTCCCCTCGGGCGACCACGGCGACGAACCTGCCCTCGGAGGTGAATATCAGCGTCTTGACGATCCTCTCTAGCGGGACGCCGAGGGCCTCGGCCGCCCCCTCTGAGGTCCTGCCGCTGGACCCCTCGTGGGGGATCACCTCCCCTCGGACGCCGAGCTCCCTCATGAGGCAGACCGCCCTCTCGACGCCGGAACTCATTGGAGGGTCCGCGGTCTCACCCGATAAAAAGAGGCGCGCCCCCGCCGACCCGGTTCCCGAATCCCGACGCCGCGGCGGGGGGATCCGGCCCGGCCAGCAGGGCCCCCAATCTGTATATACTTATATTACAAACCAGTAATGCGGCCCGATGTCCGTGGTCGTGAGCTTCAGGATTGACAGGAGGATAAAGAGGAAGATGGATGAGCTGAGGCACGTGAACTGGAGCGAGGTGGTCAGGAGGGCGATCGTAGAGGTCATCGAGAGGGAGGAGGCAAGGAGGCGCGAGAAAGACGCGCTCAGGATAAAGAGGGCAGCCCTGAGGTCGGAGAAGCTCTCCAGAAAGGTTGAGGGATGGAGCTCCGTGGAGGAGATAAGGAGATGGAGGGAAAGGCGGTAGTAGACGCCTCGGTCGTGGTGAAGTGGTTCGTGGAGGAGGATGACTCGGCCGAGGCCAGGCTGCTGAGGGACGCCTACTCCTCTGGCGCCCTGGACCTGGAGGCGCCGGACATATTGCCCTACGAGGTTCTGAACGCCCTGAAGTACTCGGGCGCGTTCGGGGAGGAGGAACTGAAGGAGATCGCAGAGACGCTGGACGACTTCCAACTGACGCTCCACCCCCTGTCCGGCGATCTGGCCCGCAGAACTGTGGAGCTGGCCATGAGGAAGGGGATAACCGTCTACGACGCGTCCTACGCGGCGCTCTCCGAGCTCTCGGGGGCCCCGCTGTACACGGCCGACGAGACCCTCGTGAGGAAGGTCGGAACCGAGTGGGTCAGGCGCGTAGGGGACTTCGAGCCGTGATCCCCGGCGATTATTAATAATTAAATAATCACACAAATCAAGAGCCGCGATGGGGTATACCACCATCCCCGTCAGGAGGGAGGTGAAGGAGAGACTGGAGAAGCTCAAAGGCGCCAGGGATTGGAGTGAGTTCCTGAGCGACGTCGCCGAGGAGATCTTGAAGATCAAGAGGGAGGACGCCTTCCACAGGCTTAGAGAGATCGCCTCAGATCACCTGGATCGGATCGAGGAGTCCAGCAGGGAGTTTAGGAGGGGGGGGTTCTCCCTTGGAGCTCGTGGACACTGACGTCCTGATAGACTCCCTCAGGAGGGGGGAGATGAGGGGGGACGCCGTATCCGTGCTGACGGTCCTCGAGTTCCTCAGGGGAATGCCGGAGGGGGACAGGGAGAGGGCCAAGGAACTCCTGGAGGAGGCCTTCGAGGTGATCGGCCTGGACAACGAGGTGATCATCGAGTACTGCAGGCTATACGATCGGCTGAGGGAGAGGGGAGAGCTATTGGGGGACGCCGACCTGATAATAGGGGCCACGGCCATCTCCAAGGGGATGGACCTTCTCACCGGTAACGAGAGGCACTTCGCTAGGTTGAAGGAGTACGGGCTCAGGCTGGGGGCGGTCGGCCGCCGATCCGACGCGGGAAAGACCGAATAGGTGGTACGAGCCCGGCCGGGATCTCGCGTCACGCTATCTCGGATCTGGCCCTCTCCAACAGGCCCGGGTCGGCGAGTAGGTCCACCCCGGTGGCGGCCAGGATCTTGGCCACCTTCAGGGTAGCCTCCCGGGCCTCCTCGGAGGCGGCCGCCCTGGCGAACTCCTCCGTGTGGGGCGGGACCCCCTCACGGACTATCTTGAAGGTGGGCTGTATGGTCGGGATCACCCTGCTGACATTGCCCACGTCGCTGGAGCCGAGGCCCTCGTGAGCCTTGAACTCCTTCACCCCCAGGAGGGCGGCGTTGGACTCGAACAGCCGAATCAGGGTCTCGCTCACCCTCATCTCATCCAGGGGAAGCTCGTACTCCCTCCACTCGACCTCGCACCCGGTCATGAGGGCCGCCCCCCTGGCGGCGTCCAGGACCCTGGAGACCACCTCGTCTACCCTCTCCCTGGTGGAGGCCCTGACGTACATCCTGTAGACGGTCCGGTCGGGGACGACGTTCGGAGCCCTGCCCCCCTCCGCCACAATCCCGTGCATCCGGACGTCCGGCTTCACGTGCTCCCTCAGGGCGTTTATCCCGTTTATGAATAGGACGACCGCGTCCAGGGCGTCCCTCCCCTCCTCCGGGGCCGCGGCGGCGTGGGAGGACCTCCCCCTGAAGGTGAACTCCAGGGCGGTGAGGGCCAGGAGCCTCTGGTCCAGCGACCACCTGTCCCCCGGGTGGGCCATGAGGGCCGCGTCGAACCCTGAGAAGACCCCCTCCCTGACCATTATGACCTTCCCCCCGATGTTCTCCTCGCCGGGCGTGCCCACCACGGCCACGGACCCGCCGAGGGACGGGAGGGCTGACGACGCGCCCAGGGCGGCCGCCACGCTGGAGGCGGCTATTAGGTTGTGACCGCAGGCGTGGCCGATCCCGGGCAGGGCGTCGTACTCCGCCAGGTAGGCCAGGGATGGCCTCCCCGATGATCCGGGGGCCGATGCCACGAAGGCCGTGTCCATACCGGCCACCCCCACCTCGACGGAGAAACCCCTGGACCTCAGGAGGGAGGTTATCTTAGCGACCGAGGCCCTCTCCCTCCCCCCGAGCTCGGGATTCTCGTGGAGGTACAGGGCCAGTTCCCAAACATCGTCGGCGGCCTCGTCTATTGCGTCGAAGGCCGCCGCCTTGAGCTCGGCCAGTTCCCCGGGGCTGGGGCTGCGCATAGGACGAGCCGCCCGGGAAGGATATTACCTATACCCCGAGGCCAGGGCGGCCAAGGCGGCCGCGGTCGACAGGACCGGGATCAGGATAAGCTGTCCCGCGACGGCGTCCCCAACCCCCACGAGCAGTATGGCGTTGGCCAGGACGCGGTCTCCCACGGCCAGGGCCGGGGCGCAGTTGACCGCGGCCTCGGATACCAGGGCGGACGCGAGCAGGATCACCAGGTTCTCGGCGGACTCCCGGGGATCGCGCCCCCGGCAGGCGATCGCCGTCAGGATCGCCCCGATGGACAGGGTCAGGTGGGAGGGGAAGACGCCGAATCGGGTGCCGGCCATCAGGAGGCCGACGCCGATCCCGTACAGGGCGGCCGACGCCGCCGTCACCCTCCTGCCAGGTGGCATGCCACGAACCGCCCCGGACTGACCTCAACCAGCTCCGGCTCCCTCTCCCTGCACTCCTCCCTGGCGAAGGGGCACCTGGGCCAGAACCTGCACCCCGGCGGAAGATCTATGGGGTTGGGAGTCTCACCGGGTATCTCTATCTTCTCCCTCCTCCTGGCCTCCCTGGGATCCGGGACTGGCACGTGGGACAGGAGCACCTTGGTGTAGGGGTGCAGGGGATCCCTTATTACCTCCTCGGTGGGCCCCACCTCCATTATCCTCCCCAGGTACATGACCACTATCCTGTCCCCCGTGTACCTGGCCTGGGCGAGGTCGTGGGTTATGTAGAGGTACGTGAGCCCGTACTCCCTCCTCAGGTCCTCCATCAGGGTGAGTATCTGGGTCCTTATCGAGGCGTCCAGCATGCTGACCGGCTCGTCCGCTACCAGGAACCTGGGCCTGAGTATCAGGGCCCTGGCTATGGCCACCCTCTGCCTCTGCCCCCCAGACAGCTCGTGGGGGAACCTGGACATGAAGTCCTCCGGGGGGACCAGCCTGACGTCCTCCAGGGCCCTGGCGACCCTGTCGTACTCGTCGTCTGCCCCCTCGGCCAGCCGGTTCACCCTCAGGGGCTCCGCCACGACGTCGTACACCACCATCCTGGGATCTATGGACTCGTAGGGGTCCTGGAATATCAGCTGGGCCTCGGTCCTCCACCTCTTCAGCTCCGCCTTGGGGAGCGAGAGGACGTCCACCCCGTCGAACAGGACCTCCCCCCCGGTGGGCTCTATAAGCCTCAGCACGGCCCTGGCGGTGGTGGTCTTGCCGCTCCCAGACTCGCCCACCAGGCACACCACCTCCCCCCTCTTGACGTCGAAGCTCACCCCGTCGACGGCCTTGACCCACCTCTTAACCCCCCTGAGGGCGGCCAGGAGGCCGGTCCTGGCCGGGAACCAGACCCTGAGGTCCCTGACCTCCAGCAGCTTCTCCGCCAAGCTCAACCTCCTCCCGTCAGGTGGCACGCCACCCAGTGTCCCGGCTCGGCCTCCACCAGCTCCGGCTCCCTCCTGTCGCAGGGCTCGAACCTGCTCGGGCACCTTGGGTGGAAGGGGCACCCGGGCGGTACCTCCAGCATGTTGGGCGGGTCCCCCCTTATCGGCTCGAAGTTCCTCCTCTCCCCGGTTATGCTGGGGAAGGCGGCTATCAGGGCCCTGGTGTAGGGGTGGAGGGACCTGGCGAAGACGACTTCCGTGTCCCCGTACTCCACTATCTTCCCGGCGTACATTATGGCGGTCCTGTCGCAGGTCTCCGCTATGACCGATAGGTCGTGGGTTATCATCAGGACGCTTATCCCCAACTTGTCCCTGAGGTCCCTCAGGAGGTCCAGGATGCGCGACTGGACCACCACGTCCAGGGCGGTGACCGGCTCGTCGGCTATCACCAGGTCCGGGTTCAGGGCGATGGCCATGGCTATCATGGCCCTCTGCCTCATCCCGCCGCTGAACTCGTGGGGGTAGTCCCACGCCCTGGAGGGGTCTATCCCGACCAGCCTGAAGAGCTCCTTCACCCTCTCCCAGGCCTCCCTCTTCGAGAGACCCTTCTTCTCGACCAGGACCTCCCCTATCTGCTCCCCGACCCTCAGGACCGGGTTGAGGGCGTTCATGGCTCCCTGGAAGACCATGGACACCCTGTTCCACCTCACCCTCCTCATCTCCTCCTCGGGGAGGGAGGCCACGTCCAGGTCCCCGAGCAGTATCCTCCCCCTCACTATCCTCCCGTTCTCCGGCAGCAGCCTGATTATGGCCATGGCGGTGGTGGTCTTGCCGCTCCCCGACTCCCCGGCCAGCCCGACTATCTCCCCCCTCCTGACCGAGAAGGAGACCCCGTCCACGGCCCTGACAGTCCCCTTCATGGTCTCGTAGTAGACGGCCAGGTCCTCGACCCTGAGAACCTCGTCTCCCAAGGGACTCACCTACCTACCTCTTCCTCAGCCTGGGGTTCAGTATCTGGTCCAGGCTGTAGTTCATGCAGGCGAACCCCAGGGCCAGCATCATTATGGCCACACCCGGGGGAACTATGAACCACCAGAACCCGTTCACCGTGGCGCCGGCCATCCTGGCGTAGTAGAGGAGCATGCCCCAGCTGGGCATCCTCGGATCGCCGAACCCGAGGAAGCTCAGGAAGGACTCGGAGAGTATGGCGTTGACGACCGAGATGGTGGCGTTGGCGAAGATCAGGGGGACAACGTTGGGGGCTATGTGGACCGCCAGTATCTGGAGGTCCCCGGCCCCGACGGCCCTGGCCGCCTCGACGAAGGGCCTCTCCTTCAGGGAGAGGGTCTGGGACCTCACCATCCTGGCCGTGGCGGTCCAGCCCAGGATGGCTATCACCAGCACTATGTTGAAGATCCCCTTCCCCAGGATGGCCACGAATATGAGCATCAGCGGGAGGGTCGGCAGCTGTATGAAGATGTCCGTTATCCTCATGAGGACCGTGTCCAGGATCCCCCCGAAGTACCCCGAGACCAGCCCTATCACCGACCCTATGACCACGGCCATGGCGCTGGCGGCCAGCCCAACCACCAGGGACACCCTGGTCCCGACTATCAGCCTGCTGAGCAGGTCCCTCCCCATCTGATCGGTGCCCAGGGGATGCTCCCAGCTCGGCGAGTCGAGGGGCCTGCCGACGAACTCGTCCGGATCGTAGGGGGCCAGCAGCGGCGCTAACGCGGCCAGCGCGGTGTAGAAGAGGATCACTGCGAGGCCGAACACGCCCAGCCTGCTGGAGGAGTAGAGGGACCAGAAGTTCCTCAGCCTCCTGACCAGCACCCTCCTCCTGACGGCGCCGCGGCCGGACATGCCATCACCCGTACCTGATCCTCGGGTCCACCAGGGCGTAAGTTATGTCGGCCAGCAGGTTGGCCACGAGCACGGAGATGGCTATGAATATGAAGAGGCCCTGCAGGACGGGCAGGTCGGACCTCAGGACCGACTCGTACACCAGCAGCCCGAGGCCGTGCCAGGAGAACACGGTCTCCGTGGCCGTGGCCCCGCTGAACAGGTATATCACCTCGAGGGCTATGACCGAGATCATGGGCAGGAGGGCGTTCCTCATGGCGTGCTTGAACAGGATGGTCCTGTCCCTCAGTCCCTTGGCCCTGGCGGTGAGCATGTAGTCCTCGGTGAAGACGTCCAGCAGGGTGTTCCTCATGATGAGGAAGTAGTAGCCCAGGAAGGAGAGGACGAGGGTTATGGTCGGGCCTATCATGTGGTGCAGGTAGTCGAGCCAGTACTGGACGGGCCCCTCGGAGGCGACCCCGGGGGTCACCGTCCCCCCCAGGGGTATGAGCTTCCCGTAGAATCCGAGCAGGAGTATTATCATTATGCCCATCCAGAAGGTGGGTATCGAGTAGGTCACCAGGGAGAAGGTGAGTATCCCGACGTCCAGCTTGGACCCCCTCTTCCAGGCCGCCACGACGCCGAGGGCCATCCCTATCACCAGGGATATGATTATTGAGGTCCCCATCAGGAGGAAGGTGTTCACCATCCTCCTGCCCAAGATCAGGTCCGTGACCGGGGTTCCCGGATACTGGAAGGAGTAGCCCAGGTCGCCGTGGGCCAGCCTGTCCAGGTAGTAGAGGAACTGGACCCATATGGGCTTGTCTAGGCCGAACTTCCTGACCAGTATCTCCCTGATCTCGGGCTTCATCCTGACGTCCCCGACGACGGCCCTGGCCGGATCCCCGGGCATTATCCTGAATATGAAGAAGTTCAGGACTATTATCAGGAGGAAGGTGACCAGGGAGGACGCGGCCCTCCTGAGAACGTACTCCCTCATCCCCAGTGGGGCTCACCCGACGGTGGGCGCCTGCGGCGGGAGGATAAAAAAGGAGGGTGGGGAGGAGGATTCACCTCCTCTTGAGGATCAGGGCGGCCGCCACCCCTATTATCACGATCACTACGCCCGCTATGAGCCACGTCATGTCGGCGCCGGCCTGCGGGGGCGGAGGTGGAGGCGGCGGAGAGGGCGTGACGTTCTCGGAGGGCGGCGGAGTCGGGGCGGGCGGCGAGTACTCCAGGATCCCGTCGTTGTCCACGTCCCTGAATCCCATCTCGGCCAGCAGCTGCCTGGCGCGGTCGAGGTCGCGGGACGGGAGCTTGGCGTTCGGGTTCTCCCAATCCCCGAAGTTGACCGAGGGCACGAAGGAGTCGGTGGCGTAGCCGGCCCCCAGGGCCGCCCTCTGGACTATCTCATCCCTGTCTATGGCCAGGGCTATGGCCTCTCTGAACCTGCTGTCGTTCATCGGCCACTGGTTGAGGTTGAAGCCGAGCACGTAGTCCCATATGGTGGAGGTCCTGTAGAGGTCTATGTTGGGGTCGTTCTCCAGCTGAGCGATGTAGGCCGGCTCCAGCTCGTACCTGTGGGTGTCGGCCTCCCCGTTCTTTATGGCCAGGATCCTGGCCTCCGAGGAGTCTATCACCCTTATGGTCACGTGATCGACCTTGGGAGCCCCCTCGAGCCAGTAGTCGTCGAACTTCTCCAGCTCTATGTAGTCCCCCTCCACGAAGTCGACCAGCTTGAACGGGCCGCTCCCTATGCCGTACTGGAGGGCGTCGGAGCTCGGCCAGTCCCAGCTCGGGACGCTCTCCCAGATGTGCTTCGGCACTATCGGGACGAGGCCGAAGGCGTTGGCGGCGAAGACGTAGGGCTTGGTCAGGTGGACCACGACGGTCCTGTTGTCGGGCGTCTCGACGCTGTCCAGGTAGGTGGTGACGTCCACGTAGAAGCTCCCGTAGGCCTCGTTCTGCTTGGCGTACTCGAAGGTGAAGGCCACGTCCTCGGCGGTCACGGGCTGGCCGTCGTGCCACTTGAGCCCGTCCCTGAGGTGGAAGGTTATGGTCTGGCCGTTGTCGGAGACGGACCAGTTGTCGGCCATCCAGGGTATGAGGTTGAGGTTGTCGTCGTAGGCCAGCAGGGAGTCGTAGACCAGGAGGACGTACCAGAGGGACCTGCCGTCGGTCGCGGGCATCGGGTTGAGGGACCTCGGGAAGCTCGGGTAGGCCATGACGAAGGTGTCCTTCTCTGGGTGATGCAGGTCCACTATCGTGAGCTTGTTGAAGGAATTTATGGGCCCGCCGGGCATGGCGTGGACCCCCTCCCAACCCTTGTAGAAGGCGTGCACGTCCTGGGTCAGGAAGAGGGGTATGTAGGGCAGGTCGTCGACCAGGATCTCCTGGGCCTGGTACATGTACTGCTTGGCCTGATCCAGGCTGGGGGCGGACATGGCCTGCTCTATCACCTGATCGTACTGGGGGTTCCTGTAGCTCCAGTAGTTGGATCCTCCCTCGAAGTCCTGGGAGGAGTGGAACCTGTAGAACATGTGGGTCGGGACGGCGTCATAGCCCAGCGCCATCTCGAACATGGAGTAGTTCCTGGCGTCTATCCTGGGATACATGACCGAGTCGTCCAGCGGGTTCAGGTCGACCTTGATCCCTATCTGACCCAGCTCGTCGGCCAGGGCCTCGCCGCAGTGGACGGACCAGTCGTCCCAGCTGAGGACCATCAGCTCCAGCTCGAGTTCCTGTCCCTCCTGGGGCTGGGGGGCCGCCTGGGCGGGGGATCCGGACACCGCGCCGAACAGCCCCGCCACGGCGACGAGGGAGAGTATGACGGCGAGATATTTCCTCATAACAGACCCCTTGGGTGGGTTAGACGGTCGCCGGACAGATATAAACCTTGAGACGTATCAGAGAACCCCGGCGGCCAGGCCGAGGGCGACGAGCGCCGCCCCGGAGGCGACCCTCCTCGTGGGGGGCTCCCCGGCCGCCCACCCGGCCGCCTGGGAAACCACCGGGGTGACGGAGTTGGCTAGCACCGTAAGGTTGACCCCGGCCGCCTCCACCCCGTAGTAGTAGAGGGTCACCCCGAGGCCTATCCCCAGGAGGCCCCCGAGGGCTGACTCGGCCCACCCGTCACAGGACATCCCGCCCCCGAGGGCCGCGGCCGCGGCGAACCCGACCGCGAGGAAGAGGGAGTTCCAGAAGGAGGCGACCGCCGGAGCCACCCGCTCCAGGGCCCCCCTTATGGCTATGGGGGAGAGGGCCCAGGAGGCGGAGGCCGCCAGGGACCAGGCCACCCCGGCGGCGTCCCACCTCCCCCCCTCCCCGTCCTGGGATATGAGCCATATCCCGGCCAGGGCCAGGATCATCCCGACCGCCTGATTGACGGTGGGCGGCTCGCCGTAGATCAGGAGGGACGCCAGGGAGGTCCAGAGCATGTAGGTGTACCCTATCGGGGTGGCCCTGGAGGGGCCCACCCGGGCCAGCCCCCTGAAGTAGGCGTAGTCCCCGAAGCCTCCCCCGAAGAGGGCGGCCAGCGCTATGAGCCCCGCGGAGACGGGGTCGCCGGGGAGGGGGGCTCCGAAGGCCAGCCAGGGTATGGAGAGACCGGCCAGCCCGCCGAGGCTCTTCCACGCGTTCGCCCTGATCGACCCGCCGCTCCTGGAGGCCCTGAGGTAGAGGGCGGGGGTGAGGCCCCACACGGTCCCGGCCCCCAGGGCGGCCGCCAGGCCCGCGACCACGGACCCGGTCCACATCGGGCCGACCCGGGGCGGGGACGATTTAAGTGGGGGAGTCCCCCGCGGCGGGGGACCGGCCGCCGTCGGATCGGGATCCCAGGAGCATCTCCAGGATCTCCCTCTCCGAGGATATCATCTCCTCTATCCCCCTCGACCTCAGCCCGTCCCCCCGAATCCACACAGGCCCCTCCCCCGAGTAGGAGAAGGTCACCCCCTCGCGGGACATCCCGACCGGCCTGAACTCCATGCGCGATATCTCGGCTCCCAGGTCGACGCCTAGGAGCAGGTGGAACGCCTGGACGGCGGATCTGATCTCGGCCGCCCTCCTGGATATCCTGTCCTCCAGGGAGGCGGCCCCGGGGGGAGGAGGGAACAGCAGCTGGTACCTCGAGGCCCGCCAGATGCGGGCGGCCCTCCCCTCCAGCTCGGCGACGTCGTCGACAGCGCTCCTGTACAGGGAGGGTATCCTGGCCGCGGCCTCGGCCGGGTCCTCGGTAACCGGCAGGGGGATCCCGCCGCCCGCGCGGCGGGGAGGCGGCCTGAGCAGGTAGGACATCCTGATCAGGTCGGACGCCCACCTGGAGAGGAAGGCGTTCAGGCCGATCTCCCCGGAGGTCTCCCCAAGGTCGGTCTCCACCCTGTACTCCAGTATCGCGGTTGGGACCGAGAGCCTGAGGGGGCCGGCACGCGGGGGCCGATGCCCCGCCACCCCGCCGCCCACCCTCCGCCTCACTCGGACCCGCCTCCCCTCCCGGCGCGTCCGCGGATGAAGACCTCCGGTAGCACCAGGAGACCCCCGGAGGCGGCGGCGAAAGTTATGGTCCAGTCGGTCGCCGTCAGCGGGGCCGTCCCGAAGGTGGCCTGGAGGGGCGGCAGGTAGATGACCGCGACGTGGAGTGCGATCATGGCAATCACGGAGGCCAGCAGCTTCTTGTTGCCCAGGATCCCCAGCCTCCACACGGACCTGGTGTCCGACCTGCAGTTGAAGACGACCAGGAGCTCGAAGAGGACCGCCTGGGTGAAGGCGAGGGTGTTGGCCTCGGGATAGGACTCCCCCAGGACCAGGTAGCTGTAGGCGAAGGTCAGCATGGTCCCGGCGTACTGCATCACGGCGGACGCGGCGACGAACCGGAGCATGCCGTGGAGGATCCCCTCGCCGGGCCTCCTGGGCGGCCTCGACATGACGTCCTCCTCGGGGGGGTCGAAGGCCAGGGCCGTGGCCGGGAGGCCGTCGGTGGCCAGGTTGAGCCACAGGATCTGGATGGGCCTCAGCGGCAGCGGGAGTCCCAGCATCGCGGAGGTGGCTATGACGGCTATCTCGTCGAAGTTGCAGGCCAGCAGGAACCTGATGAACTTCCTTATGTTGTCGTAAACCACCCTGCCCGCCTCCACCGCCCCGACTATGGTGGCGAAGTTGTCGTCGAGGAGCACCATGTCCGCCGCCTCCTTGGCCACCTCGGTCCCCTTTATCCCCATGGCCACCCCTATGTCCGCCTTCTTCAGGGCCGGGGCGTCGTTCACCCCGTCCCCGGTCACGGCCACGACGTGGCCCTCCCGCTGCAGGGCAGACGTTATCCTGAGCTTGTGCTCCGGGGAGACCCTGGCGAACACCACGGCCCTCCTGACGGCCTCCATGAATTCCTCCTCCCCCATGGCGTCTATCTCGGCCCCCGTGAACACCCTTCCCTCCTCCCCGCCGGAGAGCAGGCCTATCTCCCTGGCCACGGCCACGGCCGTCGACCTGTGGTCCCCCGTTATCATGATCACCCTTATCCCCGCCGCCCTGCACCTGGCCAGGGCTCCGGCCACCTCCTCCCTGGGGGGGTCCATCATGGCGGCCAGGCCGAGGAACACCAGGCCGTCCCCAGACGCGTCCCCTCCGCCCTCCCCCTCCCGGACCTCCCTGTAACCAACGGCGAGCACCCTGAGGGCCCTGGAGCTCAGGGCTTCGACCACCTCCAGCAGCCTCTCCCTGTCCTCCGGCCTCATCTCCCTGACCTCCCCGGAGACGGATATCCTGTCGCAGATCTCGAGTATCACCTCGGGCGCCCCCTTGGTGTAGGCCACCAGCCCATCCCCTACCCTGTGCACCGTGGTCATGCTCTTCCTGGCCGACTCGAAGGGTACCTCGTCGACCAGGGGCCTGCTGGCGAGGGCTTCCTCCCTCCATATCCCGGCCTTGGCGGCCGCGGCCAGCAGGGCCCCCTCGGTCGGATCTCCCACCACGATCCACCTCCCTCCCTCCTCCCGTATCTCGGAGGAGGAGCAGAGGGCCATCCCTAGCAGCGTCTCCCTGACGGCCCCCATGACGTCGGCCGGCACCTCTCCGCCGCCCGGGAGGGTGAACTCCCCCACGGGCTCGTACCCGGTCCCGCTGACCGCCACCTCCTGCCACGGGACGTAGACGACCCTCACGGTCATCTCGTTCTTGGTTATGGTCCCGGTCTTGTCGGAGCATATGACCGTCGTGCTCCCCAGGGTCTCGACGCTGGAGAGCCTCCTAACCAGGGCGTTCCTCCTGGCCATCTCCCTCATGCCGAAGGCCAGGGTCACGGTGACCACGGCGGGCAGCCCCTCGGGGACGGCGGACACGGCCAGGGCCACGGCCGTCATGAAGGAGCTCACCGGGGGGAGCCCGTGGATCAGCTGGGCCAGGGAGGCGGCCACCGCCAGGACGAACACCAGGGCCCCCAGCCTCCTGCCGAATCTCCCCAGCCTCCTCATGAGGGGGGTCTCCTCCCTCTCTATCTCCTGGACCATGCTGGCTATCCTGCCGAACTCGGTCTCCATGCCGGTGGACACGACCGCGGCCCTACCGGCCCCCCTCACGGCCACGGTCCCCATGTAGACCATGTTCATCCTGTCCTGGAGGGGGGTGTCCGGCGGGAGGACGACCCCAGCCTCCTTGGATACGGCGCCGGACTCGCCCGTCAGGACGGACTCGTCCACCTCGAGGTCGAAGGACTCTATGAGCCTCGCGTCGGCCGGTATTCTATCCCCCGCCTCTATCAGGACGACGTCGCCCGGGACCAGCTCCCTGGCCGGGATCTCCAGGGTCTCCCCCTCCCTGACCACCCTGGCCATGGGGGTGACGAGCCTCTTCAGGGCCTCCATGGCCCTCTCGGCCCTGTAATCCTGGTAGAAGCCGATGACCGCGTTGGCCGCCACTATCGCCCCTATGGCGGCCGCGTCGTACAACTCTCCCAGGAGGAGGGATATCGCCAGGGAGACCAGCAGCAGGCCCACGAGGAAGTTGGCGAATTGGGAGGCGAGTATTCTCAGGGCAGATGGCCCCCCCTCGGCCCGGATCTCGTTCGGCCCGAATCTGGAGAGCCTCTCCTCCGCCTCCCTCCGGGTCAGCCCAGATGGGGAGGTCGAGAGGAGGGAGAGCACCTCCCCCACCCCGAGGCCGTGCCACCGACGATGCCCTTCCTCCATCTCCCGTGGGGCGGGCCGCCGGCGATATAAATCAGGGCCTCCCGGGTCCCCCATCGGAGCGCGATCCCCGGGACCTCCTCAGGTACGCCCTCACGAAGTCGGCCGCGAACTCGTCGGCGTGCCTCTCGGTCCCGCGGTGCCTCCCGGCGAACATCCTGGCGTGGTGGTAAAATTCGTGCAGCACGACGAGGGGGTCCCTCATGGCCTCCCCGCTGGAGAAGAAGATGGTCTCCCTCGAGGGCACGTACACCGCCAGGGCCGAGGAGTGACCCTTGACGTGGCCGACCCTGAACCTCGGCTCCGGCACGCCCATCGCCTCGGACAGCTCGGCCAGCGCCTCCCTCAGCCTGGACTCCAGTATCAGCTCCACGATCCTCGCCTTGAGATCGTCGCTCAGTCTAGACGCCAGGCTACCCACCCCCCGGGGAGCTGACGCGCGAGAAGACCCACCTGAGTATCAGCAGCTCGATCAGGGGCTCCGCCAGGAGGGCGAGCGCCAGGAGGAGGGGAGATCCGTCTCCGCCTGAGAGTATCAGCAGGGCGTTTCCCGCCCCGTGCAGCGCGACCGCGAGCAGGTAGGGGGGGAGGAAGCCCCCCCACCCCCGGCCGAACCTGGCGGCGGCGAGGCCCAGGCCCGTCAGGGAGGTGTAGCAGGCGTGCCCCACCATGGAGGCGGTCCCCCTCGCGGCCGACACCAGGGCCCACTCCCCGTACCCGGTCGAGAGGGGGGCGATCTCGTAAAGGACGTTCTCCACGAAGGCGAACCCCATGCCGCTGGTGACGGCGTAGAACACGGCGTCCAACTCGTCGTCCAGCTCCACGCTCCTCCAGAGGACGTAGAGTCCCAGGGGCTTCGAGGCCTCCTCCACTAGGGGGGCCACGACGGAGGCGTCCAGGAGGTCGTCCCCCGTCTCCAGGAGCGCCTCCCCGAGCAGCGCCGGCAGGACCGAGGCCATCCCGACGACGAAGGCCAAGGCTATGAGGGACCAGGGCTCCGGCTCCCTGTAGTCCCACCCCCGAACGTACATCACCCACATGGCCGCCGGGAGCAGGGCCCCGGAGATCAGGGCGGACTGGGGGTCCAGCGCCCCGGCGGCCCCCAGGGCGAGCGCCGCGGCGAAGGCCGCCGCGAGGGCGAGGGCGGGAACAGTCCTGACGGACGGCATCCGGGGACGGGCCCCGGGGCGTTTTAAAAGTAGGGAGGCCGCGGCGGACGCGGATCGGCGGACCGCGGCGGCCGGGGGGACCAGGGGTGAGGGCAGGTGTATCAGATGGGGATGAGGTCGGCGGGGCCGCCTTCGTCGCGGCCGCGGCCCTGATATGGGGGACCCTCGGGATCGTGGAGAGGGCCTTCTCATCGTGCGGCGTCTCTCCCGCGCGGTGGGCCTTCCTAAGGGCCGCCTTCGGCTCGGCCGCCAGCCTGGCGTACTACATGATCGTCAGGAGGCCGCCCGACCCCAGGGTGATCCTCTACGGACTCGCGCTCTCCGGCCCCCTCTACCTGCTCTACCTGGGGGCCGTGGAAGCGTCCGACGCCGGGACGGCGGCCGCCCTGCTTTACACGGCCCCGGCGATGGTCCCCATCCTGGGGAAGATCTTCCTGGGGGAGGAGCTCACCCGGGCCAAGGCCGCGGCCGTGATCCTGGCCCTGGCCGGTGTGGCGACCATCAGGTCCGGCCCGGGGGAAGGGCTCTCGGCCCGGGGGCTCGCGCTGGGTCTCGGGTCCGGCCTGGCCTACGCCGGCGTGATCGCCGCCTCCAGGTACCTGGTGGACAGGGCGGGGCTCAGCCCCCTGGAGGTCGGCCTGGGCCCCCTCCCGTGGGCCGCCCTGGAGGCCGCGGCGGTCGAGCCGGGTCTCCCGCCGACCTGCTCGGTCCTCCCGGGCGCGTACATGGGCCTCGCCACGGCGGCCCTGGCCTATGTCCTCCAGGCCGAGGGGCTCAGGAGGATCGAGGCCTCCAGGGCGGGCGTCATATCCACGCTGGAGCCGGCCACGGCCGCGGTCCTCGGGATCCTGATCCTGGGGGAGCCGCCGTCCGGGCGCAGGCTGGCGGGAGTCGCCCTCATACTGGCCGGGGCCGCCGCGGCGTCCGCCCCCGGGCTCACCCGCCGAGGATCTCGGATATCACCATGAGAACGTCCTCGAAGTCGGACCTGAGACCCATCCCGTGGCTCACGTCGGCCTTGAGCTTCGAGATCAGCCTCGAGATCTGGGCGTCGGTGCCCATGATCAGGATCCGAACCCTTCCCCCACTCCCCGACACGATGGTCTGCGTGGGGGTGGCGCAGTCACCCCCGGAGGCGAGCATCTCCTGCTTGACCACGCTGGCCACCGGGGCGGCCACGTTCCTAAGGAGGAGGAGCCTGAACGTGGACTTTCGCGCCATTATCCTGGAGCCGACCGGGTGGACCCCCATCTCCCCCATGAGCTCCATCGCGTCGTCCGCGGTGAGTCCCACAAGCTCGGAGCACGAGACCAGGCCGTAGGAGCACTCCCTTGGGGGATCCCTAATCGCCTCGGCCACCCTGACAGCCTGGACCGTCTCGGCCGGATCGTGGGTCCTAACGGCCGAGGCCCCGTTAATCACGGCGGCCGCCGCCGCGGCCAGGGACCCTGGGAGCCTCCCCTCCGGGGTGGGCGCGCCGGCTATCTCGCCTATGAAGGACTTCCTTGACACGCCCACCTCCACGGGCCTCTCAAGTATCGAGAGCCGCCTCAGGCCGGCCAGGATCTTAGCGTCCCACTCGTACCAGGGGACGCCGGCATCCCTGAAGAAGCCTATCGCCGGGTCTATCAGGATCCTCTCCGGGTCGATCCCTGCCCCCCTGGCAACGGAGAGGCTCTCCCTCAGGAGCCTCCTGACCTCCAGGATCGGGTCGGAGGGGTCCACCACCGGGCCGCTGGCGCACAGGACGGCGGAGGCCCCGCTCTCGGCTATCAGGTCGGCCATCCGCTCGTCCCCCCTAAGACCGGTGACGTCGTTCACAGCCGCTGCGCCCGCCCCAAGGGCCGCCTCGGCGACCTCCGACCTCCACGTGTCCACTATCACCGGGACGTCGAAGGAGCCCGATATCGACCTGACGGCCGGGATCACCCTCCTGGTCTCCTCCTCGGCGGGGACCCACCCGTCCACGTACGGGGCCGACGACATTCCCCCCACGTCCACGGCGTCGGCCCCCGCCTCCACGGCAGACTCCACCATCTCCATCAGGGAGTCGAGGTCTCTGGCCACGGATCCCCTGTAGAAGGACTCGGGACTTAGGTTAACGACGGCGAAGACGCGCACGGGGTAGCCCCATCCCACCTTAAGGCCCCCAAGGGAGGACTCTGACATCCGGCGATCCGGCGACGAGACTGATATATTCCTTCCGGGCCGCGGCGGGGCGATGATGGACGCGGATCTAGGCCGGTGGCTCCCGACCTACCGGTGGATAGCGGACCTCCTCGGGCTCGACCCGGCCGCGGACGCGGCCGCGGCCGAGGCGCTGGACGATCTCCTGGAGGAGCACGGTCGGGTGGACCCCGGGGAGGTCGAGGAGAGGCTGGGCGGGGGGCCCGTCGTCGTCCTCGGGAACGGCCCCTCGGCCGGGAGGGACCTGGGCAGGGGGGTGGTGGGCGGGGGGGTGCCCGTGGTGGCCGCCGACGGGGCCGCCGCCGAGGCCCTGAGGGCCGGGCTGGTGCCGGAGGTGGTCGTCACAGACCTGGACGGAGATCCCGATATCCTGGAGGCGGCCGGGAGGGCCGGTTCCATCCTGGTGGTCCACGCCCACGGGGACAACCTGGGGAGGCTCAGGTCCCTCGTGCCCAGGCTGGCGCCGTGCCTCGGGACGACCCAGGCGGCGCCGGTCGGCGGGGTCAGGAACTTCGGCGGGTTCACGGACGGGGACAGGGCCGCCCACCTGGCGGCCGCCGCCGGGGCGGACGGGATCATCCTGGCCGGCATGGACCTGGCCGGGGTGAGTCGACACGACGAGGAGTCTGGGAAGGACCTCGGGAGGAAGTTCCTGAAGCTCGAGGTCGCCGCGAGGCTGCTCGCCGACCTGGCAGCGGAGGTCAGGGTCGCCACGCTCACCGGGTGGGGGAGGGAGATCCCCGGGGTGGAGAGGGTCGGCTCCCTGTGGGAGGCGATCTCGATTTGGCGAGAGGGGCGGTGGAGGTGATCCCGCTCAGGACGGGGATCCTCGGACCCGGCGACGACCTGGCGGCCGCCGTCGCCTCCGCCGCCAGGAGATCGGGCAGACCCGTCGAGGTCGGGGATGTGGTGGTGGTGTCCTCAAAGGCGGTGTCGGCCGTGGAGGGGAGGTACGCCGACCTCTCGGAGGTGAGGCCGGGCGGTCGGGCCCGGGACCTAGCCGTCGAGACTGGGCTGGCCCCTGAATTCTGCCAGCTGGTGCTGGACGAGGCGGACGAGGTTTTGGGGGCTGTAAGGTGGGCCATCCTGACCCTAAAGCGGGGGATCATGGTCCCGAACGCCGGGGTGGACCTCAAGAACGCCCCGGCCGGGATGGCCTCCCTCTGGCCCGAGGACCCGGACGGATCGGCCAGGAGGGTGGCCCGGGGGATCGAGGGGGCGGAGGGGGTCAGGGTCGGGGTGGTGGTGGCGGACAGCTACCTGCTGCCCCTCAGGAGGGGGACCGTGTCCGTGGCAATAGGTTCCTGGGGAGTCAGGCCCCTGCTGGATCTCAGGGGGAGGACCGACCTCTTCGGGAGGAGGATAGGGATCACCCAACTGGACCTGCTCGACTCCCTGGCGTCCGCCGCCCACCTGGTGATCGGCGAGGGGGGAGAGGGCGTGCCCGCGGCCCTGGTGCGCGGGATGGACGCCCTGGGGCCCGGATCCGTGGGGGACCTGAGCGTCCCCTGGGGGGAGTGCGCGGTGGCCGGAGCCCTCAGGCCCCGGAGGCGGCCCTGACGTCCGCCACGGTGGCCCTCCCCTCGGCCAGCAGGTCGTGACCGTGGACGCTCTCCTGGGTCCTGACCGAGACCCTGATCTCCGCGTCCTCCGGCAGGGGGAGATCGGCCGCCAGCCACATGATCTCCCTCGCGGCGTCCTCGACCAGCCTCGGGTTCTCCAGCATGGACTCGACGAGCCTGGCCTCCTGGGGCCTCTTAAGGGCCGACCTGACCGGGGAGCTCAGGCCCCGCTCGAGGACCCCCACCAGATCCCCCTCGCCGATCCCTGAGACGTCCCGGGAGGAGACCGTCAGGGTGGCCGAGGCCCTCTGGGTGTGGGTCGGCGCCGGGACGCCGGGCGGCATCCCCCTCATCTCGGCCAGGGCGCGCAGCAGCTCCTGCGTGCAGGGGCAGGCCGTCGTCCCCAGGACGGTGACCGAGAGCTCCTCGCGCCTGGACCCCGCGCGGGACAGGACGGCGGCCTCGGCCCAGTAGGGCTCGGGCGAGGAGTTCGGCCCCCTGGGGATGAGGCCCGAGTACCTCACCCGGACTTCCACGGACCTCGCGTAGGGGAGCCTGGAGGACGCGGCCTCGGCGGCCCGGCGCGCCAGGTCCAGACCCCCCGAGGCCCCGGCCGAGGCCTCCAGCAGGGCGAGCACCTGCCTCGAGAGGTCGACTCCCCTCCTCCCTGGGGGGAGGTCCACGAGCAGGTCCACCTCCGCCGGGACTATCATCCCCTCCGGGACCCTCAGGGGAACCCTCACCCCGATCGAGCCGACCCTGTCGAGGCCCAGCGGCCTGGCCGGCCTCTCGGCGTGCACGTCCCTGGCCTCGGACGCGAGCCTCCCATACGGTTCCCCGGGCCCTCCCTCTTCCTTTCGCTCTCGCTCGAACCCCAAGTTCTCGCCCGGCCCCGGCGGGATCGACCGGAAAAAGGTTTTCCGGATCACGCCGGCCCGAAGATCTCATCGAGCGCCTCCGGCAGGAGGCGCCGGGCGTGGTCAATCACCCCCAGAGATCCCCGGCCGCAGCAGACCTCGTCGAACGAGTCCACCCCGTCCCCGCCGGATCCGGGAGCGGTGAGGGCGACGGGGACCGGGTCGTCGCTGTGGCTCCTCAGCCGCCAGGGGGTGGCGTGGTCGGACGTCACCACCAGGCCGACCTCGGAGGGGTCCAGCTCCCCCAGAAGGGGGGAGACGAAGGCCGAGTCTATGGCCTCTATGGCGGCCACCTTCCTGGAGAAGTTCCCGTCGTGGCCGGGCTCGTCGGGCCCCTTGAGGTGGACGTAGACTCCGTCGACCGAGTTCAGCAGCCTCAGCGTCGCCTCCAGCCTGGAGGGGGCGTCGGCCCTCAGGTCCCCGGTCGGCGGCGGGACCTGAGCCACCTCCATCCCGAGCAGCCTGGCCACCCCCACCTCCACCGGCATCTCCGCGACGGCCCCGAACCTCAGCCCCCGGGATCCCCAGATGGGGCTCAGCGTCCTGGGGGCGCCGCCGGCGTCCCTCAGGAGGATGGCGTTCGCAGGGAGGCTCCCCCGATCCCTCCTGATCCTGTTCACCGGGTGGGAGTCCAGTATCTCGACGGCCCTCCTGGTGAACTCGTTCACGGCTGCCGCCGTCGCCTCGGCGGCCGGGTCCCGGGACAGGGGCTCGCACGGCACGATGGAGTCTCCCGGCTTGGGGACGGCCACGCTTATGCGGCCGGACCTGACGTAGGCCGGATCTGTGTTGCCCACCGAGGGCGACAGCCTCCCGGACCTCGGGGAGAAGACCACCACGGCCCTGTGGCCCAGCGTGGGCCTGACCCTGACCCTCACGCCGTCCAGCTCCAGCCCGTCCAGGGCCGCGGCCAGGTCCGAGGCCTCCTCCGGGGAGACGTCCCTCCCGGCCCTCCTGTCCACTATCCTGAGGGTCCGCGGGTCCACGGTCGCGAAGTTGGCCCTGAAGGCCACGTCTCCCTCTCCCAACTCCACCCCCGCCCCCAGGGCCTCTACGGCCCCCCTGCCGGGGTAGTACTCGTCCGGGTCGTGACCCAGGAGAGCCATCACGGCGGCGTCGCTCTCCGGGGCCCTCCCCCTGCCCAGCACGTACATCAGGCCGCACCTCGACCTGCGGGCGATGGAGTCAATCCCCGGCTTCGACGCCACCTCCAGGGGGGTCTCGGATCCGGGCTCGGGCCTGTCGGCGGCGCCGTCCAGCACCAGGAAGAGGAGCTTTGGCAAGCGGATCCGGTTTGAGGTGGGGCGACCATAAAAAAAGATCCCTCGGTCCCCCGCGCCCCCAGGTACCCCGGCTACCTCGACCCTCCCCCGTCCGGGGATCCCGCGAGGATGCGGAAGAGGGCCTCCCGCCTGTCCTCTCGGGCGCCCCTGATCCTCCTCATCAGGAGAGCCAGGGCCAGGGCTGCCGCCGCGCCGGCGGCCGCGACGGGGAGCCAGGCGGGGAGGACCGAGACCCTGGCCCTGGCCTCCCCCAGGACCCTCCCGAGCCAGAGGGCCCTCGAGTAGACCTCGTGGTCTCCACCCGGGAGGGGCACCCGCAGCGTCTCCTCTCCCCTGGGAGGGAGGGTCAGGTTGCGGGACGCGGCGAGGACCCCGTCGACCCAAACTTCCAGCGTCAGGTCCACCTCGCCGTCATAGGGGTTGGACGCCCTCACGGGGACCGAGACCTCGCCCCACACCCCAGAGGGCCTCCCTATGGAGACCTCCACCCGGTCGGCCGGCTGTCTCACCTCGACCGTCCCAGATCTCACCTCCACCCCGAGGAACTCGAGGGAGACCTCCACCCCGTGGGCTCCGGGGTCCAGGGGAACCTCCCAGGAGGCCTCTGTCCAGCCGTAGGGACACGGGCCGGACCACCCGTCCCGGGGCGCCCCGTCGATCAGGAGGGAGGCTGAGCAGTTTCCCCCGGACGGGTTCGGGTTGTGGATGAGGGCCCGAACCTCGGCCGGCCCGCCGGGAGAGGCGGAGACGGAGAGGTTTACCTCCGGGGGGAGGAAGGCCGACACCCGGGTCGAGGCGGACGCGGCGCCCAGGGGGGTCTCGGCCAGCGCCCCCACCTCCACCTCCCCGGGCGGGAGATCCAGGGTCGCGTTCCAGGAGTTCCATCCAGGGGAGGCCTCGAGCTCCAGGGATCCTGCCCCCGATCCCCCCACGGAGAGGTCGAGGCGCGCGTCGATCGACCAAGGGAGCGGGTTGAAGAGGCGGATCTCCACCTCGGTCTCCCCGGCCGGGACCAGGGGGTCGGCGGATAGCTCAATCCGCTGGGGGCGGGCTGCGAACACCCCCACGCCTGACTCCCAGGCCAGCGCCACGGCCGCCCCGGCCGGACCCCACTCGGCGTCCACCACCCTATCCCCCGGAGATGCAAACCAGAGGGTCTCCCCGTCCCGGGAGACGGCCAAGGCCCACTTCTGGGAGATGGCCAGGCAGGAGTCGCCGTCTGGGGACCAGCCGATCACTTTGGGGGGAGATATGAAGGCGTCGGACACCCAGATCTGCTCGCCAGACCGGGAAACTATGGCGATCCTGTCCCCCGCGCCGGCGCACAGCAGGTCCCCCTCTTGGGTCCAATCGATGCCAGCGGGCATCCCCGGGATCGTGAAGTACCCCGCCAGCCCCCCGGTCTCGGCCCTGAGGAAGTCCACGAACCTGGGACCCAGTCCCTCGGACAGCAGGGTCCCGTTCGGGACCCACTCGACCGACCTGACGGTGTTGGCGAAGGGCCTGGCCGACCTCACGTCGGTGATCCAGAGCCTCTCGCCGGAGCGGGACACCGCCAGGGTGATCCCCCCGACGGTCCCGACGGCCAGGGCCGATCCGTCCGGCCTCCAGTCCAGATCAGACGGAGAGGAGGGGAGATCCAACCTGGCCGCCACGCCGCCCGACGGATCGACGAGGGCGAGGACGCCCCCCTCCTCGAGCCCCCGGGACCACCCCCAGGCGGCCGCCATCAGGCCGCCGTCGGGCGAGGGTTCCAAGATGGACGCGTCGGCCTCGCCGGAGAGGGAGAAGATCTCTTCGACGGGCCCCGGGTAGGCCCTGAAAAGACCCCGCGCGGTGGACGCCACGACGGATCCGGGCATCCAGGAGACGTCCAGAACCTCTCCGCCCAGCTCCGCCTCAGAGACCACAGACCCGGAGGAGTTCAAGATGAGGACGGCGTCGCCGGCGCCCACGGCCAGGAGGGACCCGTTCGGAGACCAGGAGACGGCGCTGACCCTCCTGAGGGGAACCGTCCAGGCCTCGCCGCCCTGACCCAGGCCGCCGGCCCGGAGGGTCTGGGCCGCGGGGGCCGCCAGGCACGCCAGGAGGATGACCGCCGGTATCGATCTGGCGCCCACGGGCCCACCGGGGGAAAAATACAATAATAGTGGTTTCGGGATCCCGTGGGGATCGGGATGGGGGACCTGGTGATACTGGCCCTCAGCGACGTCCACGGCTGGGCCGACAGACTCGGGAGGATCCTGAGAGAGTTCGACCACGACCTCCTGCTGATCTCCGGCGACCTATCCAACTGTGGTAAGGGGCTGAGGGAGGTCGAGAGGGTGCTGGATGGTGATCCGGCGCCCGTCGTCCTGGTCCCCGGAAACATGGACCCCCCGGAGCTCATGGGCGCGCCGGCCGTAGGCTCGGCCGCGAACGCCCACGGGAGGGTGGTGGAGGCTGCCGGCCTCAGAGTCGGAGGGGTGGGGGGCTCCACGCCCACCCCGCACGGCACGCCGAACGAGATTCCCGAGGGGAAGGTGGCCGAGATCCTGTCCCGACTGGGGGAAGTAGACGTCCTCCTGACGCACAGCCCTCCGAGGCCGTCCAGGTTGGATCTCCTGCCCGGAGGGGGGCACGGCGGGTCGGCCGAGGTGGCGAGGTTCCTGCTGGAGAGGAGACCCCGGCTCTGCGTCTGCGGCCACATACACGAGGCCAGGGGTATCGAGAGGCTCGGCGAGACCCTGGCGGTCAACCCGGGGCCGGCCTACAGGCTCCAGGCCGCCGTGATCCACTGGGGGGGAGGGGATCCCTCCGCGCGGCTGGTGAGGCCGTAGCGGCGGGAAAACATTATCACTTGGGTCCGGCTCCCCCGGGACTGAGGAGGAGCTTGGAGCTGGAGGAAGTGGGGGCCGCCTGGGACAGGTTCATCGTCGAGGTGGCCGAAGATCCGGGGGAGTTCGCCAGGTTGTCTCCAGAGGAGAGGAGGTCGATCCTAAGGAGGCTCCTGACCCCCATCGCCAGGTTCGTGGGCGCCACGGCGATCCTGTTCGAGTGCGGGGAGTGGGTGGCCTCCACGGTCAGGGTGCCCCTCTACGAGGGGGAGCCGGAGGACGAGTACGGGGAAGAGGAGTGGACGTGCGAGGTTGAGCTGGAGGATGAATCCGGTTGCACCGTCACGGTTTTCGCCCTGAGGGAAACTCAGGACGGGGATTATGGGGTCTACGCCAGGGACGCGGGGGAGATCGTGGAGATATTCCTGACGGGATCCCCCTGCGACTCGGAGGGGCCCGAGTGGGACTGAGGCCCGCGCCGCCTCCGAGAAACTTAAGATCTTCCTGCCTCCGGCGCCGGGAGGGACCTTGCCCCGCAGGGACACGGAGTTCTACCTCAGGAGGCTCATAGTGGCCGCCTCGTACTGCGACGAGTCGCACCTCGACGACCTGGAGGACTGGGTGGACGCGCTGATGGAGGGGCGGGTCTCCGACGCGATAGAGTTGGAGGGGGAGCTGAGAGACGGCCTCGGGGGTTTTGACTTCGCCGAGGCGGCCAGGGCCGTCAGGGAGGAGATGGAAAGGGCCGGCGGGGGGTACCAGATGAGGGCCACGCTCGACCTGATAAGGAGGATAATAGACAGGAGGAGGGGCGGGGAGTAGATGGCGCTCCTCGTCCACGTGTTCGGGTGGAGCGGAAGGGGCAAGACTAGGGCGGCCGAGGCGGTCGTGCGGTGCCTCTCGGCCAGGGGGTTGAGGGTCTTCGGCGTGAAGCACTCCTCCCACCCGGAGGACCTGAGGGAGCCCGAGGGGAAGGACGGTTGGAGGATGGCGGCGGCCGGGGCCGCCGGGGTGGTGCTGACCTCCGAGGGAGTAACCAGAATAGTCCTGGGAGAGGGACTGGACCTCGGGAGGGCCGTCGGGCTGGCCGAGTCCCTGGGGGCCGAGGCGGTGGTCGTTGAGGGGTTCAAGTCGGAGGTCGGCCTCCTCGGAGGCTCGCTCGGGCTGATCGCCGCCGGGAGCCCGGAGGAGGTGGAAGATATTGTGGACGACCCGGGCACGCTGTTCGGCGTCTACTGCCTCTCCGGCGGCGGGACCTGGGTGGTCGGAGGTGTGAGGCTGAGGGTCTACGGGCCCGGAGAAGAGGACCTCCTGTGCTCCGACCTGCTCGGGGCCGCCCGGGTGGAGGTCGGATAACTTTTTTACAGAAATGGGCCCCGGCCGGGCGATGGGGATGCCGGGCGAGGGAGAGGGAGAGGACCAGCGGGAGAGGAGGCCCGGACACTACAACCCGGCGGCCGGGCCCGGTAACGTGGTGCACTGGATAACCCACGCCCGGAGGAGGGGGTGGGGGATGTGGGCCTGGGTCCTCCACAGGGTGACGGCCGTGATCCTGGTAGTGGGGACCCTGATCCACGTGCTGGCCAACCACTTCGGGTACGCCTTTCCCTTCGGGACCCTCCTGACGGACGACCTGGTGGTCTTCTCCGGCGTCTACCACGCCCTGAACGGCCTGAGGGTGCTGGCCATAGAGCTCTCCCCGTGGGCCGCCAGGAACGAGGATAGGCTGTTCTGGGCGGTCGTCCTGTCGACCGTGGGCTTCCTGATATACTGGGCCTGGGTGATAGGCCTGTGAGGTGGCCCCCTTGGAGAGGCACGGGGTGCTGGTGGTCGGGGGAGGCCTGGCGGGTCTCAGGGCGGCCGTCGAGGCCAAGCTCTCGGGGGCTGACGTGGCCGTCCTGAGCCTGGTCTACCCGATGAGGAGCCACTCGGTCGCGGCCCAGGGCGGGATAAACGCCGCCCTGGGGAACGCTGATCCGACGGACAGCTGGGAGAGGCACGCCTTCGACACGATAAAGGGGGCTGACTACCTGGCCGACCAGGACGCCGTGGAGGAGTACGCCCGGGACGCCATAGAGAGGGTTCTGGAGCTCGACAGGTGGGGCGTCCCGTTCAGCAGGACCGAGGACGGCAGGATAGCCCAGAGGCCCTTCGGCGGCGCGGCCTTCCCGAGGACGTGCTACGCGGCCGACCACACGGGACACGCGGTGATGCACACCCTATACCAGCAGTCCCTGAGGCTGGGGATCACCTTCTACGACGAGAGGGTGGCCCTGAAGCTGGTCAAGGAAGGGGAGAGGGTGGTGGGCGTCGTCGCCATGAACCTCAGGACCGGGGAGCTGGAGTCCTACGCCGCGAGGGCGGTGGTCATGGCGACCGGGGGCGCGGGCAGGATATACGCCAGGACCACCAACTCCCACCACAGCACCGGGTTCGGAATGGCCCTGGCCTACTGGGCCGGCGCCCCGCTGGAGGACATGGAGTTCATCCAGTTCCACCCGACCACGCTGTACGGGACGAACATACTCATCAGCGAGGCGGCCAGGGGGGAGGGAGGGGTGCTGCTCAACAACAGGGGGGAGAGGTTCATGGCCAGGTACGCCCCGGAGAAGATGGAGCTGGCCCCCAGGGACATAGTGGCCAGGTCGATATACAGGGAGGTGCTGGAGGGGAGGGGGTTCGAGGGGGAGTACGTCCACCTGGACATAACCGGACTCGGAGAGGACAGGATCATGGAGAGGCTCCCCCAGATATGGGAGCTCGCCCTGAAGTTCGCCGGGGTCGACGCCAGATACGAGCCCATCCCCGTCCAGCCGGGGCACCACTACACCATGGGCGGGATAGACACCGACAAGCACGGGAGGACCGAGGTCCCGGGCCTTTACGCGGCCGGGGAGTGCGCCTGCGTGAGCGTCCACGGGGCGAACAGGTTGGGGGGGAACTCCCTGCTGGAGTGCGTCGTCTTCGGGAAGAGGGCCGGGGAGTCCGCCTCCTCGGACGCCGCCTCGGCCTCGGACCCCCCCTCCGGACCGTTCGAGGAGGCGGAGAGGGAGGTCGAGGCCTGGATCGGGAGGCTGGTGGAGAGGGGCGGTGAGGAGCGGGCCGAGAACCCCTACCACCTCCGGGCCGAGATGCAGAGGGTCATGTGGGAGAAGGTCGGCATATTCAGGGACGAGGAGGGCCTGTCGGCGGCCGTGGCGGAGCTGAAGTCCATAAGGAAGAGGTACTGGGAGGGGGCCGGGGTCCGGAGCGGCGGGAAGACCTTCAACGTGGCCCTGTACGACGCCCTGGCCACCGGGGGAATGATAGACGTGGCCCTGGCGGTGGCCTCCGGGGCCCTGGCCAGGAGGGAGAGCAGGGGCGCCCACTACAGGACCGACTACCCCAGGAGGGACGACGAAAATTGGCTCAAGCACACGCTGGCCAGGTTCACGCCGGACGGCCCGGTCCTGGAGTACAGACCGGTGGTGATCACCAGGTGGCCGCCGAGGGAGAGGAAGTACTGAGGGGAGGGGAGGTGACGGGACCGTTGAGGGTGGAGGGAGAGGGCGGAGGGGCAGGGGTCCCCGCCGGCGGCAGCGGGGAGACGGTCGTCTTCCGGGTCAGGAGGTACGACCCGGAGTCGGGCGTCGGCCCCTACTATCAGGAGTACGAGGTCCCCTACAGGCCGGGCATGACGGTGCTGGACGGCCTCCTCCACATACTCAGGGAGGTAGACCAGACCCTGTCCCTCAGGTATTCCTGCAGGCAGAAGATATGCGGATCCTGCGCCATGCTCATAAACGGGAGGGAGAGGCTCGCCTGCGAGACCCAGGTGGCCGAGGTGGGCCGAACCGTGACCATGGAGCCCCTGCCCCACCTCCCGGTGATAAAGGACCTGGTGGTGGACGTGGAACCCTTCCTCGACAAGATGAAGGCCTCGATGCCCTACCTGATCCCGAGGAGCGACTCAGAGAACATCAGGGTCCCGCCGGAGGAGTTCGAGAGGTACAGGGTCGCCTCGGACTGCATATGGTGCGCGGCGTGCTACAGCGCCTGCCCGGCGGCCTACTCCAACCCCTACTACCTGGGGCCGGCCGCCCTGGGCCAGCTGTTCAGGTTCGAGGTGGACTCGAGGGAGGACCCCTCGGTCAAGCCCCTAAGGCTGGTGATCGCGGACGACGACTGCGCCGGGGTTTGGAGGTGCCACCAGGCCCACGCCTGCTCCGAGGTTTGCCCGAAGCACATAAACCCGGGGGAGTTGATAGCGGAGCTCAAGAGGGAGGTCCTGAGGGCCAGGATATCCGGCAGGATATAGGCCGCCCCGGCTAACCCTCGGGACCCCGGATCTCCCAAGAGGGCCAGAGCAGGCCCCTCAGGAGGTTGGGCACCTGAGGGGGGTGGGCGCCCCGGGTCAGAAGGAAGATACCGCGCCACCCGCTGTCGGAAATGACCTCGGATACCCCCCTGGCTATCTTGTAGGCCTCCTCCACCCCGGAGAGGAATATCAGGTCGGTCATGGAGTCGACGACGAGGAGCCCCCGGTCCCCGCCCAGCCTCTCCTCCGCGTCCCTGACCGCCTTGGATATTGAGGGGGCGTCGGGAGGGGAGGAGATCCCGCCCCCAGATCGGGAGTAGGAGACCCCCGGGGACACCTCTATCAGCAGGTCCACGCCCGGCTCGTCGGACAGGAACCTGAGCAGAGGGGAGGTCCTCCTGGATATGAGGACCAGGGGGCCCCCGACCAGCCGGCTCGCCCTCCTTATGTAGGCGACGGCGGACATCACCCCGGCCGGGGTGGGATCCACCTCGAGCAGGATCCCAGAATCCGGGATGAACCCGACCTCGGCGGGCGGGGCCGCCGGCTCCGCCGGGGCCGCGACCAGCCCGATCCCGGACGCGATGAAGAAGGTCAGGGGGGCCACCAGACCGGCCGGATCTGGACAGGTCGGGGAGGGTGAGGCCGAACCGCACGGGATCAGGAGGGAGAGGGAGTAGACGGGCAGGAGGGAAGAGGAGGAGAGGAAGAGGCTCTCCATGGGGCTGCCAACCCCGAGAGAGGCCCGGATCGCGTGGGTAGACTCGGCCGCCGCCAGGGCGAGCGCCGCGAGGCCGAGGGCCAGGTCTACAGCGTCCCAAGACGGCCGCCCGGCCCGGAGTCCGCACCAGGAAGACCAGGCGGCCGTCCCCAGGGCGCAGGCGACGCATGCGGCGGCCGCGATCCGGGTGGACCGGCCCCCGGGCCGGGATCGCACCCCCCCAGACGCCATCCGGTGACCCGCGACCGCCAGGATCAGTGTGACCAGCGTCAAAGCCGGGCCCGACGGCGGGGACACCAGCCCCCAGAGGAAGGCTGCCGACGAGGCGACCAGCGCGGCCAGCCCGACGGCCGGGCCGAGCACAGCGCGCCTCCGGCCCGGGCCGGACGTGAGGCGGGGCAGCGTGGTCAGCAGCCTCGAGAGGAGGGTGGAGAACCCCACAGAAGCGAGGACCAGCACCGGCGCGGGGGTAACCAACCCGCCGGCGGCCGCGGCCGGTGGAGACGCAAATCCGAGCAATTTCGCCGGGGCGCCCACCGGAAGTTTAATTAAACGTTATCTTTTCTCGGGCACGTTACCAATAATGGAAAACACGTCCGGGCTCACACCGGGGAGTCCAGGGTCGCCGCCTTGGCCACCAGGACCGTGAGCCCGGCCAGCATCAGGGAGGCGCCGAGGGAGGCCCCGGCCCAGAGCCACTCCCCGCGCTGGGACAGGGACCACCCCAGGTAGGCTATCGCGACCTGCCCCGCCAGCGCCGTCCAGCAGATCTTCCCGGCCGACGACAGTATGCCGGAACCGAGGGCGGCGAGGCGGTCCCGGGGGGCGCGGTCCCCGGGGGCGGTGCCCGGGCGGGCGGGCCACCTGACCCTGGGGACCCTCGTGAGCCAGAGGACCGCGGCGGCGGGGACGGCCGCGGCGGCCGCGCCGACCGCCAGCTCGGCCTCCAGGGAGACCTGCTCCCCGACGGTGAGGTACCCCCAGACCGTGAAGACTGCGAACACGGACATGAAGGCGGCCAGGTAGGCCGCCGCGAACCTCCTCTTCCCTATCCTCCGGTCCCGGTCCCCGGTCCCCTCTATCCACGGCATCAGGGCTATCGGGGCGACGGCCGCCAGCGGGACGAACACACCGGCGAATCCGGGGTGGATCCCGCTCTTGATTAGGGTGTAGTCCGCCACCATGAACCACTCCGGGACTCCCGGCGGTATCGCGGTCCCGGGGACGTATGGCTCGGCCAGGCCGGGGGGGAAGAGGGAGGATAACACCAAGAGGGCCCCGACGGCCATCAGGGCGCCCGAGGAGACGGAGAGGAAGAAGTTGGGCCACACCGGCATCAGGGGCCTGGGCCTGGACCCGTCGGCCGGGGGGGCGGCGTGGTGCCTGTGGCTGAACCAGACGTGGAGGAGAAGCTCCAGGAAGAGGAGGCCCCCCAGGGTGAAGTGCAGAGCGTTGTACCTGAGGAGCGAGTCGTCCATCCCCCCCGTCCCGTAGATCGCCCTGAAGATCAGCCCGCCCATGGGCAGGGCCTTGACCAGGTTCTGGCCTATCAGTATGGCCTCCACCCCCACGTAGTCGGCCCTCATGGAGTAGCCCGTCACGGCCGCGGCCACGGCGGTCAGCCCGGTCGCCACCCCCAGCAGGTGGGAGAGCCCCTTGGGCTGGGCGTAGTTCCCCAGGATGTAGGTCTTCAGGAAGTGGGCCACCGACAGCAGCAGCATCAGGTTGCCGGCGTGGTAGTGGACGGACCTCAGGAGGAGCCCGTACCTCACCTCGCTGGTAATCGCCACTATGCTCCGGTAGGCCAGGTTCTCCCCGCCGAACCTGGGGACGTAGAAGAGGGAGAGGAGGATCCCGGTCAGCGCCTCCACGCCGAGCATCAGGGCCGCCAGGCCCCCAAGACCGTTCAGTGGGCCGAGGGAGTGCGCGGGTATCTTGCATATGGAGTGGGTCCTGAGCCAGGGACCCAGGGTACCCCTCCGACCGGGCACCCGGACTCCCCCGCCGCGACCGTCAAAAGATGGGAGGGGAGGGGCTCAGCCCCCCACCTTCTCGGCCTTTATGATCTTGACCGGGCATATGTCCACGGCCTGGTTCACGCAGTCCTCCAGGTCGTCGGGGACCTCCCCGACCCCCAGATCCCCGCCCACCCTGTACTGCTCGGTTATGGCGCTCTTCCCGTCGTCGGCCATCTCGAAGACGTCGGGGCATACGGCGACGCAGGCGAAGTCGGATATGCAGGAGTCCCGGTCTATGGTGACCCGGATCTTCCCCATGGCGATCGCCGGGCCCCGGAGGGGAGGCAGGCAAAAAACTTAACGCTCCCCCGCCCACCCCAGGGCGATAACCTCGCCGTCCTCGGTGACCTCTATCTCCACCCTGGGGAGGGGCCTCGGGGGTGGACCGGACACGTTCTTTCCGGAGAGGTCGAATATCCCGGCGTGGCACGGGCAGTATATGTCGTCCTGATCAGGCTTGTACTGCACTATGCACCCCAGGTGGGTGCAGACCGCGCTGTAGGCCACGAACTCCTCCCCCAGGGAGGCCGCCTCCTCCGGCTCCAGCCTTATGAGCATGCACTGGTGGTCCCCCGGGGTCATGTCGGGGTGGACCGGCAGGGTGAAGTAGACGAACTGACCGGGCCCGAGCTCGTCCACCCTGGCCACCCTGACGGGCTCCAGCCTGACCCTCCCGACCACGCTGGTCAGGTACCCGTACAGCAGGTCCCACCCCTGACCGACCGCCACCAGGACCGAGGCGTAGGCGGCCAGCTTGAGGGCCAGCCTGCGCAGGGGATCGGGCTCGGGGACCACTCCCCCCCTGGCGGCTATCCTCCTGTGGATCGCCAGGTATACCAGGATCCCGAGAAAGGCCAGCCCCGCCGCGGCTGCCCCCCAGAGGATCTCGGCGGCCAAGTCCAACTCCGGCGACACCGGCAACCCGCAGAAATAATCTTAACTGATCGTCAGAGGTAGCCCTCCAGCGAATCCAATCCCAGCTCCCTCCTGACCCTGGACACGGTGAGCCAGCTCCTCCTGACCTCCGGCGGAACCTCCCCGGACGAGAGGACCCTCCTGAGGAACTCTATGGTCTTCGGGTCGTGGGGGTACCCGCTGCCGAAGTCGCCGAGCCTCTCCCTCAGATCGGCCACCCTCGCCTCCCTCTCCTCCTTAGCGAGTATGGATGCGGCGGACACCACCGGATACCTCCTGTCTGCCTCCGCCACGGTCAACAGCCTGGGGATTCTCACCCTGGCGGCCAGGAGGCGGGAGAACCTCCCCGGCTTCCTCTCGGGGGCGTCCACCACCGCGGTCTCGGGGGCGGGCCTCAGCGAGGACAGCAGCCGCGCCGCGACCTCGGCCTCCAGACGGTTCAGCCCCCCGGAGGAGGCGAAGGAGTCCACGGTCCTGGCTGGGATGACTTCCACCCTCCAGTCCACCGCCAGCTCCCTTATCAGGGCGGCCAGCCTCCTCCTCTCGCCGGGAGGAACGAGCTTCGAGTCCCTGACGCCGGCCTCGGCCAGGGTCTCCTCGTCTCCGTCCTCGATCATCACCGCGGCCAGGACCATGGGCCCTATGACCGGACCCCTGCCGGCCTCGTCCACCCCGGCGACGAGCATCCAGACCCGGCGGGGGGCGGACGTTTATAACCCGACCCGATCCCGGACCCCCCGCCGCCGTTGCTGTACTTCGTGTTCACCACCGGCAGGTGCAACCTGAGGTGCTCCTACTGCGGGGGGAGCTTCAACCCCGAGATCGTCCCGTGGCGGGTGGAGTACGATCTCGGAGACCTGATAAGGCTCGTGGAGGGGGACGGAGACGCCACGATAGCCTTCTACGGGGGGGAACCCCTCCTAAACCCGGGTTTCATAATGGAGGTCATGGACGCGGTGCCGGCCAGGAGGTTCGTGGTGCAGACCAACGGGACCGCGGTCAGGGCGCTCCCCCCGGAGTACTGGAGGAGGATGGACGCCGTCCTGCTGTCCATAGACGGGCCGGAAGGGGTCACCGACGGCTACAGGGGCAGGGGGGTGTACCGGACCGTCCTGTCCTCGGCCAGGTGGCTGAGGGAGGTCGGCTTCTCCGGGGACCTGATAGCCAGGATGACCGTCTCCGAGGGGAGCGACGTCTACAGGGACGCCAGGCACCTGCTCGAGCTGGGCCTATTCGACCACGTCCACTGGCAGATAGACGCCGTCTGGAGCGAGGGGTGGGCGGACTTCCGGGGGTGGGCCGAGCGCGTCTACAAGCCGGGGGTCTCCAGGCTGGTCGACTACTGGATCTCCGAGGCCAGGGAGGGCAGGGTCCCGGGGTTGGTCCCGGTGCTCGGGGTGCTGAGGGTGGAGCTCACGGGAGAGTCCATGGGGATCCCGCCCTGCGGGGCCGGGAGGGACGCCTTCGCCGTGTCCACCGACGGCAGGGTACTGGCGTGCCCCATAGCCGTGGCCGAGGGGTGGGCCGAGCTGGGGAGGCTCGGCTCGGTTGGGCCCGGGGATCTCCCGGGGAGGGTCTCGATAGGGGAGCCCTGCGCGTCGTGCCCCTACCTCAGGTACTGCGGGGGGAGGTGCCTCTACGCCCACGTCGAGAGGCTCTGGGGGGAGGAGGGATTCGAGGCCCTCTGCGACCTTACCAGGCACCTGGTGGACGAGGTGCTCTCGGTGGCCGACGAGGTCCGGGCCCTGATCGGCGAGGGGAGGATAGACCCCGGAGAGGTCCTCTACCCCCCCTACAACAACACCACGGAGATAATCCCCTGAGGGGGCCGGGCGGTCACCCCGCCCCCGGCAGCTTGCTCCAGGAGTGGCTGGGTATTATCGTGTGGGTGTCCTCCACGCCGTCCATCTTGGCCACGGTGTTGATGACGAAGTCCATTATCTCCTCGGAGCTCGGGGCCACTATGTCCCTCCTGATCTCCAGGACGGCCAGGACGTCGTACTCCCCCGGTATGACGTGGGCCTCCACGACCTCCGGGTAGGTGAGGAGCCTCTGGGCCACGCCCACCTCGGCCCCCGGCTTGGTCGAGACCAGGACGAACGCTCGGGCCTTCCTCCTCAGCTCGACGGCCAAGAGATCACCCCCCCCTCCCCCCGGGATCCGGCATATAAGGGCCGCTCCCGCCCTTCGGGACCGGTCCCAGACTCAGATTTTACGGCCGGCGGTGGCATCGTTTATATTCAGGCGATCCCGGGTCTCGGGGGTGACGGCGGTTGAGGTACGAGCTGACCCACATAGGGGTGTTCTCCGTCTTCAAGGTCTACCTGGTCCTGGGTATAATCCTGGGCCTGATAATAGGGATCCTGATAGCCCTGATAGGGCTCCCGTCGATCTACGGTTACGGTATGGGTCCCGGCCTCGGGATGCCCCCGAGCCACGGCCCGGCCGTGACGGGAGGTGGGCTGGCCTTCGCCGGGATCGGCCTGGTCGGGGCCATAATAGGCGGGATAATCTACGGGGTCATCGCGGGCATAGTGGGGGCCATAGCCGCCTTCCTGTACAACGTGGTCGCGGGGATGGTCGGCGGGATCGAGATAGAGCTCGAGGAGAAGGGGCTCTGAACCCGAGCCCGCCACGCGTCTCCCTCCACACCCACCTCCTTTTTCCCGTTTGGCCCTTCACTTCTGGGCCCTCACCACCTGAGGAGCCTCGAGATCTCCCTGGCGAAGGCGCGGGCGGCGGCCGGGTCCCTCGCGGTCACTATCGTTCCGTCCACCACGACGGGCTCGTCGACGTACTCCGCGCCCCCGTCCAGGAGTTTCTGGACGGCCGAGGGGTCGGGGTAGACGGTCGCCCTCCTCCCCCTCAGGACCCCCGCGTCGGCCAGGACCCCGGGGGCCAGGCATATCGCCCCCAGCGGGATCCCGAGCGCCGCGGCCTGGGAGGCTATGGCCTCGGCCCGCCCGTCGCCCCAGAGGTGCTGGGGGGTCCCCGGGCCCCCTATGAAGATCACGGCGTCGTAGTCGGAGACCGAGACCTCGTCCAGGGTGAGGTCCACGTGAACCTCCGTCCCGGAGACGCCCCTGGCCGTTCCGGGTAGGTCGCTCGCCACCGAGATCGAGGCCCCCCGAGACTCCAGGTGGTCCCTGACCGTGGAGTACTCGACGTCCTGGAAGCCGTCGTGGGAGACTATCAGCAGCACCTCCCTCCCCCACAGGGGTCCCTCCGGGGAGTCGAACCTCGAGCCCCGGACCACCTCCGCGGCGTTGCCCCACCCGTCCCCGTCGGAGTCCGAGAGGGCCAGGTCCCTGGTGTCGTACCTGTCGTGGCCGGCGAAGACGAAGATCTCCGGGCGGCCCGGCACGACCACCACTATCTCGGCGTCCGGCTCCCCCTCCAGTCTGGACCTCTGGTCGGGGGTGAGGTAGTCGGAGGCGATGTTGTCGGGCATGGACCGGTCGGTCGGGGCCATGTGCCCCCCGAGCACTATGACCGCGTCGTAGTCCCGGAGCAGGGAGGGGTCGCTCACCCGGTCCAGGACGACCCCGGCCCTGGCGGCGGCCTCGGTTATCTCGGCCCCGCACAGTCCCCAGTCTATGTCGTTGGAGTAGACGGCCACCCTCCTGGTCGTCCCGCCAGCCCGGGATATCGCGGGCGGGTTGGGTAGGAGCGCCAGGACCAGGACCGCCAGCAGGAGGGGACGGGACGTCATTCCGCGTCCACCGCGATCCGCGGGCGGGCGGACATTTTAATCCCTCCGGGGTCGGGTCAGGAGAGGAGGTCCCCCTCGACCTCCCCTATCACCTCCTCCAGTATGTCCAGGCCCACGTCCGCCTCCTCCTCGGTTATCACGAGGGGCGGGGCCAGCCTGAGGCTGGACCTCCCGGCCCCCAGGAGGATCAGCCCCCTCTTGAAGGCCCTCCTTATCACCTCCGACTTCACCCTCGGGGCAGGCTCTCTGGTCTCCCTGTCCCTGACGAACTCCACCCCTATCATCAGGCCCTTCCCCCTCACGTCCCCCACGACCTCGTGCTCGGACGCCATGTCCCTCAGCCTCCCCATCATGTGGGAGCCGACCCGCTCGGCGTTCTCCATGAGGCGCTCCTCCTCGATCACGTCCAGGACCGTGAGGGCCACGCTGGCCAGCACCGGGTTCCCGCCCAGCGTGTTCTCGTGGGCCCCCGGCTCCCACTCGAGCAGGTCGGCCCTCCCGACGAACGCCCCGAACGGGAAGCCGGCCGCTATGGCCTTGGAGAGGGTGACCCCGTCGGGGACCACCCCGAAGTGCTCGACCGCGCACCACCGGCCGGTCCTCCCCATGCCGGACTGGACCTCGTCCGCTATCAGGGGTATGCCGTGCTCGTCGGCGATCCTCCTCAGCCCCCTGACCCACTCCCCCGGGGGGACCACGTAACCTCCGGCCCCCTGGATGGGCTCGAATACTATGGCGGACACCTCGTCAGGGGGGGCCACGTGGCCCAGTATCTGATCCTCCAGGTAGGAGAGGCAGGCGAACCCGCAGTCCGGGGGGCCCTCCCTGTGCCCCAGGGGGCACCTGTAGCAGTAGGGGTAGGGGGCGTGGACCACCCCGGGCATCATGGGCTGGAACCTCCTCCTGGCGGTCGTGGAGGTGGAGGTAAGGGCCAGCGACCCCATGGTCCTGCCGTGGAAGGAGTTTATGAAGGCCACGGTGTAGTAGCGGCCCGTCCTGTACCTGGAGGCCTTTATGGCGCACTCCACCGCCTCGGTGCCGCTGTTGACGAAGAAAACCCGCTTCCTGAAGCTTCCGGGGGTTATCCGGACCAGCCTCTCGGCCAGGTTCACCTGGGGGACGGTGTGGAAGTCGAAGCTGTTGACGAATATCAGCCTCTCCACCTCCCTCTTGACGGTCTCCACCACCCTGGGGTGCATGTGGCCCACGTTGGTGACGGCTATTCCCGACCCGAAGTCCAGGAACTCGTTCCCGTCTATGTCCCTGACCCAGACCCCCTCCGCCCCGACCCCGACCAGCGGGGCGGTCCTGGTTAGGGACCTGGACAGCACGGCCTCGTCCCTGGCTATGATCTCCCTGGCCTTGGGGCCCGGGGGCTCCACCACGATCTTCGGCCTGCGGACCATGTCGGATCGGGGGCCGGGCCCCGTCGGATCGAAAAAAAGTTGATCATCCCGGGAGCGCCCGAGGGTGAGGCTCCCGCCGGCCAATCTGAGTAAGTCTCCGGTTCCCAATGGCTTCTCGGCGCGGGATTTGAGGAACGGTGAAGGAGGGGGGCCGGTCGACTCGTCAACGGTCGCATGGGCTGGAAGGGAAGGGACGCTCGCCGCCTTTTTAACGGCGGCCCGGGAGGTCGTTTATGCGGGGGTTCGATCCCCTCTCCTTCGAGGCCGAGGTGGTCGGGAGGCTCAGGTCGGAGATAAGGGGAGAGGCCCTGGCGGCCGTGTCCGGCGGGGTAGACAGCGCGGTCGCCGCGGTCCTGGCCCGGAGGGCCGTGGGAGACAGGCTCCACGCGGTCGTCTTGGACACCGGCTTCCTCAGGGAGGGGGAGGCGGCCGAGGTGGCCCGGGAGCTGGGGGGGGTCCTCGACCCCCAGGTGGTCGACCTGTCGGCCGAGTTCTCGGCGGCCGTGAGCGGGCTGTCCGATCCGGAGGAGAAGAGGGTGGCCTTCAGGGAGGCCTTCTACTCGGCCCTGGCTGGGCTGGCCGGCGAGGTGGGGGCCCGGTGGCTGGTCCAGGGCACCATAGCGCCGGACGTGATAGAGACCGTCGGCGGGATAAAGACCCAGCACAACGTCCTGGAGCAGGTGGGGATAAGGTCCCTGGAGAGGTACGGCTTCTCGGTCGTTGAGCCCCTAAGGGACCTGTACAAGGATCAGGTGAGGGAACTCGCCAGGCACCTCGGGCTCCCGCGGGCCGTGGTCGAGAGGCAGCCCTTCCCCGGACCGGGGCTCCTGGTCAGGTGCCTCGGAGAGTGCACCCCGGACAAGCTCGGGGCAGCCCGCGCGGCCTCGGGCGTGGTGGAACCGGCCCTCCTGGCCCTGGGCTGCTCCCAGACCCTGGCAGCCGCGCTCGAGGACGGGGGTAGGGAGAGGCCCGACCTGGCCCGGGAGGTGGGGGTGGAAGTGAGGGAGCTCGACGCCAGGGCCACGGGCGTCAAGGGGGATCAGAGGAGGCTGGGCAAGATCCTGGTCGTCTCCGGGGTAGACTACCCGGACGCGGCGGCCCCCGTCAGGGGGGAGCTCCTGGCGGCCGAGCCGGGGGCCGTCAGGGTCCTGATGGAGGTTGACAGGTGGGGGGGCGGGCGGCTGGCCGTGGCCGCCAGGGCGGTGTCCACGGAGGACTTCATGACGGCCGAGGCGTGCCTCCCGCCGCCGGGGGTCCTGGGGGAGATCGCCGAGGGGATCCGACGCCGGGTCCCCGGGGCCGGGGCGCTCTACTACGACCTGACGCCCAAGCCGCCGGCCACGATAGAGTTCGAGTAGCCGACCCGCGGGGGGATGGAGATGCTGGTCCCCGTGGTGACCTTCGGGGGGCAGTACAACCACCTGATAGCCAGGCGGCTCTCGGAGATCGGGGTGGAGACCAGGCTGGTGCCGGCGAGCGTGCCCCCCTCCGAGGTGGAGGCCGACGCGTTCGTCATGGGAGGGGGGCCCCAGAGCGTCCCCCGGGACCTCCCGTCCATGGGGCGGGCCCCGGAGTACGTCGTCCACGGGCTGCCGGTGCTGGGGATATGCCTGTCCCACCACCTGGCGGCCCACGTCCTGGGGGGGAGGGTGGGGCCGGCCGCGAGGCCGGAGTTCGGCGGGGTGGAGGTGGAGGTGATCGCCGACTCGCCCCTCTTCGAGGGCGTCCCCGGGAGGTTCGTGGCCTGGGAGTCCCACAACGACGAGGTCCTGGAGCCTCCCCCGGGCGCGGTCGTGACGGCCTCCAGCAGGTCCTGCAGGGTCCAGGCCATGGAGATCCAGGACCTCGGGGTCTTCGGGGTCCAGTTCCACCCGGAGGTGTCCCACACGGAGTTCGGCTCCAGGATACTGGAGAACTTCGTCCGCGCGGCGAGGAGGTGAGGGAGGGGGGCGATCAGCCCACCTCGGGACGCCACTCCAGGGGCCTCACGTCGTGGGGAGAGATCTCCCTGAGTCCCGCCTGGCTCACCCTGGCGAACCTCCCGACCTCCCAGAGCTCTCGAACGCTGGACGCGCCGGCGTACCCCATGGCCGCCCTCAGCCCGGCGACGAACTTCCTCACGACTGTCTCCAGGTCCCCCCTGTAGGGGACCAGCCCCTCTATCCCCTCGGCTATCTCCTTGGACGGCCTGGAGTACCTGTCCAGGGCGTACCTCCTGCGCCTGGCCGAGGGGCTCCCCATCCCCCTGTAGAACTTGTACATCCTCCCCCCGAACATGAGGGGCTGCCCCGGGGCCTCCCTGGATCCGGCCAGGGCGTACCCCAACATTACGGCCGAGGCGCCGGCCGCGAGGGCCTTGGCGGCCTCCCCGGGTCCCCTGATCCCGCCGTCGGCTATTATGGACGCGTCCGACCCTAGGGCCTCGGCGGCGTCGGCCGCCTGGGCCACGGCGAAGAGGGTGGGCGCGGCGACCCCGGTGACCTCCCCGGTGGTGCAGATGCTGCCGGAGGCCATGCCCACCCTGAGGCCGGCCACGGGGTCCACCCTGGAGAGGGCCTCCTCGGCTGCCTCTCTGGTGCCCACGTTCCCCACGAACAGGTCCGCCGACACCTCCCTGGCCATCCTGGCCGCAGCGGACATGGCGGCCTCGTTGTGGAAGTGGGCGACGTCGGTGAACAGGGCGTCCACCCACCGGTCCAGGGCCCTTGCCCTCTCCAGGTCGAAGGGGGAGACGGCCGCGGCCACCGCCAGCCTGCCCTCCCGATCCCTGGTGGACTCGGGCCGGCTCTCCATGGAGAATATGTCCCTGGCGGTTATGAGGCCGAGCAGGGTGCCGTCCCGGTCGACGACCGGCAGCTTCTCCACCTTGTGCTGGCCCATCAGGGCCTTGGCCTCCTGGGGGGTCACGTCGGGCCCCACCGTCACCGGGTCGACCGTCATTATCTCCCTGATCGGCCTCGACTGGTCTGCGGCGAAGGCCACGTCCCTCCTCGTGACTATCCCCACCAGCCGCCCGTCCGCGACCACTGGGAGGCCGGAGATCCCCCTGGCATCCATCAGGGCCCTGGCGTCCGAGACCGTCTGGTCCGGGGCGACCGTGACGACGTCCCTTATGATGAAGCTCTCGGCCCTCTTGACCGCCCTGACCATGGCCACCTGCTCCTCGACCGGGCAGTTCCTGTGGACCACGCCCAGCCCCCCGAGCCTGGCCATGCCGACGGCCATGTCCACCTCCGTCACGGTGTCCATGGGGGAGGAGATCAGGGGGATGGCCAGGCTCATGGATGGGGAGATCCTGGTGGACAGGTCCACCTCGGACGGCTCCACGGCGGCCTTCCCCGGGAGGAGGATGAAGTCCCCGAAGGTGGCCGCCAGGGGGGCCGAGTCAAGCTTGGAGGAGAACCTGGCTCCCATTGTGTGGGTGGGCCGTCCCCTGTGATAAATCGATCGCCCTCCCTTCCACTCCGGTCGCCCGGGGTAGCCCGCCGGGCAGCAGGAGGAGGGCCGAGGCGGCCACCGCGGCGTAGCCGGCGGCCCCGGCGAGGAAGGACAGGGCCGGGTTCAGCTGGTAGGCGGCCCCGCCGGCCGCGGAGAACGCGCCGCGGAGGTTCCCCATTATCAGTCCCCTGACGGCGGTCATCCTCCCCCTGGCCTCGGGCGGGGTCAGGTCCGCGAATATGGCGAAGGAGGAGGGCCAGGAGGCGACGGCCACGGCGACGGCCATGGCGGCGAGTACCCCGGCGAAGCATCCCCTGGGGACCAGGGTCAGCATCGCCAGGCCCGCGGCCCCGGAGAGGTAGCCGGCCCCGAGCACGACCCTCCTCCCGACCCTGTCCGCCAGGATCCCGGATACCAGGGTCGAGGCGGTGGACTCCAGCCCGATGATCGTGGATATGATGCCCCAGGCCTCCGGAGATATTCCGACGACCTTCACCGCGTATATCTGGGCGAAGGGGAAGGCCATGGCGCCCACGGATCCTCCCACGGCCGTTATCAGCACGGCCCTCCCCAGGTCTCCCCTGAGCATCCTTACCGCCGAGAGATAATCCCTCAGACCCCCCCTGACGGTGGGCCTCCTGCTGGAAGGAAGGGTCTCCCTCAGGAAGAGGCGGAGGATCCCGGAGGATATCTTGGCGGCCGCGTCTCCCACGTACATCATCCTGACGGCCGGGACCAGGCCGACGGCGCCGACGAGGGCCGCCGCGGCCGGGGGGCCCACCAGGCCGACGACGTCAGACGCGGTGTGCGCCGCCGAGAGGCCGCTCCCCCTCCTCTCCGGGGGGAGGCTGTCGGCCATCATCGCGGTGACCGCCGGCTGGTACAGGAGGGACAGGGAGGAGAGGAAGGCGGCCGGGACGAGCCAGGTCCAGTCGGGGGCGAGGGCGTATATGAGGCTGGACAGGCCGTAGACCACCGTCATGAGGGACATCAGGATCCTGCGGCCGACGGTGTCCGCCAGGTATCCGCCTATCAGCCTGGAGAAGGCGAGCGTGACCGCTGACACGGTGCCTATCAGTCCTATGACGGCCGGCCCGGCCCCGAGCTCCAGGAAGTACAGGGAGGAGTAGGTAGATAGGGCGGAGGAGAAGGGGGCCATGATCCCCCAGGTGACCGTCATTATGGCCAGGTTCCTCCTCTGGGTCCGGCCGTCCACGCGGCGGCCGGCGGGGGCGGACGTAAAAAAATCGACCGGAGCGTCCGCGCCCGACTTATATCTGAGGGGGGCGGCTGGGGGGCGGCATGGAGGAGAGGGGCGGGGAGAGGAGGAGGGGCCGCCTCTGGTCGATCAGGTTCCTGTTGGGGGAGGTCTGGGACTCCCTGCTGGAGGTCTACGAGAGCTTCGAGTCCTACGCCCACATGACCGGGATGTGGGAGATAGCAAGGAGATACGCGGTGACCAACTCCTTCGACGGGGTGCTGACCATGCTCGGCGTCGTGGTCGGGGCGTACGCCGCGGGGACCCCGGATCCCAGGCTGGTGGTGAGCGCCGGGACGGGAGGGGCGGTGGCCATAGGGATATCCGCCATGGTGGGCACCTACATGACGGAGAGGGCCGAGAGGCTGCACCAGCTGAGGGAGATGGAGGCCGCCGTGATGATGGACCTGGACAGGTCCCTGGTGGCCAAGGCCATGAGGCTGTCCGCCGTGGTCATAGGGCTGGTGGCCGGGGCGGCCCCCATGGCCGCCTCCATGCTGGCGGTCGTCCCGTTCGCGGCGGCCGAGGCTGGAATTCTGGAGCTCGGGTACGCCTTCCCCCTGTCCTTCGGCCTCACCCTGTCGGGACTCTTCATGATAGGGGTCTACCTCGGGAAGATATCCGGGGCCGGGAGGCTGTTGTACGGGGCCCTCGAGATGCTGGTCGGCCTGATGGTCATGGCCATAGTCATGTTCCTTGGGGGGAGGATCTGACCCGGCTCGGCGCCCGGGGCCACCCGCCCCGGGCCCCGGAGAGGGCCGCGGCCGCCGCCACCCCCAGGGTCAGACCGACGGCCTCCCTGATCGGGTAGGCCCAGCCCGGGACCACCGACGGGACCACCAGAATCGTCACCGCCAGGTCCCAACCGGTGTGGAACCCCACGGCCGCCTCTATCCCCCCGGTCTTCAGGGAGAGCCAGCAGAGGGCCGCACCGAACGCGAAGGTCGAGGCCATGTGGAAGGCCGTCCACAGCGGCCCGGCCCTCCAGACGAACAGGTCTATCGGCAGGTGGGAGAGGGCGAAGAGGGCCGAGGCGGCGGAGGCGGCCGCCAGGGTCCCGATCCTCCCCGGGCGCGCCGACCTCAGCATCTCGGGGAAGACGTACCCCCTGTCGAACAGCTCCTCCATCGGGCCGGCCGTCAGGATTATGTCCAGGGAGAGCAGGGCGCTCTCGAGGTCGAGATCCGGGGTCGGGGGACCCGGCGGGTACCCGAGGAGGGTCGGGATCAGCAGGTAGTGGGCCGCCCACATGGCCGCGGCCCCCACCAGGCCGGCTGCGTAGCGGCGCGGCATCCCGGCCGGCGACAATCCCAGGTCCCGCAGGCCACCCCGGTCGGCGAGCACCAGGGTCGGGTAGAGGGCCAGGGCGGTTATCGCCGGCTTCGCCGCCAGGTCGATCAGGTACACCTCCGCCGGGTCCAGCCCCCCGCAGATCCACCTGTAGGGTACCCAGGCGGCCATAAACAGGGCGTAGGCCGAGAGGGCGTGGAGCCAGTGGCGGGATCCGAAGTCCATCGGGCCCGGGGGAGGGATGGGTAAATAAGCACCGGCTCCCCCGGGTCGGGATGCCCGACGGCGGGGAGGACGGCGGGGGATCGACCGGGGGGATGAGGAACGTCCTGGCCCTGGGGGCCGTGAGCTTCTTCACGGACGTCTCGACGGAGATGATCCTCGGGCTGCTGCCGGTGTTCATAGTGGAGGACCTCGGGGCCAGCAGGGCGATTCTGGGGCTGATAGAGGGGACGGCGGACGCGGTCAACTACCTGCTCAGGGTGGCGTCCGGGGTGATATCCGACAGGCTCGGGGTCAGGAAGGCGGTCGTCCTGGCCGGATACGCCGTGTCCAACTTCGCAAAGCCGGCCCTGGCCCTGGTTAGGGATTGGATCGGCGCCTTCGCCGTGAGGCTCACCGACAGGGTTGGGAAGGGCATAAGGACCTCCGCCAGGGACGCCCTGCTGTCTGAGTCCGTCGGGGAGGCGCGCCTGGGGAGGGCCTTCGGCATACACAGGTCGATGGATCAGATGGGCGCCGTGATCGGACCGCTGGCGGCCGCGGCGCTCGTCCCGGTCGTGGGGGAGAGGGGAGTCTTCCTGGCGTCCATAGTCCCCGGGGCGCTGGCCCTGGTGGTCCTGACCCTCTTCGTGAGCGAGAGGAGAGGTGGGGAGGGGAACGAGAGGGGGGCGGGGGGACTCAGAAACGCCGGCGAGATCCTAAGGGGAGGATTCTCGCGGTTCCTCGTCCCGGTGGCGCTGTTCTCGGCCGGGGCCTACAGCTTCTCTTTCGTCCTGGTCAGGGCGAGGGACGCCGGGTTCGCCGTCGTCGCGGTCCCCCTGATATACGCCGCCATGAACCTCGTCCACGCCGCGGCCGCCGTCCCGGCCGGCAGGATGGCCGACAGGGTGGGGAGCGCCAGGGCGCTGGCCGCGGGATACGTCACGCTGGCCGCCGCCTCCTCCCTGGGCCTGGCGGGCCTGTCTCGGGCGACCGTTATGGTCATGGCCCTGATCTTCGGCGTCTACATGGGGACCGTCGAGACGGTCCAGAGGGCCGCCGTGGCCAAGTTCGCCCCAGGCGCCCTGAGGGGGACGGCGTACGGCCTCTACTACCTGGCCGTGGGCGCGGCCACCGCGGCGGCCAACCTGGCTTTCGGCCTGCTGTGGGATCGCTGGGGCGCCTCGGCCGCCTTCTCCTACTCGATCGTCACGTCCCTGGCCGCGGCGGCCCTGATGCTCGGGGTCAGGGAGCCGGGCAGAGGGACACCCTCTGCGGGAGGAGGAGCCTGAAGGTGGTGACGACCCTCCCGTCGTGGGCCGCCGGGGCCATGAGGAAGACCGCGGCGTCCGACTCCCGGAGCTCCTCCAGGATCACCCTGACGACCTTGTAGGTGGACTCGACCCCGCCCAGGGTTATCAGGTCGGTGAGGTTGTCCACCACCAGGGTCAGCGGCCCGGAGGACCTCCTGACCCTCTCCATCAGGTTGATTATCTGGGCCGGCTCCGGGGCGACCCTGAAAGTTAGAGGGGCCACCATCTCCGGGTGGTCCACGCCCGCCGACATCAGGGCCACGGTCCTGGGCAGGTCGGAGGATTCGACCGCCCTCATCAGGGGGCTGCCGGCGTGGCACACGAGCAGTATCACCCTGCCGTGGGACACCGACCTGAGGAACTCCAGCTCTCCCTCGGCGTCCCTCCACTCCGGGCATATCTCTGCCAGGGTCAGCGAGGGACCGTCCCCGACCCGGTCGCCGGCGGCCCGGACGTTTGGGGCCGTGGAGAAGATTCCCGCCGCCAGGAGGGGCGGCGCCAGGAAGTAGTAGAACATCATGGCCATCTCGGATTGGGCCCCCGGGATGTCTATCAGGTCGTCCGCCACGGAGAGGAGAGACATCAGGGGGAAGAGGATGTAGATCGATATCAGGGGAGAGAATGACTCCGGAAACCTGGACAGGACGGGTGACCTAAGCAGCCAGGCCGCCATCACTAAGGACAGGGTGAACATTACGAGGTCCATGATCAAGTATTCTGGGAGGACGTTCTTCCTGATCCCGCATCCCCCGGAGTACAGGCAGGCGGTGGCCGTGAGGATGGCCCCGACCATGGCCAGCGAGACCACGGCGGCCGCCAGGATCCGCCCGGTCCCCGCGACCCTGGGCCTGGGGGACATGACCTCGGCCCACCCCCTGACGCCCACCCCGATCGCTATGAGGCCGGCGGCCATCAGGGCGTGCTCCAGGTAGAGGCCCGACCAGAGCGGCCTGTCGTAGAGGGCCCCGGAGAGGCTCATGACCGAGTATGAGAGGAGCAGGAAGGTGCCCGGCGGCACGAGCCCCCAGGGGCTGAAGTGGTACTCCGGGGTGCCGACCGTCCTCGCGGCCGCCAGGAAGGCGGCCGCGGTGGAGATTAGGAGGATCGTTCCGGAGGTCAGCCGGGCTGGATCGGGCGGGCCAGGTTCTGAGACCCACCCGGGGGCCAGGATGGTGATCAGCAGGCCCGCGACCCCGGCCGCCCAGGATGCCCGCCGGATCCAGACGACGAGGTTCACACCATTGAACCCACCCGGATGAATTTAAACGTGGTCCGGATTCCCGGAAAGATGGAGAAACATCTAATGGCTTCTTCGGCAGATGTGGGTAACGTTTGGATGGGACGGGGCTCCGTTCCTTTCCCAGCGGTCCCTGGCAGAGAACAATGATCCACACCCCTTATATCCTGGTCGCCTCCAAGATTATCTCAGGGGGAGACGGGCCTTGCCTGAGAGAGGCGAGAGGGTCGAGGACCTCATAAGGAGGTTGGACGAGGCCTACTCCCAGGGCAAGATAAGCAGGGAGACCTACGAGTCCATGAGGAGGAAGTACGAGTCCAGGTTGAGTGGGGGAAAATCTGGGGTGGCGGCGAGATCCAAATCGGCCAGATCCGGAGGGGGGCGGGCCAAGCTGGGCATGGCCGTCGCGGCGGCCGGGCTCGTCCTGATAGTGGTCGGGGCCGCGGGAATGGCGGGGCTCATACCGGGGCTGGGCGGCCAGCACGCCAGGCCTCACCCCCCTCCCCCTCCACCGCCACCGCCAGCCGGAGGTCAAGGGCAGCAGGGAGGAGGTCAAGGGCAGCAGGGAGGACCAGATCTGGCGTCGCTCCTATCGGGGAGTCGCGAGTGGTGGGTTACCTATGATTTCACGGGAACTTCGGAGGGGCAGAGCACCTCGGGTACCATGGAGCTGGCCGTTAAGGGAGGCAAGATCATGTATAAGATTAGCACGACCGCGCAGGGGCAGCCCGTCCAGTTCATGATGATATCCACCCCGGAGGGAATCGTCCAGTGCACCATGGTACCCGGCCAGGGGTGGATGTGTTACAGGGCTGCCCAGTCTCAGCAGCAGACCTACTACGTGGATCCGGTCGGCGAGGCAAGGAAGGAGAGCCAGACGGAGACGCCGGTCTACATCGGAACTAGGATATACGCGGGAGAGACGTCCTACTGCTACGCGTGGGAGAGCACGGGAAGCGAGGCGTGCTTCACGGGAGACGGGATACCGACCTACTTCAAGGGCCAGTCTTCGGGCGGATCCGTCGAGATGGAGGCCACCTCGGTCCAGAGATCCGCGCCGGACAGCCTGTTCAGGCCGCCCGCGCCGCCCTCGGAGATGCCCGGATTCGGCGGCGGAGGGGGATGATCAGCGGGTCGCCCCCCGCCCGCCCCCGCGGGATCCCTCATCCCTTCCCCTCCTCTCCTCCCTCTTTTCTTCCGGTGGGTTTTCTCTCGACCGAGGGGCCGCCTTCACGCTCTCCCACCAGCTGCTTCAGCTCCAACAGAAGGAGGACGACCGCGAACAGGACGGCGGCGTGGGCCACCAGTCCCATGCCGGACATTATGCCCAGGGCGGTGACCCCCCACAGCGTGGCGGCCGTGGTGACGCCGACCACCCTGAGCTCGGACCTTATGATGACGCCGGCCCCTATGAACCCCGTCGCCGAAACCAGGGCCGCCATCATCTTACCGGCGTCCGCCGGGAAGACGGAAGAGGCGGCGTGCATGACGGCCGCCGAGGTGGCGGCTATTATGGCATGCGTTCTGGGCCCGGCCGGCTTCCTCTGGGTCCTCCGCTCCCATCCCACGACGCCTCCCATGAGGGCCGCGGCCAGCACCCTGACCGAGTAGTTCAGGAGATCCGGCGGGACGTCAAGCGGCATCGGCGTCGGCATCTCCCAGCCTCTCCTCGACGCTCCTGATCTTGTAATCCATGTCCTCCGGCTTGTCCCTTCTGTCATCTATCTTGACCACGGTCACGACCCTGGGAGCGCCCAGGGAGAAGGGTACCTCGTGGATCTCCCTGACGACGGCGAAGATCTCGTCCAGGCTCCCCTCTATGACCGTGGAGGTTGGGGTGAGCCTGTACCTGAGGCCCGACCTCCTGACCAGCCTGAGGCACTCGGCCACGAAGCGGCCGACGCTGGGTCCGACACCCAGGGGGATCACGGTCACCTCGGCCATGGGCATATGCCCATCCCCGTCGGGAGTTTCCGGGGTCACGCCGTTAAACTTTTGGTCGCGGATCCCTCCTGAGGGCCGATGGGGGCTCCCCGATGGCATTGAGGAGGCTGCGGGAGGAGGCGGCGAGGTACGGCAGGCTGGGGAGGGATTCTAAACTCCTGATAGCGGCCGGCGGACTGCAGTCCGTCGGCTGGGGGGTGTGGGGATCCTTCTGGCAGCTTTACCTGAAGGAGGCGGGGTACACCGCCACGACGATAGGCACCTACTCCCTGGTAGCCGGGATCCTCTCGGGGGCCCTCATGCTGCCCCTGGGCGTCCTGTCGGACAGGGTCGGCAGGAAGAGGCTCTACCTCCTCGGGTACTCCCTCTCCACACTCTCCGGCCTCGTCCTGTGGTGGAGGGTGGACCTGCCGTTCCTGATGGCGGCGGCCGCCATGGAGGGTATGGGGTGGGCCCTATCGGGACCGGCGTCGAACGCCCTGTTCGCAGAGGCGGCCGGAGATCTCGTGGAAGAGGCGTACAGCCTGGATTCCACGATCAGGAGCGCGGGTTTCGCGGCCGGCGGGCTGGCCGGGTGGATACCGGAGATCTGGGTCGCGGCCGGCGGGACCTACCTGGAGTCCTACAGGAGGATGGTGCTGGTCGCCGGCTCCCTGGGGCTGGCGGGGGCGATCCCGCTGCTGCCGGTCAGGGAGAGATTCAGGCCGGCGCCGGGGAGGGGGGGATTGAGGGGGCTCAGGGCCCGGAGGGTGGCGTGGAAGTTCGCGGTCAGCAGCGCCCTGGTCTCCTTCGGCGCCGGGATGAGCATCCCCCTCCTAGGGTACTACCTCAGCGTCAAGTTCGGGGTTGAGTCGGGTCCCATAGGGACCCTCTTCACCATGGCCGAGCTGAGCGTCGGCGCGGCCTACCTCCTCTCGACCCCCCTGTCGAGGAGGTTCGGGATCCTCAAGGCCATAGTCCTGCCGCAGGCCGCCTCCATCCCGCTGCTGGCCGCCATACCGAGCGCCCCAAGCTTCGCGGCCGCGGCCGCCCTGTACCTGCCGAGGCAGGTCCTGATGAACGCCGTCAACCCGCTCCAGTCGGCCCTGATGATGAGGCTGACCCCGGAAGAGGAGAGGGGGTCCGTGACCGCCGTGAACGCCGTGGCCTGGGCCCTCCCCAACTCCGTCGCCTCTCAGGTCGGGGGATTGTTGATGGACCGGATCGATCTGGACGTTCCCATCTACGCGACCAGCCTGACCTACTGCGCCTACGTGGCGGCTTTCTACCTCCTGTTCAGGGGGGAGGTGAAAGACGGCGCGCGGCCGGGCGGGCGCCGCGCCCCCTCCCCGGCGGCCGGGCCGGGTTTATAAGAGATCTCCGAGCTCCACCGGGATGCCGTCCAGATCCAGATCTTCCAGGATCCCGGGTTTCTACAGGATGGGAATGGAGGAGAGGAGGCGGATCGTCAGGGAGTTCGCCGGCCTCTCCGACGAGGAGGAGAGGGCCCTCTACTCGGGCATCCCCCTGGAGATGGCGGACAGGATGATAGAGAACGTGATAGGGGTCTGGCCCCTGCCGCTGGGCGTCGCCGTGAACTTCATCGTGAACGGGAGGGACGTCCTGGTCCCGATGGCCATAGAGGAGCCGTCGGTGGTTGCGGCGGCCAGCAACGCGGCTAAGATGGCCAGGGCGTCGGGCGGCTTCAGGGCCTGGTCCACCGACCCGATAATGATAGGCCAGATACAGCTGGTGGGGGTGGACGACCCGGAGTCGGCCGCCGAGGCCATACTGGCCGAGAAGGATCGCATAATAGAGCTCGCCAACGAGCAGGATCCGGTGCTGGTCAGGTTCGGCGGGGGGGCCAGGGACGTCGAGACGAGGATCGTCCGCACGGGCTCCGGGCCGATGGTCATAACCCACCTTCTGGTGGACGTTAGGGACGCCATGGGGGCAAACGCGGTCAACACCATGGCCGAGGCGGTGGCCCCGCTGATAGAGAGGATAACCGGGGGTCGGGTCCTCCTGAGGATAATATCAAACCTGGCCGACAGGAGGCTCGCCGGGGCCGAGGTAACCTACCTGAAGGAGGAGATAGGGGGGGAGGAGGTGGTGGACGGCGTGGTGGCCGCCTACGAGTTCGCCGCCGCCGACCCCTACAGGGCGGCGACCCACAACAAGGGAATAATGAACGGGGTTATAGCCGTGGCCAGGGCCACGGGTCAGGACACCAGGGCCCTGGAGGCCGGGGCCCACTCCTACGCCGCCAGGGGCGGGAGGTACACCTCCCTGTCCAGGTGGTGGAAGGACGAGGAGGGGAACCTCAGGGGGTGGATAGAGATGCCCATGGCCGTGGGAACGGTGGGCGGCGTGGCCAGGGTCCACCCGGTGGCCCGGGCGGCCCTGAAGATCATGGGGGTCAAGACGGCCAGGGAGCTGGCGGAGGTGATGGCCGCGGTCGGCCTGGCCCAGAACTTCGCGGCTCTCAGGGCGCTGGCCACGGAGGGGATACAGGCAGGGCACATGAAGCTGCACGCCAGGAACGTGGCCATGGCGGCGGGAGCCACCCCGGAGGAGGTGGACCTGGTGGTCGAGAGGCTGGTGAGGGAGAGGAAGATAAGGATAGACAGGGCGGAGGAGATACTCAGGGAGATCAGGGCGGCCCGGGGGGGCGGATCCCCCGGATCATGAGCCCGATCCCATCCCCGCCGCCTCAGAGCGCCAGGGCTGCCGCCCCCGACAGGGCGGCGGCGACGGCCGCCGCGGGCAGCAGGTACCTGTAGACCGGGGGCACCCGGCTCCCGAAGTGCTCCGCCGTCAGGACGAGGCAGAGGTGGGCCGGCGACAGCATCACGCCGACGAAGCCGCCGGCGTAGGCGGTGAGCATCGCCGAGGGGTCTATGATCCCCCCTGGGGCGAGCAGTCCCTTCATCAGGGGGAAGACGGAGGCGGCGTAGACGAACTCGGCGGCGGTGAAGACCCCCACCGCCATTGGGATGAGAAAGGCCGCGGCCAGGGGGGGGACCCCCACGTCGCCCAGGAGGGAGAGGAACTCTCCCGAGGCCCCGCTCTCCAAAACGAACTGCCTCAGGACCATGGCGGAGAGGATGAGGACGACGAACCTGGGGTTGAGCGCGAAGGCGACCGCCTCCCGCAGCTCGGAACGGTCCGGCCTGGTCGCCACCAGGACGGCGGCCAGGGTGAGGGCGAGGGCGCCCGTCACCGGCAGCCCGGCCAGGAAGGAGGCGACGACCAGGGCGAAGGGCCAGAGGCCGCGGGCGGCCGATGCGGGGGACGGGGACCCGGCCGGAGTGGGATAACCCCCGCCGGACGGCCGCCCCATGGCCGGAACCGCGACCAGCAGGCCGGCGGCCACGGAGGCCAGCGAGGCCGGGAAGGTGGCGGAGATCACGGACCTGACGGGGGAGTCCAGGATCGCGGCCGTTATCAGTATCCCCTGGTAAAGGGGCCAGACGGCCACCCACACGTGCCTGAACCAGTAGTTGAGGAAGGTGGCCAGGGGCCTGTTCACCCCCATGTCGTCTAAGTATACCCCCCTCATCATCATGGCCGAGACCAGGGCTCCCCCCGGCATGGGGATCAGGCCCACGAGGGCCGGGACGGAGACGGCGGCGAATCTCTTCCCGACGGAGACGAAGGCTGCGGTGGCCCCGTCCAGTATTCCGGCCCACCTCATCACGTGGGCCAGCGAGAGGGCCAGGGCCACGGCCGAGAGAAGGTTGACGGTGCCGGTGGAGGCCAATCCCCTGGCGGCCGAGGGGAAGACCCCCCAGCCGAGGGACAGGACGCCGAAGGCCGCGGTGGACGCGGCCACCGCCTCGACCACGTCCCTGCCCAGGGCCATCAGGGACACCAGGAGCGCCATGGCGGCCGCGAAGGAGAGGAGGGGGTCCATCGCGGCCGGGAGGAGGGGACGGCTGTAAAAAAATTGCACCGACGCCGGGCCGATTTTTATCCCTGGGGGTCGGTCGAGACCTATGCCCACGGACCGGGAACTGGTGGAGTTCGCGGCGGAGCTGGTGAGGACCCCGAGTCCCTCCGGGGCGGAGGGCGACGTGGCCGCCCTGATAAGGGACGAGCTGTCGAGGGTGGGGGTCGACTGGGTTAGGGTGGATGGGGTCGGAAACGTCCTGGCCAAAGTCTCCGGGTCCGGGGAGGGCGCGATCCTGTTCGACGGGCACATGGACGTGGTCCCCCCGGGAGACGAGGCGGCCTGGTCGGTGGACCCGTTCGCCGGCGAGGTCAGGGGGGGCAGGCTCGTGGGTCGGGGGGCGGCCGACATGAAGGGGGCGGTGGCGGCCATGGTGCACTCCGTGGGGCTCATCGGGGAGCCGGCCAGCGACCTGTACCTCGCCTTCGTGGTCCACGAGGAGGATCAGGAGGGGTTCGGCCTGAGGCACGCGCTGGACGAGCTCGGGGTGAGGCCGGACCTGGTCATCCTGGGGGAGGCCACCGGACTCAGGGTGGCCGTGGGACACAGGGGGAGGGTCGAGGTAGCCCTGGAGTTCCGCGGGAGGACCAGCCACTCCAGCATGCCGGACGTCGGGGACAGCGCGCTGGTCAAGGCGGCCAGGGCAGCGCTGGAGCTGGGGGAGGCTGACCTGCCCGATCACCCCCTGCTCGGCAGGGCTACCGCCTGCCCTGTGGCCATCTCCTGCAGTCCGGGGCAGATACCAGTGGTCCCCGACTCCTGCGAGGTCCTGGTGGACTACAGGATGGTCCCGGGGGAGACCAGGGAGTCGGTGCTGAGGTTCCTCTCGGCCGGGGGAACCAGGGAGGCCAGGGTGGTCCGGAGGGAGATCAGGTGCTACACCGGATTCTCGGAGGAGGTGGAGGCCTTCTTCCCGGCCTGGATCTACGAGGGTCCCCTGGTCGACTGGGCCCAGCGGGTGCTCGGCGCTGGGAGGACCGTGTGGAGGTTCGGCACGGACGGCTCCTACTCGGCCGGGGAGGAGGGGATCCCGACCCTGGGCTACGGCCCCGGCGAGGAGTCCGCCGCCCACACGCCGGACGAGTCGGTGGAGGTGGGAGAGTTGGGGAGGGCCGCGGAGGGATACGCCCGCCTGGCCTCCTCCGGGCTGCCTCGGCCGTCGCCGGGGTGATTACGGTCCCCAGAGCAGGAGGGAGGCCAGCCACAGGGCCACCGGGAGGGTCAGCCCCGGCAGGGGCCTCCCGACCTTCGGGAGGGCCAGCAGCGTCGCCGCTATCCCGGCCTCCAGGGCGACCACGGAGGCGAGGGCGGGGACCGGCGGGAGGGAGCCCACGGACACCGCGGTCGCCAGGGAGTAGAAGAAGGCGTCGCCGTACCCTATGGAGACCCCGCCGGTCTGGATGGTCAGCAGGTCCATCACCCGGCCGCCCCGGGGCTCGGAGACCGAGGCCGCGTCCGACAAGATCCTGGACAGGGGACCCCTGAAGACCGCGTAGGCGTCGTATGCGGCCATCATCGCGAGTAGGATGAGGGAGAAGTGAGTGGGGAAGAGGGTGGAGAAGAAGTAGCCCAGTGCCCCGGCCGATACGGCCTTCGCCGCGTTCCCGGGCAGCCCGGGGCGGAGGACCAGGAGGGCCGCGGCGCACGACGCGGGGAGGTAAACCTCGGGCCGGAGGCCCGCGGATTCCAGGAGGTAGGCCGTGGTGACCAGGGTGGACAGGGAGAGGGAGGCCGAGATCAGAAGCCTCAGGAGGGAGAGGAGCCTCCTCCTGAGCAGGTACAACATCAGCGTCGTCGCCGCGAAGACGGCCAGGACGTAGCCGGCCGACAGGCCGGCCGATTCGGCCGGACCGACCTGGTACTCAGGGATGACTCCGAACCGCCAGGCCGCGGCCCCGGCGACGGACTGGGCCAGGGCGAGCCAGCCGACGACGCGGAGCGCGTCCCCCCTGTCGGGTGGGGAGGGCGACGCGATCACCTCCCTGGGGCGGCCCAGACGAGCACCGGGATGCCGGCCTCCGCCGCGTCCTCGACCCTGATCCCGCCGAACACCCCACGCGCAGACCTCAGGAACCCGGTGGAGACCGCGAGCAGGTCGAACCCCTCGAGCGACTCCATCACAGCCCCGGCGGGATCCCTGGCCAGGACCACCCTCGCGGTCACCCGCCCGGGGAGAACTGGCGAGCGGGCCGCGGCCGCGCCGAGGGTCGTCTCCAGTTCCCTCGCCTCGTCTGCCAGCTCCGGGGCGTCCAGGGGGGAGGCGGCCGGGACGGGGATGACGCCGAGGACGACCACCTCGAAGCCCCCCGCGAGGACGCCCGACAGGACCCCCAGGAGGGCGGCCGCCTCCTCGGGGCCGGCCACCGGCGCCAGGACCCTCAGCTTTGGGCTCAACCCTCCACCGCCTCCCCGGCCCTCTTGTGGACGTGGAGGATGACGGAGCTGTTGGTCTCTTTGACCCCCCCTATCCTCAGGATCCTCTTGACCAGCAGAGACCTGAAGCTCTCCTTGGAGTCGGTCTCCACCACCGCCACCACGTCGTAGCTCCCGGTCACCTCGTACAGGTCCACCACCTCCGGCATCCCTAGGAGGGCCTCCACCACGTCCTCCAGCCTCCTGCTGTCAACGTAGACGTTGAGGATCACCAGGAACTTCCCCATCTCACCACCTCCAGCCTGCCGGGGAGATCCCTGGTCAGCCGACTAATAATTCCGCCAGGGGATCCCTTGACGGGCCTCCTTCCGGCCAGGATCAGAATCAGGTCGTAGGAGCCGCGCCTCGCCTCCTCTAAGGTGGCGTCGGCCGGATCTCCCCACCTCAGGGAGGCGCCGACCCCGGCCACCCTGTCCCTGAGGAGGGAGGCGACCTCGTCCAGGAAGCGAGAAAGCTCCTCGGCCTCGGACGCGGCGCCCGGCGAGGTCGGGTCGACGGCCGCCAGGAGGTGGACCCTCGCCCTGTCCCTGAGGGCCGAGGAGACGGCCTCGGCGATGACCTCGGGGGGGAACCTGGGCTCCAGGGGAACCAACACGTCGAGTACGCGGGAGGCGGGCTTCACCGCCGAACCGGACAGCCTTCCCAGGATCGGCAGGCCGACGGCCCTCCTGTAGGAGGCGTATACGGCCAGTCCGGCCGCGATCCACGCCGAGCCCATGGTCCTCCCCACCGGGTGCATGGCGGCCACCAGGGCGAGCATCGAGGCCGTCGCCAGCGCGCCGGCCGCCCCGACGAGCGGGACCTCGCGCCCGGAGATAGAGACGGAGCCAGGAGACCTCCAGGGCCTGTAGGCGTCCCTGTCCATGTTCCTCAGCTTTATGACGCTCAGGTGAACCAAGAGATAGGAGATCAGGGCGCCGAAGGCGTAGACGTCGGCGACGGAATCCAGCCCCCCCACCAGGGCGGCAGCCGAGCCTATGGCCCCGAACGTCAGCACGGTGCGCGCCGGCGTCCTCCACCTTCGGTGGACCACCCTGAACCAAGAGGGGAGCAGGCCGTACTTCCCCATGGAGTAGGCCACCCTGGAGACCCCTATTATCCCGGTGTTTGCCGAGACCAGGTTTATGGCGAAGCCCGTGGCGGCCACGACCGGAGAGGCGATCGGACCGATCAGGGGGAGGGAGAAGGCCAGGGCGGTCAGGGGCCTCTCCTCCGCCGCAGCCAGGGCCCTCCACCCGACCGTCCCGACTCCCACCGCCGAGAGGCCCAGGGCGAACACGAGGACGGAGGCCACCGAGAGCTTGGTGGCCACGGGGATCCACCTGTGGGGTCTCCTTATCTCCTCGGCGGCCTGGGCGATGGACTCAACCCCTACGAAGGAACTCATGGCCAGGGTCGACGCGTAGAGGAAGTTCTGCGTCCTCAGGTCTATTCCGGGGAGGTAGGAGACCCCTGGCCTGGCCCCAGGGCTGCCCACCTCAGAGATGGAAGCGGAGAGGGACTCCAAATCCAAACTGGCGAGACCAACGATCAGGAGCAGAGCCTGGACGGTCAGGCCCAGCGCCACCATGGCCTCGTTCAGGCGGGAGGATCCCCTTATGCCGACCAGGTTCAGGGCCGTCAGGGAGGCCGAGACAAGAGCTGCGCACGCCGAGACGCTGCGCACGCCGAGGCCGAACAGCTCGACGCGGGAGGCAAGCCAGGGGAGGAAGTAGGACAGGTAACCGGCCGCCGCAAGGGAGAAGAGGGCCACGTCCACGGTGTAGCTCAGGATGAGGGCCCACCCGGCGACGAAGCCAGCCGCGTCTCCCAGGCCGCGGGCGGCGTAAACCTGGGCCCCGCCGGCGTAGGGGTAGGTTGAGGCCAGCTCGGCGTAGACGAGGCCGGTGAGGACGTAAACGACGGCGGCCACCGAGAAGGCCAGGGGAAGCGCCCCGGCGGCATAGGAGGCCACCATCCCGAGCGCCATGAACACGTCGGCCCCGACGTCGGCGTAGCCCATCGCGAAAGATCCGAACCAGCCGACGTCCCTCTTCAGCGAGATCTCCCCGCCCTCGTCCAGAGGAGGTCCCGGTCGGGCGGCGCGCGGGGACCATTAAAAAGCGGCCGAGCGGCCGGCGGGGCCGCCGTTTTTATTCAAGCGGTCGGTTTCGCGCCCATGGGAAGGGGGAGCAGGATCCCCATTCTCCTGGCGGCGGTCGCCGTCGCGTTCTTCTTTGTGGCCGCGCTCGCCACGAGAGGCCCCGGAGGGGTGGAGCCCGGGGGAGGGGTGGAGCCCGGGGGAGGGGTGGAGCCCCAACCCAAACCGGCTGAGAGGGACGGTTTCTTCGGAATAACGGGTATAGTCCACGACAAGAGGTACCTCTCCGAGCTCATGGTGGACGTACACAGCTACGGCTTCTTCCTGGGGGCCACCCCCGATTACGTGGGATCCAAGCAGGAGATCAGGAACACAAAGGCGATGAGGTGGGTTGTGGGGAACGGATCGGAGCCGCTGGCAGCCTTCTGGGCCCCCGAGATGAGGGATCCCAACGAGACGTCCCGGGCCGTCGAGGAGATAGTCAGGTACTACACCGAGGGCAGGGGAGCGGAGCTGGTCGGGAGGAGGGTGACCCTCTGGATGGTGGGAAACGAGGAGAACGGCGGGTGGGGGACGTCCTGCGGCCCGGAAGAGTACGCGGATAGATTTTCCGTGTACGCCTCGGCGATAAAGAGGGCCTGCCCCGACTGCAAGGTCGTCATGGGGGGCCTGCTCGACGGGTCCATCCTGATCCCCTACCTGAGGGCCTTCCTGGATCGGGGGGTCGGGGACCTGGTGGACGTGTTCAACTTCCACTACTACGGGCTGGCGGCCCCGTCCAGGCGGCTCCCCGGGGCCGAGAACTACCTGTCCGGCGTGGAGATATACAGGGAGATGAGGTCCGTCCTGGAGGAGTACGGGCTGGGTGACAGGCCCATCTGGGTCCAGGAGACGTCCACCTTCTCCGGCTGCGTCGGCGAGGTGTGTCAGACCGAGGAGGAGCAGGCCGCCGACCTGGTGAAGAGGTTCGTGGTGCTCCGGGCCGTGGGGGTGGAGAAGGTGTTCTGGTGCTACGTCGAGGAGCCCAGCTACGAGGGGACCGGCGAGGGATTCTTCGACCAGTCGGGACTCGTCTACGACGGGAAGGGACCATGGGACGGGGGGGAGGGGGTCAAGAAGAGGGCGTTCTACGCGTACCAGACCCTCTCGAGGCTGCTCGGGAGGGCCGAGCTGGAGCTCTCCCGGAACGACACCCTGACCTACCTGTTCAAGTTCTCGACGCCCCAAGGGCCGATCTCGGTCGTCTGGCAGGACTGGTGGGTCGTCAGGGGGCCGGAGCAGGTCGGTCCCCTGGTGATAGAAGGGAGGGGGAACCTAACGGTCCTGGACCTGGCCGGCGGCGAGGTAGCCCGGGGGGCGGGGGAGGTGGTCTTGGATCTGGGGAAGGAGCCGGTCCTCATCCTGGGGGACGTCTCGGGGTTCCGCTACTCCCCCGGCGGGTGAGCGCCCGCCGGGAATCTGGGGGATACCCCCTCCCAGAACCCCGAGGGGAACCCGAGCGCCCACCTCCACATGGGGACCAGCTCGACCTCCGCGCCCTCGAAGACCTCGGCTCCCTCCTGATCCCAGGTGACCACCCAAAGGCTCCGGCACCCGGTCTCCCGGGCCGCCCTGACGAGGGAGCCAAGCTCCCTCCTGACCTGCCTGGGGTCGTCCCACCTGACCTCTCGGGTCACCTGGACGAGCCTCGTCGGGCGGAGTCGGGAGTCCGCAATCAGGAAGTCCACCTCCCCGGATCCCGACCTGGACCTCCAGTAGAAGAGCCTCTCTCCCTCCACCGCCCCCCTCCGCCTCAGCTCCAGGAACGCCAGGTTCTCCATGAGTTCCCCCTCCCCGACCTCCCCGAGGTAGAGCCCGTTGTCCACCAGGTAGAGCTTTGGAGACGTGGCCTCGATCTCCCTGACGGACCTGGAGTACCTCCGCAGGGGGAAGACGATCATGGCGTCCCTCAGGTACTCCAGGTAGTTGTAGAGGGTGTCCTTGCCGACCCTGAGGCCCATCGACTTCAGGTACCTGTAGAACCCGTGCACCGAGAACTCCCTCGACCTCCTGACCGCCCCCACCAGGAGCCTCAGGGCCCTGACGTTCCTTATCCCCCACCTGTCTATCAGGTCCCTGGAAACGGTCACCTCCCATATCTCCCTGAGTATCCTCTCCCCGAGTCCGGGGTTCAGCGCCGCCTCCGGGTACCCGCCCCGCGAGAGGTACTCCCGGAGGAGCGATTTCAGGCGCGCCTCCTCGGAGCTCGACGCCCCGGCGGCGGCGTTGACCAGGTCCCCGGCCCCCCTGGCCCTCAAGAACTCCCTGAACGAGAAGGGGAACAGCTCGAACGTCAGGGTCCTACCCCTGAGCTGGGTGGCCACCTCCCTGGACAGGAGCCTGGAGGAGGAACCCGTGACGAAGACCCACGATCTCCCCAGGTCCAGGAGGGTCCTGACGACCCCCTCCCACCCGAGGATCGCCTGAACCTCGTCCAGAAAGATCCACCTCTCCCCCCGAGAGGCCTCAGGGTAAATCTCCGCGTGGAGGTCTATTATCCTCCCGAGGTCACGCTGGTCGGCTCCGGCCAGCCTGTAGTCCTCGAGGTCCAGGTAGAGGAGCCTCTCCCTGGCGACCCCGGCGGACATCAGGTCCCTCATGAGCTGGAACATCGAGTAGGTCTTCCCGGCCCTCCTGGGCCCCACCACGGAGACGGCCCTCCTGAGGGGTGGGCGGGTGGGTATCGAGATATCCCTCCTCACGAGGGGGGGAGGTACCCCCTCTTGCTGGTCCCTCAGCACCCTGACCAGCGTCTCCCTGGGAAGCACGACCGGTATATAGGGAAAGAATTCATAAAAATTTCCCTATATACTGGTCACTTGACGGGGTAGCCGGCGGCCGCCAGCTCCTCCGCCTCCCTCCCGAGCCCGAGTGCCTCGAGCCTCTCCCTGGTGGGTATCCCGGTCTCCGGATCCCACCCCCTGTGCCCGTAGTACTCGTCCAGCATCTGGTCCAGCTCCACCACCTGGCCCCTGGAGGGTCCCCGGGGCATGGGCTCCCTCGTGAACCTCTCGGGCAGGGTGTCGTCCCTCCTGGTTATCCCCTCCCTGACGTTGAACAGCCTCTGCAGGTTCACTATCCTCTCCCCTATGAGCCTGAGCCTGGCCTCGTCGTATGTCACCCCGGTGGCGGCCGTCAGGGCGTCGGCCAGGTCTCCGTAGTAGAAAACGGGGGGTATGACGGTCCCGTACTTGCACACCCCCACGGCCTCAACCACGGCGCAGAAGTCCTCCAGCTCCTTCACCATGATCCCCTTGTACTTCGGATTGAGCCTGTCGGTCATCTCCGGCAGGTAGCGCTCCCCGAACCTCTCCACTATCTCCTTCTCGAAGCCCACCTCGTCCAGCACCGGGAAGGCGTACAGGTGGTCCGCCCCCCTGTTGGAGGTGGCGTGGGCCAGGCCCATGGACTTCTGGGCCCTGCCGTCCTGCGCAGCTATCTCCATCTTCTTGACGTGCATGGCGTACTTCTCCGTTCCCCTGCCGATCTTCTTGGAGGCCCTGTAGACCCCCTCTGCCAGTAGGTCCCCGAAACCCTTCCTGAAGGCTATCATCTCCACGAGCTGCACTATCAGGTCTCCGTCTCCCCACCTGAGCTCCAGCCCTCCGGTGTCCTCCGCCGTCAGGAGGCCCCTCTCCCAGGACTCCATGGCCCAGGCTATGACGCCCCCGGCGGATATCACGTCCATGCCGTACTGGTTGCACAGGTGGTTGGCGTATATGAGGGCCTCGACGTCGGAGTTCCCCACGTTGGGGCCGAGGGCGTCCAGCCCCTCGTACTCCGGGCCCTTGCCCACCATGGCGTACTTGCCGGAGGGGACCCTGACGAACCTCCCGCACCTCTGGAGGCACGCGAAGTCGGCCTTCGGGGCGACCAGGTACTCCCTGGTTATCCTCTCGCCGGAGACCTTCTCCCACTCGTCGAACACCCCCTCCCTGTGGTTGTAGGCCGGGAGCCTCCCTATGGCCTGCATCAGCTCCACCAGGTTGTTGGTGCCGTACTTGACCCTGTCCGGGGTGAAGGGGTGGGAGAGCATCCTCTCCCTCCAGTCGAAGAAGAGCTCCATGAACCTGTCGGGGTCGGCCAGCTCCACCGAGCCGTGCCCCCTTACCGCCACGGCCTTGAGCCTCTTGGATCCCATCACCGCCCCTATGCCGGATCTGGCGGCCGCCCTCCCGTGGTCGTTGAAGATCCCCGCGAACCTGACCAGGTTCTCCCCAGCCTGCCCTATGGAGGCGACCTTGACGAAGGGATCTCCCGCCTCCTCCCTTATCATGGCCTCGGTCTCGTAGGTGGTCCTGCCCCACAGGTCGGAGGCGTCCCTGAGCTCTATCGACCCGTCCTCCACCCAGAGGTAGACCGGCCTCGGCGACCTCCCCCTGAACACGATGGCGTCGTATCCCGCGAACTTCAGCTCGGCCCCCCAGTGGCCGGCGGCGTGGGACTCGCCGTATATGTCGGTCAGGGGGGACTTGGCGGCTATGACGTGCCGGCTCGCCTGCGGGAAGGCCGTCCCGGTCAGGGCGCCGACGGCGAATATGAGCAGGTTGTCGGGGCCCAGGGGGTCGGTCTCAGGACCGACCCCGTCGTAGAGCCACCTGGCCGCGAAACCCGTCCCTCCCAGGTATTCGGCGGCCAGCGATCCGTCCAGAGGCTCCACCGATACGCTCCCGGAGCCGAGGTCGACGTGGATCACCTTGCCGGCCCAACCCTTGAATCCCATCACGACACCTCCCCCATGGGCACGAACCTCCCGTGCCCCCGTCGGCCGACGGGCTCCCCCTCGAGGGCGACCAGCTCCCCCCTCACGTAGACCCTGGAGGGCCAGCCCCTGACCAGGATCCCGTCGTAGGGGGTCCACCCCACCTTGTAGTGGAGGTCCGCCGCCCGGACGACCCTCTCAACCTTCCGATCGAACAGCACCAGGTCGGCGTCCGACCCGGGGGCCAGGGAACCCTTCCTCGGGTAGAGGCCGAAGGCCTCCGCCGGCCCCCGGCACAGCACCCTGCACACCCTCCTGGGGTCCAGCCCCCTGCGCCAGACCCCCTCGCTGAGGGTGACGGGGACCAGGGTCTCCACCCCGGGTATCCCGCCCCAGGCCCTCCATATGTCCTCCCAGCCGACCTCCTTCTCCTCCCTGGTCCCCGGGGCGTGGTCCGTGGCCACGGCGTCCACGGCCCCGGAGGCTATCCCCCTCCAGAGGGCCTCGACGTGGTAGGAAGTCCTGAGGGGAGGGGTCATCTTCAGGTACGGGCCCCACCTCTCCACGTCGGCCTTGGTGAACACCAGGTAGTGGAGGCAGGTCTCGGCGGTGACCCTCAGCCCCTCGGACTTGGCGGCCGCCACCTCCCCCACCCCCTGGGCCGTGGTCATGTGGGCCACGTGGATCCTCCCCCCGGTCGCCCTGGCCGCCGCCACCAGCCTGGCCACGGCTGCCGCCTCGGCCTCGGGGGGCCTGGAGTCGTGGTGGGCCAGGGGGTCCCTCCTGCCCTTCACCTCCCTGACCTCCCTCTCGGCCTCCCTTATCACGGCGTCGTCCTCCGAGTGGACCGTGACCACCCCTCCCAGGTCCCTGGCCCTGGCGGCCAGCCTCTCTATGTAGTCGTAGCCCACCCTGAAGGGGGCCGTGGTGAAGGCCTTGAACGACCTTATTCCCATCTCGACGAGCTCGGGCATCCTGCGTAGGTGCTCCTCGGTCTCCATCATGCCGGCGTGGAGGGAGAAGTCCACCATGGAGTCCCTCTCCCCGACCTGGATCTTCTCCCTGGCCAGCTCCGGCATGACGGTCAGGACCAGGGGCATGTCTATCAGGGTGGTCACCCCGCCGGCCGCCGCGGCGGCGGAGCCGGAGGCCCAGTCCTCCCTGTGGGTGTAGTCGGGGTCGTACACGTGGGCGTGGCAGTCCACCCCGCCCGGCATCAGGAGCTGGCCGCCGGCGTCCACGACCTCGGAGGCGTCGGGGAGGTGGGGGTCCAGGGCGACCGCCGTCACCCTTCCGGCCTCGACCGCCACCCCGGCCCCCCCCAGCATGAGGGAGTCCGTCAGCAGGGTGGCGCCCTTGATCACCAGGTCCGCCGTCGTTCTAGGACCCCCCTCCTCCCCGGGCCAGCTTCCCCGCGCCGGCCAGCTCCTCGGCCACGTCAGACAGGCCGAGCTCCTCCAGCCTCTCCCTGGTGGGGAAGCCGGTCTCCAAGTCCCATCCCCTCAGCTCGTAGTACTCGTCCAGCATCCTCTCCAGGTCAACCACCTGGCCCCTGCCCGGGCCCTCCGGCATGGGCTCCCTCGTGAACCTCTCGGGCAGGGTGTCGTCCCTCCTGGTTATCCCCTCCCTGACGTTGAAGGCCCTCTTCAGGTTCACTATCCTCTCCCCGGCCAGCCAGACCTCCCCGACGTCGGACCACGACTCCTCCCCGGTGACGGCGCTCAGGACCCTGGAGAAGTCGTCCACCCAGAAAAGGGGAGGCCAGCCCACCGAGTACCAGCAGACTATGAGGGAGTCCCTGACGGCGTAGGCGTCCTCGTGCATCTTGACGGCCAGGGCCTTGTAGTCCTCGGAGTATCCGTCCACCACCCTGTCGGCCTTGTCCTCGCCGAACCTCTCGGCAGCCACGTCCCTGTAGGCGAGCTGGTCGACCGTCACGAGTCCCCTCATGTGGTCCGCCCCCCTGGCGGCCACCGCGTGGGTCAGCCCGGCGGACCTGTGGGTCCTCCCATCCTGACCGGATATCTCGAGCCCCTTGACGTGCATCGCGTACCTCTCCGCCTCTCCCCCTATCCGGCGGGCCATCTCCCGGACCCCCTCTGCCAGGAGGTCTCCGACCCCCTCCCTCCTGGCTATCAGCTCCAGGGCCTCTATCATGGCCTCGTGGTTCCCCCACCTGAGGTCCACGCCGCCCAGCAGGTCTTCCCCGATGATCCCCCTCTCCCTGAGCTCCATCAGGAACGACATGGACACCCCGGCCGATATCACGTCTATGCCGTATCTGTTGCAGAGCCAGTTCATCTTCAACACGGCCGGGAAGTAGTCCACGCCGCAGTTGCTCCCGAAGGCGTAGAGACCCTCGTACTCCGGTCCCCCCGAGAACAGGCCGCGGAACTCCCCTCCCCTGACGAGGTTCTTCTTCTTGCAGGCCAGGCTGCACGCGAAGCACGCCTTGGTCGCCACCCAGTAGTTCTTCCTTATGTGGTGGCTCCCTATGGTCTCGAACCCCTCGAAGACGCCGCTCCTGTGGTTGTAGGTCGGGAGCTCTCCGATGGCCTGCTTCACCTCGACCAGCATGGCGGTGCCGTACCTCCTGAGCTCCATGGCCTGGTCGCTGCCCAGGACCCTGTCCCTGGCCTCCAGGGCGAGCTCGTAGAACCTGTCCGGGTCAGCCACCCTGACCGACCCGAACCCCCTGACCGCCACGGCCTTGAGCTTCTTGGATCCCATCACGGCCCCCATGCCGGTCCGGCCGGCGGCGTCGTGGGAGTTGGTGATCACGGCCGCGTACTTGACCAGGTTCTCCCCGGCGGGGCCTATGGAGAGGACCTTGGCCGCCGGGTATCCCACGTCGTCCCTGACGGCCGCGGTGGTCTCGTAGGTGTCCATGCCCCACATGTCGGACGCGTCCCTTATCTCCGCGGTCCCGTCGTGAACCCAGAGGTAAACGGGCCTGGGGGATCTACCGCTCACCACCAGGGCGTCGAACCCGGCGTACTTCAGCTCCGGTCCGAAGTGGCCCCCGAAGTGGGACTCCGCCCATATTCCGGTGAGGGGGGACTTGGAGACCATGACGGACCTGCCCGAGGTGTGCCAGGCGGTTCCGGTAACGGGCCCCGTCGCCACTATGAGCCTGTTGTCAGGGCCCAGCGGATCCGTCCCCGGGCCGACCTCCTCCCAGAGGATCCTGGCCGCCAGGCCGCTCCCCCCTATGAAGAGCCTGGCCCAGTCCCTGGGGAGGTCCTGGGTAGACACCCTGCCGGAGGACAGGTCGACCCTCAGTATCCTACCGGCGTATCCCCCGTAGGGGCGGGACAGCTCAGACACCCCCCCTGGCGGCCGTTATGAGTCGAGATACCTCCTCGAACCTCCTGGCCACCCTGTCCCTCTTGGTCGCGTCGGCCTCCTCGGCCCTCACCCACTTTATCGCCCCGGTGGGGCATATCCTGGCGCACTGGGGATCCCCGCCGCACCAGTCGCACTTTATGACGCTGCCGCTCTTCGGATCCCACCCTATCCCTCCGAAGGGGCAGGCGGTTATGCAGACCTTGCACCCTATGCACCTGTCGAAGTCGTAGGCCACGAGGCCGCTCTCATCTTCCTTCCAGAGGGCGCCCGTCGGGCAGGCCGCCACGCAGGGGGCGTCCTCGCACTGGAGACACACCACGGGTATGTCCAGGCCCTCCTCCTCCTTGCGGACCACGGTTATCCTGGACCTGGAGGGGGCGAACTCCCGGAAGTGTTGGAAGGAGCAGGCCAGCTCGCAGAGCCTGCACCCGGTGCAGAGCTCAGGGCTGACCAGAAGGACCCTCTGCTCCGCCATACTCACCACACCACCCGAACCGACCTATCCAAACCATCAGTCCACGAACCTGACCGCCCTCGTGGGGCAGACGGTCGTGCACAGCCCGCAGCCGTAGCAGGCGTACTGGTTGACGGAGGCGGTCTTCCTTCCGTCCACCTCGACCACCTTTATCGCGTCGTAGCGGCAGACCTCCTCGCACAGGCCGCAGGCCGTGCAGAGGTCCGGATCTACCCCCGGGTTCCTTACCTCGTACTGGTAGTCCTCCGGCAGGTACTTAAGCGCCATCCCCCGCACGTCCTCCACCGAGTCGTACCCGTGCTCGTCGAGCCACTCCCCTATCTCCCTGGCCACCCGCCCGTATATACCCGGGCCCTCCAGTATGGCGCCCGTGCATATCTCCACCGCCGACGCCCCAGCCATGAAGAACTCTATGGCGTCCGCCCCGGAGGTCACTCCCCCGACCCCTATGACGGGGAGGCTCGTGTTCTTGGCCACCTCCGCCACCACCCTGAGGGCCAGCGGCTTTATCGCCGGGCCGGAGAGCCACCCCTCACCCATCTTCCCGCCGAGGAGCGGTCTCCCGGTCTCTATGTCTATCATCAGGGTGGGGCCGAGGGAGTTCACGGCCACTATCCCGTCCACGCCTATCCTCTCCAGCTCCTTGGCGAACTCCGTGAGTCCCAGGATGTGGGGGCTGAGCTTGGCGAATATCGGGACGTCCACCGACTCCCTCAGTGCCTTGGCTATCTCCAGGAGGGGCTTGTAGTCTATGCCGACGTAGTGGAGGGAGAACTCTATGCCGTCTACCCCGGCCTCCTGGACCTTGGGGCCGAGGAACCTCAGGTCGTCGGCGGTGTAGCCTACGCTGGCTATCAGTGGGAGGCCGGAGCTCTTGGCCACCTTGTACTCCACGTCCAGCCACCTCTGGTAGGGCAGGTCGGACCACAGCTCTATGTTCAGCAGACCCCTCGGGGTGAACATCTTCGTCCTGGTCCTCCGGACGATCCTGCCCCCAAGGGCGTAGTAGATGGAGAAGTCGGTCATCCCCCTGTCCAGCGCGGCCATGGTCGGCCTGGGGACCTTCGCGGGCTCCACGCTGATGGTCTTGGCCACCAGCCCGCCGGCCCCCGCCCTGGCCGCCGCCAGGAGGGCCGAGCCGTTCTGGCTCGGCGGCCCGGCCGCCGTCAGGACGGGGTTCCTGAACCTTATCCCGGCCACCTCGACCGACAGATCGGCCATCCGGATCACCTCCACCTCCCGGCCAGGTCTCCCAGCCCCAGCCTCCTCAGGGTTTCGTCGGTGGGCACGCCGGTCTCCGGATCGCAGCCCCTGGCCCTGTAGTAGTCGTCGAGCATCTCGTCCAGCCTGCACACGTTCCCCCTGGCCGGGCCCGTCGGCATGGGCTCCCTGAGGAACCTCTCGGGCAGGGTGTCGTCCTTCCTCCTGAGTCCCTCCCTCACGTTGAACATCCTCCTCAGGGTGACTATCCTCTCGGCGGCTATCCTTATCGCCCTTGGATCTCGGTACTCCTCCATCCCGGTGGCCGCGGCCAGGGCCCTGGCCATGTCGTCGAAGTAGAAGACCGGGGGCCAGCCCACCTCGTACCAGCAGATTATGAGGGAGTTCCCCATGGCGTACAGGTCCTCCAGGTCCTTGACCAGCCACCCCTTGTATTTGGTCTCCAGGGGATCGGTCAGCTCCCGGACCTTGTCCTCCCCGTACCTCTCGGCGGCCACCCGCTCGTACCCCCTCTCCTCCAGGCAGGACAGGGAGGTCAGGTGGTCCGCCCCCCTGGCGGCGGTGGCGTGGGTCAGGCCGGAGCTCTGGTGGGCCCTGCCGTCCTGCGCCGATATCTCGAGCCCCTTCACGTGCATGGCGTACTTCTCGGTTCCCCTACCTATGATCTGGGAGGCCCTCCTGCTTCCCTCCGCTATGACGCCGCCGAATCCCTCCCTGTAGGCCGTCTTCTCGATGAGCTCGATCACCGAGTCCGCGTTCCCCCACGAGAGGTCCAGACCGCCGGTGTCCTCCGCCGTCAGGAGGCCCCTCTCCCAGGACTCCATGGCCCAGGCTATGGTCATCCCCAGGGATATTGAGTCCATCCCGAGGGCGTCGGCCAGGTGGTTGGCGCGGAATATGGCCGGCAGGTCGTCTATCAGGAGGGACGAGCCGAACGAGACTATGGCCTCGTACTCGGGTCCCTTGTACCTGCCGGCGAAGGGTCCCTCCCTGACCTCCACGTAGTACTTGCACTGGACCAGGCATCCGTAGCAGGACCCCTGCTTGACCCTGTACCTCTCCCTTATGGCCACCCCGCCTATCTCGTCGGCCCTCTCCCAGTACCCCGTCCAGTGGTTCTTGACGGGCATCCTGCCTATGGCGTTTATGGCCTCCACCAGGTTTGGGGTGCCGTACTTAGTCAGGGTCTCCCTAACCGCCTCCCCCCACTCGACCTGGAGCTTCTCGTAGGCCTCGTCCACCACCTCCATGAAGGCCCCGTCGTCGGCCACCCTGACCCCCCTCGACCCCCTGACTGCTATGGCCTTGAGCTTCTTGGATCCCATCACGGCCCCCATGCCGGTCCTGCCGCCGGCGTTGCCGGCGTCGTTTATGACGGCCGCGAATCTGACCAGGTTCTCGCCCGCCGGACCTATGGCCATCACCTTGAAGGTCTCGTCTCCCAGGTCCTCCCTGACGATGTCCGTGGTCTCGAAGGTGGTCTTGCCCCAGACGTGGGACGCGTCGGCCAGCCTGACCTCGTCGTCGTCTATCACCAGGTAGACAGGCCTCTCGGACCTGCCCTGGATCACCACCATGTCGTACCCCGCGAACTTCAGCTCCGGGCCGAAGAACCCGCCGGAGTTGGACTGCCCCCAGATGCCGGTTAGGGGGGACTTGGCCGCCATCTGGTAGCGCCCGGCGGCCGGGAAGAGGGTTCCAGTGAGCGGGCCGGTGGCTATAACCAGCCTGTTGTCCGGCCCCAGGGGGTCGGTCCGCTCGTCCACCTCGTCCCAGAGCAGCCTCACCCCGAAACCCAGGCCGCCCACGTAGTCCCTGGCCAGGGACTCCGGGGTCTCCAGCACCCCGATGGAGCCGCTGCTCAGGTCGACCCTGATGTACCTGCCGGCGTACCCCCCGTACCTCAACTCACCCACCTCCCGAGGGGACTATCAGGCTCGTCAGCCTCGACAGGCGCTCGGCCCCCTCGAGCTTCCTGCGGTACCCTACCAGGTCGGCCCTGACGTAGGATATCGCCCCGGTGGGGCACCTCCTGGCGCACTGGGGGTCCCCGCCGCAGAGGTCGCACTTCACCACCTGCAAGGTGACGGGGTCTATGCCCACCCCCCCGAAGGGGCAGGCGTTGACGCACTGCCTGCACTCTATGCACTTCGACTTGTCCAGGAAGACGGCGCTCCCATACTGGTAGAGGGCCCCCGTCGGGCAGGCCTCCACGCAGAGCGGCTTGGCGCAGTGCTGGCAGACCATGGGGACGAAGAGACCGTCGGACTCCCTCTTCAGCACGGTGATGTAGGACCTGCGGGGGTTGAACTCCCCGTAGTGCTGGTAGGAGCAGGCCGCCTCGCAGATCCTGCACCCCGTGCACCTCTCGGGATCGACCACGAGTATCCTATCGACAGCAGGCATCCGGACACCCCGCTCGGTCTGATCGGGCGGAAACCGCAGAATGCGAGGGCGGTTCAAATAAAACTTTCCGGATCAACGAATTCAGACCTACCAAGGTTCTCAGGTCTAACTTGAGGCCGAGAGGGGTCGCTCGAGGGGATCGAACTCCGAAGCGGATAACGTGTTAACCAAAAAAGGGAGGGAGGGGAGGGTAGGTCATCCTCCCCCTAGGGGCGGTCCCTGCACGTTCTGGTACCACCACTGCATGGTCCACAGGGCGTCGTGCCCGAGCCTCTGACCCTCCGGGGCCATCAGGTGACCCTGGTTGTCGTAGAGTGGACCGGTGAACGGGTCGAAGCACTCGTCGTTGGTGAAGGTGTAGGTGCCGGTGTCCGGGTGCCAGACCACGCCCATCTGTATCATCCTGGCCATGACCAGCTTGTAGACGTCGGGGTTCTCCAGCACCGTCCCGTTGGGAAGGAGGACGGTCTCGTTGACGTGGACCTGCCTGAGCTCGTCTATGAATATCGGGTTGATGGGCTCGTTGTCGGCGCACCCGAGCTCGACGGCGCCCTCCTTTAGCTTCCACCAGTAGTCGACGTTCTCCAGGTTCTGGGTGGTGTAGACTCCGGAGTATATCTTGGCCAGTATGTCCTCCAGTATCCTGTCCCAGTGCGCTATCTGACCGCTGACGCACACGTCCGGCCCGTACTGCTTCATCGGGCTGTAGTGGCCGAAGGCCAGCACCCTCTCACCCCTGTCGTGGTGCTGCTGGGCCACCTGCAGTACGGTCGGGGAGTCCTCGGTGAAGGCCAGGACGTCGACTCCCTCTGAGATCAGGGACTCGGCCGCGTCCGCCGCCAGGTCCGGGTTGTACCAGGCCCCTATCTCCCTCACCAGGACCACGGCGTCCGGGTTGACCTCGTGGACCCCTATGGCGAAGGCGTTGATGTGCCTGACGACCTCCGGTATGGTGAAGGCGGCCACGTAGCCGACCTTCCCGGTGCGGGTCAGGGCGCCGGCCATGAGGCCGTTTAGGTAGTAGAGCTGATAGAAGTCCGCGAAGTAGGTGCCGGAGTTCTTCCAGCGCTTGTATCCGGAGCAGTGGAAGAAGAACACGTCAGAGTGCTTCTTGGCCTCGTTTATGGTCGGATCCATGTAGTCGAAGCTGGTGGTGAATATGATGTTGTACCCCTCGGAGATCAGCTCCTCCATCTTGCCCTCGGCCTGGTCGGGGGGGACGGACTCTATGTAGGTGGTGTTGAGCCACGGGAACATCTCCTGGACGGCCCTCCTGGCCATCTCGTGCTCGTGGGTCCAGCCGTAGTCCCCTATGGGCCCTATGTATATGAAAGCCGCCTTATACTGGGGGGCGGCCTGCGGCTGGCACGGCGGGCACTCGCACGGGGGGCACTGGGCCGGCGCGGCCCCCTTGGGGGCCGCCATGTAGCCTATGCCCACCCCCACCACGAACAGGATGAGGGCTATCGCCGCCCACTGGGTCGAGCTCATTCTGTCTCACCCTCGATGGGGTATTCTCCCGGGAGGGGAATACCAATAAACGTTTCTCAAGGTGACACTCAGGGCTCGGCGTCAGGTCGCGGGGCGGAGATCGTCTGAGTCAAATGCGTGAACTATACTTGAGGATCTTTGAGGAGCGGTCCCGTCTCGTCCATCACTTCTCTCCCCTAACGTAAGGGACGCCGAGGGCCGCTGGAGCTCCCATCTTCTTTCTCATGGTTTCGGTGGCGCCCGCAACTAGTATGACGACCGTGAGGACGTAAGGTATGGCGTTGAGGAGCCACTGACTGAAACCCAGGGGTTGGAGGTTGTAGGTCCCGGCCTCCACTATCCCGAATAGGTAGGACCCGGCTATGGCCTTGAGGGGGTCCCAGAGGGCGAAGATCGTCAGGGCCACCGCTATCCAACCCCTGCCGGCCGTGATGTTCTCTACCCACCCGGGCCTCAGGGAGAGGGTGATGTATGATCCGGCCATGCCGGCCAGGGCCCCCCCCAGCGCCGTGCACGCGTACCTGACCGCGTATACGTTGACCCCGAGGGCGTCGGCGGCGGCCGGATTCTCACCCACGGACCTGATCACTATGCCCAACTTCGTCTTGTAGAGGACGAACCACAGCAGGACCGATATCAGGATGCTGAGATACAGAAAGGGATCCTGGTCGAACAGGGCCTTCCCGATCACGGGGATGGCGGCCAGCTCCTCGCTCAGGGGGGATGGGATTATCCTGGCCTCCCTGGGGAGGGCCGCGCCGACGAAGGTCCCGCCGGCCACGCTGGTGAGCCCGAGGCCGAACATGGTCAGGGCCAGCCCCGAGACCACCTGGTTCCCCCTGAGGTGGATGCTGATGAAGGCGTGTATTAGGGAGGCGGCCAGCCCGGCCGCGGCGGCGGCCGCCATGGCCAGCCAAGGGCTGGAGGTCGCCTGGCCCACCGCGAAGGCGGTGAAGGCCCCTATTATCATCATCCCCTCTATCCCGAGGTTGAGGATCCCGGACCTCTCGGCGTATATCTCCCCCACGGTGGCCAGCAGGAGGGGGGTGCCGGACCTCAACCCGATCCAGAGGACGCTGGATATCAGCTCCGCCTGCATCTACGGGGTCACCTCCTTATCCTGATCCTGTACCTGAGGAGGAACTCGAAGGCCAGCACGAAGAACAGGATCGTGCCGTTGAACATGTCGATCATCCCCCCCGGGAGCCTGAACTTGATCTGGAGGTAGTCCCCCCCGACCACCAGGCCCCCCAAGAGGAAGTTGGCCACCAGGAGCCCGACGGGGTTCATCCCACCGAGCCAAGCCGTTATTATCGCATCGTACCCGTAGCCCGTCAGGAACTCGGCCGTGAACCTGTGCTGGATCCCCGCCAGTTCCCCGACCCCCGCCATGCCCGCCAGCCCGCCGCTTATGATCATGCCCACCGAGACCACCTTGGAGTAGCTTATTCCGGCCGCCCGGGCCGCCTCCGGGTTGTCCCCGACGACCCTGAGCTCGTACCCGAAGGTGGTCCTGGAGACGACGAGGTAGGCCGCGATCGCGGCCGCCACGGCCAGGGCGAGGGTGGGCCAGTGGACCCTGGTCCCCTCTATCAGGGGGAGCCAGGCGTTCTCGGTTATGACGACGGAGTGCCTGAAACCCGAGTAGGTCAGCTGGCCGACGGTCTCCCTGGCCTTCCACGGGCCGGAGAGGGTCCACTGGAAGATCCAGTCGAGTATGTAGGTGAACATCAGGGTGGTTATCACCTCGTTGACGTTCAGCTTCGCCCTCATGAAGGCGGTCGGCACCCCCCAGGCGGCCCCGGCCAGGAACCCGACGGCGAACATGAGGGGGATCAGCAGGTGGGGGGGCAGGTCCGGGAGGGAGGTGGCCACCACGAAGGCGGCCATGGCCCCGGCCAGGAACTGGCCCTCCGCCCCTATATTCCAGAACTGGGCCTTGAACACCAGGGCGAGCCCGGAGCTTATCAGCAGGAGGGGGATCATCCTGACCACGGTCTCGGCGAGTCCCACCGGCGTTCCGAAGGCCTTGGAGAATATGCCGCCGTACACCCTTACCGGGTCCAGGCCGTACCCGGCGAAGACGGCGGCCATGGTGAGCAGGGCCGCGGCCACCGAAGCAACCCTGACGGCGACCGAGAACCTCCTGGACGCGACGGTCCTCTTCTCCACCACCAGCCTCATGAGGTCACCCCGCCGCCTGGGATCCGCCCCTCCTGACCCCGGCCATCATTAGGCCCACCTCCTCCATGTCGACCTCCCCTGGCCTGAACTCACCGACGATCTCCCCCCCGTACATAACGCCGACCCTGTCGCTCAGGTTCAGCACCTCCTCCAGATCCTCGGAGACCAGGAGGACGGCGGCCCCCCTGGACCTCTCCTCCAGCAGGAGCCTCCTGATGGACTCGGTGGCCCCGACGTCCAGGCCGTAAGTCGGGTGGGCGGCCAGGATCACCTTGGGTTCCCTGGAGAACTCCCTGGCGCATATCAGCCTCTGTATGTTCCCCCCCGAGAGGAGCTTCGCGGGGGTCCTGATGCTCGGGGTCACTATCTCGAACCTCTCCACCAGGTCCTCCGCGTTCCTCTCTATGGCCTCGTAGTTCAGGAGGACCCCCCTCGAGAAGGGCTCCCTGTCGTAGTCCTTCAGGACCAGGTTCTCGGCCACGCTCAGGTTCGGGACTATGCCGTGCCTGAGCCTCTCCTCGGGCACGTGGGCCACCCCCATCCCGTGGATGACCTTCGGGCTCTTGTTGGTCACGTCCACCCCGGATATGTGGATGGAGCCAGACTTAACCTTCCTCAGCCCGGCTATGGCCTCTATCAGCTCCCTCTGGCCGTTCCCCGCGACCCCGGCTATCCCGTATATCTCCCCCCTCCTCACCGTCATGGTGACCCCCCTGACGGCGTCCAGCCCCCTGTCCCCAACCACCCAGAGGTCCCTGACCTCGAGGGCCGGGGGACCCACCTGGACCTCACCCTTCTCCAGCCTGAAGAGTACCTCCCTGCCGACCATCATCCTGGCCAGGCTCCTCTCGTCCGTCTCGGAGGCCGGGACTGTCCCGATCACCTTCCCCCTGCGCAGGACGGTGACCCTGTCCGCCACGGCCATGACCTCCTCCAGCTTGTGGGTTATGAAGATCACGCCCTTCCCCTCGTCCCTCATCCTGCGCAGCACCTCGAAGAGCTCCCTGGTCTCCTGGGGGGTGAGGACGGACGTGGGCTCGTCCAGTATCAGGATGTCCGCCCCGGCGTAGAGGGCCTTGATTATCTCCACCCTCTGCTGCTCCCCGGCGGAGAGCTGCCACACGTAGGCGTCCGGGTCCACCTTCAGGCCGTACCTCTCGGAGAACTCAGATATCCTCCGCCTGACCTCCCTCAGGGGGGAGAGCTGGCTCTCGGCGAACCCGAGGGCTACGTTCTCAGCCACGGTGTGCCTGTCGACCAGAAGGAAGTGCTGATGGACCATCCCTATCCCCAGCCTTATGGCGTCCCTCGGGGAGCCTATCCATACCTCCTCCCCCCTGACGTATATCCTGCCCTCGTCCGGGGTGTATATGCCGAACAGGATGTTCATGAGGGTGGTCTTGCCCGCCCCGTTCTCCCCCAGCAGGGCGTGCACCTCCCCGGGCACCAGCTCGAAGTCGACGTGGTCGTTGGCCAGGACCCCAGGGAACCTCTTCACTATCCCCTCCATCCTGACCAGCGGGGGCCCGGCCAACCCCGCCTCGCCGGGATGGCCGCCGACCGACGCGGATTCCTCCCGTCCAACCGACAAGCTTACCCCTCCTGATCCGGCGGTCGCCGCCGAGACTCGTGAGCCCGGGGAGGACAACATATTAATCTGACCTCCTGGGGCCCGGCCTCCCGGGACTGGGCCGGGGCTCCGATCCGCCGACCCGATCTCGGGGGCAGATCGGCCGGGGATCCGCCGACCGGCTCGCTAGACTCAGTTTGAATCGCCCACCGCCCGGATCTCCGCGATCTCCTTGGACTCCCTCCCCCCGAACGCCTCCCTCAGGGAGGCGAGATCCCCGGGACCCACCGACCCCCTCCTCAGGAGCAGCAGAAAGGATATCCCGCCCTCGGCCAGTCCCCTCATGGTCGGGGCGCAGGACGTAACCTTGTCCAGGCCGCAGAGGAGTATCAGGTCGGAAAGGTCGTCCACCACGACCGCCGACCTCGACCCCCCGGACAGAGTCGACACCAGGCCGGCCAGGGTCTCCGGATCCGGGGGGCACTCGAACTCCCGGGGCGAGAGCTCCCTGGGCGAGTCGACCGTGGCCGTCAGGTATATGGCAGCCCCCCTCCCGGGGGGCAGGGCCCCTATCCAGGGGACCCACCTCCTCCCCACCACTATCACCCTCCCTCCCCGGGAGAGGGCGAGGGCCCTCTCCCACACGCCGCCCGGCACCGGGCCCGTGGTGGGCACCTCGACCAGCTCGACCACCCCGGCCGCGGCGGACTCCACCCTGAACCCAACCAGGGAAAGGACTGACAGCGGGATCAGGGTCCAGCTGATCAGGTCCATTGCGTCGCTGAGAACCCCCATCGGGCCCGAGACGGGGGAGGGAGAGGCCGCCTCTGAGATGAACCAAGAGCACAGGTTGGAGAGCTGGAGCGCCAGGGCCGCCAGAGCCAGCACCCACGCTGAACCGGCCGCCTCCTGAGCCTCGCTCGGTACGGAGACCGCCCTGGCCAGGAGGTGGGTCAGCCAGGCCGCCGCTAAGCCGAAGGCGACTCCGTCCCAGGGGGAGATCCTCCCGGACCGGACCGCGAAGATCAGGGCCAGCAGGGCCGGGGCGGCCATCGCCGCCGCCGCGACTCCGTGGATCAACGGCGAGACCCTCCTCCCGGGGCGGGGGGCCAGCCCAGAGGTCTCGAAGAGGTCGACCACGAAGGTGAAGAAGGAGACTATCCCCAGCGACTCCGGGACGGTTGTGGACGCGACGTAGACCGCCGGATCCACGGGCCCGGCCTCGGCGGCCGCCTCGGCGAGCACCGAGAGGGTCATGAGGGCCAGGGCGGCCCCGAGCCAGGGAACGTCCACGCCCAGCAGCGCCGGCCTTCCCGGCCTTAGCCTCCGGAGGGATATGAGGGAGAGCCACCCCAGGGGGACGAGGAACCAGAAGGCCACGCCGAGGTACCACTCGGACGTCAGGACCCTGGCCACCGAGTCGATTCCGACCCCGGCGACGGCGGCCGCCGTCGCCGCCATGGAGATCGAGATCCAAGCGACCGAGGCCAACCTCAGGCCGGTCCGGACGGCTCTCCGACCCATCCCGGTCAACCTAATCGACTCCATTTAAAAATTGGCCAAAAATATGTCGGCCAACAAGGGCGAGGTGCCACCAATTTGGAGCGAAATCCGAGTTAAAAGTTGACGGGGGCCAGCCGCTCCCCGAGGATCGACCTCCAGCGCCCGGGATTATTCGGGATCGGACACCCGAGGGGCGAGATGCCCGCGCCCAACCCGGGCGGCCCGTCTCGATTCCTATCTCGGGTGGCGGGTTGGGGGTCTTGGAATGGCTCAGAGGCGTCCCGCCCGGCGTCCGCCCACAGGGTGAGGCCGGCGCCCGATAGGTTTATGTTTTCGCCGCCCGGGGCCGGGCCCCCGGGGGACAACCCTTGGTGGTGAATCTCAGGGGAAGGGACTTCATCTCCACCCAGGAGTGGAGTAGGGAAGAGTTGGAGGCCGTGCTGAAGCTGGCCTTCGATTTAAAGGCGAAGCAGAGGCAGAGAATTCCGCACAGGCTGCTGGAGGGCAGGACCCTATACATGCTCTTCTACAACAGCAGCCTCAGGACCAGGAACAGCTTCCAGACCGGGATCTTCCAGCTGGGGGGACAGGGCATATACCTGACCCCGAAGTCCGTCTACGCCCCGGCGCTCAAGGGGGAAGAGATAGCCTACAAGACCGAGAGGATCTCGGACGTGGCCCGAGTCCTCAGCAGGTACGGGGACGCCATAGCCATAAGGATCTACGGGGAGCCGGTCCAGTGGATCTACGGGAAGGGGGACAGGATAGTGAGGGAGTTCGCCCACTGGGCGTCCATACCCGTGATAAACATGGAGGACGACGTGTATCACCCGAACCAGGCGATGGCCGACCTCATGACGGTCATGGAGTACAAGGGCAGGCTCGAGGGGAAGAAGGTGGTGGTCAGCTGGGCCTACAGCGCGGGCGTTAAGCCGGTGGCCGTCCCCCAGAGCGCCGTCCTCATATTCACCAGGTTCGGGGCTGACGTGACGCTGGCCCACCCGCGGGGGCTCGAGCTCCACCCGGACATAATTGAGATGGCCAAGGATAACGCGGACAGGTACGGCGGGAGCTTTGAGATCTCGTACGACATGGACGAGGCCTTCGAGGGGGCGGACGTGGTCTACCCGAAGAGCTGGGGCTCCCTGGAGTTCATGCCGCCCAAGGTGCCGGAGGTGGACGAGAGGGGGATGATAGACCTGATGAACAAGCACAAGGACTGGATAACCACCCAGGAGAAGCTGGATAGGGCCAAGGGAGACGTGATATACCTGCACTGCCTGCCGGCTGACAGGGGCATGGAGGTCACCGACGACGTGATAGACGGCCCCCACAGCGTGGTCTTCGACGAGGCGGAGAACAGGCTCCACGTGCAGAAGGCCATCATGGCCTACGTCATGGGTGGGGTGTGACCGGGCCGACCTGGCCGGTCTCTCCCCACTCCCTCTGAACAGGTTCCGCTCCCGGACTCCTTTTAACGATCGTCTCCCGAGATCTCCCGTCCCCGAACCTGTGGGGCGGAGTCAGATTCTCCAGGGACATTTCGTGACGCGCCGCCTGGTTTAATCCCCTCGGCCCGGCGATCAGCCCTGGGAGGACAGTCTCCTGACCTCTTCAACGGGTATCCTGAGCTGGCCGGCTATGGTCTCGTCGGCTATGCCCGGGTTGACCTTCCTCATCTCGGATATCACCTGGGCCGCGTACTCGTCGTACCCGACGGAGTCGGGGGCCTGCCAGTGGGACTCGAAGGACTCCAGGAGCAGCTTGGCCAGGGTCATGGACTCCAGCACGTATCCCTTCCTGGTGGGCTCCTCCTCCCCCTCGGGCTTCGGGAGCCCTATGACTATCTTCCTGCCGTCGGCCACCAGGTACCTGAGATCGTAGACCACGATCCCCTTCCTGTACCTGACCTCGGCCCCCGCCCTGGTGTACCTGTAGCCCACGTGTATGTGGGTCACGGCCCTGGGTATGACGTACCTGACCCTCACCCCCGAGGAGACCGCCTTTGAGATGAGGGACTCTATCTTCGACACCGCCTCCTCCTCGTCCTCGGTCCTCGGGGGCGCCCCGGTTATCGCCCCGACCAGCTCCTCCCTGGCCCCCCTCATCGCGTCGAGCACGGCGGAGAAGTACTCCCTCCTGCTCAGCACGCTGACGGAGAGACTCAGGAGCCTGAGCAGCTCGTGCCTCCCCCTCAGCTCCCTGAAGCTCAGGGTCAACAGGACTATCGTGGCTATCAGGAGGACCAGGTCCACGGTCATCAGGGCCAGCTCCAACGCGGAGGCTGAGATCTGGAGCATCGGCCCGGCCCGGGCGGGGGAGTTATAAACGCGGCGCCTCCGGGACGCGGCGGCCTAGATTGGTTATATTGTCGTCGCCTCCCCGGGGGACGGTGATCCGGGTGAGGCGGCTCGTCGCCCTGGCGGCCGCCGCCCTGGCGGTCTCCGCGATCCCGCTGAGGGTCGCCCACGCGGCCACCTACACGGTGAACAGCCTGGCCGACACGGACGACGGGAGCTGCGATTCGCCCCCCGCCGGAGACTGCACCCTGAGGGAGGCCATAAACGCGGCCAACGGAAATCCCGGTCAGGACGCGATAACCTTCGACGGATCCCTGTCCGGGACCATCCACCTCTCCTCCCAGCTGCCCCAGATAGTCGAGCCCGTGACGATAGACGGCAGGACCGCGGGCGGGCCCATAGTCCTGGACGGCGGCGGCTCCGTCCCCTCAGGACTGGTGGTGACGGTCTGGTGGGGGAGGACGGAGATCAGGAACCTGACCCTGTCCAACTTCGCCTACGCCGGGATCGAGGTCACCCTGGCCAGGGACGCGGTCCTGGTGGCCAACGTCACAGTGACCGACTCTCACTACGGCGTGTCAGCCGAGATGTGGGCCTGGGGGGCCCCGAACTTCGGGAACCTGACCGTCGCGGACTCGGAGATCAGATCGGCGGACGTCGGGATCCTCTCGGCCGCGAACAACGTGACCGTCGTCCGCAGCGTCGTCGAGGGATGCGCCATCGCCGGGATCCTGCAGCGGAACGGGGGCGGTGGCCTCCCGGTGGACGACGGGGTGGAGGTCAGGTCGAGCCGGGTGGCCGACAACCGCGGGGCGGGGGTACTCGTCAGGGGGGCGAACATATCTGGGGTGAGAATAGGGGCCCCGGGGGAGGGCAACAACATATCCGGCAACGGCCTGGACGGGGTGGTCCTCGACGAGAACGGCTCCGGCGTGCTGAACGAATCGTCGGTAACGTGGAACGAGATAAAGCACAACGGGCTCCTCTGGGCCTCCGCCGGCGTGGTGCTCCGGGGGAGGGTGGAGGGGATCGAGGTCTACGGCAACAACGTCTCCCTCAACGGGATCGACGGGGCCGGGAACCTGGTTACCCCGTCGGTGGGGATAGCCCTGATCACCAACTCCACGAGCGGGCGCGGGCCTTCCGGAAACTTCATAGGGAGAGATTCGGGCGACACGATCCACGCCGGAAACGAGGTGGTGGGCAACGGGGCCGAGGGGATCCTGCTGTCGGGGGCGGACACGTCCAACAACGAGATAGCGTACTGCCTGGTTGGGGTGAGCTCGGCGGGGAACCCCGGCGGGAACCTGCTGGGCGGCGTGACCATCTCAGGGGGGGGCGAGCTCGAACATCGTCCGACGGAGCACGATCGCCTACAATTCCTATCAGGACGTCGAGCTGTCCGGGGCCGGCACGGGCGGGAACTCGGTGGTGGACAATGTAATCTACTCCGACGAGGTCTCGGTTGCCAGCCTGGGGATCATAATCACCCGAGGCGCCGCGGGCAACGTGGTGAGCCGCAACGTGGTGGCGAACCACAGGTACGACGGGGTGGTGGTGAACGGGACCGGCACAGACGGGAACAACATAACCTTCAACTTGGTGGGGGCGTTCGACTCCGCCGGGAACCCGACGGGTGACAGGGCCGACGGGAACGGCGGCGGGATAGCCGTGTTGTCAGTCCCGGCGCCGGCCACCCACCTCGGGTTCCCGGTCACCGGACCCGCGGCCCCGGGGCCAGCTGACACCCTCCTCCTGGGGAATCGGGTCTACGGGAACAGGGGGTACGGCGTGGTGCTGATCAACGCGACGCGGTTCAACTCCACGATGGACGAGGTGGAGTGGAACCAGCTGGACGGGATATACTGGATCGGCTCGTCCGGGGTGATCGACCGGGCCACCGTGAGGAACAACGAGGGCGACGGGGTGAGGGTGGAGCCCCACTTCGGCTCTTCGGCGGCCCCGGACGGGAGCGACGACGTTCTCCCGACCCCGACGGATCCGGCGGGGCTGGGGATAACCGGGTCGGACCTGTCCGGGAACGGAGGGTACGGGATCAGGGTGGTGGACTCCCCGTGGGCCAACCTCAGCGACCTGTGCTCGGCCAACTCGGTGACCGGAAACGGACTGGGCTCGGCCGTCAAGCTCTGGCTCGGATACGCCGTGGTCAGCTGGAGGGGGAGGCCCATGCCGGGGGCCACGGTATGGCTCTACAGGGGAGGGGACGACGGGGACGACGTGCCGGACTACGTCTCCGGGCCCGCCGACCCTCAGGGGAGGTGCGGCCCTCCGGGATTCGACTACGGCGACGTCTCGACCTGGTGGCTGGTGGAGGAGAGCGAGGTGGACGGATCGGGGAACTACCTGGTTTACAATCCGCACTCTGCGGCCGTCAACGCCGCCAGGATCCGCGGAACATACTCTTGGGACGGCGCGTTCCCGTGGCCCGCCGGGGAGTCGGGCGGCGCGGTGGAGGCCCCGCCCGGGTCCGGGGCCTGGAGGTACCAATACATGGCTGCGGCCCTGGGGGCCGGGGGGGCGGGGGCCGGACCCGGGGGAAGGAGAGGGGGAAGACTGAGGCCCCCGGGCAGGTCGCTCGGCGGCGTCGGCGCCGAGGCGGTCCGCCGGACGGGGGAGCTGGATCGGGCAGTCTGGATCTCGCTGGCCTCCGGGGCGGCCGCGTCCCTGGCGGCGCTCACGGTCTCTCGAGGCAGGAGGGGACGCCGCCGAAGTTGGGGTCGGGACCCACCAGGGAGGCGAATCGGTCGACGGCCGAACAGAGATCCTCCCCCCTGACCAGTCCCTCGGCCACGGATTCGAACAGGGCGTCGGCGTAACCGACGCTGACGTCGCCCCTCACACCGACGAACCACCAACCGGACGAGAGGACTGCCGAGGCCAGGTCGTCCCCGTCGCCGGTCTCGCAGCCGACGAAGGCCGCGCCCGAGGCGCGCAGCCTGGGCGCCAGGATCGAGGAGGTGAGGCCGAAGTAGCTCCCCTCCACCCCGGCGCCGGAGGGATTCAGCCGGACCTCCACGGCCCCCCCGGAGGCCTGCAGGTAGGAGTGGGCGTACCTGCTGTACGGCTCCGCGGTGACCAGGATGGTCCCGACCTCTCCAGACTGGAGATGGGCCCTGAGGGAGTGGACCCTTGCCAAGATAACGTCGGCGTCTGGGAAGTACCTCAAGATGTTCTCCACCGTGGCGTTCCGGCCCAGGAGGGTAGTCACCCGGCACCCCGCCGACCTGAGGTCCGCCGCGACCCTGGCCAGCATATCGGGATTGGGGTCCGTGGAGGAGAGGGTATCCAGTATGAGGACCCCCCGGGGGCACCCGGACCGGCCGGCGGAATCCGGGTTGACCGCGATTAGCGCGGCCAGGGCCAGGAGCGCGGCCGCGGCCAGGGCCAGGGCCAGGGCAGCCCTCCGCCTCAAGGGGTCACCTCACCTCCCGCCCGATCCGGACTCGGTGGGTCAAGGCCCCCCGAGGCCGGCCAGCCCCCTCCCCTCCTCCGTCAAGACGACGAGGTGGCCTTCCGGAGTTCCCTCGAGCCTCACCAGGCCGGCGGCCTCGAGCCTCTTGAGCCTCCTCCAAAGGGTGGTCTTGGGCATCCCGAGGGATGCCCTGATCTCCGACTGGTAGGCACTGCCTCCGGCGGCGGCCACGTACCTGAGCACGGCCACGTCGTCCAGAGAGAGCCTGGGCCTCTCCCCGGTGGATTCGGACCTGCGGCGCCCGACCCGCCGGGCGAGGAGGTAGGCCGCGGCGGCTGCCGCCGCGGCGGCTGCCAGCGGAGGGACGAGGCCCCACCAGTTGCCCCCCCGCTCCGGGGGCGGCAGGGCGTAGTCGACCGAGAACCCCCCCGAGAAGGTGAGTATCGGCGTGGAGTCATTCCAGAGGAGCGATTCCGGATACGGGTCGACCCCGAGGACTACGGCTCCGCGCGGCAGCGTCAGCCTGACGGTCCAGTTGGGCGGCGCTTCGGCCGACGCGGTCCACAGCCCGTCCGACTTGGCGGTCAGGTCGGGTGTCTGGTAGGAGACGACGATCACGTCGGCGTCCGCCGCCTCCACCAGTACGGCGCCGGAGGACGGGAGCGGGGTGTGGTTCAGGGGGTTCCCCTCCCCGTCGGACGCCAGGAGGGCGTCGGCCCCCCCCAGGAGGGGGACCTCAACCTCCATCCTGCCGGGGGACGGCAGCCTGCAGTCCACGGAGGCCCACCCGTCTCCGTAGATCGAGACGTTGCAGGAGGGGACCCCAGGACCCGGAGGGGCCTGGAGCATCAGGAGGACCGCCAGTATCGCCCAGGCGCCCACGCGGCGCCCCACCCCCGCGGGGTAAAAAAAAGGTGGGATTAGGGGGAGGTCAGCCCCCCCTCAGCTCCGCCCTGAGGTCCCTCAGCACCCGGTACATCTCCCTGACCGCCGCCGCGGCCCCCTCCCGGTCCCCAGATTCGGCGGCCTGCCTGAACTGGTCCTCCAGGGAGCTCAGCCTCTCGATGGCCGAGGCGACCGCCTCGGCGTCCTCCGTCCTGTTGGCATCGCGCAGCCTCTGCTCTAGCCTGGACAGCCTGGACTTCACCCTCTCAACCTTCGCGATGATCCTCTGGGCCCTGGCCCCCAGGGTGGAGTTCCTGAAATCGTCGGCGTGGTCCCTTATCCACCCGGCCACCCACCTGACCTCGCCTGCCGCCTGGCGGAGGCTCTCCCGAGCCTCGGAGCAGCGGCCGGATCTGCAGAGATCCACCGCCTCGGACAGGTTGCCCCTGGCCCTCTCCAGGGCGGCCCGCGGGTCGGAGACGTCCACCCCCGCGGCGGCCATCCTGGCCAGGATCCGCTCCTCCCTGGAGATGTACCTCTTCAGCCTGACTATGGCCGCCAGCGCCCTGCGGACGCCGGTGACGTTCTCGCCCGCCTCCCCCATGGCCCTGAGGGCCTCTGCCACAGCGGCCTTCAGGGTGGAGAGGGCCTCCCTGAACTCGGACCTCGCGGTCTCGAAGTCGCCCTCGTCGTAGGCCTCGACGGCCCTGCCATAGAGCTCGTCCGCGGAGGAGACGGCCTCCCTCAGGGATGCGGCCACGTCGGGGAGGCCTGCCCCCTCGGCCCTCGAGGCGAGGTTCAGCGCGAAATCCCTGGCCCTCTCGTACAGGGCCCTGGCGTTGCCCGCCCCCCGGAGGGCCGTCTCGTTGGCCTGGAGGGCCATGGGGGTCGGCCCCCCAACCCCGGGCCGGGAGGGGGACAGGAATCCGGGTGCGGCGGACGCGACCGACAGTGACAGGATCGAGAGGGTCACGGCCAGCGTCGCGGAGGTCGTCATGGTGCCCTCGCCGTGGGGTGGGACGGGGGCCGGGGGTATAAGGAACCCGGTGGAACGGGTCGGAACGGGCGCGGGTCCGAGGTCAGATCAGGCACCTGGATATGCCCACGCTGTACAGGCACTCGCCGCAGTGGGGGGAGTTCCCCCTGCAGTCCACCTCGTTGGACCTGGTGAACCAGCACTCCTGGGTGGAGTAGGGGCAGTCGCCGCACCACGGGATCTCGGCCGACATGGACCTCCTGGCCCTCCTGAACTCGACGTACTCCGGGGAGTTCCACACGTCCGCCAGGCTCTCCTCGTTCAGGTCGCCGAAGTAGACCTCCCTAACGAGCTTGAGGTGGCCGTTCACCCACATCGGGTGGGTGTACATGAAGTCCAGGCAGGGCGCCACCTTGCCGTCCCACCTGACGACCGCCGCGTCGGACTCCACGTAGGGGCAGCTCCTCTCCCTGGCGTCCGGGTGGAAGGGGGGAACGTGCAGCCTCACCCCCAGCTCATCCGCCAGCTCGGCGGCCTCCTCCACGGCGGAGGCTGCCCTCTCGAACGCCCTCAGCCTGTCAGACTCCTCCCTCATCATAGGGAGGTTCAGCCAGAGGCCCCTGCCGAGGGCCTCGTCCCACACGCTGAGGAGGACCTCCCTGGCCGGGGCCTCAGACCTACCGGCGTAGACTATCCCCATCTCCTGGGAGAGGGCCAGCTTCACCCGATCCTCGTCCTCCAGGATCGGGCCCGCCAGCTCCAGGGCCTCCCTGGTGAAGGTCAGGTAGACCGCCATCTCGTACATCTGCCTGGTGTAGGGGACGACGTGGGAGAGGTAGACCTCGTCCACCCCAAGGTCGGCCGCGGTCCTCACCAGGTCCGGCAGGTCGTCCAGGTTCTGCCTCATGAGGACGGCCTCCACCGCCAGGGTGAAGTCCCTGGGGGCTCTCCCCTTTATCTCCCCGACGTGCCTCAGGTTGGACAGGACCAGGCCTGGTCTGGCCCCCTCCCTTATCCTGGAGAGCTTGGCGGCGTCGGCGGTGTCGATGGAGAAGGAGATTGAGTCCACCCCCAGGTCCAAGACGAGCCTGTCGGCCATCCTCGGCCCGAGCAGCGTCCCGTTGGTGGAGAAGAAGATGGTGGCCTCCTCTGGGAGCCTGCGCCTGGCGATCTCCACCATCTCGACGAAGTTCGGGTGGGAGGTGGGCTCCCCCAGGCCGTACAGCGTGAGCCTCTCCAGGTGGGGGAAGGCCTCCTCGGCGAGCCTCTCGTAGAGGCGGGGGTCCATGTACCCGACGCGGGCGTCCCATGTCCTCCTCACGCACATTATGCAGTTCAGGTTGCAGGCGTTGGTGGGCTCCACCTGCAGGATCCTCGGGTACTCGTCCGGCACGGTCGCGGCGTCGGGCGGTGGCTATAAAAATGTTGTCAGCCGCCGGCTATCGGTGGGAAGACCGCGACGACGTCCCCGTCGGCCAGCCTGATGGAGGTCCCCCTGTCCGGGGTGTCCTTCACGTTCCTCCCGTTCACCATTATTATCCTGTCGTCCCTGGGGAGGCCGGAGTCGTCCAACACCTCGGAGAGGAAGTCTCCGCCCAGCCGGTCGGCGGCCGCCTCGAACAGCTCCCTGAGCCCACCTCCTCGACCGAGCTCCAGGTCCAGCTCCTTGACGCCGAACTTCTCCCTCAGGGTGGCAAAGAGCAGCAGCCTCACCCTGGGCAAGGGAGGTCCCTCCGCTGCGGGACCGGCCCGGCGGGCGGAAGAAAAATGGAGGGGGAGAGGCTCAGAGCTCGATCTCGAGCTCCCTGAGCTTCTCCGGCGTGGGCTTGCCGTCGACCCATCCCCTGAGCTCGTAGTACTCCTTGAGCATCTTGTCGAGCTCCACGACCTGGCCCTTGGCGGGACCCTCGGGCATGGGCTCCTCCAGGAGCCTCCTGGGCAGGGTGTCGTCCTTCCCGTCGAACCCGTACCTGTTGATTATGACCCTCTCGAGGTTGTAGATCCTCTCCCCTATCCTCATCACATCGTCCTCGGTGAGGTCCCACCCAGTGACGGCGGAGAGGAGCTCGGCGTACTCTCCGGCCCCCAGGGCAAACGTGTCGAACAGACAGTTGACGGTGGAGTTGACCACGCAGGTGAAGTCCTGGAATATCTTGACCCACTTGGCCTTGCCCTCCGGGGTGAGCGGGTCTATCTTCTCGGGGTGGGAGAGGATCTCCGGGGCTATGGTGTAGCCGGTGACGTGGCACCCTCCCCTGTTGGAGGTGGCGTACTCCAGCCCTATGCCCTTGGCCCCCCTGGGGTCGTAGGCCGGCATCTCCAGACCCTTGACGCTCATGGAGAGCTCGGGCGCCCCGTAGACCTCGGCCAGCCTCTTGGAGCCCATGGCTATCATCTTGCCGAACCCGGACTTGTAGGCGGTCCTCCAGGTGAGCTCCACCAGGGCGGCCGGGTTGCCGAACTTGAGGTCGACCCCCTGGAGGTCCTCCTCAGGTATGTAACCCTTCTCGTAGAGCTCCATGGCGCAGGCTATGGTCGAGCCCAGGCTTATCGGGTCCATGCCCAGCTCGTCGCAGAGGTGGTTGGACTTTATCACGGCGTCCAGCTCCATGACGCCGGTGTCGTTGCCCAGAGCCCAGACGGACTCGTACTCGGGTCCCTCCGAGTAGAGGACCTGGTAGGGGCCCATCTGGACCTTGGTCACCCTGCCGCAGCCTATGATGCATCCCCAGCACGGTCTCCTCTTGATCAGGTACTCCTTCTCCAGGGTCTCTCCGCTTATCTTGTCGGCGTCCGGGTTGTATTCGAACTGCCAGTTCTTGAACGGCAGCATGCCCGCCTGGTTGATTATGTTAACGAGGACGGCGGTCCCGTACTTGGGCAGCCCCTCGGAGGTCACCGGGTCCTTCATCAGGAGCTCGCGGGCCTTGTCGGCCGCCTTCTTGAAGTCTTCCGGCCTGGCCACCGGGACCTGCTGGTCGCCGGAGACCACTATGGCCTTGAGCATCTTGGACCCCATTACCGCGCCGAGGCCCGTCCTCCCGACGGCCCTGTGCTCGTCGTTCATTATGGCCGCCATCATAACCAGGTTCTCGCCCGCGGGCCCTATGCAGGCCACGCTGGTGTTCTTCCCGCCGACCCTCTTCTTCAGTATCCTGGTGGTGTCGAAGACCGTCATGCCCCACAGGTCGGAGGCGTCCTTGAGCTCGACCTCCCCGTTGACTATGGAGAGGTAGACCGGCCTGTCGGACGCCCCCTCTATCACTATCATGTCGTAGCCGGCGAACTTCATGAATGGCCCGAACTCCCCGCCGGAGTTGCCGCTGCCTATGGAGCCGGTGAGGGGAGACCTCAGGGCCATGACGTGGTACCTGCCCGGGGACGGAAACCCGGGTATCCCGGTCCCAGGTCCGGTGGCGAATATCAGGACATTCTCGGGTCCCAGCGGGTCTATGTCCTGCGGGGCCAGGCCCCTGGCCTCGTACTCCTTCAGGTATTGATAGAGCAGGTAGACCGCGTATCCCTTACCACCCAGGTACTTGCGGGCGACCTCCTCGTCTATGGGCTCCTCCTTGATGGAGCCGGAGGAGAGGTCGACGTACAGGATCTTGCCCATATAGCCTCCCGGCATGTCCGGTCTACTCCCGGGGGGCCTGGAGAGCTAATAAAGCCCGATATACTCGATCGTGAATATCGGATCCGGTCAGGAACCGAGCTTCTCCCTCACGAACTCCAGCGCCAGGTCGGCGTGCCTCTGGGCCGGCCTCACTCCCTCCAAGATCTTGAGGATCCTGCCGTCGGATCCCAGGATGAAGGTGACCCTCCTCGCGCTCGGCCTCTTGGTGCCCGCCTTCAGCGCGCCGTAGGACGAGGCGACCCGCCCGTCGACGTCCGAAAGGAGCCTGAATCGGAGGCCGAGCCTATCTGCGAATCTGGCCGCGGCCCGCGGGGAGTCTGTGCTGATCCCTAGGACCTCCACGCCGAGAGAGGAGAACTCCTCCAGGAGGGAGTTGAACCTCTCGGCCTCCCTGGTGCAGCCCGGGGTCCCCGCCCTCGGATAGAAGTAGAGGACGACCGGCCTCCCCCTGAGATCCGAGAGCCTGACGGTCTCCCCCGTGTGGGCCGGCAGCTCGAAGTCCGGCGCCTCGTCTCCCTCAGAGACCAGAGCCCTCACCGACCGGGCGTCGGCTCGGGAGGGTAAAAAATGAGACGGTCGGGTGCTCAGTCTCCCGGCGGGCCGAGCAGGAGCCACGCGGCCGCGGCGACGGCGACCGACCCCAGTGCGAGCGCGGTCAGCGGGCCGGTCATCCCCCAGGTCTCGTAGAGGACCCCCCCCAGGGCGGGGGAGGGGAAGCCCACAACGCCGCGGAGGGCGTTTAGCCTCCCCATGGATCCGGCGACGTCGTCCTCCCCCGCCGCCGAGATGACGTAGGACTTGAAGCTCGGTATCCAGGTGGCCACGGCCGCGCCCAAGATGACCTCCGCGACCAGTAGAGAGGAGAATCCGAGTTTAGAAGATAGTGTGAGGGCGAGGGGCACGCCCAACGCCTCTGAAATCGTCAAGACCGGCCTGGGACCGAACCTGTCGACCAGCAAACCGGCCGGCATCTGGAAGACAGCCCAGCTCGCGGAGAAGGTCGCGGACAGGATCCCGACCTCCAGGTTGGTCAGGCCGTAGGAGTCGACCAGCATCCCGGTGAGGATTGGGGTGACCACCCACCAGGCCGCAGAGTCCATGGCCATCACGGCGAAGATCCCCCTGAGCCTGCCAGGTGGGGAGAGCACCCTGGAGAGGATTCGGGGCAGGCTCTCCCTCCTCGCGGGGGGCAGACCCTCCCGGTAGCGCAGCCACACGGCCGCCGCGGCGGCCGCCTGGAGGACGGCGGCGGCCGCCAGGACCGGGGGGTAGCCGAGGAGGTCGGCGGCCGCCCCGGACAGGGGGGAGGAGATCAACCCGGCGAGGGTGCTGGCGGAGGCGACCGCGCCGAAGGCGGCGCCGAACCTGGCCGGCTCGGTCGACTCGGCGACCGCCGCGTCCCAGGCGGGGGATCCCACGAAAGAGGCCGCCGAGACTAGCACCGCGGCGACGGCGGCCTCGGGACTTCGAGCCAGGCTGGCCGCCAGCAGGCCCAGGCACGAGGCGACGCCGAGCGCGTGCAGGGTCAGGATCAGGGGCTTCCGACCCAGCAAGTCGGACAGGACCCCGCCTATGGGCTGCACCAGGGAGGATATCAGCCCGCCCATCCCGGCCAGGGACATCAGGACCCCTATCTCGCCGACGGTCATCCCGAGGGACAGGAGCATCGGCTGGAGTATCACGTAGTAGGCGCCGACGTACGCCCCGGTCAGGGCCTGGGCGACCACGAGAGTGCGGAGGTTCCCCCTGGTCCCGGGCCGACCGACCCGATCGGCCGCCGCCGTCACCCCCCGCCCTCGACCTCCCCCGCGCGCGCCCCGGCGATGGCCCTCGAGACCAGGTCGTAGGCCTCCCTGGGGGAGATCCCGGCCTCCCTGGACAGTGAGACCACGTCCTCGTACTCGGGCTTCAGCCTGACCCCTCCCCCGGGGACCCTCAGCTCCTTCAGCCTGACCCGGAACTCCCGGCCGCCGACGGGCACCGCGACCTCGCCGGTGGACCTCTCGGCCGCCACCCTCCCGACCTCCCTGATCCTCACCCCTGCGGAACCCGTCTCCCTCATCAGGGCGGACGCCATGTCCAGCCTCCTGTCCCAGTCGACCAGGACGAGGATGAGGTGACCCGGCCTCCCCTTCTTGGTCACGGTCGGTACGGCGGCCACGTCCAGGGCCCCCTCCTCGAGGAGCCTGGAGATGGCGGCCCCGAGAATCTCCCCGGGGACGTCGTCCACGTGGGTCGCCAGCTCGGCCAGCCGCCGGGCCCCTTCCCCCGGGTGGGGGTGGGGGGACCCGACCACCACGGTCAGGACGTTGGGTATCCCGGGGATTTCTCGGGCGCCGGCGCCCCGGCCCGCGCCTCCCACCACCATGTCCGGCAGGGACCAGGAGAACCTGGCCGACGCGGCGGCCAGGATGGCGGCGCCGGTCGGGGTGGTCAGCTCCCCGGCGGCCGGCGATCCGGTCACGGGCATGCCGGCCCGGGAGGCTATCTCCAGGGTCGCCGGCGCGGGGACCGGCACCCTGCCGTGGTCCGTCTCCGCGAACCCGGAGCCCAGGGCAGGGGGGGCCGACACGATCTCTGCCTCCCCCGGGAGGATCCCCAGGGACTCCATCAGGGCCGCGGCCCCGACGGCGTCCACCAGGGTGTCGGCGGAGGCGAGCTCGTGCAGGTGAGCCCCGGGACCGTGGACGGCCGACTCGGCTGAGGCCAGGATCTCCACGACCCTGACCGCCAGGGACCGCGCCCCCTCCGATAGGCCGACCCCCCGGGCGGCCCTGGCGGCCTCCCCCAGGATCTCCTCGGGGGGGACTGGTCGGGCGTCCCAGTCGCAGTCCACCTCGACCCTCGTGGCCGACAGCCCTGACCTGACCACCCTGGCGGTCGACACCCCGACCCGCCTGAACCTGTCGGACGCGCCGGCCACCGCTTCGGCCACCCTCTCCAGGATGCCCTCCTCCCCGGACAGGTCAAGCAGGGCCCCGAGGAACATGTCGCCGGATATCCCGGCGGCCCTCGGGTCTATGAAGGCCACCCTGCCCGCGCTCAACCTCCCCCCCTCCCCCGCCCCCCGGCGGCCCTGGCCGCCACCGCGGCGGCGGCGTAAGCCGCCCCCACGCTGTTGCCCACGTTGACCACCACCAGCCCGGGGTTGCAGGTCTGGAGCATGGAGAGCAGGGCCGCCTCGCCCCGACCGCCGACCCCGTAGCCGACCGGGCTGGGGAGCCCTATCACCAGGACGTCCACCAGGGAGGCCACGAAGGATGGGAGCATCCCCTCCATGCCGGCGACCGCGACTATCACGTCGACGTCGGCGTCCAAGAGGAGTTTGACCGCCTCCAGGGTCCGCCAGGGGCAGGCCACGCCGACGTCGTAGGAGGTCACGGTCTCGCACCCCACCTCCTCCAGTATGAGCCGGACCTCCTCCGCCAGGGGAACGTCCGCCGTGCCGGCGGCCAGGATCCCCACCCTCCCCCCGAGGGCCTCCCGCCGGAAGCCGGCCCTCTTGACCACGAAGACCCCGCCGGCCGAGGCCACCTCCCACCTGGACCCGAGCCCCTCCAGGATCTCCCTGTGCTCCGGCCCCACCCTGGACACCAGGACCATCCCGGACCTCTCGACGGCCGCCTCGACCGCCCGGAGGAGGTCGCCGGGGTCCTTCCCCTCGGCCATCACGACCTCTGGCAGGCCCCTCCTGATCTCCCTCCCGAGGTCCAACTTGATTTTCTCCCCCAGGGACTCCACGGCCCACGCCCTGACGGCCCTCTCGGCGTCTCTCGGGGTCAGCTCCCCCCTGGCCAGCCTCTCGAGCACGGACCTCAGACCCGAGGCCATACGGCGGCCGCGCGGGGGTGATTTTTAACGGTGGGCCGGCGCCGCCCGGGGATCGGCGACGGCGGTGGGAGTAGGCGCCAGGCTGGCCGCCCTGGAGGGGCGCCTCTCGGCGATGGGGAGGGTCGTGCTCGCCCTGTCCGGAGGGGCGGACAGCTCCCTGCTGGCGGCCGTCGCCTCCAGGGTCCTGGGGGAGGGGCTGCTGGCCGTCACCGTGGCGGCGCCCTACACCCCGGAGAGGGAGGTCAGGAGGGCCTCCTCGGTGGCCAGGAGGCTGGGCGTCAGGCACCTGATCCTGAGGGACCCGGGCGCCCTCTCGGTCCCGTCCATCCGGTGGAACCTGAGGGACAGGTGCTACCGATGCAAGCTCAGGATGATGAGGGCCCTGAGGAGGCTGGCATCCTGGACCGGGGCCGAGGTGGCGGACGGGACCAACCTCTCTGACCTCCGGGAGGACAGGCCCGGGATCGCGGCCCTGGGGGAGCTCGGGGTGGCGAGCCCCCTGGCCGAGGCGGGTCTCTCGGGGGAGGAGGTCAGGAGGGCGTCGCGCGCCGCCGGCCTGGCGGTCCCCCCGCCGGAGAGCTGCCTGCTGACCAGGCTCCCCCCGGGATTCGGGGCGACCCCCAGGCTGCTCAGGGGACTGGACCTCGCCGAGGAGGCCATCCTGGGCGGGGGCGCGTCGGCGGTGAGGGTGAGGGTCCTGTCGGAGACGAGTATCAGGGTGGAGGTCCCGCCGGGGGAGATGGGCGTCGTCCCGGGGGACGTCGGGCGGTGGGGGCCGATGCGGCCCCTGAGGGAGCTGGGCTTCCGCGAGTTCGAGGTCGGCCCCCTCCCGGGCCGATATTTTAAGGTCTGAGCCCGGCGCGGGGATCCGGTTCGGGTGGTCGCCCTGGGAGAGCTGGACGGGTTCGTCGGGAGGGCCCTGAAGCTGGCCTCCGGGAGGAGGGCCGCGGGGATCGCCTGGCGCCTCTCCGAGTTCCACAGGATACAGGGATCTCCGGGCCTGATGGATGCCCTGGAGTTCCTCCGGGGGGAGCTGGAGGACGAGGGCCTGTCCGCCAGGATCCTCCGCATCCCGGCCGACGGGTCCACCTTGATCAGGGGGGGATACAGGGCCCCGATGGGGTGGAGGGTTTGGGGGGGAAGGCTGGAGGTGCTGGAGCCCGAGAGGAGGGAGGTCGGGGACTTCCGGGAGAGACCCACCCTGGTGGTGGCCCACTCTCCCCCCACCGGGGGACCCCTGGAGGCCGAGCTGGTGGACGCGGGGGAGGGGGTCAGGCCAGGCGACTACGGGGGAGCCTCGGGGAAGGCCGCCCTAATCTCCGGGAGGACCTGGTGGGCTGGCAGGGTGGCCGCGGAGGCCGGGGTCTCGGCTCTGGTGAAGTACAGGACCTGGGGGGACCAGAGCTGGTTCCCCTACGAGGGGCTCTGGCCGGCCGCCGGGGAGCGGCCGCCGCCGGCCGTGACCGTGTCGGGGGAGTGGGCGGCCCGCCTCAGGTCCTGGCTCTCCAGGGGGAGGAGGGTGGTAGTACGGGTGGAGGTGGAGGCCGAGCTGGGGATCGGGGAGGCGGGGATCCTGGAGGCCGAGATACCGGGCAGGGAGGACGTTTGGTTCCTGATGGTGGCCCACGCGTGCCACCCAAATCCGGGCGCCCACGACAACGCCTCGGGGTCGGCGGCCGCGCTGGAGGCAGCCAGGATCCTGGGGGAGATCTCCGAGTCGGCCGACATGAGGGTGGGGGTCAAGGTCTGGTGGGTGCCCGAGTTCACCGGGACGCTGGCGGCGCTGGACCTGGACCCCTCCCTGCCGGGCAGGCTGGCGGGGGCGCTGAACCTAGACATGGTGGGGTCGGACCTGTCCAGGACCGGCGGCGCCCTCCACGTCACCGGGTTCCCCCTCTACTCCCCGGGATACCTGCCGCCGATGGTGGCCAGGGCCCTGGAGGACGCCCTCCCGTCGGTGGAGGGGTTCGAGGGCTCGAGGATGGCGCGCGAGGCCGTCAACCTGCTGACCTTCTCCGGCGGTAGCGATCACGTGGTCTTCGCGGACCCGGAGGTGGGGGTGCCCCAGGCCATGGTGGGGGAGTGGCCGGACAGGTTCTACCACACGGACGGGGACCTCCCCCAGAACCTGGACCCCCCCTCCCTCGGGGCCGTGGCGGCCGCCGCGGCCGGGGTGGCCTCGGCCCTGTCGGCCGGTGATCCGGAGGCCGTCTCCAGGGAATCTGCCATGCTGCTGGCAGCGGCCGGCGTCAGGGACCTGCTGGGGGCGGACTCGGAGGAGAGGAGGTCCCTCATCCCGGGGGCGTACGCGGCGGCCGTGGAGTCCCTGTCCAGGCTGCCGGGGACGGACCCCTCCCGGCTGGGGGAGATGGCCCGGGGGGTGGAGGCCCTCCTGGGTGGACCCGCCGGGACCTGGGGCCGCGGGTCGGGGTACCGCAGGCTGATACCTTGCCCGCCGCTGGCGCCCGAGATGGTGCGGAGGATGCCGATGAACAGGGGGCTGCGCTACGTGGAGGACCGCAGGCTCGGTCGGGCCGCCCTCCACCTGGCGCTGGCGGTCTCGGCCGAGGAGGCGGGCGGGCCGCCGGCCCCGACCTCCGCCCGGGCGGAGGTCGACCTCCCCGAGGGGCGCTGGGGGGACGTGGCGGAGGACCTGGTGGAGGCCGGCTGGCTGGGCCGCTAGGTCCCGGCGCCCCAGGGCCGGGCGGGCTCCCCGCCTATCTCCCCCCCGGGGTCACGGCGAGCAGGACCACCTCCCCCTCCTCCAGGACCCTGGTCCCGTCGACCGGCTCCCAGCCCCCGGGCCCCAGGACGGCTATCACCCGGAGGCCGGAGCGGCCGAGCTCGCCGACGGACCTGCCGGCCAGCCCCCTCGAGACCTCCACGGGAGACGGGACGGGGACGCCCCCGCGCACCTCCAGCTCGGACGCGACGGCGAACGCGTCGGAGGAGAGGTCGCTGGTGCTCAGGGTCACGTCGGCGGCCCCGCTCTCCCTCAGGATGTCGGCCAGCTCCTCCCTGAAGACCCTGACCACCACCCTGGCCCCGGGGTTCAGCTTCCTCACCCTGTCGGCTATGGCCGCGTTCGTCAGGTCGTCGTCTATGGTCAGGATGACGGCCGAGGCGGCGTCCACCCCGGCCCTCAGCAGGGCCGACCTGGTGGTGGCGTCCCCGAAGACCACCCTCAGGCCCTCGGCCTCCAGGTCCTCCAGGCACTCGTTGGACCCCCTGTCGGAGGGGAGCACCAGGGCGGCGACCTCCGCGCCGGACCCGAGGAGGCGCCTCGCGACCCTCGCGCCCAGGTGACCCAGACCTATCACCAAGACGTGTCCCTCCATGGCCCTCACCGCCATCTCCATCCTCTGCTCCCGGTTCAGGCCGGCCGCCTCCACGAAGCCCAGGACGGGGCTGAGCTTGAGGACGAAGGCGGCGCCCCAGAGGACCCACTCCGAGGCGGCCTCGGGGGCCCTTATCTCCTGGACTATCTCGAAGGCCCCCCTAGGATCGAGGCCCGCGGCCAGCGCGGACGCCGCCGCCAGGGCGGAGAGGATCCCGATCACCGTGAGGGTCTTTCTGAGGGCGGAAGAGTAGACCCTCAGGAACCGGGCGGCCGATCTGAGCCGACCGCGGACCAACCCACCACCTCGCATCCCGAGGGGGGTACCTTATTTCGTTGCCGGCTCCGAACGTTCAACGTTTAACACCCGATTAAATGGACCCTCCCCCGGGTGGGGCGATGCTGGCCTTCGGCCCCGTCCCGTCCAGGCGGCTGGGCAGGTCCCTGGGGGTCAACAACATACCGCCCAAGTGGTGCTCCTACTCCTGCGTCTACTGCCAGCTGGGCCGGACCGAGAGGCTGACGGTCGAGAGGAGGGAATTCTACCCCGTGGAGAGGATCGTCGAGGACGTCCGGAGGGCGGTCGAGGCAGCCGGGGGGCCGGGGGCCGTGGACTACGTCACGTTCGTCCCGGACGGGGAGCCCACCCTGGACGAGAACCTGGGCAGGGAGATCCGGCTGGTGAGGGCCGAGACGGGGGTGCCGGTGGCGGTCATCACGAACTCGTCCCTGATCCACCTGGAGGACGTCAGGGCGGACCTGGCCGAGGCGGACCTGGTGTCAGTCAAGGTGGACGCCGTCGGGGAGCCGGCCTGGAGGGCCGTGAACAGGCCCCACCCGAGGGTGCCGCTGGGGGAGAGGCTGGACTCCCTGGCGGACTTCTCCCGGGAGTTCGGGGGGATCCTGATCTCCGAGACCATGCTGGTCGGGGGGCTGAACGACTCGGAGGGGGAGCTGCGGTCGCTGGCCTCTTACCTGGGACGCCTCCGGCTGGACGCCGCCTACCTGGCCGTGCCCACGAGGCCCCCGGCGGAGCGGTGGGTTGAGCCCCCCGACGAGGGGACGCTGGTGATGGCCCACCAGATCCTGACCGAGGGGTTGGACTCCCCCGTGACCCTACTGACCGGGTACGAGGGGTCGGACTTCTCCCTCGGGGAGGATCCGGTCGGGGGCCTGCTGGCCACGACGTCCGTCCACCCCATGAGGGTGGACTACGCGGAGAGGGCCCTGGAGGACGCCGGCCTCGATCCGGGCGAGGTGATCTCCAGGCTCGTGGCAGGGGGGGAGGTCGCGAGGGTGTCCTACCGCGGGATGGACTTCCTGATCAGGAGGCTCCCGGGGCGGGGTCTGGATGGCAGGCGGGCCTCGGGCGCCGAGAGGCGGTTATAAGCTGGGGGTCGGATATCGGGAGGATGCTGCCGATAGCTATAGAGGCCAGTTCTCCCCCCGAGTGGGTGAAGGCCGTGTTCAGGTTCGCGGGTGAGCTCAGGGAGAGGTTCGGGGACAGGCTGGTTGGGGTCGTGGCCCTGCCCGACCCGGGGGAGGAGGTCTACGAGAGCAACTGCCTGGTGGTGCTGGGCGAGGTTAGGCCGGGGGACGCCGGGGTGGTGGCCGAGGCGGCCTCCGGGGCGGGGGAGAGGATCAACCCGCTGGTCGTGGGCGAGGAGGAGAGGGACGCGGTGGAGATGTTCATCCGGGCCGGTGGGAGGAGGGTTGACCGACGCGGTAGAGAAGGCGAGAGTCCTGATGGCTGAGGCCGAGAGCGACCTGACCTGCGGGAACTACAACAAGGCCGTGTCCGCCGCATACTTCGCCGTCAGGATGCTGGCCGAGGCCCACCTCCCGGGGCTGAGGACGACCAAAGACGTCAAGATAGCGAACGCATTAAGGAGGAGCTTAGAACCTCTGATCGGCAAGAGGCAGGCCAGAGAAGCCGCCAAAAAATTCTTGGAACTGTTCACCGAGAGAAAGAGGGCGGATCACAGGCCACACCTGTTCGGGGGGGAGGAGGCGGCCCGCCTGCTGAGGGAGGCCAGGGAGCTCTCCGACCTGATAGTCAGGGAGCTCGGGCGGCGCGGGGGCCGGGCCCGCTGATCGGCGGCCCCGCCTGGTCCGGCGGCGTCCCGAGGTCGGTCCCCCGCGGCCGGAGGGGATCACCCCACCAGGGCCCCGTAGAACTCGACCCTCCTGTCGGAGAACAGGTCGTTCCTCTCGGTGATCGACTTGTCGTCCGCCTCCGAGGGGTCTACCTCGACGGCCGAGGCGTGAGGCCTGTCCCGGGGTCCCATGACCAGCACCTCCATCCCGGGCGAGGTCACCTGGCTCCGCCCCGTGAAGGAGATGGAGCCGAAAGGCCTCTCGTCCGACCCTACCCTGTTGGCGGTAACGGTGAACACCCGGTTCTCCACCGACCTGGTCAACATGGCGGTCTGGGCGTAGGGCAGGACCAGGTTGGCCGGGTGGGCCAGCACCTGGGCGCCCCCGAGGGCCAGTACCCTGGCCGACTCGGGGAATATCCAGTCGAAGCATATCATGACTCCGACCCTGATGCCTGCCAGCTCGACCACCGAGAAGCCGGTGTCCCCTGGGTCGAACCAGATCTTCTCCCTGTCGAAGAGGTGGGTCTTCCTGTAGACCCACCTCAGGTCCCCGGTCTCGTCTATCATCATCGCGGAGTTGTATATCTTCCCCCCCTCTCCCCTCTCGGCGAATCCGGCCACCACCGCGGTCGAGGTCTCGGAGGCGAAGGCCGAGAGGGATCTGAAGGTCCGCCCGTCCGCCGGCTCCGCCAGATCCTCGACCTCGCGCCTGGACTCAAACAGGTAACCCGTGTTGAAGAGCTCTGGAAATACCAGTAGATCCGCATCCACCGAAGAGGCCATCGCGATGGCCCGGTCCACGTTATCCCGGACGCGGCCGAAGACGGGCTCGGTCTGAACGTATCCTATCCTGCGGATCATTGGGCTGCGGCTCGGAGGGGATCTTTTAACCTGGTGCCGCGGACCATTGGTCCATACCAGCGGTTCTCAAGATTTTATTTTTCCGGGGCGGCCGGATCCCCAGATCCGACATGCCACGGAGGCCCAGGAGACCGATCAGGAGATTCCCCAGGAGGGCGCGCAGGGCCCTCCCACCCCCGCCGCCCAGGCCGCCCAGGCCGCCCAGGATCGGCAGGGTTCCCCCGGTTCCCCCTAGGCCGGCCGCCCGGAGGCCGCCCGCGAGGAGGTGGGGTCCCCCGCCGCCCCCGCCCCCCCCGCCCCCACCCCCCAGGAGGTATCCCCCGCCGCCGTGGCTTAGGGGAGAGGGAGAGCCGGACGAGGACAGTTTCCTCGACGCCCTGGTCAAGAGCGTGACCGGGGAGGCGGAGGGATTCGGGCTGGACGACGTCCTCAAGTACGGTGGGGCGGCCCTGGCCGGGGCCGGGTTGACCCTCCTGATAGAGCACAGGGACAAGATAGCCGATCTGATAAGGAGGAAGAAGGACGAGGGGGCCAACGACGAGGAGATAAAGGAGGCGCTGAAGGAGGTCCTGAGGGAGGTCCAGTCCGAGGGGGAGGGAGAAGGCGAATCCGGGGGGGAGGAAGGGTCGGGGGGTGGAACCGGCTGACTGGCCGGTGGCAGACTGGCCCCCGCCCGACTCACCCGGGTTTCCTGGCCAGCAGGCAGTGGAACCCCCCGTCCGGCCGGTATCCCCGGATCGGGTCCTGGACACGGTAACCCCCGGATCCAGGCGGCTGCGTTAGGGTGGTCAGCCACGCCTCCGGCGAGAGCCCTGCGGCCTCGGCCATGGACTCGATCTCCTCCCTCGTCAGGAACCTGGCCTCCCGGTAGAAGGGGTTCCCCTCCTCGGCCTTCCGGGCGTACCACCTTCCCCAGGGAGAGTCCCTGAGCACCGCCCCAACGACCACCCCGCCGCCGGGGAAGAGCACCCTCTCCGCCTCGGCCAGGGCGATTTGGGGGGACTCCACGAAGCACAGGGTCGCGCAGAAGAGGACCGCCCCGAAGGAGGCGTCCGGAAATGGCAGAGACTCGGCCGTGGACTCGAAGACCTTGATCCCCCTGGAGGCCGCGATCTTCAGCATCTCGACGGAGGGGTCGACACCGTAATCCACCCCCAGCCTCTCGGCGAACCTCCCCGAGCCGACCCCGACCTCCAGCCAGGGGCGCGGCAGATCCCCCAGGAGGGCCCCGACGCACCTGGCCTCGCTCTCGAACACGGCCCTGTTCTCGGGCCTGTCGTACCAGGCGTCGTACCTGGCGGCGAGCCTGTCGAAGACGCTCCAGGACATCGGGTGGGGCCGCGGGGTGGGGCGGAAAAAGTCTTCCCAAGGGGGCCGCCCGGGTCGGGCGGGCCCAAAAAGTAATAATTTTTCACCGATGGGGGGCGGGGAGGACCGATGCCACCGATCGTATCAATTCCCCGGGACGTCTACGTGCTGTCCGGGGCCAGGACCCCCTTCGGCAAGTTCGGAGGGAGCCTGAAGGACCTGTCGGCCGTCGATCTGGCCGCCAAGGCCATCTCCGCCTCCATGGCCAGGGCCGAGGTGGGGCCGGATGAGGTGGGCGTGGTGATCCTGGGTCACGTCGTCAGGGCGCTCACCGGGTTCAACACGGCCAGGTGGGCGGCGATAAGGGCTGGGATACCCCAGGACGTCCCGGCCATGACCGTCGACATGGTCTGCGCGTCCGGGATGCAGGCCCTGGCCGCGGCGGCCGCCGCGATATCGTCCGGGTCGGTGGACCTGGCCGTCGCCGGGGGGATGGAGAGCATGAGCTCTGCCCCGTTCTGCCTCGGGCCCGAGTGGAGGTGGGGCGTGAGGTACTCCTTCAGGGGGGAGTTGATATCGGACTCCCTCATGCACGACGGCCTGACCGACCTAGAGACCGGCCTCCTGATGGGGGAGGAGGCCGAGGGGGTCGCCAGGGAGTACGGCATAACAAGGAGGGAGAGCGACGAGTTCGCGGTCCAGAGTCACCTCCGGGCGGCCGAGGCGGAGAGGGAGGGGTTCTGGAAGGCGGAGAGGGTATCGGTGGAGACTCCGTGGGGGATAGTGGAGAGGGACGAGGCCGTCAGGCCAGACACCAGCCTGGAGAGCGTGTCCAGGCTCAGGCCGGTGTTCAGGGATGACGGCATACTCACCGCGGCCAGCAGCCCGCCGCTGAGCGACGGGGCGGCGGCCCTGGTCCTCTCCAGGGGGGACGAGGGGGGGGCCGCGGTGGCCAGGTTCCTGGGGTTCTCCGCCGCGGCCGTGGAGACCAGCAGGTTCCCCGTGGCCCCGGTGCACGCCGTCAGGGCCCTTCTTGAGAGGCTCAAGCTGGGGGTAGACGAGGTTGACCTGTTCGAGGTGAACGAGGCCTTCACGGTGACCCCGCTGGTGTTCTCCAGGGAGATGGGAGTCCCGCTGGACAGGATAAACGTGAAGGGCGGGGCGATAGCCCTGGGTCACCCCCTCGGGGCCAGCGGGGCCAGGATAGTCCTGACGCTCATAAACTCCCTGGCCGAGTCGGGCGGCGGGATAGGGGTGGCCGCCATCTGCCACGGGGGAGGAGGGGCGGCCGCCGCGGCCCTGGAGGTGTCCGGGTGATCCTCATCCCCCCGGCGCCGCGGCGGCCGGGACCGCCGCGGCTGACCTCCTCCTGAGGTAGCTCATCGCCCCGGTCACGGCCAGCAGGACCCCCACGACTATGGCCCCGATCATGAGGATCTCGCCGGTCCCCAGGGGCAGGGGAACCTGGGGTTGGCTCGGGGGGGACGGGGGAGGTGTAGGGGCCGCCTGGCCGCCGAGCAGCCGCAGCGACAGCTGGGCCGCCGAGGAGTACCCGTCCGAGCTGACCAGCACCACCACCGGGTAGTCGCCCCCCTGGGGTTGGGGCCCCGCCGAGAGGGTCAGCTCGGCCCGCCCGTCCGGCGTGAGGGAGGAGGGGGAGAGCTGGTACGACACCGAGGGGGGGATCCCGAGGACCCTGATGTTCACGGGAGAGGGCTCCCCGGACAGGGTCGACACGTAGATCTCGACCGTGGCCGACTCCCCGGCTCCCAGCGTAAGGTTCTCGGGGTAGACCTGGACGCCGAACGAGAACCCGGGGGCCGCCCCCACGGAGAGCGTCAGGTGGCCTGTCTCGACCCTGCCGCCCTCCCCGACCGCCACGACCGACAGGTTGAGTTCCCCGGGGGTCGCCGACCGGTTGACGTGGAGGGACAGCTCCGCCGAGAAGGGGGGCTCCCCGGAGCTCGGGTCCAGGCTCCAGGAGACGTAGTTCGGGGCCCCGGCCACCGTCAGGGAGACGGCCCCCGAGTACCCCCCGGACGGGGAGACCGAGACGACGGCCCGCGCCGACCCCCCGGGGGACGCCTCGAGCCTATCCGGGGACACGGAGATCGAGAAGGAGGGGGCCTCGGAGACCGTCAACCTGGCCGTGGCCCACCTCGTGATGCCGTCGCTGGAGACCACGAACCAGACCGTGTAGTTGCCCGGCGATCCGCCGACGGACACGTCGAAGTCCGTCGTGTACGGCCCGGCCACCCTGGAGGAGTATGAGGACCCCTCGGGGAGACCCGATATCCTGTAGTACAGGGGCCACCGGAGGGCCGTCGCCGGGATCACCGAGACCGAGAAGGTGATCAGGTCGCCCGGGCTAGCCTCGACCGAGGTTGGGGTGACGTAGACGGAGAAGTCCGGGACCGCCTCGACGTTCAGGGTCAGGACGCAGTTCCTGGTCTTGGTCCCGTCGGTCCCGCTCACCGTGACGTAGTAGGTCCCCGGCGAGGTGGAGGTCGAGGTGGACAGGGTGAGGGTGGCCGAGTAGGGCGGGGTGGCCGACGCCGGGTTGAGGGAGTGGGTGGTCCCCTGCGGGATCCCGGAGACGGAGAGTTGGACGTCCCTCTTCGGGGATCCCGTGGAGTTCACGTGGATGGTGAAGCTGGTGGAGTCCCCCTGCCTGACCGTCGCCGCCGGGGGGTCGGCCCAGACCCAGAAGTCGAAGGTCTCCTTCACGCTGACCGAGACGGACGCCGTCTTCACGTCAAGCCCGCACCCGGCCGTCACCCACAGTGTGTAGGTCCCCGTCTCCGCCGTCTGGGAGGCGGTGACCGTGAGCGTCGCCGACTTCGTGTCTCCCGGGCCCAGGTAGAAGGCCGGCGGGCTGAGCGTGGCCTGGATCCCGGAGGGCGTGTAGGGGGTCCAGGAGGCCGAGAGGTACATGTTGCAGGAGTAGGACCCTATGGAGCTGACGGTGACCGTGAGCGTCTTGGAGCTCCCCTTGGACAGGGTCAGGGAGGACTTGGACAGGACCAGGGTGAACCCCGGTGAGGGGGCCGTGTAGTTGACCCTCAGGGTCACCCCGCCGTCGGGGTAGGAGACGTAGTCGGCCGCCCCGTCGGAGTCGGTGGCCGTGGGGAACTGGAGCCGGAGCTGGTACCTGCCCTTCCCCTGGTTCACCGCCGACTGGAGGGAGGAGGTCACGTCCACCGTCCCAGGACCCGGGAGGGAGGCCAGCGGGGAGGCGCAGACCGACGCCCTGAAGTCGTCCGAGGTGAGCGTGTTGTAGTCCTGCCTGCAGACCTGGAGGTTGCCCAGGGCGAAGGGGGTCCCGGTCACGGATCCCGGCGGGGCGCTCAGGTTCAGGACGGCCAGGTTTATGGTGGCCCCGGGCGGGATCATGGATATGTCGAAGCTCAGGAAGCCCTCGGCCTGGTTGTTCAAAACGGTGTCGCCCACGATGACCCCGCCGGAGTCCACGCTGGCGTTGTCGAAGACGGTGCCGTCCCTGGGGGACTCCGACGGCAGTATCACCAGGGTGTAGGCCGCCGGGACGGCCGGGTGATGTGGGAAGACGGAGGCGGCGGCCGGCGCCGCGGCCGCCGCCAGCGCGGCCAGCGCCAGCGCGGCGAGGTTGCCCCTCATCGGGCGGCCGGGGGGGCGGGAGGTGATAAACCTATCCCGGGGAGCGTCCCGTCCGGATCACCCGCCGAACGTTCCAGCCCACATCTCATCAAATTCTGACTCATACTCCGAGGCGAGATCTCCCGACCTGAGGATCAGGAGGTTCTCGTCGTTGTACCGGTCGGCGGAGAGGGACCAGTTGAAGCTTCCGGTCAGCACCACCTTCCCGTCGATCACGGCGAACTTGTCGTGCATGAGGTGGGCGTTCGAGTCCAGCACGACGTCTATGCCGGCGTCCCTCAGCCTCGAGTACTCGCTGTACTGGTTCACCTGGTCCCTCTCCAGGATGACCCTCACCCTCACCCCCCTCTCGGCCGCCCTGACGAGGGCCTCCCCTATCGAGTCCAGCGTGAAGGAGTACATCGCCACGTCGACGCTCTCGTTGGCCCTCTCTATCCAACGGATGACCACGTGGGAGCAGCCGTCCTCCGGGCAGAAGTAGACCCTGGCCGACCATCCGCCCTCCCCGGCCGGCGGCCGGCGTACCGCCAGGGCCGCGGAGGCGCCGAGGATCAGGCCGACCGCGAGCCCCTGCAAGAACCTGGAGTCCCGCCGGCGCGGCAACCGTCCCCCCGGATCCGGGCCGAGGCCAATAAAAAGGCGGTCGCAAACGGTAAGGCGGATCTATCGGGGGGATCCTGTGCTGGACGTGGAGCTCATAGCCTTCGACTCCATGGGTGTCAGGAGCATGGCCACCCTGGTGCAGACCCCGGACGCCAGCGTGATGATAGACCCCGGGGTCGCCCTGGGGCCGTCCAGGTACCACCTCCCCCCCCACAGGGTGGAGGTCGAGAGGCTCAGGGAGAAGGCGGCGGAGGTCGCCGAGGCGGCCCGGTCGGCCGACGTGGTGGTGGTGACCCACTACCACTACGATCACCACGACCTGGGCGGGAAGATACCACTGGACGTGTACGACGGGAAGGTGCTCCTCGCGAAGCATCCCACAGAGAACATAAACAGGAGCCAGCGGGAGGAGAGGGCCCCCCTCTTCTTGAGGGCGGTCGGCGGCAGGGTGGACCGGGTGGAGTTCGCCGACGGCAGGACCTTCGAGTTCGGAGGGACCAGGGTCAGGTTCTCCAGGGCCGTCTTCCACGGAACCAACCCCAGGCTGGGATACGTCGTGGAGGTGGCGGTCGAGTCCGGGGGGGAGGTCTTCCTGTTCAGCTCGGACGTGGAGGGGCCGAGCCTTCCCGACCAGCTGGAGTTCATGCTGGAGGTCAACCCCAACCTGGTGGTCGTCGACGGCCCGATGACCTACATGCTGGGCTTCAGGTACTCCAGGAGGAGCCTGGAGGAGTCGGTGACGAACCTGATCCGGCTGCTGGAGGGGACGCGCGTGGAGACGCTGGTGCTGGACCACCACCTCACGAGGGACCTGGCCTGGAGGGAGAGGGTGAGGGGGGTCCTGGACGCCGGGGCGGCCCTGGGGAAGAGGGTGGAGAGCGCCGCCTCCTTCATGGGGGTCCCGGAGGAGCTCCTCGAGGCCAGGAGGAGGGAGCTCTACTCTGGGACTGGCGGCCGACCGGCCCAGGATCCCGGATCGTGACCGGCCGTTCCCGCCGGACGCTCCCGACTCAGCAGATCCTGGGGACAATCTCCCCCGACGGGGCCTCCAGTATCCTGAGGCCGCCGGCCTCGCTCCTCAGCAGCACCATGCCCCTGCCCCTCTCGGACCTCCGGACCTCCCCTATCTCGGAGGCCTGCGGGAACCCGAGATCCCTGACGAACTCCAGCACCTCGTCGGCAGACCCCGGATCCACCCCCAGCAGGGCCACGCCCTCGCAGGCGAGGGTCAGCGGGTCGACCCCCAGCATGTCGGCGTAGGACCTGACGGGCTCCCTGACCGGTATCCTGGCCTCGTCGACCACGAGGGTCAGGCCGGTCTTGGAGGCCCACTCGTTCAAGACCCCGGCCAGCCCGCCCCTGGTCGGGTCCACGGCGGCCCTGACGGCGTCTCCGTGCTCCCTGAGCAGGGGCAGCATGAGCCCGGTCAGGGGCCTGGAGTCGCTCCTCAGCTCCTCGCTCTCAACCCCTATCCCCCTCTGGGCGGCCAGTATGGCGGCGCCGTGCTCTCCCACGGGCCCGCTCACGATGAGGACGTCCCCCTCCCTGAGGGAAGAGTCCACTATCGGGCGGTCGGCGACCCCGACCCCGACGGCGGTTATCAGCACCCCGTCCACCTGGCCCCGGGGCATGACCTTCAGGTCCCCGCCTATCAGGCTGACCCCCTCGGACCTGAGGACCCGCAGGAAGGAGGAGACCACCCTGTCCAGGTCTTCCAGGGGGAGGCCCTCCTCGGCCACTACCGAGTCCAAGACGGCGACGGGCCTCCCTCCCATCATCAGCACGTCGTTTATGGCCCCTGCGGCCGCCAGGGATCCTATGTCCCCGCCGGGGAAGAAGGGCGGGCTCACCGTGAAGGCGTCGACGGTCAGCACCAGGTGTCCCCCGACGGACGCCAGGGTGGCCCCGTCGTCCAGCTCGTCGGTCCCTATCCCCCCCAGGGCGGTCTTCATACCGGGATCCAGCTTGGACAGGATCAGCCTGTCGAGGAGCTCCCAGGTTTCCCTTCCCCCGGCCCCGTGGGCTAGGGTGACCCGTCCGGTCCCGAGGCTCAAGGCGATCTCCCCCCCTCTTCTCCTCCCGCCCTACCCATCCCCCCCGTCCCCGCCCTCGGAGGAGAGGAACTCCACCATCTCCCTCCAGGCGTCCAGGGTCCTCTCGGCCTCCTCGGGATCGAGTTTTGAGATTATGACGCCGGCGTGCACCACCACGTAGTCTCCCGGGCCGATCCCCTCGGCCATGCTGGCGTCCACCTCCCTCCTTATCCCCAGGAAATCCACCAGCGCCACGTCGCCGCTCAGCTCTATGACCCTACCCGGTATCCCGAGGCACACATTCACCGCCTCCCCAGTACCTCCCCCGCGACGGCGCCCACCGCGTCGGCCAGGGCCCCGGACCGCCTCAGCGGGTGGATCCCCTCGTCCACGGCGCGGCCTATGGCGGGGTCCAGCGGGATGCGCGCCAGGACCCTGGTCCCGAACTCGGCCGCCAGCTCTTCGGCGAACGACCTGCCGAGCGGGCTCACGACCTCTCCGCCGCAATCCACGTAGGCCTGATTCTCCACTATGCCGAGGATGTCCACCCCCTGATCCCTGAAGAGGACGAGGAGCCTCCTCACGGCGTCCCTGGCCAGGGAGGAGGGGGTGGTCACCGCCAGGGCCCTGGCCGATTCGACGTGCCTGACCGGGATCATCACCTCGTCCCCGGTCCCGGGCGGGAGGTCCACGACCAGGTAGTCCAGGTCCCCCCAGTCGGTGAGCGCCATCAGGGCCAGGGTGAGCCTGCCCTTCCCCTCCCCGGACACGGGCACGGGGAGGTCCCCCACGGCGAGGGCGAGGGACATGACCTCGACCCCCATGGACTCGACGGGCCTCACGCCGCCCCTCCAGCTCTCGAGCGGGCCGGAGACGCCCATGAGCCTGGCCGCCGCCGGGCCGTGCAGGTCCAGGTCCAGGAGGCCGACCCGAGAGCCGCCGTCCGAGAGGGCGAGGGCGAGGGAGCTGGAGACGAGGCTCTTCCCGACTCCCCCCTTCCCGCTGCCGACCAGTATGACCTCCCCGATCCTCCCCAGCCTCTCCCCGAGCAGGGAGACCAGGGGATCCAGTCCCTCGGGAGCGGAGTCCATCACCTCTCCCCCTCCAACCTGGAGACCCTCATGTCCCTGCCCGCCAGCACCTCGAAGTCCCTGCCGCCGCACCTCGGGCACCTGACGAACGCCGGAACCAGGTCCGGGAATATGTGGAGGGGAGACTCCAGCTCCCCCCCGGGCTCCCTCACCATTAGGTCCTCCGGCACACCCCGGTGGATCTGCTCCTCAACCTCGGCGAAGGTCCACTCGGCCCCGCACCTCCTGCACCTGAACCTGGCGGGCTCCTCCACTATCCTGAGCTCGGCGGAGTCGGCCGGCCCTCCCCTGGTCAGGGTCTCGAAGGCGTCCCTGAAGACGGGGACGTCGAGCTCCATGAGCTCCCCGACCGACACCTCGACCAGCGTTATCCTCCTGAGCCCCTCCCTCTCGGCGAAGGAGTGGAGCGAGGCCACGAGACCCTGGGCGAGAGACCACTCGTGCAAGGTCACGTCCCCCCAAACTTGGGTATCCCGTAGCTCTCCCTGAGGGCCGCCAGGAAGTCGTCCGGATCTACCCCCAACTCTATCCCCCTCTCCCTGAGAACCTCCCTCAGCTTCTCCAGGACCCCGAGGGCCGCCCTCTCAACCTCGGGGGACAGCCCCATCCCCAGGTCCAGGCGGCTGGGGACGACGCCTATCACGCAGACGTCCCCAGAGAACACCCCCATGACGGAGCCCAGGGCCACCAGCATCTCGGGGCCGAACTGGTGCAGGTCTATCTCCCCCATAACCTCGGCCACCTCCTCCGGGGAGAACGCCGCCTTGTCCACGGAGAGCCTGACCACCGACCCGGGCGGGCCGTACCTCTCCGACACCGCGTCCACTATGACCACCAGGTCCTCCCCCTCGGCCTCGTGGAGCAGCGCCATCCCCCCGGTCCCCCCGTCGAAGGCCCTCACCCCCGGGGGCAGGTCGAACCTGGAGAGGGCGTCCGCGAAGTAGGACCCGAATCCCTCGTCCCCTATCAACCTGTTGCCCACCCCCAGTATCAGGACCCGGCCCATCCCTCCAGCACCCCCGCCACGGCCTCGGCCATCCTGGAGGCGCACTCCTCGCCCGCCCGGGAGAGGCCTATCCCCGGTCCCGCCTCCGGTGGCTCGCACTCCACCACCACGATCTTGGGAGGGGACGCCCCGAGCACCTTCAGGCCGTACAGTATGTCGTCCACGTCAACCCTCCCCTCCAGGGAGGCCCTCATGGCGTCGTTCGCCGCGAAGGGGTCGTCCGGGATCTCCACCTCGGGCTCGTAGATCCTGATCTCTCCCGGCCTGCCGCCCCTCCTCTTGGCGGCGACCAGCACGAGGGCGTCGGGCTCGGACTCCTCGACTATCTGGGAGGCGGCCGCCAGGTTGGTGCTCAGGTCCTCGTAGTCCAGGTCCGCCGGGGCCCCTCCCTCCGCCCACCTCCGGGTCAGGATCTCCATTACCCTCTGGGGCACCCCCATGTCCGAGGCCAGGGGTTGGCCCACGAATCCCACGAAGATCCTCAATCCTCGCCCCTCCCTTCCCCTCCCTCCTCCGCCCGGCGGGTGCCGGTCTTCCTATTCAGGACGCCCTCTATGGCATCCTGAAGCTCGGAGAGTGGATCGGACAGATCTCTCGGCTCTACCCCCAGGGAACGGAGCACGGCGGACGCCACCTCCCTGCCGTCCACGGGGGCCGGCTCCGGGAAGTCGTATATCAGCAGCCTGTCCAGCTCCAATCCCCTTATCAGGGAATCCCGCACCTCGTTGGATAGGTCCTGGAGCGACCGCAGCAGCTCCACCAAGATCCTGACAGGATCTCCCTCCTCGTCCCCGCTCAACGGGGAGGGCGGCCTGGGAACCCCTTAAAAGCCTTGACCCCGCGGACCCGGGATCTCCATGGGGGAGGAGTCTCCCATCAAGAGGGTCGAGAGGCTCTACAGGTCGTCCGAGGAGGTCAGGTCGGTCGTGGGGGCGATATGGAAGGTGGCCCCCCAGGCGGCCGAGGCCGCCGGGGTCGACAGGGTCAAGATAATGGACTTCTGCGGGACCCACGAGTGGACGATAACCCACTTCGGGCTCAGATCCCTGATGCCGCCGCAGGTGGAGCTGGTGGCCGGCCCCGGGTGCCCGGTCTGCATCACCCCCGGGTACTACGTGGACGCCGCGGCCTCCCTGGCCAGGGACGGGGTGAGGGTGCTCACCTACGGGGACGCCTACAGGCTGCAGGGAACCCCAAGGGGGACCGAGACCGACAGCCTGGCCAGGGCCAGGTCGGAGGGGGCCCCTGTCGAGGTGGTCTACAGCGTGATGGACGCGGTGAGGCGGGCGAGGGGAGACGGCGTCGAGTCGGTCTTCCTGGCCGTGGGGTTCGAGACCACGGCCCCGGCCACCGCTTCCCCGGTGACCAGGGGTGCGGTGCCGGAGAACCTCACCTTCATCAACGTCCACAGGCTCACCCCGCCGATAACCAGGTACGTCTTCGAGAGGGTCCCGGGGGCGCCCATCCTCGGGGTGATAGCCCCGGGTCACGTGTCGGCGATAACGGGGGCGGCCGCGTGGGAGTTCGTGCCGAGGGACTACGGCATACCGGCCGTGGTCACCGGGTTCGAGCCCCTGGACGTGGTCCTGGCCGTCCTCGAGATGCTCAGGCAGCTGAGGGAGGGGAGACCCAGGCTGGTCAACGAGTACTCCAGGGTCGTCAGCTGGGAGGGAAACCTGGCCGCCAAGAGGGCGATAGAGAGGTGCTGCGAGGTGGTCGACTCGGCGTGGAGGGGGATAGGCTTCGTTGAGGAGAGCGGCCTGGCGTTCAGGCGGGAGTTCTCCCGGGTGGACGCGGCGGAGAGGTACGGGCTGAGGGAGCCCTCGCCGGAGGACTGGAGCAGGGACCTCCCCCCCGGATGCAGGTGCGCCGAGGTGACCCTGGGGGCGGCCAAGCCGACCGACTGCCCCATGTTCATGAAGGTGTGCACCCCCGGAACCCCATACGGGCCGTGCATGGTGTCTCAGGAGGGGGCCTGCTCGGTCTGGGCCAGGTACGGGGGAGGGGGGAGGGCGGAGGAGGTGGCGCGGGAGCTGGGCCTCATCTGACCCGCCCTCACCGGCCCGAAGGCGCGGCGTCCGGTCCCTCTAGCCGAAAACTGGCCGGTCAGATCTTCTCCAGGACCGAGGGGAGGTCGGCCCACCCGCAGATCAGGGTAACGAGGTCGCCGACCCCGGCGACGGCCGAGATCTCCACGGCCGACTTGGGCCTCAGGGGGAACCTCGCCCCCGCCGACCTGGCGGCCTCCCTCCTGAGGGAGAGGATGAGCCTCGACACCCTCCAGTCCTCCGTCAGCTCCAGGTCCAGGACTCGGCCCACCAGGCCGCCGTCTCGGGTCACGACCTCCTTCCCTATGACCTCCTTGGCGAGCACGGGTCCAATGCACCGCAAGATAAATAAAGTGATCTCCCTCCGAGGTCCAAACCCCCTGGACGGTGAGGACTTCGGATGTCTCCCCGCTCTTTCGGAGTAGGGTTGAGGTTGGGGGTCGATGGAGGACGGGGTGACCCCACCCCGCGCGGACACCGCCGATCCGTCCCAGTCTCCGGGGGGTCCCGGGGGAGGGATCCCGCGAGGGGTCGGCCCGAGGGGGATGTGATTTGAGGACAGCCGTTCTAGGCCTTGGGAGAATAGGGTCGGCGGCCGCCTGGGACATCTGGGACAGGTGGGGCGAGGCCGACCTCGTCCTGGCGGACGCCCGTATCGAGGCCCTGAGGGAGGCGGCCTCAAGGCTCAGGGGGGTGGAGACCAGGGTCGTGGACGCCCGCGATCCCGTCTCCATATCCTCCCTGTTCAGGGAGGTAGACGCCGCGATAGTCGCCCTGCCGGGCAGGCTCGTCCCGGCGGTCTGGTCTTCCGCCGTGGACGAGGGGATAGATCTCGTGGACGTCTCCTACTCGGAGGAGAGCCCACTGGGGCTCAACTCAAGGGCCAGGGCCGAGGGGATCACGATCGTACCTGACGCGGGGATGGCCCCGGGGCTCAGCAACCTGGCGGCGGGCAGGGCCCTGGCCGAGCTCGGGGAGCTCAGGGAGCTTGTGATAATGGTCGGAGGGGTTCCCCAGGAACCGAGGCCCCCGCTGGGGTACGCCATAACCTGGAGCCCGGAGGACCTGATAGAGGAGTACACCAGGCCGGCCAGGATCGTCAGGGGGGGCGAGGTGGTGGAGGTGCCGGCCCTCTCCGACCCGGTGGAGGTGGACGTCCCCGGCGTCGGGAGGATGGAGGCCTTCCTCACGGACGGGCTCCGCACCCTCCTCAAGACCATTAGGGGGGTGGACAGGATGGAGGAGAGGACCCTGAGGTACCCGGGCCACGCCAGGGCCATCAGGTTCCTCCGGGATCTGGGCCTCCTCAGCAGGGAACCGGTGGTCGTGGACGGTAAGGAGGTGATCCCGGCGGAGGTCACCGTCAGGCTGCTCGAGGCGAGGCTCCCGCGGGACCCCAGGGACCTGGTCGTCATGCTGGTCTCCGCGGTCGGCAGAGACGGGGGCAGGATGGAGTTCAGGTTGATCGACAGGTACGACGAGTCCACCGGAATGACTGCCATGGCCAGGACGACCGCCTTCGCGGCGACAGGATTCCTTAGGGCCGTCTCCGACGGCCTGTCCCCCAGCAGGGGGGTCGTCCCGCCAGAGGCCTTCGGCGCCTCGGAGGAGGCCTACGAGTCGGTGAGGGGGTGGCTGGCCGAGAGGGGGATCAGGCTGGCCGAGGAGATTCTGGAGGAGGATTGAATGAAGCCCGTTGAGCTCGCCTACAGTATCCTCACCGTCCTGGTCTCGGCCTGGCTGATCCTCGGGGTGGTCCTCCTCCTGCTCTACCCGCCCGCCGCGAGGGCGGAGGTCAACTGGGCGATCCTGGCGGGGAAGGCGGCCTTCGCCGCCACTTTCCTGATCATCCTGGCCCTGGCCACGGTGGGGTGGACGAGTCGGCTGGAGTACTTCGGCCTCTCAGTCTGGAGGTTCGGCCTGGCGATCGCTCTGGGGATCTTCGGGCTGATGCTCTTCGTGTTGGAGGAGGCCCTGATCATGGCCGACCCCGTCGTGGCCGTCTCCGACACCGGTTCCATCAACGTCGGGATGGCCGCCGCCTTATGGGAGATCACGGTGCCGGCCGCGTCGCAGGAGCCGACCAGGCTGAGGAGGATCTCGCTGTCGAGGCTGGCCGCGATCTCCATGATCGCGGCCGCGGGGCTCGTGGTCGGGGGGTTCGCCCTGGCCTGGGCGTCCGGATGGGATCCCGCCCCGCAGCCGGTCTCTCCATGGCTGGCCGCGGAGGTGGGGTCCCACTTCCTGGCCCTGTCGATAGGGGTGCACGCGTGGGCGGTCTTGCTCGACCGGGGACCTGAGATAGCAGCCGAAAATCCGGCCGTCAGGCTCATGGTGCCCGGCGTCAGCCTGCTCGGGTTCGCACTGGTGGGGTCGTGCGTGGGGGACATGTACCCCCTGCCGCCAGTGCCGTACGTCCTAGTGGTCATAGCCCCGGCGTGGATCGGGGGTCTGTCCTACGCCCTGACCCTCGTGGTGATGACGAGGCTGCCCAGAAGAGAGACGTACCTTTCGATGGGACGCGGGATCCACCTCCCGTGCGTCCTGGCGACCGACCTGTCCAAGGATCCGTGGAAGGTGATCAGGAGATTCGTCGAGGATGCCAGGATGCTCGGCCTTGCAGTGCTGGCCCTGGCCCCGCCCGGTCCGGTGGCCGAAATGCTCGAGAGAGAGGTGGACCTACTGGTGGAGACGGGAGTCGGACTGGTGGGGGGCAGGAGGTCTACCGGCAGGCGCCTCGCGGTCGAGCTGGACGCCGGCCTGGTGGCCGGGCTCATGGGCAGGTTCAGGAGGTCGACCGGCTCCAGGATCTTCCTCCTGGTTTGGAGCCTGAACGACCTGGTCGCCGGGCTTGGTGAGGCCGGAGCGTACAGGTTCGTGAGGAGGCTCCTGGAGGAGCTCGGTCCCGAGGAGACGGCGGTGTTCCTGGCCGACCGATCCACGCTCGACAAGAGGTTCTCCAAGATCATAGCGAGCATCCTGGTGGAATGTCCCGGCTACATGAGGTCGTAGAACCCGGTCCTTGACCTGCACGGGCCCACGATGGGGATCTCCCTGCCGCAGGAGGGGCACCTGCCGCCCGAGAGTCGGCAGTCCAGCACGTCGAAGCCGAACCTCCTTATCAGCGGGGTTCCGCAGGACGGGCAGTAAGTGGACTCCCTCGGGTCCCCGGGGACGTTCCCCAGGTAGACGAAGTTGAGTCCCTCGGACCTGGCCACCTCGTGGGCCATCTCTAGGGTCTCGGCGGGGGTCGGCGGCACCCCCCTCATCTTGAACTCCGGGTGGAACCTGGAGAAGTGCACGGGGGTGTCATCCCCCACCTCATCCGCCACCCACCTGCTGAAGGCCCTGATCTCCTCCTCCCCGTCGTTCAGCCCGGGTATGACCAGGTAGGTCAGCTCGACGTGGACCCCCCGGTCGACCAGGGAGACGACCGTGTCCAGGACCGGCCTCATGGAAGGGGCCGCCGCCACCTTCCCGTAGAATTCGTCTGAGAAGGCCTTCACGTCCACGTTGGCGGCGTCCAGGAGGGGGGCCAACCTGTCGACCGCCTCGGGGCTCCAGTAACCGTTGGTGACGCTGACGTTCTTGAGGCCGGCCTCCCTGGCGAGCCTGGCCGTGTCCACCACCCACTCCATGCTGACCACGGTGGGCTCGTTGTAGGTGTAGGCCACGCTGGAGGCGCCCAGCTCGACGGCCTGCTCGACGGCCTCCTCTGGGGTCAGGTCGCGCAGCCAGGGGAACCTCTCGGGCGGCACCCCCGGCTGACTTATCTCCCAGTTCTGGCAGTGCCTGCAGGCCAGGTTGCACCCGACGGTTCCGACGCTGTAGGCCCAGGATCCGGGCATGAAGTGGAAGAGGGGTTTCTTCTCTATGGGATCCATGGCCACCGAGCTGACCTTAGAGTAGTTGAGCTCGCAGAGCCTGCCGCCGACGTTGACCTTGGTCCCGCAGAACCCCCTGCCCCCCGGGGGGAGGACGCACCTCCTGGGGCAGGCGAGGCACCTGACCCTGCCGCCCCCGAGGTCCTCGGACAGCCCGGCCTCGACCGACGAGGGCGGCCCGCCCGGACAACTCCTCGCCATCTTCGGTGAGGGGCCCGCCTCCCCCTAAAAAAGATCCCCCCGTTGAGGTTAAAATAGATGGGGAGAGCCAATCGCCAGAGGTCCGGGGGTTTGGTGCTGGTAACCTGCCCTATATGCGGCAAGAGGCACGACGTATCACCCTCCCCAGGGTGGAATTTCGTACTATGCGACGTGGATCACGGGGTGACCGTGTTCGTCGACGGGCGGGGGAACGTGAGGGAGGTGCACGGGACCAAGCTCGCCGAGAGGGGTGCGAGGCTGAGGTTCGTTCCCGGGATGGATGATCTGGCCCCAACCTGGATAGACGTCGACAGGATACGCCTGGTGCTCGACGGGACGATCCCGCCGAGCGAGGAGGACGAGGCGGCGGTCCGGGTTCTCCTGAGATTGGGGATAGTCAGGTATGAGGAGGTGGAGTGAGTCTTGTCGTCGGTTATCCCTAGGGAGGCCCTCCAGCACCTGGAGCTCAGGCTCCAGGGGGCGATCGTAGGGCCCCTGGAGGAGGCCGGATTCTTCGAGGAGATAGAGGGCAGGGAGCTGTCCGCCCTCTCCCAGGAGTTCGGGGACAGAAAGCTCCTGAACTACCTCCTGGAGGCCCTCCACGACTGGGGCTACATATACCTGGCCGGGACGAAGGTCTACAGGACGGCCAAGAGGCCCGAGGTCCCGCCGGTCGTTGGGGACGACGTGGAGGACTTCATGGTGGTCCCCTCCAAGGTGTTCTCCAGGCTCTACGAGGCGGTCAAGGATGGCAAGAGGCCCTTTCACGTCTCTTCCCCGGAGAACAGGGCCCTCTTCTACAGGTTCATGGACAGCAGGTTCCTGAAGATGATGCTCCTCGAGGGGCTCAGGAGGCTGGGGCTCTCCAGCATCCCGAGGGGGGCGGTGGTGGCGGACCTCTCATTCCACATGGGCGTGGTGACCGGGATCATAGCCATGGAGACCGAGGCGGCCGTCGTGGCCGTCGACCCGTCCCAGGACATGCTGGACCTGGCCAGGGAGAGGCTCAACGCCCAGGGGCTGCTGAGGGACAACATATCCTTCATCAGGTCCGCCCCGGAGAGGGTCAGGCAGGCCGTGAGCTCAGCCGGCCACTCGGTGATCCACCTGGCGGTCGTGGCAGAGAAGTTGAACTGGATCAGGGACCCCATACTCCTGCTGAAGAACGCGGCCTCCGTGCTGGCCCCGGGGGGAAGGGGGAGGGAGAGGGGATACATAGGAATACTCCAGAGCGTCTGGGACGACCCGATAATGAGGGGCTACTCCCTGGCCACCTACCTCATGGGGTCAGACATCTCGCCGAGGAGGTCCGACGTGGACAAGTGGCTGAGGGCGTCCGGCCTCAGGTACAAGGTAGAGGGTAGGGGGCCCATGTTCATGGCGAGGGCTTGGAGATGAAGTCCACCGGGGGGAGGTTGGCGAGGGTCAGGAGGAAGGTGGCCGTCGGGGGGGAGGGCGGGGTCGGCAAGACAACCATATGCAGGAGGCTGACCGACCGGTTCAGCGTCGGCGGCTCGTCGATGACCATAGGAGTCGACTTCTTCGTGCTGGAGGGGGAGGGAAAGGAGCTCATAGTGTACGATCTGGCGGGGCAGAGGAGGTTCTTCCACCTGCACCGGGGCCTGGTGAGCGGGGCCACCGTCGGGATGCTGGTGTTCGACCTGAGCCGCCCGAGCACCCTGTACTCGCTGGGCAGGTGGGCGGAGGTCATGCGGGAGGCCGGGGTGAAGGAGATCATACTCGTGGGCAACAAGCTTGACCTGCCGACCAGGGTGAGCAGGGAGGAAGCCGAGGCGGAGGCGGCGGAGCTCGGGGCCAAGAGGGTGATATTCACCTCCGCCCTGGACGGCAGGGGGATAGAGGAGCTCAGGAGGGCGCTGGAGGAGGTCGTCTCCGGGTCCGACGGGTAATCTTTTTGACGGCGACCGGGCCCCCGCCGAGTGGTGGGAGGTTGCCGGAGATAGAGGAGATAGGCGGCGGCCTGAGCAGGCTTGAGAGGATAGGGGCCCACAGCCACATCAGGGGGCTCGGCCTCAATCCGGACATGACGGCTAAGGACGTCGGAGACGGGCTGGTGGGACAGAAGAGGGCGAGGGAGGCCGCGGGCCTCGTGGTGCAGATGGCCAGGGAGGGGAGGCTCAGCGGGAAGGCGGTGCTCCTCGCCGGCCCTCCCGGAACCGGGAAGACGGCCGTGGCCGTCGGGATAGCCAGGGAGCTGGGGGAGGACGTCCCGTTCATACAGATCAGCGGGGCCGAGGTGTACAGCGCGGAGAGGAAGAAGACGGAGGTCCTGACGGAGGCCATGAGGAAGGCCATAGGGGTCCGGCTCAGGGAGGTCAAGAAGGTCTACGAGGGGGAGGTGACCAAGCTGGACATAAAGATGGGGAGCAGCCCCCTGAATCCGTTCGTCAGAACCCCCCAGAGCGCCGAGATAGAGCTGAAGACCGAGGAGGAGAGCAAGAAGCTGAGGGTCGGCCCCAGGGTGGCCCAGCAGTTGGCCGACCAGGGGGTGGCCGAGGGCGACGTCATAATGATAGACGCCGAGACAGGGAGGGTCTCCAGGATGGGCCGGGCGGAGGGGGCGGCCGGGTTCGACGTGTCCGGATCGAAGGTGGTCCCCAGGCCGACCGGGGCCGTCCTGAAGGACAGAGAGTTCGTCTACACCATGACGCTGGACGACCTGGATCAGATGGTGGCCTCCAGGAGGGGGGGAGCCCTCTTCTCGCTCTTCTTCGGCGCACCCCCGGAGAGGGAGATCGACCCAGAGGTCAGGGCGGCCGTCGACAAGCAGGTGAAGGAGTGGGTCGAGGAGAAGAGGGGGGAGATAATACCTGGGGTCCTCTTCATAGACGACGTGCACCTGATGGACATAGAGGCCCTCTCCTTCCTCAGCAGGGCGATGGAGGGTGAGCTCGTCCCGATAATAGTCATGGCCACCAACAGGGGGGTGACGAAGATCAGGGGGACTGACCTCACCGCGCCCTTCGGGATGCCCCTGGACCTCCTGGACAGGCTCGTGGTCATCACGACGGAGAAATACTCTCCAGAAGAGATAGATCAGATAATCAGGATAAGGGCCAGGGAGGAGGACGTGAAGCTGGAGGACGGCGCGGTGAGGGCCCTCAGGGAGCTGGGCGCCGAGCGGTCCCTCAGGTACGCGACCCAGATACTGAGCATCGCCGGGGTCAGGGCCAGGGCCGGGGGGAGGGAGGCCGTGACTGAGGAGGACGTCAGGGTGGTGGCCGAGAAGTTCAGCGACCTGAAGGGGGCGGTGGAGCACCTCAAGAGGTACGAGAGGGAGATGTTGGAGTGAGCGCCGCCCGGGATCGGGTCACACTCCCGCCGATCCCCTGTCCCTGAGCTCCCGGTACCGGACCAGGGCGCACAGGGACTCGGCGGTTCTCTCCGGGGTCGGGTAGGCCGGCACGCCCCTGGACCTGAGTAGTCTCATGGCCCTCACGGATCTTTCCCCCCCCATCATCATGGCGGCGACCGGCTTGTCGCTCTCCCCGGCCGCCCGGGCAACCGCTGCCGCTATCTCCTCGGGGTCGGTCACGGCCGTCTCGCAGTAGAGGACCAGGACGTTGTCCACCGAGTCGTGCGAGAGGGCTGCGGCCACCGCCCCCTCGAACTCCCGGGCGGAGGCCTGACCGGTGAGGTCCACGGGATTCTTGGCGCTCCCGAAGGGGGGCATGTACCTGCGGAACTCGGCGGCTAGGTCCGGGGGCGGGTCGATCAGCCTGAGCCCGCACATCTCGGCCGCGTCCGTCGCCAGCACCCCCGCGCCGCCGCCGTTGGTCACTATCACAGTCCTGTCGCCCCGGGGGACCCTGCCCGAGGCGAAGGCCATGGCCCAGTCGAAGGCCTGCTCCACGCTGTAGGCCCTCAGGACCCCCGACTGCCGGAAGACCGCGTCGTACACCCTGTCAGACCCAGCCAGAGAACCGGTGTGTGAGGAGGCGGCCTTCACACCCCTCTCGCTCCTCCCGGCCTTTATCACTACGATGGGCTTCTCCCGGGAGGCGGCCGACGCGGCCTCGAGGAACTCGCGGCCCTCCTTGACCCCCTCCATGTATATCAGGATCACCCTGGTCTCAGGATCCCGGGAGAGCCACCCGAGGAGGTCGTCGTCGTCCACGTCGGACTTGTTCCCCACGCTGACCAGGGCGGAGAGCCCTATGCCCTCGGTTATGGTCCAGCCCATGAGGGCTATCCCCAGGGCACCGGACTGGGTTATGAAGGCTATGGACCCGGGGAGCACGTCCCTCGGGCCGAAGGTGGCGTTGAGCCTCCCGGGCGTGTAGGCCACCCCGAATATGTTGGGCCCGAGGACCCTCATCCCCCACTTCCCGGCCGCCCGGAGCAGTCTCTCCTCCAGCTCGACCTCGCCCACCTCGGAGAACCCGCTGGATATGACCACGGCCACCTTGGCACCCTTGGCGCCGAGCTGGTCCACGACCTGGGGGACGTAGGCCGCCGGTATGGCCACCACCCCCATGTCCACGTCTCCCGGCACGTCCAAGACGGTCGGGTAGCACTTCAGCCCCAGAACGCTGTCGTGCTTCGGGTTGACGGGGTAGATCTCCCCCCCGTATCCGTACTCGATTATGTTCCTCAGGATCTCGTGTCCTATCTTCCCCGGGTTAGAAGACGCCCCGATGACCGCTATCGATCTCGGCCTGAAGAGGGCGTCGAGATCCCCCCTCCGAGAAGTCTCGTCCAAGCGGGCCGCACCCCCTGCGGTGGTTGCCGGTTGGGTAGGTAAAATGTTTTTAGTGCCAGGCCCCCGGAGTAGACGGTGGTGCCTCTCCGATGCTGGAGATAAGGTGGCACGGGCGAGGGGGCCAGGGCGTGTGGAGCGCGTCCCAGGTTCTGGCCTCCGCGGCCATAAGGGTCGGCAAGTATGCCCAATCCTTCCCGGAGTTCGGTCCGGAGAGGACCGGCGCCCCGGTGCGGGCCTTCAACAGGATAGACGACAGGCCCATAGTGGTCCACTCCCACGTCTACGAGCCCGACGCCGTCGTGGTGATAGACCCGACCCTCCTGCAGTACGCCGGGCAGATACTGTCGGGGGTCAAGGAGGGGGGGCACGTGGTGGTCAACTCCAAGTCCTCGCCCTCCGAGGTGAGGTCCAGGCTCGGGGTACCCGACGGGGTCGAGGTATGGTCGGTGGACGCCACGACCATAGCCCTGGAGGAGGTGGGCAGGGCCGTCACCAACACCCCCATGCTGGGGGTCCTGGTGAGGGCCACCGGGGCCGTCCCGCTGGAGGCCGTCGAGGAGGCCGTCAGGGCTAGGTGGCCCGGGGAGGTGGGGGAGAAGAACGTGGCCGCGCTCAGGAGGGCCCACGACGAGGCCAGGTCGGGGTGAGGTGGAGTGTCCGGAGTGGAGCTGAGGGGATATCGGGAGATACCGATCGGAGGAATTCCGTTCCTCCGGGCCCTGGAGTACAGGACCGGGGACTGGAGGGTGTTCAAGCCCGTCATAGAGAACGGGAAATGCATAAAGTGCGGGCTGTGTTGGGTCTACTGCCCGGACTCGTCTATAATCTGGGACGGGGAGGGGTTCCCCACGGTGGACTACGAGCACTGCAAGGGCTGCGGGATATGCGCCAACGAGTGCCCCACCAAGGCGATAGAGATGGTGAGGGAGTGAGGAGTGAGACGGGGTGATTGAGATGGTGGTGGTCGAGCGGGGAGCTGGCCAGGTGGTCAGGGCGGTCAACGGAGACGAGGCCGTCGCCTGGGCCGCCAGGCAGAGCAGGGTGGACGTGGTCTCCGCCTTCCCCATAACCCCTCAGACCATAATAGTCGAGAGGATCGCCGAGTTCATCAACAACGGGGAGATGGACGCTGAGATGATAAGGGTCGAGAGCGAGCACAGCGCCCTGAGCGCGGCCTGGGGGGCGGCCATAGCAGGGGCCAGGGCGTTCACGGCGACCGCCGCCAACGGTCTGGCCCTGATGTGGGAGATACTCTACATAGTGGCCTCAAACAGGACCCCCATGGTCATGGCGGTGGCCAACCGGGCCCTCAGCGCGCCGATAAACATCCACTGCGATCACAGCGATTCCATGGGAGCCAGGGACTCCGGGTGGATACAGGTATACAGCGAGGACGCCCAGGAGGCATACGACAACGTCATACAGGCGTTCAGGATATCAGAGCACGAGGACGTCCTGCTCCCGGTCATGGTCATGTTGGACGGGTTCCTCATATCCCACACCCTCCAGAACGTGTGGATGCTCCCGGACGAGGTCGTGGGGGAGTTCGTCGGATACAGGAAGATCGCCAGGATAAGGATACCGGACATATACGGCGACAAGGCCGTCCCCATGATGCTGAATCCCAAGTACCCGATCTCATTCGGCCCGCTGGACCTCTACGACTACTACTTCGAGCACAAGGCCCAGCAGCTGGAGGCCATGGGGAGGGCGTTCGACGTGATAGAGTCGGTCCACAGGGAGTACGCGGAGATCAGCGGCAGGAGCTACGGAGACGGATTCCTGGATCCGTACAGGACGGAGGACGCCGACGCCGTGGTGGTGGGGCTCGGGTCGACCATGGGGACGGCCAAGGCCGTTGTCGACGAGCTCAGGGAGGAGGGAAAGAGGGTCGGCTCCATAAGGCTGAGGGTGTTCAGGCCGTTCCCGGGGGACAGGGTGCGCCGGGCCCTGTCAGGGGCGGCCTCGGTGGGGGTGCTCGACAGGAGCGCCAGCTTCGGGGCCGAGGGAGGCCCCCTCTTCTCGGAGGTCAGGTCGGCCCTCTACGGGCTGGGAGACAGACCCCCGGTGAGGGGGTACGTGTACGGGCTCGGCGGGAGAGACATGCCCCCGAGGCTCCTCAAGAAGATCTTCCTGGAGGTCCTGGAGACGAGGGAGGAGACCGAGAGGCCGCGGGTCGATCTGGCGGGGGTGAGGGAGTGATGGCCGGCGGTGAGGGGAAGCCCTGGGTCCCGAACATAAGGGAGCTGGCCAAGAGGGCCGCGGAGACCCCCGGTATAACCCCGGGCCACAGGCTCTGCGCCGGGTGCGTCGCCGGGACCCTGGTCAGGCAGGTCTTCATGGCGGCCAGGAAGCCGGTGGTCGTGGTGAACGCCACCGGGTGCCTGGAGGTCGCGACGACCATATTCCCGTACACGGCCTGGGCCGTCCCGTGGGCCCACAACGCGTTCGAGAACGCGGCCGCCGTGGCCTCGGGGATTGAGACCGCCAGGAGGAAGCTCGCAAAGGACGGTAGGTTCGACTCGGATCCGGACGTCGAGATCGACTACGACGTGGTGGTGTTCGGCGGCGACGGAGGCACCTACGACATAGGACTCCAGGCCCTCTCGGGGGCCATGGAGAGGGGACACAAGTTCCTCTACGTGCTGTACGACAACGAGGCTTACATGAACACGGGGATACAGAGGTCGGGGAGCACCCCCTTCGGCGCCTGGACCACCACCACGCCGGCCGGCAGGGTGGTCCCGGGGAAGACCCTGGACAAGAAGCCCCTGGTGGACATAGTCGCGGCCCACAGGATACCGTACGTGGCCACGGTCTCCCCGGCCTACTGGAACGACACTGTGGTCAAGGTGAGGAGGGGGCTGGAGGCCGACGGGCCGGCCTTCATAAGGGCTTTCGCCACCTGCAACAGGGGTTGGTACTCCCCGCCAGAGAAGTCCATAGAGATAGCCAGGTTGGCGGTCGAGACGTGCGTCTTCCCGCTGTTCGAGGTGATAGACGGGGTCGAGTGGAGGCTTACCGGTCCGAGCCTGGCCATAGCGAGGGATCCCTCCAAGAAGAAGCCCGCCGTCGAGTACCTCAAGACCCAGAGGAGGTTCGCCCACATGCTCAGGCCCGGCAGCGAGTGGATGGTGGAAAGGTTCCAGGAGTGGGTGGACAGGGAGTGGGAACTCCTGCTGAGGAGGGCCGGGTTCTGAGGAGGTGGGTGAGGAGATCGCGGTCGGCGGTCGCGGCCCTACCCCCGGGGGCCCGCGCCCTCCTCTCTTCCCGGCCTCTGGTGGAGGTGGACCTGCTCCGGGGAGGGGAGGTGATCCTGAGGCCGGTGGAGTGCGACTTCTCGCCGGCGGAGCTTGGCAGGAAGGTGGAGGTGGGGGACATAGATCTCATATCCGCCTCCGGGGCCAGGGGATGGTGAGGCCGTGGAAGCGGTGATAGACACCAACGTCCTGGTCTACGCCGCTTTCTCGGACCAGGCCGAGCACGAAGAGGCCATCTCCCTGCTCGGCGGACTGAAAGGGTGGTACATCCCGACGATCGCGATCTTGGAATTCCTCTGGTTCCTAAGGGGGGCGGGAGTCAGGTGGAAGGAGGCGAGGAGGTTGTTGCTCGGGCTCTTGTCTAGGGACGAGGTCGAGGTGGTTCCCACGACCGCGGAGGACCTGATGGACGCGGTGATCCGCTCGGAAGATCCGGGAGAGGTGGAGGACGAGGCGATCCTCGCGGCCGCCGAGAGGCTGTTCCTGCCGGTTGCGACCTTCGACGGGGACATGGCGAACAAGGCCAGGGCCAGGGGACTGGGGGTAGTCGGCCCCGGGGAAGGTTAAATTCGACCGGTCCGGGGCGGACGGGGAATGGGCGACTTCCGGAGGGTGGCTTCCGTCGCGCTGGTCGCCGCACTGGCGGCCGGCCCGGTCCTGGGCTCGCCCGGCGCGCGCCGTCTCTCGTACGAGATCCTGAGGGAGTACGTCAGGCTGGACGTCCAACCCAACGCGACCGTCTTCCTGTTCTACAACCTGACCGTCCGGGTGGACAGCGGGAGCATATCCAGGTTCGTCAGGGTGGGGATGCCGAAAGGCGGGTTCGAGGTCCTGTACGCCTACGAGGCCTGGCCCGAAGGGTTGAGGGAGGTGGACTTCTCCGAGATAGAGGAGGGAGGATACTACGCGGTGGAAATACACCCCTCGGAGCCCATAGAGGCCGGCCAATCTAGGACGTTTCTGATAGAGGCCGCCGTGCCGGACTTCGTCTACGAGGACGAGACCAACCCGGGCAACGTCGGCCTGAAGTTCACCCCGTCCTGGTTCGAGGACGCCCCGATCAGGGACCTGAGGCTCTCGATCGTCCTCCCGGCCGGGGTCGGGAGGGACGAGGTCCTCAACCAGCCGGACTACGACGGCGCGGGGACTACGGATGGGAGGCTGTACCTATACTGGGAGAGGGAGGACCTGAACCCCGGGGAGAACATCACGGTCGGGGTGAGCTTCCCGGCCGAGTACATGCAGAGGTACGCTCGGCCGCCGGGAGGAGAACTCGAGCCGGCCGAGGTGGCGCTCGGCCTCGCGTTCCTCGCCGTCGTCCTGCTGGCCGTCGGGGCTCTCGCGTACTCGGGATATAAGGCGATCAAGTCGGCCGGGTGGGGGGAGTACGAGGAGCCCTGGTTCGGGATCGAGGCCCTGGGAGCCCAGAAGAGGCTCCTCCCGGCCGAGGTGGTCTACCTGTCGGAGCTGGAGAGGCCGGGCCGACCGGACTACGGGAGGCTCTTCTCCGCGATCATAGTGCCCATGGCGATGAGGGGCGAGCTGAGGGTCCTGGGGATCGACCCCCTGAGGTTGGAGAAGGGGGAGGAGAGGCCGAGGCGCTACTACGAGAAGCTCCTACTGAAGTGCGTCAGGCCCGGGGACGGCCTGGACGTCCCCTGCGCGGCCAGGGTGGTCAAGGCCATACACAGGAGGGTCGAGGACAAGATGGCCGGGTTCTCGAGGGGGGAGACCCTCAGGTTCTACAGGGAGAAGATAGCGAAGATTTGGAGGGAGATAGGGGAGTCTCCCCAGGAGGAAAGGGCGAGGCTCGTCGAGCAGAACATAGACTGGCTCGTGGTGGACAAGAGATTCAGGGCCCACCTGCGCCGGGCCATGAGGCCTGAGTCGGAGGAGGGAGGGTACGTACTCGTCCCTCGGGGGAGCTGGTGGTGGTTCGACGTCCCGCCTCCTCCCCCCTCCGCGCCGATCCAGGGGCCGTCGGTCCGGACGGTCGGGGCGTCCGGGGCGGGGCGCGAGGGGGGAACGGGAGGGGAGACCGCCGGACCGGGGACCCCCGAGCCGGTCGGGTCGGTCGAGAGGGGGGCAGGGCAGGTCGTCGTGGGGATAGAGAGGGCGGCCGACGGGATAGCCACCTCCATAGAGAGGTTCTCCTCCTCGGTCTCCCAGGCCGTCGAGGGAGTGGCCGACAGGGTGGCCTCCCTGATAATCCCTAGGAGCAGGATCCGATCAACCAGGAGGGCCAGGGCGTCCGCCAGCTCGTGCGTCTGCGCCTGCGTCAGCTGCGCGTGCGCGTGCGCCTGCGTCAGCTGCGCGTGCGCGTGCGCCGGGGGAGGTGCCGGGTGATGAGGTTCGGGATGCGGAGGGGCCGCGGGCCCGGGTACAAGGCCTTCAGGTACGGCGGGATGAAGGTGCACCTCAGGATGGAGCCCTCGGGGATAGGGGTGCTCGTGGTCGGGGCGAAGAGGTCCGCCTACCTGAACAGGACCGCCGCCTTCTACGCGGAGGCCTTCCTCAGGGGAATGTCCCCCGACGAGGCGGCCAGGCTCGCGACGAAGAGGTTCAGGGGGGTAGATCAGGAAAAGGCCAGGGAGGACTTCCTGAGGACGTCGGAGAGGTTGAAGGCCTTCCTGGAGGGGGAGGAAGTCTGCCCCATAACCGACCTCGGCTTCGAGAGAGTAGATCCGGGGAGCCTCCGGACCTCGGCCCCGTTCAGGTTCGACCTCGCCCTGACGTACGCCTGCAACAACAGGTGCGTGCACTGCTACAGCTCGTCCCCGGCCGACGGGCGCGAGATGGGGACTAGGGGGTGGTTCGGGGTGCTGGACAGGGTGGCCGAGATCGGGACGCCCAACGTGGTATTCACCGGCGGTGAGCCGACGCTCAGGCCGGACCTCCCGGACCTCGTCAGAAGGGGGGAGTCCCTCGGCCTGGTAACGGGCCTGGTCACCAACGGGAGGAGGCTGGCCGACAGGAGGCTGGCCGAGGAGCTGGTGGACGCCGGGCTGGACTACGCCCAGGTCACCCTGGAGTCCCACAGGAGGGAGGTCCACGAGAGGATAACAGGCGTCCCGGGGAGCTGGGAGGAGACGGTCCAGGGGATAAGGAACCTGGCCGAGTTGGGGATATACGTGGACGTCAACGCCACCCTGAGCACGCTGAACGTTGGGGACGTGGGGGGACTGGCCAGGCTGGCCGCCGACCTGGGTGCGGACGCCGTCTCCCTGAACCGGTTGATATACAGCGGGAGGGGGATCGAGGTCAGGGGGTGGTTCGAGCCGGATCCGGGGCGGACGGCCGAGGCGGTGGAGGAGATGATGGTCGAGGCGGCGGATCTCGACCTGGAGTTCAGGTGGTACGGGGTCACCAGGTACTGCGAGTTCAACCCCCTGGCCGCGGACGCAGGACTCAAGTTCTGCTCGGCCTGCAGCATAACCCTGGCGGTGGAGCCGGACGGGACCGCGATACCGTGCCAGAGCTACTTCCACCCGCTGGGCAACCTGCTGAGGGATCGGTGGGAGGACATATGGGACCACCCGAAGTGCGCCGAGCTGAGGGAGAGGAGGTACGCCGGGGAGGCGTGCCGGGACTGCCCCCTGTTCCCGGCGTGCGGTGGGGGGTGCCCCCTGGAGGCGGAGGTCAAGCCCTACCCTCCATCTTCCCCAATTCAGGGGGATGAATTAACGGCGAAAAGACTGTGAGACGAGAGATCGACGATAAAAGGAAAGTTTATTTCTAAATATTAGGAAGAACGGGCGCGATGGGATATGATCGCTAAAAAGTCCCTTGAGGGGAGAGATCTCGCCGATATTCTCGATAAGAAATGCCTAAATGCCCTGAAATCGACCACCGGAATCCCAAATGAGATCAAACTCCCGGACAGGGAGGTCGTTAGGGATCTCGCTCTCAGGCTTAAGTCCCTCACCGCCGACGTCAGGCTAGAGATACTGTTCATGCTCTCCCAGACGAGCCTGCCGGTCTGCACCCTGGCGGCGCTCATAGGCAGGGACCAGTCCCTGGTGTCGAACCACCTGGCGAACCTCAGGATGGCGGGACTCGTCAGGGAGAGGAGGAGGGGAAAGTACGTGGTGTACAGCCTCGAGAGGGAGCGGGTTGACGAGATCATGGAGGCGCTCTCCGAGCTGTTCCACGGCGGCGGCGCTTAGGGCGTGACCCTGGTCCTCATCAGCCTGAGCTCCTTCACCCCCCTGATGGTCTGGAGCGAGTCTGCCAGCTCCCTCACCCTCTCGGCCCTCCCCCTGACTATTATCACCTCCAGGCAGTCCTCGTGGGTCAGGTGCACGTGCACCGTCGACACTATCAGATCCTCGTGATCGTGCTCCAGGTCCAGCATGGCCCGGGTCGTGCCGGGGACGGTGTGGTCGTAGACCAGGGATATGACCCCGACCACCTCCTCGTCCCCCCCGGGCCACCCGGCCTCGGACATGAAGTACCTCACGGCGTCGCACACGGCCCTCGACCTGCTGCGATACCCCTTCTCCTCCGAGAACCTGTCGAACTCCCGCAGCAGGTCGACGGGAAATGAGATGCTGCGCCTGACCGTGGACATGATCCCGGGAGGCTGGGGGGCCCAGCTTATTGACCTTTACCGGCCGGCGCCGCCCCAGGTATCGGAAAACCTTTTTACAGACGGTCCGGGGGGTCGCCCGGAGGTCCGGTCGGATGGGCAGGGAGGAGGAGGCGAGCGTGCCGTACGAGCTCGCCTTGAAGTTCGCCGACTTCTACGGGGGAAAGGTGGAGGTGGCGCCCAGGGTCCCAGTGTACAACCTGAGGGACTTCGCCGTCTGGTACACCCCGGGGGTCGCCGAGGTCAGCAGGGCCATATCCAACGACCCGGAGCTCAGCTTCAGGTACACCAACCGGTGGAACACCATAGTGGTGGTCTCCGACGGGACCAGGGTCTTGGGGCTGGGAGACATAGGCCCGGAGGCGTCTCTGCCCGTCATGGAGGGGAAGGCGCTCATATTCAAGTTCCTGGGGGGAGTGGACGCCTTCCCCCTCCCGGTGAGGGAGAGGGACCCCGACAGGTTGGTGGAGGTCGTCAAGGCCATGGAGCCGGCCGTGGGCGGCGTCAACCTTGAGGACATATCCTCGCCGAAGTGCTTCCACGTGCTGGAGAGGCTGCGCAGGGAGACGGAGATATGCGTCTGGCACGACGACCAGCAGGGAACGGCCGGCGCGACCCTGGCCGGACTGATAAACGCACTCAAAGTGGTCGGCAAGAGGCTGGAGGACGTCAGGATCGCCTTCGTGGGCTGCGGGGCCGCCAACATAGCCAGCGCGAGGGTCATAGAGGTGGCCGGCGGGAGGCCGGAGAACTGGATAATGGTGGACTCCAGGGGGATACTCAGGTCGGACAGACCCGACATGGAGGAGATCAGGGAGAAGAACCCCTGGAAGTACGAGTGGGCGATGAAGACCAACCCGGAGGGGAGAGAGGGCGGGATCCCGGAGGCCTTGGAGGGAGCGGACGTGGTGATAGCGGCCTCAAGGCCGGGGCCCGGGGTGATAAAGAAGGAGTGGATTGGGAGGATGGCCGACGATCCCATAGTCTTCGCCGAGGCCAATCCCGTCCCGGAGATCTGGCCGTGGGAGGCCAAGGAGGCCGGCGCCAGGATAGTGGCCACCGGGAGGAGCGACTTCCCGAATCAGGTGAACAACAGCCTGGTCTTCCCGGCGGTGTTCAGGGGGGCACTGGACGTCAAGGCCAGGACCATAACGGACGAGATGGCCGCGGCGGCGGCGGAGGAGCTGGCCAGGTTCGCCGAGGAGAGGGGGATAAGCGAGGACAACATAATCCCCACCATGGAGGAGTGGGAGGTCTACCCGAGGGTGGCGGCGGCCACGGGCAGCAAGGCCGTGGAGCAGGGCGTGGCCAGGGAGAACCTGACAAGGTCTCAGCTCCTGGAGAGGGCCGACCGGATAATAAGGAGGGCCAGGGAGCAGATGAGGGCGCTCCTCGACTCGGGGGTCATAGCCCGGCCGCCGGGTGGGAGGATCTACGGGTAATCTCCCACCCAACCGCTCACGTGACCCTCCCGGAGAACTCGCAGTAGGGATCACCTCGGGCCACGCAGGAGGTCTCCAGGACGACGACCCTCCTCCCGAGGCGGGCGGACATGAAGCCCGAGAGTAGGCCGGATATCAGGTGGCACACCGGGGACCCCGACCTGCCGGGGAACTCCTCCCCGTAGGTGTGGGCCGCCCTGACCCTGAAGGAGTCCCCGGAGAACTCCAGGATCTCAACCCCCGACATCCACCCGGCCATCGAGGCCATGGCCAGGAGCTCGGAGAGGGCTGCCCTGTCGTCCCCTATGTCGGAGTACCTCTCGGCCGCCTGCCTCCCCATCTCCCGGCCGCCCCTGGCCATCGCCAGGCGGACGCTCCTCTCCCCCAAGACCTGCTCCAGATCAGCCTGGAGAGTGGCCAGGGCCGACCTGGATAGGAGGATGACAGTCCTGCCGAAGAGGTTCAACCTGCCCTCGGAGTCGTAGGCGAGCGCCCCGGGGGGGAATTCTTCTCGGGGCTCCCCTGCCAAGGATCCTCCCCTACACCACCCTCGCTATCTGGCTGGCGGTCCTCCTGAGCTCGACCAGGAGGAGCCCCAGCTTCACCGTGTTGGGGACGACGCCGACCAGTATCGCGTTGGGCCCGGCGCTCATAAGGACGACCTTGCCGTCCTTCCCGGAGACCACTATCTCCTCTAGAGGGCCGACGCCGCTCTCCACGCTCACCCTCTCCCCCACGCTGAGGAGGGCGGCGTGCGTGGCGGCGAAGAGATCCTCGTCGGTGTCAGCCGGCAGGTCGGCGGCCATTATCAAGCCGTCTGAGCTGACCACGGCCGCGGCGGTCAGCTCTGGCAGCCTCCTCCTGGCCTCCTTGACCAGCGAGGTCAACTGTTCGTAGACCGCCAAAGTTCCCCCCGGCGGCGGGGGAGGGGGGGAACAATTTAACCTTGACCGGCCCCGGGACCGGTGGGTCACCCGATCACCCTAACCCCGGAACCCGGGGACCCGCCGGCCAGGTCGGATATGAGGCCAGCGGCCAGGTCGGCCGCCCGAGATACCTCCACCGGGTCGATCCCTGGGACCCCGCAGGCCACGACCAGCACGTCCCTCGTGTCTTGACCCATGGAGGTCAGGGCCGAGTCCCTGTGGGGGAAGAGGTGAATTACTTTCTCGGCGTCCGCCAGGACTACCTCCCCTCCCCTGAGCCCGGAGCGCCTCCCCCCTATGGGGAAGAACTCCTCGCCGGGAGACGCGAGCCTCAGCTCGAGAGGCGGCTCCAACCTGGACTCGTCGTAGAGCCCTATGGGGATCAGGGTCGAAAGGCTGGCCAGGTTCCCGGCGTCGACCACGTTGTTTATCCTCGGGAGCCTCCCTCCCCTGAGGACCCTCCTGAGGAGGGCCTCCGAGCTCGGCCTGGTCTTCGTGGGATCCACGCCGATCCTCCAGTAGAAGGACCTCAGGGCCGCTATCTTCGGGTTCTCCCTCACCGTCTCCAAGGCGAAGGTCGAGGAGACCCTCTCGACCACCTCCCTCTCCCGGGCGTCAAACTCCGATCCGGAGGGACCAACCTCGACCCCCCTCACCTCGCCCACCGCCAAGAAGGCGCCGAGTCGCCTGACCGGCTCATCCACCCTGATCGGGACTCCCAAACTCCCCATCCCGCCGCCACCGAGTATTCACCGGGTATTAAGTGCGACCGGATCCCGTTATATCCGGAGAGGATCGGCGCTCCTGGGGGAGGAGGGAAGATGGGCGCCGTCTACCAGATCTCCGATCTGACCAAAGAGATCAAATCTATAGACGACTCTCACTGGTGGTTCTTGAGGAACAGGGACAGGTTGAGGGAGATCTTTGGGTCGGGGTACGTGGCGATCGCCAACCGGAGGGTCGTAGATCACGACACGGACTACCACGTCCTGATGGCCAGGCTCTGGTCTAGGGGGATCTTCCCCGGTCCCGTATACGTGGGAGAGCTGTGACCCGACTGTGGGAAAGTTCATTTAGTAGGTAAGAAAGGCTTGAACACATATGAAGGTGAAGCGGGAGGAGGTAGCGGCCGCGGCGGCTGAGGAGTGCCCGGAGGCCGCCGGCGCGGCGGCTAACCTGCCGGATGTGATAGAGATCCCGGACGACCCGGACGTCAGGCGGCTGGTCGAGAGGATGAGGAACATCTCTTCCCTCACGAAGCTGCAGATACTGTCCCTTCTGAGGCAGGGGGAGATGCCGGTGTGCATGCTCTCCAGGCTGCTTGGTAAGGGCCAGTCCCTCATATCTCACCACCTGTCGGACCTCAGGGCGCTCGGGCTGGTCAGGGAGAGGCAGTCCGGCAGGTTCAAGTTCTACTCCGTGGTCGGGGAGGAGCTGGAGGCCATATGCGAGCAGGTCAACCGGCTGCTCGGCACCCTAGGCGGGTGATGCCACGGTCCGGAGGTCCCTCCTGTAGATGAGGTACCCCCTGCTCCTGACCCTGAATCCCGCCCGCCTCAGCCCGGAGATCACCCCATCGTCGTCCCTCAGGTACCCCCAGACCCTGCCGGCGGACAGGGAGATCGCCTCCGATCTCAGGTGCAGGCCCAGGACCTCGGAGTCGGCCCGGTCCCCCGAGACGAAGTCGACCATCACGGTGGGTCCCTCCCAGGGCTGGTAGAAGGCGGCCGCCCGGGGTGGGTCCCCAACCCCGGCGGCGAAACCCTCCTCCGCGTAGCGGGCGGCGTCCTCGGGGGTCATGGTGGACCAGGAGTACTCGTCGAACTTCACCGGCCTGACTCCTGACGGGGAGGAGATGAGGGAGGCGGCCTCCCCCGGGGAGAGGGGACGGACTCCCGGGGCCCGGCACCTCTTCCTCGGGGCGGAGACCCTGACCACCCGCTGCTCCACCCTGAACCCCAGGGCCTCGGCCACCCTCCTGGCCGGCAGGTTGTCCTCGGAGGTGGCGAGGGTGGCGAAGCCAGCCCCCATGGAGGAAGCCCACCTGAGGGCCTCCGAGGTCATGGCCCTCCCGACTCCCGCCCCCCTGAATCCCGGCGCGACGCGGGCCCCCTGGATGTACGCCTCGCCGCCGGCCCTAAGGGAGACCCTGACGACCCCCACCACCTTCCCGCCGATCTCGGCGACGAACAGCCCTCCGGCGTCCATCCACCTCCTCCAGACCGAGGAGATGTAGTCCCCCCACACCCAGGTCCTGGCGGTGAACTCGGCCACAGGCCTCCTGTCGGAGTTCCGGGCGGGCCTGACCTTGATCTCCGGCATCGCGGCCCGGAACCGGAGGTATAATTAACGGTTGGCTGGTTTTGGCCGGATGGCCGACGCCAGGTACGAGAGGCAGGTCCCCGTCATAGGTGAGGAGGGGCAGTCGAGGCTCTCCGGATCCCTGGTGGCCGTGGTCGGTCTCGGGGGAACCGGATCCGCCGCCTCGATCTACCTGGCAGCCGCGGGGGCGAACCTGAGGTTGATAGACTGGGACGTCGTGGAGGAGGGAAACCTGAACAGGCAGATACTGTACGGGGAGGGCGACCTCGGGAGGCCCAAGGCCCTGGCCGCCGCGGACAGGCTGTCCGGTTTGAACGGGGAGATAGAGTTGGAGGTGGTCCACGAGCCCCTGGTCGGGTGGAACGCCCTGAGGGTCCTCTCCGGGGCAGACCTGGTGGTGGACGCCACGGACAACTTCCAGGCCAGGTACGTCCTGGGGGAGGCGTGCGTGAGGCTCGGCCTGCCCCACACCTTCTCCGCCGTGAGAGGGACCTACGGGCTCTACACCTTCGTGATCCCGGGTGAGACGCCCTGCCTGAGGTGCATCTTCCCAGAACCTCCGCCGGAGGAGTCGGGCCCCCCGGTCCTGGGGCCGACCCCCGGGGTCGCCGGGACGCTGTCAGCCGCCGAGGCGATCAAGCACCTGACCGGTATCGGCTCGACCTCGAGGGGGAGGTTGATCTCCTTCGACCTCTCCGGCATGGAGTTCGACGAGATATCCATAGCGAGGAATCCGAACTGCCCAGTCTGCGGGAGGGGGGAGTTCGAGAGGCTGGGCGCTGGGCCGGAGAGGGCGTTCGTCAGGGGAGACAGGGCGTACCTCTTCCTGGAGGTCGGGGTCGGAGATCTCGTCCGGGACGGGTGGGAGGAGGTGGGGGGAGAGGAGGGCAGGTACGCCCTGCTCTCCAAGGGGAGGGCGAGGGTCTACGTCTACGACGACGGGGGCGCGCTGGTCTCGTGTCCGGGCTGCGGGACCGGCGAGGTCGTTTCAACAGTAACTCATATCAGTGAGCTGTGACCGGCAATAACGATAGAAATGAAGGTTAGGGTCTACGCCGTCAGCACGTGTCCGGTGTGCAGGAGGCTCAGGGGGGTCTTGAACGATCTGGGGATCGAGTACGAGTGGCTGGACGTCGACAAGGCCCCCAGGGAAGAGGCCCTGGCGGCCCTGGACTACGTTGAGAGGGTCGCCGGGGCGGCCGCCTTCCCCGTGGTCGTGGCCGGCGATGAGGTTATAGTGGGGCTGGACGAGGGTAGGCTGAGGGAGCTCGTTGAACAGGGAGGAGGTCCTGAGGTGGCTGGAGGTCGTGGCCAGGGGTGACGGCTACGAGCTCAACCGGGATCGCGAGGAGCTGGCCTCGATAGTGGAGATCCTGGCCAGGAACATCGAGGAGTACGGCGCGCCCTACTGCCCGTGCGACCTCCCCGGCAGGGACGGGGCCAGGATCTGCCCGTGCCCCCAGAGGCACGAGGAGATAAGGGCCACCGGGTCGTGCCACTGCGGCCTGTTCCTCTCCCCCCCGGGGGAAAGGGATAAATCGCCCCGGGGGGAGGGAGAAGGAGGTGCGCGGTTTGGAGTCGGATGAGGTGGAGAGGAGGGTCAGGGAGTCCCTCAAGAAGATCTACGACCCGGAGATACCGATAAACGTGGTTGACCTCGGTCTGATAAGGGAGATAAAGTTGGAGGAGGGGGAGGATGGCAGGAGGAGGCTCAGGATAAGGTACACCCTCACCGCCCCGGGCTGCCCGCTGGCGGCCGCGATCTCCGCCATGATAGTGGGCGCGGCCAGGGAGGCCGCCGGGCTGGGGTACGAGGTGGAGGCCGAGCTGGAGACCTTCCCGCCGTGGACCCCCGTCGAGATGACGGAGGAGGGGAGAAAGCAGTTCAGGGAGAGGTTCGGCTACGACCTGCTTGAGGCCTTCGTCAAGAGGTACGGGAGCGTGGAGGCCTACGTTGAGGCCGTCAGGAAGGCCTACGGCCTGGGGGAGGGAAGCGATCGAGGGTGACCGTCAGGACGCCCGCGGCTATCAGGGGAGATCCCAGAAGGACCCCCGCTGGGGGAACCTCGCCCAAGACGGCCCAGGCCAGCAGCGACGCCCCTATGGGCTCTCCCAGGATGGCGACACCAACGGCGTGGGCCGGCAGGTACCTGAGGGCGTAGTTGTAGCTGGTGTGCCCGAGGCAGGAGGGGCCGGCCGCCAGGGCCAGGAATATCACGTAGTCCCTGGGGGGCAGGCCCAGCATCGGCTGTCCCGCGGCCGCCGCGAGCGGGGTCATGAGGACCCCCGAGATCGAGTACACGGCCGCCGAGTAGGCCCCGGTCGGCAGGACGGGCCTGAGCCTACGCCCGGCCACCAGGTAGGAGGCCAGGAAGATCGCCCCCGCCAGGGCGAGCAGGTCCCCGACCAGGTTCCCGGGGGACTCACCCCACCCCATGGCCGCGGCGCCCATCAGCGCCAGGCACACCCCGACCCAGTCCCTCCGGGAGGGTCTCTCCCCCAGGAGGGCCCACGATATGAGGGCCGAGAACACCGGGGAGGAGTCCACCAGGACGACGCTGGCGGCCACGGTCGTCAGGAAGAGGGAGGTAACCCAGGCGGAGAAGTGGGCGGCCAGCGAGACGCCAGAGATGAGTAGGATCAGCCTCTCCCTCCCGGAGAGGCCCAAGATCGCCCCGACGGATCTGAAGGATGCGGCGGCCATCATCGCACCGGATAGCAGCATCCTCCAGGCGGCGATCGCCAGGGGTCCGGCGGAACTCAGCCTGATCAGCACGCTCGCCGAAGAGACGGCCGAGACCCCGGCGAGGAGGGCCATCCTGGGATCGACCCGGCGCGGCACCTCGGTCAAACAGAGCGCTTATTAATATATGAGGCAGGCGTGTGTGGATGGCCGAGGGAGGGAGGGCGGAGGGCGCGGGGCTAGCGGTCAGGGTCTGGACCCTGGTATCCGAGGGCGCGACCGCCGCCCTCCTGGCGGCGGTGCTGGTCGCCGGTCCCTGGACCTGGCCCCCCCTGGAGTCCCCGGATCCGATCCTCGCCGCCAGCGTTGGGCTTCTGGCCGCCGGGGGGATATACACCTCGGTGGCGGCCGTCCTCAGGAGGAGGCAGCTCCTCAGGCTGAGGAGATACCTGAAGTATGAGAGGGTCACCTACGGATCCCTGGGGAGGGCGATCGCCCTGGGGGTCTATGCCGCCTCCGCCCTATACTCCGTGCCTGAGTGGGTCTCGGCCGCCGCGGCCGCGACGCTCGTCCTCAGCTACCTCAACCTCACCATCTTCATGATAGCCGTCGTGGGGGACATGGGGAGGAGGTTCGCTGGGAAGATACAGAGGGTGGATTGGCCCCTGGATCCCATGGGGGCCGGCTTCGTCGCCGTGGCCCTGGCCGCGGCGGTCTCGATCGTGGGACTGGTCCTAGGCGGATCCGGCGGATCGGCGGGGCCTCCCGGCGCTGGTGACAGGATCTGGGCGGCCGGCTTCTTGGCCTCGGCGGTGGTAACCCTCCCGACCATGGGATGGTCGATCTCGGTCAGGGGGAAGACCCCCATGTTCACCGGGGACAACTGGACGGCTATCTCGGCCATGACGATGCTGATAGCGGCGGGCTACGTCCAGATGGGGGTGGGACACCTGACGCCCTGCTGCAGGGATCTCTTCATCCTCCCCGGAGTGATCCTCACGGTGGTGGGCAGGGCCATGGGGGTGCTGGCGACCAGGAGGTGGGCGTCGCCCAGATACTCCCCCAAGATCTTCCCGGCGGAGGAGGCCCCGAGCCGCGGGCCGCCGGGGATAGAGGGGAGGGCCACCCTGCTGGAGCTCCCGGTGTCGGGCTACGAGGAATTCGTGCTGTCCCTGCTCAGGTCCCACCCGGCCGACCTAATACTCCTGCTGTCGAGGCCCGGCTCCAGGCTCCCCCCCGCGGCCCTGGAACTGCCGAACCTCTTCGTCGGTTATCTGTCCACCAAGCACATCCCATACCCGAGGCTGGTTGGGGAGAGCGAGAGGGAGTTCGAGCTCAACCCGGACACCGAGTCCATCCTGAACCTGATAGACAGGCTGAGGAAGGCCCACCTGGGTCCCAGGATGCTCATCGTGATGGACAGCGCGCCGGACCTGATAATGCTCGTGGGGATAAGGAATGCCTACACGCTCATCAGGACCGTGGTGGACGACGCGGCGGCCCACGGGGACTTCGTCCTGATACTCAACTTCCCGGAGGCCCTGGAGGAGAGGGACAACAACGTCCTGAGAACCCTGGCGACCGAGGTGGAGAGGACGTCCCTATGAGGGACGGGTCATAGCCCCAAGATCCTCAGGAGGATGAACCTCCTGGCGGCGACCGATAGGAGTCTCCGCCTGATCTCCCTGGAGAGGTAGGCCTCCCGGGCCCCGACGGCTGGCCCCTCCAGCCTCAGCCCCCTGATCAGAACGGCGGCAACCCCCTCCCCGGCCTGGCCCATGAGGAGGGCGGCCGCGGAGGCGAGCTCGTCTCCCCACGCCTCCATTCCGCCGAACTTCGGCCTCCCGTACAGGTCCGGGGCGGCGAACCCGGAGGAGACGGCCGGAACCCCGCTCACCCCGACCGCCACGTCCACGTGCCCCCTCCCCATGAACTTCCACTCCGTGTCGGTCAGGACGACCCCCACCGACCTGCCGGTCTCCCTCCCTATTCTCTCCCTGATCTCCTCGGCCTCCGCGTCTGGATCCGGGGGGAGGAGGCATATCAGGTCGTCCGGGCAGTTGGACCAGTCGGCGCCGGCGTCCGAGAGGATCCCCAGGCTCGGATGCTCCGCCGCGATCAGGGACCTGGCCGCCCTGAACATCTCCGCCGCGGCCCTAGGGTCGACCGACCTCTCCGCCAGGAAGGGCTGTCCCGCAAACTTGTCTATCCTGGCGTAGAAGAGTATCCTGGCGGAGTTCCTCCTGACCAGCTCTATCTCCCGGGCGTCCCTCCCTATGAGCAGGGAGGCTATCCTGGACCTCAGACCCGGCCTCACGTCCTTGAGCCTGGTGACGTATCCCTTGGCCTTGGAGACGACCTTCGAGGTCACCACCAGTATGTCACCGTCCTCCAGGTCTTCCCCCGCCTCGGCCAGGGAGGAGAGGAGGAGGGAGACCAGGTCGTCCCCGGGCGACACCAGGGGGAGCCTCAGGGGGATCATGGTGACCCTCCCGGGTCCGGGTCCGGGAGTCGATCCTGGCATATAGGGGGAGCCACGGGAAATTTATTGTATTTCCCCCCGAGGCGGCGCCCGATGAGGGTGCGGGAGGCCGGGGAGGAGGACGCCCCCGGCGTGGTGGAGGTCTACGTGGCCGGGTCCGGGCCTGCCAGCAGGGAGGCCAGGATTGAGAGGTTCGGGTGGTGGGGGGATCCGGCGGCGTTCTCTGCGTACCTCAGGGCGCTGAGGGAGGTGGGCGGGGTCGCCTTCGTGGCTGAGGAGGGGGGGAGGATCCTGGGGGAGGCCGAGGTGATCCCGGACGAGGGGCCCTCCCTGGTGGGTCCCCACGCCTTCCTGGCGTCGCTGTGGGTTCACCCGAGGGCGAGGGGGATGGGGATAGGGAGGTCCCTGGTGGAGAGGTGTGAGGAGGAGGCCGAGTCCTGGGGGTTCAGGTCTGTAGACACGGTACCCATCCCCGGCGCCGAGGGGTACTTCGAGAGGAGGGGGTTCATGCTGCTGGACAGGCACCTGCTGTCCGTCGCCCCGGCGAGGCCCGCCCCGGAGCTGGCCGGCCTCGTGAGGATGGGGCCCTCGGACTATCCGAGCAGGCTGGCCCTGATATCCGGCGACTTCAGGCCGGGTAGGCTGAGCTGGAGGCTCCTGTGGGGGCCAGAGTCGGCCGAACTCGGGCTGGATCCCCCCAAGGCCTTCGCCATAAGGGTGGGATCCTGGAACTTCGCCGTCCTACTCTACAGGAGGAGGAGATCCCAGGCCAACCTCGTCCTGTGGGGGGAGCCCGAGGCCAGCCCGGGCCAGGTGTTCGACGCCCTGGAGATAGCCCTCAGACTGGCCAGCGAGGCTGGTTTCGAGTCCGTTTCCTCCCAGCACTGGGAGAGGTTCGACTTCGCCTTCCAGGCGGCCGGGTTCGAGAAGTCGGACGAGAGGCCCTGGCTCAGGAGGCGCGTCAGGGGTTGAGATTATAGGGGGGGATCGGCGGGGCCCCCGGTGATCGCCTTGGAGGAGAGGGAGGCCATAGTCATAGGCGCCGGCATAGCCGGCCTCTCGGCCGCCATCTACCTGGCGAGGCAGGGGGTCGACACCCTGGTGATAGGCATGGACCTGGGCGGCCAGCTCCTGCTGGCCACCGAGATAGAGAACTACCCTGGAATCCCATCGACGGACGGCATGAGCCTGATAAGGAGGGTCGAGTCCCAGGCCAGGGAGTTCGGGGCCTCCATACTCTACGACCAGGTGGTCGACGTGGGGGAGGGGGAGGGTGGATCCTTCGAGGTGAGGACCGCCTCCGGAAGGGAGTTCTCGGCCGAGGTCCTGGTGCTGGCGTTCGGCAAGACCCCGAGGGAGTTGGGAGTCCCCGGAGAGGAGGAGTTCAAGGGTAAAGGGGTCTCCTACTGCACGATATGCGACGGGCCCCTGTACAGGGGGAAGAGGACCATCCTGGTCGGGGTCGGGGAGCACGCGGTCGAGGCGGCGGGGCTGCTGGCGGACGTGGCGGCCTCCGTGATCTGGGTGTTCCCGGGGAGGACGCCCGGCGGCGACCCGGAGGTCTACAGGTCCCTGGCCGGGAGGCCTAACGTCGAGGTCCTCCCGAACTCCAAGGTCCTGGAGATAAGGGGGGGAGAGAGGATAGGATCCGTCGTGGTTGAGGGCCCCGGGGGGAGGAGGGAGATAGAGACCGACGGTCTGTTCGTCGAGATGGGCTACACCGCCAGGACGGAGTTCCTGAGGGGCTTCGTGGACCTGACCGAGAGGGGAGAGGTGGTGGTCGACAAGCTGTGCGCCACCTCCAGACCGGGGGTGTTCGCCGCGGGGGACGTGACAGATCTGCCCTACAAGCAGGCGGTAATATCGGCCGGCATGGGGGCCACGGCGGCCCTCTCGGCGTACAACTTCCTGCTGAGGAAGAGGGGGAAGGAGGTCGCCGTGACCTCTGACTGGAAGCATGTGGGAGCCGGCAAGGGGGAGAGGGGACCCGGCGGGGGCCTCTTCCTGGCTGGCCCCGGGATCAGACCGGCCTGAGCCTGCCCCAGTGCTCCAGGGCCCTCCTCAGCTCCGGGCTGTCCCTGGCCGCGTCCTCCAAGGTTTCCCCGGCGACGACAGCCTCGACGGCCCTCCTGACCGCGGCCGCCCCGGCCCTGGGCCCGTCCGGGTGCCCCATGACCCCGCCGCCTGCCTGTATCATTATGTCGCGGCCGAGTATCCTTATAACGTCCGGCATCAGCCCCGGGTGAAGCCCCCCGGAGCTGACCGGGAGGGCCGGCTTCAGGGAGCCCCAGTCCTTCCTCAGCAGTCTTAGATCCGGATCCTCGTCCGACTTGGGGTCCCTGAGGATCCTCGCCAGCGCCCTGACCTCCTCGACGGGGGACACCAGCTTCCCGACCACCGTCCCAACGTGCAGGGTGTCGACCCCGGCCAGCCTGGCCGACTCGGCTACGACCTTCATGGACACCCCGTGCCTCGGGTTCCTGGTGAAGGCCGCGTGGAAGGCCCTGTGGGCGTGTATAGCCAGTCCCAGATCCGCGCAGAGCTCTCTTATGGACTGGAGCGCCGACCACCCCGAGGTCAGTATGTCCACCATGACGAACTCCCCGCCCAGGTCAGAGACCAACCTGGCCCTCCTCTCCATCTCCCTGTAGGGGGCTGTGATGTTCACCAGGTAGGACTTCCTCTCGCCGGTCTCCGCCTCGACAGCGTCGCGTGCCCTCAGGGTCTCCCTGACCCTCTCCTCGAACCTGTTGAATGGTTGATCCGTCAGGTTCTCGTCGTCCTTCAGGAGGTCAACCCCCCCGGACCAGACCTCCACGGCGGCCCTGACGTGCTCCTCCGTGGTCATGCCGACCTTCGGCTTCGGCACCGTGGCGAGGAGGGGCCTCCCCTCGACCTTCATGATCTCCCTCAGACCGGAGATCCCGCGCCCCGGGCCGGGGAAGCTGTCCACCAGCCACCTGGGCCAGTAGACGTCCTCCAGCCTGAGCCCCCTGAGGGCCTTCATGCCGAACACGTTCCCGGCTATGGAGCTCCACACCTGCGGCAGGCTCCCCGGCTCGAAGAGGTCCCTCGGGTAGGCCACCCTCACCCACCCGCCCTCGAACCGATAGGCCCTGGCGCTCAGCGCCCTAATCCTGTCGCTCATGGTGACGACCTCGGTCCAGGTCCCGTTGGAGCTCTCGCTGGCCACCCTCCCGGCGGCCTCCTCTAGGCTTATACCCTCAGCCGGCTCTACGTAGAACAGGGCAACCAGATCGTCCCCTCCCGGGACGTAGTTCCTGTCGACGAAGTCCAGGTATGACAGAGAGATCCCCGGGGAGGCGTTCCCGGGGACGATAAAAATCAGCCCGACGCGACCAGCGAGATCTCCCCGAGGTCCACCTCGTCGTCGGCGTCAGAGTCAAACCAGTGAACTATGTATGTCCCCCCCGACAGGACCCGCCGGAGGTTGGAGCCTGACAGGAGCCAGACGAGGCCGGCCCTGGTGCCGAACCTGGATATCCCACCCACGTAGACCCTGACGGAGCCGTCCGGCATCCTGACGGCGAACACGGCCGCGTAGTCCGAGTCCCCGAAGACGACGAAGTAGGTGGTGAACCTGAAGGTCAGCCCGACGTAGTACCCTCCCCTGGAGTAGAAGGAGACCAGGCCGGCCCCCTCCCACTGGGGACCGGGGTTCACGGCCGGGCCGCCGAGTATGACCTGGTCCATCCCCGGCTGAGGGTGGGACAGGACCGACGCGAACTGGGGGGCGAGGTCGGAGTTCATCTCCAGGTCGACCTCCGAGGGCGCGACGAGAGATAGAGACTGCGGGGTGGGCTGGGCCGCCGCCCCCGCCGGGGCGGAGGTCGGCAGGAGGAGGGCGAGGGCCGCGGCGGCGCCCCTCTTCGTCATCTGACTACCTCCTCCACCTCCCTGTACCACTTCTTCTTGGTCCCGGTCTTGGCCCTCTTCCTCCACCTCTTGGTCTTCGGCTCCTCCTCTATCCTCCTGAGGAGGAGATCCACCTGGGATTTCACCCTCTCCGCCTCCTCAGGGTTCAGCCTCCCCTCGCCCACCATCTGGTCGGCGTAGCTCTTGACCAGCTCCAGGTTGCGGGTGGCGTCGTACCAGAAGCCCCAGTCGTCCGCCAGGAGTCCGGCTATGTAGGCCGCGTTTATCTTGCCCTCCCCGTCCTCCTCGGCCAGATCGTGGCTCATGAAGAGCACTATCAGGTCGACCAGATCCTTCGGATTTATGTCGTGGATCTGGAGCTTCTCCAGCACCACGTCGGTCGGGGTTATGGCGGGGAAAGACAAGTCCAGCCTCCCCTCGCCGGGCTTGCTCCCGAAGGGAACGTCGTGGCTGAACTCTAGCTTGTCGAAGAAGACGTCCACGTGGTACTTCCCCTCGGGGTGGTAGTAGATGAGCCTCTTGTCCCCGAACAGGACGTTGACCATCCTGTCGGGCAGGAATTTCAGATCCTTCTCGAAGAACTCTTTTATCTTCTTCTTCTGCTTCTTGTAGGCCATGACGTCCAGGTCCGTGAACATGGGGGTCCCCTCGCCGAACCTGGTCCTGTGGATCTCCCTGCACCTCTCGCACCCTTCGGTGTGCAGGTAGACGGCCATAGCCCCGAGTATCCTTATCACCACCCCCTTGTCCTGGGCCCTCCTCACTATGTCGACGCACTCGGCCACGAAGTCCTCCGGCCGCATCTCGACGAAGTGTATGTCCCCGCCTCCTCTCTCCCCTCCGGTCAAGGAGCGCACCTCACCCCTCTATCTTCCACCAGTTCTTCAGCCCGTCCTCCATGAACTCCACTATGAACCCCCTGAGGATCCCCTCGGTGTACTCGCTCCCGGGATTCAGGACCACGGTTTCCCCTATCCTGTCGCTGGCGTAGCTCTCGTGTATGTGGCCGTGGAGGCCCAGCAGCGGCTGGTACTCCTCCTCCATCTTCCTGACGGCGGTTGAGCCGACGTGAACCATCAGGGGCTTTCCCCCCACGTAGACGGGCTTCAGGTCCTTGTCCAGCTTGGGGGCCAGGTCCAGCTTCGTGTCGTAGGGAGGCGGGTGGAAGTTGAATATCACCTTCTTGAAGTCGGAGGTCTCCAGCCTCCCTATCCTCTCCCTCAGCATCTTCTCCAGCTTTTTCTCCGGGGCCTCCCTGGGGGTGTTCCAGGGGGTGGGGTTGACGTACTCGTGGCTGACTATCTGATAGCCGTAGGGTATCTCCACCACCTTGTCCAGGGGGTAGACTATGCCCCTGTCCTCGTACTCCTTGATCACGTCGTCTATGTAGAGCTCGTCGTCGTTCCCGGGCATCACTATGGGGATCACCTCCTTGACGTTGACCTTCTCCAGGACCAGGTCCAGCCACTTCCTCATCCTGGCCGTCATGAGCTCCCTGAAGAGCTCCTCCTGCTTCTTCGGGCTGGCGGCTATCTCCTGGACCTCCTCTGGGGTGAGGACGACGGAGTAGTAGCCTATCCCCTCTATGAAGTCCTGGAGCTTCCTCAGCTCCTCCTCGGACTTGGCCACCCTCTTCTGCCCGAGGACCTCCGCCTCGTACCTGCCGCCCTTGTCGAATATGGGCACTATGGCCTTCCCGGTCAGGTCCCCGGCGAATATTATCACGGTCGCCTTGTACACGTTGACCGCGTTGAGCCACTTCCTCCATACCACGGTGTTCCCGTGGGTGTCGGCGGAGAAGAACATCCTGAAGACCACATGAACCACCTCTCGCCTTCCGCCGCGCCGGACGGGGCGGGCATCATATAAGCGTACCCCAGCCCCGGGGTTACCGAGAAGGCGCGGCCCGGCCCGGAAGTTCAAGCCGGTCGACCGGAACGGTCAACCGAGGAGAGACGGACGGATAGGTGGAATAAAAGAAAAAGAGGAGAGGAGAGCCGCCCGATCACGCGGGCGGTATCTCCGCGTATATGGTCTTCACGTCTATGCCGCGCTTCTGGTTGTAGATCAGGTAGCCCACGAAGATGAAGGCGCCGAGACCCATCCAGACGGACTGCTGGAGCCAGATGTTGAGCCCGAGCTGGGCGCTGGTGACGAAGTAGAAGAAGAAGTTCACCGCGAAGGAGTAGGCCCCGAGCAAGGTGATCAGCGGTATCCCGGCTATCTCCCACTTGAGGGTGGACCTCTCGTACAGGTCAGCCCTGACGTACGGGAGCACGGCGGCCGCTATGCTGGCGGACATGACGGCGAACTGGTACAGGTTGGAGGTGTCGGCGGCCGCGACCCAGTCGTACCCGGCGGTGTAGAGGATCAGGACTCCCACCAGGCCTCCTATCATGGTGAGGATTATGGCCCAGTGCGGGCTGTGGAACTTCTCGTTGACGGAGGCGAAGACCTCCGGGAAGAACCTGTCGAAGGCCCAGGCGAAGACCATCCTGCTGGCCACGACGAAGAAGGCCGGGATGTCCTTCAGCAGGATTATGCCCACTATGGTTCCGGTGGTAATCTGGAGCCACTCCATACCCCTGGGGACGAGCGGTATTGTGAAGGAGGTTATGGCGCCTGGAGGCAGCATGTGGGACCCGGGCACCCCTATGAGGGCCCCCAGCCCGTCAGCCCCGAGCTCTTCGTAGACGTAGTTGTAGAGCGCGGTGAAGTAGACCCTGTCGGCCGGCACGCCGTTGGCGGAGAGCCACTCCATGGCTCCCGGGGTCGACTGGAGGACGCTGGCCGGGACCTGCCAGGCGGCGTAGAAGAGGTACGGGAGGGTGATGTAGTAGAGCATTATCACTATGGTCCCAAGGACCTGGGCCACTATGAGGGAGGTGGAGGGCTGCTTGAGCTCGCCGCCCACGAAGACGGCGGAGACTATCCCTATGTAGGCCCATATGGCGCCCACTCCCGCGTCTATGGTGGCCGCCCAGCTGAACGGCTTCGCGGGCGGGCTGCCCAGCTCGAACGCCTTGGCGACTATCTTCTCGTAGGCCCCGGAGCCGTACATGGAGTTGAAGCCGGCCACGGCCGCCCCGGGCGAGAGCCCCCAGGCGGAGAGGATGAATATGTTGCTAAGGCATCCTAATATGGCTATTATTCCCAGGAGGTTGATGATATATCCATATATCTTCATTCCGAAGAACGCGATCGCGCCGAATATTATGACGAATGAGACTCCCAGGATCAGGTGGCCGTCCATGGTGTTCATCCACTGGGCGGTCGCCAGCAGGCCCTCGTCGTTGAGGGCTATTCCCGCCGCGGTCACCGCCCCGGTGAAGAAGTCTATGCTGTACCAGGCTATTATGCCGTAGCTGAGAACCTCAGTGAACCAGAATCCCCAGGAAGCCAGGAATCCCCAGACCGGGCTCAGTCCCCTGGTTATGAAGACGTAGTCGCCGCCGGTCCTGGGCATCATGGCTCCCATGAGGGTGTATATGACGGCGGTCGGCAGGGCCGCGAATATCCCGGTTATGAGGAAGGACCAGGGCACGAAGGCTCCCGGATAGGAGTAGGCCGCTATGACCGCCAGCTTGTGTATCCCGCCTCCGACCGTGTGCGTGAAGACGATCATGAAGGCAGTCGTCGGCCCGACCGTCCTGACGAGACCTGACGCCCTCCTCACGAAGAGCGTCGGTGCCCCTTCGGAGGCCATCCATATTCCCCCCGACACTCACATATTTTCGGTCCGACCGTCACGTCGGACGGTCCCAACTTCGTCATCTGGTAAATTAATATAGTTTTCTGTCAGCGCGAAGTCGAAGGCCCGGGCAGCTTATTTGCCGGCCGGACGCCGCCTGGGGGGCGTCGTGGTTGGGGTTGTTTGGGAAGAAGAGACGCGATCTGGAGGACGTTGCCGCCCTCATAGAGGCCATAGACGGTTACAGGATAGGGAGGAACGTCGATCCAAAGAGGATAAGGGCCATGCTGGACGAGCGGTGGGACCTGGTGAAGGGGGCTCTCGGGGGCAGCGGCGGGAGGAAGAAGCTGGAGAGGGTCCTGGAGTTCATGGTGAACCTGCCGGCCAGGGACCCGTCGGCCACCAGGTGGTCGAAGGTGTTCCTCGTGGTCAGGCTCACCTTGAGGGTGACCATAATGCTGTTCGTGGTCGCGCTGGGTCTCTCGGTCTGGGGCCATCCGATGGCCCAGGCGACGCTGATAGCGGCCACGGTGCTGCTGTACTTCGTGCTCGTGGCCAGGTGGTACAGCCTGGTCAAGTTGGAGGAGTTTTACACCTCGAAGGCGAGGGAGCAGCCGGGCAAGGACAGGACCCTCAAGGCGGCCGTGGAGTCCCTCGTCAGGCTGCTCGCCGGGGAGCTGGAGAGGGAGGGGACGCCCCCCAAGAGGTACAGGCTGCACCTCTTCAAGGACGACTACGAGGGCGTCAGGATACTGAAGGGGCCCGGCATCCTCAGGGAGACCTACCTGGCGGAGGTGGTGGTCCACGGGTAGGTACTCGGTGACCTTGGAGAGGAGGCTCATCCGGGTGGGGGAGCCCATAAGGGGCGAGGTGTCCGGCGGCGAGGTGGAGGCCACACTCTCGGTCATGCTCGCCACCAGGCTGCTGGACCCCTCGGCCCCCCTCCCCAAGGTCATATCCATCTACAGGTGGAGCGGGAGGGTGGGCCCCGGCCCCTTCGAGATAGGCTACCCCGACACCCTACCGCCCACGGTCTACACCCGGGGGAGTCAGGTCAAGTGGACGCTGACGTTCAGGGCGGCCGGCGGCCTGAGGGGGCTGTTCTCCCCCAAGGGAAGGGTGAGGATCAAGGTCCTCCCCAGGCCGCCGAGGCAGGAGAGGAGCGGGTGGATAAGGCTGGAGGGCGGTCCCTGGCGCCCCGGGGAGATCATAAGGGGGTACATCCTGGATCCTGGGATCGACGCGGGCGACGTGGTGGTCGGCCTTGGGGTGGAGGAGTGGATAGACGTCGGAGACGGGCGTAAGACGACCAGGTACCCGATAGGGGACGGCAGGGTCTTCGAGGAGTCCGGCAGGGTCGTAGTCGAGGTGGAGCTGCCCTACGATCCGACCGTGCCCAAAGACACCTTCTTCTTCTATCCCTACACCTTCTCGGCCAGCGGAGGTGGGATATCCCTCGGGGCGACCCCCTACATGACCGTGGTGACGTCAGAGTGGGAGAGGGAGGTGAGGCTGGCGGTCGTCCCCAGGGAGCCCAGATACGGGCTCTCCGGAGGAGAAAGGGGGGATAAAAGGAGGAGAGGGCCCCTACTGCCGATCTGAACCGGGCCTCGTCAACTTTTTACGGCCCGGGTTGGGGGAGGCCGGTGCCCCCCAGGTACGTGTTCGTCACGGGAGGGGTGGTCAGCGGGCTGGGGAAGGGAGCCGTCGCCGCCTCCATAGGGAAGCTCCTGCAGGCCCGGGGATGGAGCGTCTCGATGGTGAAGCTGGACGGGTACTTCAACCCGGACCCGGGGACCATGAACCCTGTGGAGCACGGGGAGATCTTCGTCACGGAGGAGGTCTGGGAGTTCAGCCCCGGGAGGGGGGTCTCCTTCAGGATCGCCGAGATAGACCAGGACTTCGGCACATACGAGAGGTTCCTCGGGGTGAACATGCACCCATCCAACAACGTGACCAGCGGGCAGGTGATGCTGAGCCTCATACTCGGGGAGAGGAGGGGGGAGTACCTGGGGCAGACCCTGAGGCTCATACCGCACCTGGTGATGGAGGTCAGACGCAGGATAGAGGAGGCCGGAGAGAGGGGAGGCAGCGACGTGGTGGTGGTGGAGCAGGGCGGCACCGTGGGGGACTACGAGGCGTCGGCCTTCCTCGAGACGATTAGGCAGATGAGGCTCTCGGTGAGGTCGGCCCTGGTCCACGTGACCTACGTCCCCTATCTGCGGCAGGTTGGGGAGCTGAAGACCAAACCCACCCAGACGAGCGTCAGGATACTCCAGGGACTCGGCCTGCAGCCCGACGGGATAGTGGCCAGGTCGGACGTCCCGCTGACGCCGGAGGCCAGGAGGAAGATAGCCCTCTACTCGAACGTGCCGGAGGACCGGGTATTCGAGGACCCCTACCTGGACGTCGTGTACAGGCTTCCCCTGATACTGGAGGAGCAGGGTATGGGCCGCTTCCTAGAGGAGAGGCTCGAGCTGGAGCCGAGGCGTCCGGATCTCGACGGTTGGAGGGAGGTCGTGGAGAGGATGACCTCCGCAGACCGGGAGGTCTCGGTGGCCATGGTGGGCAAGTACTGGAAGATGAGGGACGTCCACATAAGCATCGTGGAGGCCCTCAGGCACGCCGGCGCCGCGCTCGGCGTTAGGGTGAGGGTCGAGGCCGTCGACTCGGAGGGTTTGGAGGGCGGCCGCGGGTGGGAGTCTGTCGACGGGGCGGGGGGGATACTGCTGACCCCCGGGTTCGGATCGAGGGGGACCGAGGGGATAATAGCGGCGGCGGAGAGGGCGCTGGAGGGAGATAGGCCTACCCTGGGGATATGCTTCGGGGCCCAGCTGGCCACCGCGGCCTTCGCCAGGGCCAGGATGGGGTGGGCCGGGGCGAACTCCACAGAGGTTGATCCCGGGACCCCCTACCCGGTGGTCGACCTCCTGCCGGAGCAGAGGGCGGTAAGGGACAAGGGCGGAACCATGAGGCTCGGGGCCCACGAGGTGGTGCTCCTCGAGGGGACCAAGCTCAGGGAGGCCTACGGGAGGAGGATCGTGAGGGAGAGGTTCAGGCACAGGTACCACATAGTGAGGGAGTACGCCGAGAGGATGGAGGGGGCCGGCTACAGGGTGGCGGCCGTGGACGGGAGCGGAAGGATAGTGAACGCCTTCGAGGTCGAAGATCATCCCTACATGGTCGGGGTCCAGTTCCACCCTGAGTACAAGTCCAGGCCTTGGGATCCGAGCCCGACCTATCTCTCATTCCTCAGGGCGGTCGTCGGGGAGGGATGAGTCGGCGGGCCTCCAGACCGGAGGTGGGCTATCGGGGCCCCGGAGGGACGCCGCCCGCGCGGACGAGGAAAGTTTTTTCTAGAAGGCGGGATCCTCAGGGGGATCCCCGACCATGAGAGACGTCATTGTGGTCGGCACCGGACCGGCTGGATCGACGGCGGCCCGGATTTTGGGCGAACACGGCTTCGACGTCCTGGCCCTGGAGGCCAAGAGGCACCCGAGAAGGAAGGTGTGCGGGGGGGCGCTGAGCGTTCCAGTGGTCGAGGGGCTCGGAATAGAGAGCGACGACCTGGTTGAGGTGAGGAAGAGCATCTTCGTTTCCCCCTCCGGCTTCTCCCTGGAGCTCGAGTCCGACTCGGTCCTGGCCTACAATCTCCCCCGGGAGCAGACCGACTCTTGGCTCGCCAGGTTGGCCGTCGAGGCGGGGGCAGAGCTCAGGGAGGGGGAGTTCGTGAGGGCCGTGATCGAGGGGGAGGGGAGGGCCAGGGTGATCATCAGGAGGGGGGAGTACGAGGCCCGCGCCGTGGTGGGGGCCGACGGATTCGGGTCGAGGGTGGCGGCCTCCCTGGGCCTGAGGCCGCGGGGGTGGTTCAGGGGCAACGCCTTCTGCCCGGTGGCCTACGTTCCCCTCGGGGGAGATCTCCGGGACGCGGCCGCCCACGAGTTTCACATGGGACTGGCCGGGGCCGGGTACGCCTGGGTGTTCAGGCACTCCGACCACCTGAACGTCGGGATAGGGGCGCTTGTGGAGAACTACGGCTCGCTCCCGACGGAGGAGCTCAGGAGGTTCTTGGAGGAGGGGAGGTCCGGCCTGCTCGCCCGGGCCGCGCGGACCGGCGGCGGGGAGATCCTCGGATCGTACATTCCGTACAACGGGATCCTGGGCAGGCTGTACTCCGAGAGGACTCTACTGGTCGGGGACGCCGGGGGGTTCGTGAACGCGCTGACCGGGGAGGGGGTGAGGGGGGCCATCAAATCGGCGGAGCTGGCCTCCGACGTCCTCAGGGAGGTCCTGGAGGAGGGCGAGCCCAGCGAGGAGGGCCTGGCCGAGTACCAGAGGAGGTGCGAGGGGGAGGAAGATCTCGGGGTGAACATCGCCGTCGGCAGGGAGATGAGGGATCTCCTGTTCAGCGACCTGAGGTTCCTGGACGACTTGCTCCGTTTCGCCGCAGAGGATGACGACATGGGGAGGCTGCTGCTCGATCTGATATACACGAGGAGGGGTTACTCGGAGTTGGTCAGGGAGATGTTCCGCGTGCTCCCAAAGAGGAAGATCCTGAGGGCTCTCAGGGTCGCCCCCGGTCCGGCCATCCGGCTGGTCGGCGGGATCTCGGACCCCCACTTCGATCCGAGCAGGGGGAGGTTCAGAGCTTGAGGGTCAGGTGCCCGGTCTGCGGGAGGGTGGAGGACCTGAAGCCGGACGAGGAGACGGTGAGGAGGGCTTCTTCCTCCCCGTCCGGGGTGACGGCCGTCGTGATAAATCACGGAGACCACGCCATGATAGCCTACGTAGATCCTGACGGCAAGGTCAGGTCCGTCGAGTCGGCGCGCGTTTCGGAGGTCGGGGGAGACCTGATGGCGAGGATAAGGGAGGTGCCGGTCCCCGGCGGGGGGCGCCCGGACATATCGGCCCTGAGCGAGCAGGAGTGGCGGTTCCTGGCCCTGTGCGACGGAGAGAGGACGATAAGGGAGATAGCAGCCCTGCTCGGGATTCCGGTCGGGAGGGCCAGGATAATGGCCGAGAGGCTCAGGGCTGGGGGATACCTGAAGGAGGTGAGGGTGGGTGTCTGAGGGAGGTCCCGGCGACTCCGGGACATGTCCGCGTGTCGGCGTGGGCGAGGAGAGGGAGGTGGTCATGTCTTGTCGGCTCCTCCGGAGAGCCTGAGCATGTTCGTCCTCAAGATGAGGAAGAGGTTCGGCGCAACCACCGTAGACACGTTCACGCTGAACAGGCTGTACCTCATGACCGTGACGGAGATGAGGGACTTTCTGGGGCGGGAGAAGGCCAACCTGAGGATATTCGAGTGGGGTTATGCCATGGGGCACGCCTACCTGCTGAAGCTCGGGGGGAGGGACATAGCCCGCTATCCCCCGAGCCAGAAGGTCATACGGGTGATAGGTAGGGCGGCCTGGTACATGTTCTCCGGCAGGGACCCGGAGGCGGAGTCTGAGGAGAGGAGGGCGGTCGGCGGGAACTACATAATAGTGAGGTTCAGGGACAGGAGATCCCCATGGGCCTCCGAGATAGAGACCGGGGACAAGATCTGTTACTACCCCACCGGGGCCTACGAGGGGGCCTCGAACACCTACATGAGCCTGGCCCCCGGAGAGACCAGGTACTACACGGTGGTCAGGGAGACGGCCTGCCTGGCCGCCGGGGACGAGTACTGCGAGCTGACGCTGGTGGCCGTGCCGAAGCAGACTCCGAGGGAGAGGGTGGTGGAGGACTTCCCTGAGCTGTTCGCGGACGTGAGCATGGACGCGTCCAGGGAGCTGCACGAGAAGTACTTCGGGGACTGAGCGTTGGGCAGGTTGAAGGTGGTCCTCTGCGGGGAGGGAGGGGTGGGGAAGACCGCCCTCGCCAGGGCTGCGGCCGGGAAGGCTGGAGGGGCTGGCATGACCGTCGGGGCCGACTTCCACGCGATGGAATTGGGAGGGGAGAGGGTGATCGTGTGGGACGTGGGGGGAGAGGAGAGGTTCAGGTTCTTCGCCCCCATAGCCCTCAGGGGGGCGTCCGGGGTGCTGTACGTGTTCGATCTGACCAGGCCAGCCACCCTGGACGCCCTCGAGGGTTGGGTGGGGATCGCCAGGAGGGAGCTTGGGGACGGGCATCCGGCGGTCCTGGTGGGTAACAAGGTGGACCTCGGGAGGAGGGTGGATCGCGAGGCCGCCGAGGGATTCGCGGAGAGGGAGGGGATGCTGGGCTACGTCGAGACGTCGGCCAAGGAGGGGATCAACGTCGTCGTCCCCTTCTCCGTCCTGGTCGACGGGATAAGGGGGAGGCGCCGACTTTTATCTTGATGGAGGGGGTCGGGCCGCGAGATGAGGGATCCGCTGGGGGAGGTGAGGAGGGCCTTCTCCGAGCAGCTGGCCGCGGCGGCCTCGGCGTCCGGGGTCGAGGTCGACCCAGGTTGGATAAGAGTTGAGAGGGTCCCGAGGGGGAAACCCGGTCACCTCGGGAGCCCGCTCCCGTTCAAGCTGGCCGGGGCCGTCGGCGCCCCCCCGCCCGCCGTGGCGGCGGACCTCGCCTCCAGGATCGAGGTCGACATGATACCCATGGCCGTCGAGGTAACCCCGTCGGGCGGGTTCGTCAACCTGACGCTCGACCTGAGGGAGTTCTTCTCCGAGGTGATAGGGTCGGCCAGATCGGGGGAGTTGGGGAGGGGGGACCCGACCGGTAAGACCGTCGTCGTGGAGCACACCAGCGTGAACCCGGTCCACCCCCTCCACGTGGGCAGCGGCAGGAACGCGATCCTCGGGGATTCCTACGCGAGGATACTGAGGTTCCTCGGCCACGAGGTCAGCGCCAGGTACCTGGTGAACGACTCCGGGAGGCAGCCCGCCGTGCTGGCGTACGGGAGATCCAAGGTGAGGAGGGCTCGTCCCAGGGGGAAGCCGGATCACTGGTACGGCCTCATCTACGCCGCCGCGAACATAGCCTTCGAGATGAGGAGGGAAGACCTCCCGGAGGACAGGAGGAGGGAGCTGGAGGAGGCCCTCGTGGACCTGAGGAGGAGGGGAGGGGAGGTCGTGGAGGAGGTCTACTCCTCGATCCTGGGGGACGACGACCCTGAGTCGGAGCTGACGTCCCTCATGAGGGGGTACCAGGAGGGCCGCCCGGACGCGAAAGCCCTCTTTCGCGAAGTCTCCGAGTCGGTGATGGAGGGTTTCGTGGAGACCCTGGCCAGGCTGGGCGTCTCTCACGACGCCTACGACTGGGAGAGCGACCTGATATGGAACGGGTGGGTCGAGGAGGCGGCCAGGAGGATAGGAGAGGCCGGGTACCTGGAGAGGGACGGGGAGGCCGCGTACGTGAACATGTGGAGGGCCATAAGGGAGAGGGAGGATGTCAGGAGGGCGTTCCACCTTGGAGAGGGGGACCTGGAGAGGCTGGAGAGGGAGGGGAAGTTGGCCGACGTCGTGCCGGCCAGGTTCTACCTCCAGAGGTCCGACGGTACGTGGCTCTACACGGGGACCGACGTGGGGTACTCGGTCTACAAGCTGGAGGCGGTCGGGGCCGACGTGGTGTACAACGTGATAGGGAGCGAGCAGAGGCTGGAGCAGATGCAGGTCAGGGCGGGGCTGGCCCTCTGCGGCCACGATCCCGACAGGCTCATCCACTTCAGCTACGAGATGGTCGAGCTGGTCGGGGCCAAGATGGCAGGCAGGCTCGGGAGATACGTGACCGTTGACGAGATACTTGACGAGGCCAAGAAGAGGGTCATGGAGATCCTCGGGGGGAGGAAGGGGGAGGTCGAAGCCGAGGATATAGCCGAGGCCGTCGCCGTCGGGGCGGTCAGGTACGCCCTCGTCAGCGTGGACCCCTCAAAGAACGTGACTTTCAGCTGGGACAGGGTCCTCAACCTCCAGGCCAACTCGGGCCCCTTCATCCAGTACGCCTACACCAGGGCCGGCGGCATACTGAGGAGGGCCGGCGGCGTCCCCGGGGACTTCGACCCCGGAGAGCTGAAGTCCGAGGCCGAGGAGGACCTGCTGATGAGGGTGGCCGAGTTCCCGTCGGTCGTCAGGTCGTCCGCCGATCTGATGAGGCCCGACCTGCTGGCCCAATACGCGTCCGACCTGGCCGCCGCCTTCAACAGGTACTACGAGACCCACAGGGTGCTCGGCTCCGGGGGCGGGGTCGAGGCCGCCAGGCTCGCTCTGGTAGACGCGGTCAGGGGGGCCCTGGGCTCGGCCATGGACCTGATCGGGATACCGAGGCTGGAGAGGATGTGACGCCCGGCGATTCCGTTAAATATCGGGTCCGCGACCCGGCGGCCCCATGCCTACACCCCCTGCCGACTTCGCCTGGGCCGTGGTCACCTCGACCGTGCAGCTGTTCGCCATATTGAACCCGATCAGCGTCGTCCCGACGTTCCTGGAGCTGACGGAAGGGATGTCCGAGGGGGAGAGGGTCAGGGTGGTCAGGAGGGCGGCCGCGTCGGTGCTGGCGATAAGCTGCGCCTTCGCCCTCGTGGGCGAGGAGTTCCTCGGCCTGGTTGGGGTGAGCGTGGCCGACCTGGAGTTCGGAGGGGGGATCCTCCTCACGGTGCTCGCCCTGGACATGCTCAAGGGGGTGGCCAGGACCAGGGAGGTGGAGAGGGAGGACATAGCCGTGGTTCCCCTGGCCACCCCGCTGCTGGTCGGCCCCGGGACGATCACCACGGTGGTGGTCCTCTCGACCTCGCTGGAGACCCAGCTCGGCGGGAGGGTTCAGGGAGAGGCGGCCCTCCTCTCGGCCGTCGCCGCGGCCGCGGCCGCCACGTACGTCCTGCTGAGGTACTCCACGAGGATGGTGGTGCTGCTCGGCAGGAACGGGACGAGGGCCCTGGGCAGGTTCATGGCCCTGATAATAGCCGGAATGGCGGCTGAGATGCTGAGGTCGGCCGTGCTCGGTTGGGTGTCCGGCGTCTGACGGGGGACCGGGCGGCTGGCCTACCCCCCACCCTAATGACCCCCCCGGGCCGCGCCGGTCCCCTCCCGGGCGCCGGCGCCATCCATCCCGGCCGCCCCCCGCGGGAGCCGGCCGACGCGGGCCAGGATCTCCCTCACCCTGGCCAGCCTGTCGGACAGATCCCCCATCTCGGCCTCCATCCTGCGGATCTCCCTCCAGGCCCTGATCCTCCCGATGATCCCCGACCTGGTCTCCCTCAGGTACCTGATCCTCATCTCCCTGTCCTTCAGGGCGGCCTCCAGCACGAGCTCCGAGACGATGGCCTCCCTCCTGTACGGGGATATGGCCCTCTCCAGCTCCTCGAGGGACCTCTCGTACTCGCCCCTGAGGAACTCGTAGACCTCGGCCCGCATCTCCCCCTTGGACTCCTCGAGCATCCCCAGCATCCTCTCCACCTCGTCCCTCGCCCTCACCAGATCTTCCAGGTCCCCCGAGGTCAGCCTCTCGCTGGGCATGCTCCAGGCCGACTCCAGCCTCAGATCAAGGGTTCCGACGGCCTCGCGGTCCCGAATCACCCTCCCCGACCGTCTCCCTCCTACGCCTTTACCACCATCCCCGCCCTTCCCCACCTCCCTCCCCTCCGACTCTGAGGGGAGGGATGGCGGCCCGGCCGTCACGTAGGCAACCACGTCCGCCAGGCTCGGGGGCGGCCTGGGCTTGACGCTCGGGGTCGTACCGAGGTGAGCCGTCTTCACGCCCCCGACCTTGACGAGGCCCGGCCTACCGACGAAGGGCCCCTCGACGTATGCCTCCCCCCTCTCGAGTCTCCTGATCCTCCCCATCAGCTCCCTGTCGAGCCCGAGGAACCTGGCCATCACGCTCAGGTCCGCGTTGTACTCCACCCTGAGTAGGATCTTGTTCTCCGCCTGACTCAGTAGGGTCTTCGAGACCAGCTGCGGCCGCTGGGTAGTGAACAGCAGGCCTATGCCCCTCTTCCTACCCCTGGTGGCCAGGGAGTTGACCCAGACCGCGGTCTCGGACGCGTACTTCCCGAGGATGCTCCTGGCGTTCCTCTCGGGGGCCAGCTCCCTGGCCTCGTCTATCATGACCAGGAACCCCTCTCCCCTCTGGTCCATTAGGGACCTGAGCAAGCTGGAGGTCACCTCTGCCGCGGTCTTCGGATCGGCCGAGTACCCGGACAGGTCCAGGACGAAGCTGACCCCGCTCAGGGCGGCCCTCGCCAGCCTCTCCGGGGATCCCCCCCTCGCCAGGTCCAGGTCGCCCTCGGGCGATATGACCAGCATGTCGTAGGAGTCGGCCAGGCTCACGTGCTCCCCCTCGGGGTCTATGACGCCCACCGGGAGGCCCAGCTCCAAGAGGCCCTCCGCCACCCTCCTCATGGTCCACGACTTCCCGTACCCCGTCTTGGCCACCACCGCCGTCCTTCCGGTCACGAGCTCGGAGACCTCGAGGAGGCAGGGCTCCCCCGTGTCCACGTAGGCGCCCAGCTCCACGGAGAGATCCATCCCCTTAGGGGGGCGGCGGATCGTTTAAACCGTCGCGCCCCGGCGGGTCGATGGTGGTCTCCCCTGCTGACTGTGAGGAAATCTGACGGCAGCGTGGAGAGGTTCGATCGGGGGAAGCTGGCCAGGACCCTGATCAGGGCAGGCGCCGACAGGGAGACCGCGCTCAGGATAGCCGGAGAGGTGGAGCGGAGGGCCCATCCAGGGATAGAGACCAGGGAGATACTGGAGATGGCCCTCGAGATGCTGGAGGGGGAGAGGCCGGGCCTGGCCGCCAGGTACGACCTGAAGTCCGCCCTGATGAGGCTGGGCCCGACCGGCTATCCCTTCGAGAGGTACTTCGCCAGGCTCCTCGGGGCCCTGGGGTACAGGATATCCGGGGTGGGGATGGTCCTGCCCGGGAGGTGCGTCGATCAGGAGGTCGACGTGTCGGCCGAGAGGGGCGGGGTCAGATACATGGTGGAGTGCAAGCACCACGAGCGCCCGGGGATAAAGACGGACCTCAAGGTGGCGATGTACACGCGGGCCAGGTTCGAGGACCTGGAGGGGCGGTTCGACGAGCCCTGGCTCGCCACCAACACGAAGGTGACCGCGGCCGCCGAGAGGTACGCGGGGTGCACCGGGATGAGGCTCACGTCCTGGGGCCGGTCCCGCGGGGGACCCAGCCTCAGGGAGATGGTGGAGGGCACGGGGCTCTATCCCGTGACGGTCCTCAGGACCCTGGACAGGGGGGAGGCGGCGGAGCTGGCCGCGGCCGGGGCGGTCACGGTGGTGGATGTGGTGTCCCTGGGGGTCGGTGGTCTCAGGGAGATGGGCGTGGGGGACCCGGAGGGGGTTCTGAGGGAGGCCAGGGGCGTCCTGTCGCCTCACCGGGTGGGGGGATCCCGGGGGCGGGGGTGATCCCGGTCCCCGCGGGTTCACCCTCCCTCCGATCCCGGGGCCTCTGACCCGTCAGGCGGCGACTCGCCCGGGGCTGTCCGGGGCTCCCCCTCGGACCCGGGCTCTGCCGGTGGGAGGGTCTCAAGTCCCTCCGCGGTCCCCCGGCTCCTCCTCAACAAGTAGGCGGCCGCGGCGACGGCCGCGGCGGCCAGGGCGGCCGCAGGAACGGCCCAAGACGGGGGGCGAGAGGTTGACGGCCTGCCAGGACCCTCCCAGCTCAACAGTTCTATTCTGGTGCTCTGGTTCCAGATCCTGAGCTCCAGGGCCACCGGTATCCTGGGAGACTGCTCGGTGACCCACATCAGGGTTCCCAGCTCCTCGGCGCTGACCCCCTGGGGAGAGAGGGACACCCTAAAGCAGGTGAATTCCCCGGCCGGGACGGTCACCTCCTCGACGGAGCCCGCCTCCACGTGGATGGGCATCAGCCTACCCGGCAGGCCCGGATTCTCCAGGGACACGTCTCCGGACTCCCCGGGGTCTATCTCCTCCAGGTGGAGTCCGGGCGGGACCCAGGGCAGGTCTCCGGGAAGTGGAGGTATTGACATACCCACGGGGAGGCTCCCCGGCTCGAAAGTCATGTTCTCCTGATCGACGACCGATCCCCCGGAGAAGGACTTGTAGACGGCCACCCCCGAGGACACGTCGACCGCTATCTGGGAAGAGTTCTCGGTCCTGTTGACCATCAATATCATGGAGGTCAGCTCCTCGCCGCTCCAGGAGTACTCGACCCTGAGGGAGTTGTACGGGACGCCGCCCGGTATCGTGAGCTCTATGTATAGTGGGCGACCGTCTTCCTGCCTGTAGCACCCCCTCCCCTCTATCTCGTCCCCGGAGACTGAGGAGTTGGGATCATAGGAGAACCACATGGATCTGCACGCCCCGCCCGCGTGGCTGGAGGGGCCCTCGGCCCTAACCTCGTAGGTCCCGGCGGCGCCGACGGAGTAGGTCAGGTGGGCCCCCTGGGGCAGGTTGAAAAGGAGGGGCTGCGCGGCCGCGGCCGCCGGGCCCGCCAGCAGGACGGCGGCCGCCAGCGCCTCCATCTTCCTGCGGATCTCGATTTCCATCGACGCACCTCGCCCCGGCCTCCGACCGGGTTATAAGTCGAGCGGCCCCGTCCCCCCGGTGGGCATCATCCTCTGCACCTTGGACAGGTACCTGGCCGCCTTGACCGCCTCTCGAGACACCTCCTCCACCTTGCCGCGCCTGAAGATCATGTGCCTCAGCCTCCCCGAGAACCCGGAGATCCTGGCGGCCTCCTCGGCCGCGTGGTGGAGCTGGAGGCAGTGGGGGCTCCCGTCGACGGTGAGGATGGAGAGTTCCTCGAGGTCCACCCTGGCCATTATCGAGGCTATCTTCAGGGCCACCACGTTCAGGTGCTCGGCCTCCATGCAGACCGACGCCGCCGGCGCGCCGGGCGCCGCTTCCCCGGCTACCCAGGGCGCCTCCAGATCCAGGCAGGAGGAGTATACGAGGAGCCTGCGGGACTCCCTGATGATCCTGGAGGCGGAGTTCATCCTCAGCAGGTCCATAGGGTCGGGACCGCCGGACGCGAAATTAACCCCTCCCCCCGGCCGCCCGGACGGAGGCCACGTACATTAGGGAGGCGGCAAGCCCGGCGGCCGCGCTGGGGGAGACGTCGGCCCAGAACCCCACCAACATGCCGGCGGCCGAGGCGAGGGCGGCCAGGGCGAAAGTCAGGAGGATGGTCCCCTTCACGCCCCGGGACAGCCTGGCCGCGGCGGCCGCGGGGGCCACCACCAGGGCGTAGACCATTATGGCGCCGACGGCCTTGGTCATCCCGGCGACCGCCAGCGCCGTCAGGGAGAGATGGACCCACTGGTACACCCTGGGCCTCATGCCGTGGGCCTCCGCCCCCTCCGGATCGAAAGTCACGTAGAGGAACTCCCGGTAGAAGGCCGCGCTCCCGACGGCGCAGGCGGCGGTCGTGAGGGAGAGCACGATCAGGTCCAGAGGGGAGAGGAGGAGTATGTCTCCGAGGAGGTATCCCCAGACCTCGGGGATCCTCTCGGACGGTATCACGTAGAAGGTGAGCACGGCCAGGCTCATGGCCCCGGCGAAGGTGACGCCCACCGCCGTCTCCATCTCCTCGGCCCTGCCTTCCCCTCCCCCGGCCCAGGACACCAGGGCGGCCACGGCGATCCCCGCGGCCACGGCTCCGACGGCCGGGTCCAAGCTGAGAGGGGTCAGGGTTGAGGCGAGCATGGCCAGGGCGGCCCCGGCCAGGGCGGCGTGGGCCACCCCGCTGACCATGAAGCTGAGGCCCCTGTAGACGACCCCGGGCCCCACGAAGGCGGAGCTGACGGACACCATGGCGGCGGCCAGCGCCGCCCGCGCGACCTGATCGAGCATGCTCTCACCCGTGCCTGTCGCCGACGATGGCGAAGCAGAGCCCGCCCTCCCTGAAGATCCGGACCCTCCCCCCGTAGACCGTGGAGAGGTTGGGAGGGGTCAGCACCTCGGCGACCCTGCCGAAGGCCACCAGCCTCCCTCCGCTCAGCAGGGCGAGGTAGTCCGTGACCTCGGCCAGGGGGTTGACGTCGTGGGTCACTATTATTGAGGACACCCCCTCCCCCCTCTTCCTAGCTATAGTCCCGGCGATCACGTCCCTGCTGGCCGCGTCCGTAGCCGATAGGGGCTCGTCCAGGAGGAGGAGCTTCGGGTCCGAGGCCAGGGCCCTGGCCAGGAGCACCCTCTGCCTCTGACCCCCGGACAGCTCGTTGAAGACGGCGTCTCCGAGGTCCGGGAGCCCCACCTCCTCCAGAGCCCGCTCCGCGGCCTCCACGTCCTCGGGGGTGACCCTCCTGGGCGGGCGCCTCCTGGCCAGCCTCCCCATGAGGACCACGTCCATCACCCTGAGTGGGATCTCCGCGGATATGGACTCCCTCTGGGGGACGTACCCCACCATCCTCCTGACCTCGATCCTGTCCTCCGAGGGATCCAACCCCAGGACCCTGACTCTGCCCTCCATCGGCCTGAGCAGGCCCAGGAGGGTCCTCAGCAGGGTGGTCTTCCCGGAGCCGTTGGGCCCCATGACGACCGCCACGGACGGGTGGGGCACCGCCATGCTCACCCCCTCGAGCACGGGGAACGAGTCGTACCCGACGGACACCCCCTCCAGCTCCACCGCGCTCAGGCCCTCCATATCGCCACCCCCGCGGCCGCCACCGCCAGGGCGGACGCCGCGACCACCCAGGCGGCGCACTCCCACCCGAGTCCAGGTCCGCGCGATCCGGCGGCGGGAGAGCCCGAGCGTAGGCTTCCCTCGATCATCCCCAGATTTCTCTCCATGTATCCCAGGTAGCCGCCGGCCGGGACGTTCAAGATCGAGGACCTGAGGAGGGCGGCGCCGTGCTCGGAGGAGAGCTGGAGGGCGTAGTCGGCTGCCTTGGTCCCCATGACCGCGTCCGAGACCATCACGAACCTTATTTCCCCCCTGTCCATCGCCGACCCGATCTCCGCCGCCTCCGCCGGACCTATCAGGGCGTTGGGGCCCCTGACTATGGAGGACGCCGGGACCATCCCCAGGGCCGCGGCCAGGTAGACCTCGGCCGGGGTGGACACCAAGACCCCCTGGCCCCTCAGGTTCAGGGAGGCAGATAGCTCGGCCATCTCTGATTTCAGCTCACCCACCTCGGCCCCGAATCTCTCCAATCCGGCGGCGTACTCGGAGGCGTGTTCCGGGTCTATCTCCGCGAGGGAGCGGGAGACGGCGGCGGCCACGGCGACGGCGTTATCCGGCAGGAGCCAGAACCCGTGTATATCCTCTCCTTCCCCGCCCGGCATCTGGAGGAGCCTCAACCCCTCGGCCCGGTAGTCTTCCAGGCCGATCACTGGGCAGTCGGCCACCTCGGCCAGCTGCTCCTCCACGGGCAGGTGGGCGACGGTGACGAAGAGCGACGCCCTGCCAGCCAGGTCGACGAGATCTGGGGTGGCCTGGAAGGAGTGGGGCTCCTGACCCGGGGGCACAGCCACCTCCACGTCCACCAAGTCTCCGGCCACGTCCCTGACTATGGCCGCCAGCGGCTCCACGCTGACCAGGACCAGGGGCCTCTGCGGGGAGGCGCTCAACCCAGCCGCCGGGAAACAGGAGAGCGCGAGGGCGGCCAGGAGCAGCGCGGTCTCCCTCGACCTCACCTTGAGTCACCCCCCGGCGCCCAGGGCGGGTGCGGTATGGGATCCCCGTGGGGGCATCGGGGAGGGTGGCCGAGGTACTCGCACACCTTGGCCAGGGCTCGGGCCGGTATGCAGAGCTCCCCCGAGCTCGCGGCGTCGCACGCCTCCTCCAGAGAAACGCCCAACCTGTACAGGAGGGTCTCGAGCACGCCGTGCCTCCAGTCCAGCTCCATGACTGCCTCCCAACCCCTGTCGGTGAGCACGGCCCCCTCTCCCGGTCTGTACTCCACTAGATCCTTCTCCTCGAGCCGCCTGAGCATGTTTAGGGCGGTTGGTGGGCTGACGGTCACTACAGAGGAGAGCCTCCGGGGGCCGACCGGGCGGCCTGACTTGGCGCACTCCCCGGCCAGGGCCCTCAGGTACCGGGCCTCCCCCCTGGTCAGGTTGGCCTCCTCGACGATCGACCTCAGCATGTCCGGTCGCGGCTAGCCGTTGTTGTTAGCGCCTATATAACGACCGCGGCGGGGGGCGCCGGCTATCAGATCCACCAGCCCGCGGTCGTCCTCCTTCACCACGTTGAGGATGATCCTGGTGTTCGTCCTCTCCACCCTCGGATCGGATAGGAGCCCCTTTACGAAATCGCTGAGCTCGGATCTGGAGGGGAACCTGGCCAGCACGATCACGTCAGTGGCGCCGGTCACGTCGTAGACGGCCACGACCCTCGGGTCCTCCCCTATCTCCCTCTCCAAATCGGTCAGCCTTCCCTGAGAGGCCGTGACCTCTATGAGGGCGAAGAGGTCGTACCCGAGCATGTCCCAGTCGATCACCGCCCTGAAGCCCCTGAGTATCCCGCGTGAGGAGAGGGACTCCATCTTCCTGGACGCCGTGGACACGGCGACCCCCGCGGCGGCCGCCAGGGACCTCAGGGAAGCCCTGGGGGATCTGGCCAGCGCCCTGAGGACGGCCGCCTCCGTTGGGTCGATCGTATCGTTTCTCACCTTAAAATTAGACATATGTTCTTCACCTGGAGGGAAAATGATAAATTTGACCCCAAAAACTGGGGCTACATGCCGGAGCGCGCGGAGAGCGGTCCGAGTTTCCTGAGGGTGCTCTTCCCGGACCACTTGGGGCGCCTCAGATCACTGCAGGTCAGGTGGGACGGCGGCGACCTCCCGAGCCCCGGCTTCGACGGGTCTTCGATACCCTGGTTCGCCAAGATAGAGAGGAGCGACATGACCCTGATCCCAGATCCCGAGACCCTGAGATCCCCCCCGGGGATAGTGTTCGCCAACTCGGCCGGGCCGGAAGGCCCCTTCGAGAGCGATCCCAGGTTGATACTGGGAAAGGTCGTCAAGAAAGCCAAGGAGATGGGGTTTGAGCCTGTACTTGGGGTGGAGCCGGAGTTCTTCCTGGTGAGGGACGACGGTGAGGGTAAGAGGATTAGGCCCGCTGACCGCGGGGGGTACTTCTCGGTCCCGCCCAGGGAGGCCTCGGCCGTCATAGAGAGGGCCGCGGCCGCTATTGAGGAGGCCGGGGGCAGGCCCGTCAAGTACCACCACGAGGTGGCCCCGGGACAGTACGAGCTGGTGATAGAGGGGGGCGACCCGGTGAGGACCTGCGATCTGGTCTCCCTGATGAGGGAGGAGATGAGGCTCTCCGCGGCAGACCTCGGGTTGAGGGCCACGTTCATGCCCAAACCCTTCTCGGGAATAAACGGGAGTGGGATGCACATGCACCTGAGCCTGAGAGACGCCTCTAGCGGTGAGGCGGTCATGGGGAGGGGCAGGGAACTGTCTCCGGTCGGGAGTGCCTTCCTGGCGGGGCTCCTGAGGAGGGCCAGGGAGATCACGGCGGTCGCCGCGCCTACTGTGAACTCCTACAAGAGGCTGGTGCCCGGGCACGAGGCCCCCGTCTACGTGTCGTGGGGTAGGTCGAACCGCTCCGCCCTCGTCAGGGTGCCCTTCTACGGGGGGAAGGTCAGCAGAATCGAGTTCAGGGCGCCAGACGCTTCCTGCAACCCTTACCTGGTCGCCGCAGTCTCCCTGGCGGCCGGGCTCGAGGGGATAGAGCTCGGGCTGGAGCCGCCGGAGGAGAGCGGGTTCAACGTGTACGAGGGTGGCGGGGAAATGGAGACCCTGCCGCCCAACTTGGCGGAGGCCGCCCGGGAGCTCAGGTCGAGCCAGCTGGCCAGGTCGGTACTGGGTGAGGGGCTGGTGGAGGAGATGGCCGCGCGGCAGGAGGCCGAATGGAGGGCCTATCTGGAGTCGGCCGGGGGGTGGGAGGAGACCCTAGGGAAGATAACCGACTGGGAGCTCGAGAGGTATCTCTGATCCCCTCACCCCTCGCCCAGCTTCTCCCTGACCTCCTCAATCAACAGGTCAACCTCCACCCTGAGCCTCTCGAGTTCCGACAGGAGCCTCGTCCTCTCCCTCTCCCTGCCCGCCCTGATCCTCCGGTAACCCAGCGCGGCGACCCCAGCCGCGGCCAGGGAGGTCAGGAGGAGAACCGGGGCCGAGGGGCCCCCCTCCACCTCCCCATCGCGGTCCCCCTCCGCCGCGGCCGCGGCGGGGGGCTTCGGCTCGGACAGGTTCAGGCCGACCGCCAGGTCCGGGGAATCCACCGACACGACCATCCTCGTCCTGACCTCCATGGGGCGTCCTCGGACGAGATCGGCCTCGATCCTGACGGAGGGTCTGGTTGAAGAGGGGATCAGCACCCTGTATCCCCTGGCCCCCAGCAGCCCCCCGCCCGCGCCGCTCAGGTTCCACAGGGGAATGACTATCAGCTCGCCGGGGGAGCTCCACCACGGCGGGAACTCGGCCAGGGTCCAGGAGCCGGAGCAGTTGGCCTGCAGGTACATCCCTCCACCATCACCGGAGAGGATGGACAGGGAGGAGAGCACCCCCCCGGGCACGGTGGAGTTGGGAAGAATCAGGTCGGCCACGACCCACGACCCACCCTCCCTGGAGAGCCGCGGGACGACCTCCACCACCCCGGGATCTGGGGGGTCCACCTCGGCCGGGCCGAGGAACGGGACGCCCAGCCTCGCCAGCTCTGACCTGAGCCTCAGGTCCGACAGGGTGGAGTTCAGGTCTTCCATCCTCTCGGTCATGTTGGAGATCGCCTCGTCCGAGATCGAGGCTCCGTATCTCGCGGCGGAGGCCGCCGACTCGAGGGATGAGTCCAATATCGTTAGATTGTCTAAGGCGGCCTCCGCCGCCTCCGCGGCCTCGGACAGGGAGACGGAGGCGTTCCTCAGAGTTGACTCCATCCGGGCCAGGGTGGAGATGGTGGCGGCAGCCCTCCCCCTGGCGGCGGACAGCTGGGAGCGCATCGACGAGATCAGGTCGGATATCCCGCCGCCGGGCAGGGTTATGGACAGGTTAAACTGGGAGAGGAGGTCCTTGAGCTTGGAGAGGAGGTCTCGATTGGCCTCGATCACCCTGTCGACCGTCGACCCCAGGGAGTCCATCCTGTCCAGCACGTCGGCCAGGTACCCCCGGACCCGACCCACCTCGTCGGCCGCCCTCTCCTCACCGACGGCGGCCCGCCTGAGCCCGTCTGCCAGCTCCCTCAGCCCGCTTCGGGAGTCCGTCAAGGCCCTTCTGGCTCCTTCCAGACCGGAGGCAAGCCAGAAGAGGGAATCCCTCATTTCTTGGAGCCTATCGCTCATGTTCAGCAGGAGTCGGAGGGACTCGTTGTACCTCTCCGCCGCCTCCTCGAGCTGGTCGGCCACGGAGGACGTGTCCGTGGAGAGCTGGACCGTCAGATCCGGGAAGTCCTCCACCCCGAGGGGAACCGAGGGCCTCAGTCTGAACCTCATGGAGATCGTCTCTGGATCGTCCCATAGGACCCCGAACCAGCTCAGTATCCAGCTGTCTCCGGACGGGAGGACCATGGCCGGCGCCGGGTCGGAGTCCGGCTCGGTGAAGGAGTCCCTCTTTATGGACAGCTGGAGGTTGTACCCCAGGGGCGGGCGCCCGACCCCCAGATCGGTGGTCCGCCGCGGCAGGGTGTTCAAGAGGGTCACGCTCACCTCTATCTCGTCCCCCGGGCTGACGGGCAGGTAGGGGCGGCCCTCGACCACCTCGGGGTCGGCGGGCTCGCCGTTGATCAGGATGGAGATGGACACCTCGGCGGGCAGGCTGAGGTTCGTCCTCGCCCCGTACCTTATCTCCACCTCGCCCCCGGCGCCCACGGGGATCGAGCGCCAGCACAGAGAGTACCCCCCGGGGATCTCGAATGTCAGATCCGGAGGTCGGGAGCCGAGCAGCGGCCTCACGTCCCGGGCGTCTCCGAACCACAGCCGGTCGCACACCGAGACGGTCTCGTTCGACTCCCCGGGGTTGCTCAACCTCAGGGAGACCTCCGCGTCTCCCCCGGACACCGAGCCGTTCCAGAGGATCTCGTAGTACACGGTCTCCTCCTTGGTCCCGGTCGGCTGGGCCGCCGCGGTCCGGACCCCGACGATCAGGACGGCCGCGGCCAGGGCGAGCGCCCTCCTGCTGGGCGTCAACTGTGTAGGCGCCTCCTTATCCTAGAGAGCCTCATCCTCAGCGTAATTACCTTTTCCCTGAGGTCGGAGATCGGGTCGTCGGGGCTCACTGATTCCAGGGCCAGCCTGGTCTCCTCCAGCTCGGCCAGGATGGCGCGGAGATCCACCCCGCTCCCGCTGGACCTCGCCGTGGATAGCCTATTCGGGGGGCTGTCGTAGACCATGCCGTCGAGCATGTAGATCCTCCTCCTGGCCCTCTCGGCAACCTTGGGATCGTGGGTCACTATGACGAAGGTCTTTCCGAGCCTCTCGTTGAGGTCCTCCACCAGGTCCATGACCTCGGCGCTCGTCTTAGAGTCGAGGTTCCCCGTGGGCTCGTCCGCCAGGATTATGGCCGGGTCGTTGGCCAGGGCCCGGGCTATGGCCACCCTCTGCTGCTGACCGCCGGATAGCTCGGCCGGGCGGTGATCGGCCCTGTCAGCCAGCCCGACCAGGTCGAGCAGCTCCAGCGCGCGGTGCCTCATCTCCACCTCGTCGGTCTCCCCGGCGAATATCATCGGAAGCATTACGTTCTCCAGGGCGGTCAACGTCGAGATCAGGTTGAAGAACTGGAAGATGAACCCTATCTTCCTGGCCCTGACGACGGCGAGCCTCGATTCCGGCAGGTCGGTCACGTCCTCCCCGTCTATAATCACCCTGCCCGAGGTGGGCCTCATGAGGCACCCCATGACGCTCAGCAGGGTGCTCTTCCCGCTGCCGGAGGGCCCGACCACGGATACGAATTCCCCCCTGTCAATCGCGAGCGACACGCCGCCCAGGGCTTGAATCTCCGTCTGGCCCATCCTGTAGACGACGCGGACGTCCCTGAGCTCTATGGCCGGCGGATCACTCATACCTTATCGCCTCCAGCGGCCTCACGCTCGCCCCCTTCCAGGCGGGATACGCGCCGGCCGCGAGGCCGAGGAGGGCCGCCAGGCCAACGGGACCGGCCAGCAGGAGGGGGGTCAGCTTGACCGGCGCCGGTATTCCTATCATCCTCGGTATCAGCTCGCTGGCGGCCTTGGCCAGGCCGACCCCAAGGACCACGCCCACCGCGCCGCCGGCCGCCCCGACCATGACAGACTCGACCAGGAATATGAAGAGGACGTGGGACCTCCTGGCGCCGACGGCCTTCATGATCCCTATCTCCCTGGTCTTCTCGAGGACGGAGACCATGGTGGTGTTCATGACTCCCAGGGCTCCCACCAGGAGGGATATAGAGCCTATCGAGAACAGGACGCTGTTCATCATGTCCAGCACCCTGCCGACGTTCTTGGCTATCTGCTTGGGCTCTATGACCTCCAGCCACGGGTACCTGGATTCCACCTGCTCCCTGAACCTATCGCCGAGCCTGGGGTCCGTGAGCCTGACGAATATCATGGATAGCCTCCCCTCCATTCCCATCATCCTCTGCAGCTCCCTCAAGTCGACGTAGCACCCCATGTCGACGACGCTGCCCGTGTTCTGCAGGATCCCAACGACCCTGTACACCTTACCGGGCTCGTTCATCGACGGGCTGATCCTTATGTTGTCCCCCAGGCTCAGTCCCAGCTGGTCGGCCATGCTGCGCCCGACGAGGACCTCCTCCGACGGGTTCTCTATGTCCCTTCCCTCCTCCAGCGTGACCCCGACCACCCCGCCGGTCTCCTCGGTGACCCCCATGGCCCACCCGGGCTGGCCCTCTATGAAGACCATCTGGGAGAGGACCGGGCCGACCTCCTCCACCTCGGGGTAGAGCTTGAGCTGGGTGGCCAGGGACTCCGGTATCTCGGCCTGGAACTCCGAGGCCCCCTTTGGGGTGACCATGAAGTCGGTCGTCTCGGTCAGGATCCCGACGGCCTGATCCCTTATCCCCATGGCCACGGAGGTCAGGGCCACCATGGTCCCTATGCCCACGGCCACCCCCAGCAGGGTCAGGGTTGTCCTGAACTTCCTGGTCCTGAAGTCCCTGGAGGATATCAGCAAGGCCACCCGGAGCAGCTGGTGGGATATCATCAATTGATGTGGATCCCCGGCGGACGTTAATAAGGGTGGGGGGAGGGAGAGGCGGGATGTCCCCGAGGTGGGGGAGGTCGGACGTCGTCGGGAGGGTCGCCTCGCTGGCGGTGGGCCTGTCCGCCCTGGCCGCAGTGGTCTGGTGGGCCGGGGCCGGCCGCGTTGTGGGGAGGATCGAGGGGGCCGACCCCCTCCCCTTCCTGGCGGCCGTGATCTGCCACCTGGCGGCCGCGTCGGTCACCGGGCTCAGGCTGGCGATCCTGACCGGCGGGAGGGCCCCATTCAGGTCGGTGCTCCTCCCCCACCTGGCCGGGTACCTGGCCGGGGCGGTCACCCCGGCGAGGGCCGGGTACCTGGTGGTCATACCGCTCGCGGCCGACGGGGCGGACAGGGATGCCGTGGCCGGGGCGGTGTTCGCGGCCCAGTCTGTGGACTTCGCCCTGAGGTCGGCCGTCCTGGCGGCGGCCTCGGCGTACCTCGGCCTCGCGGGGAGGGGATCCTCGTCGGCGGTGGTGGGGGCCCTGATCTCCTTCGCCATGGCGGCGGGCCTGGCCTCCGCGGCCTCCGGTAGGATCAGGTCGACCCTCAGGAGGATCACCTCCGGCAGGCCGAGGTCCCTGTGGGCGTGGCTGGAGGGGGTGGGAGAGGCCATGGGGGAGACGGCCGGGGCCCTCCCGCCAGCGGCGGCCCTGACGGCCGCCTCCTGGGTGCTGACCTCGACCAGGTGGTTCTTCGCCGCCCTGGCGGCCGGGGCCTCCGCCCCGCCGGAGGCGTTCTTCCTCCTCCACCCCCTGGTCTACACCTTCGCCTTCCTGCCGGTGTCGGCTGCCGGGCTGGGGGTGGTGGAGGCGGCCGGGGTCGGCCTGCTGACCGAGCTGGGGGTCCCGCCGGACGCGGCCCTGGGCAGCCTGCTCCTGGACAGGGCGGCGGAGCTGGCCGGCTCCTCCGTGGGCGTGGGGGCTCTGCTCGGCCGGGGGAGGGAGGTTCGCCGGAGATGATATTCGTCCTGCTGCCCTGCTACAATGAGGAGGAGAATCTACCCGACCTCCTGAGGGCGATAAGGTCCCTCGGCCCGGGGGTGTCGGTCGTGGCGGTCGACGACGGGAGCGAGGACGGGACCCCGGGCATACTGGAGGAGGCCGCCCGTCGGTGGGGGATAGTGGTCCTCAGGCACCCGAGGAACCTCGGGCTGAGGGACGCCCTCCTGACGCTATTCGGGTGGGCCGCGGACAACTCGGCGGAAGACGACCTGCTGGTGACCATGGACGCCGACGGAACCCACGACCCGGGACTGATCCCCGGGCTGGCCGAGGCCTGCCTGGGAGGGGCCGACGTGGCGATCGCGTCCAGGTACGTTCGGGGGGGAGGGCAGGTGGGGGTCCCGGCGCTCAGGAGGGCGCTCAGCCGGGGCCTCTCCCACCTGGCCAGGGCGATCCTAGGGCTGGAGGTCAGGGACGTGTCGAGCGGGTACAGGTGCTACAGGGCCGGGTGCGTCAGGCTGCTGATGTCCCAGGAAGACTTCCCGGAGTCGCGCGGCTTTGAGATCCAGCTTGAGATCCTGGCGAGGCTCTCCAGGGCCGGGTGCAGGGTGATTGAGGTCCCCGCGGTGGTGCACTACGAGAGGAAGAGGGGAAAGAGCAAGCTCAGGGTCTGGCGGACCGTCCTCTCCTACGCCCGCCTCCTGATCCTCCTCTCCCTCCGGCGGTGAGCGGCGCCAGGAGGGCGGCCGCCGCGGAGGCCGCGCTGGCCGGGTACAGGGGCCTCCAGGGCTCGGCGAAAGATAGGTTCACCTCGCTGACCCCGGGAGGGATCCTGACGCAGGTCAGCCCCGTCCGGCCGTCCTCCCAGGTTGGGACTGGGGAGCCGTCGACCTGGGCCTCCCACCTGGGATACCAGGCCTCGGATATCAGGATCGCGGTCTCCCGGGGTGAGGAGACCCTGAGGGAGATCTCTCCGTCCCCCCACCGCGAGACGGAGACCTCGACTTCGGGGGGCGGCGGGAGCATGAAGTTCGCCAGCGCCGCCGCCTCGTCCCCGTTCCCGCTGTAGACGGCGTGGTAGAGCAGGTTCCCCCCTATCAGCAGGACCTCCCCGGGGCCGAACCTCGCCCTGCCGAGCAGGGTCCACCCGCCGATCGACGAGTTCGGCTCTACCCCCGGTCCGGAGTAGAGGGGCCCCATCCAAGGGCCGCCCTCGTAGGAGAAAGGGGAGAGGATCCCGGCCAGCGTGCCGGAGACGCCGACAGTCCCGTTCAGGGAGAAGGTCTTGGACCTGAATCCCAGTCCCAGCACGTTCGGGGAGTCCTGATCCGGGCTGCCGAAGGTGCTCACGGCCACCCTCCCCCCGGACGTCAGGTAGGAGGTCAGCACCTCCCTGGCCCTCCCCGGGTTCCTGTACCCGTAGCCGCAGAGCACCACCAGGTCATACCCTGAGAGCTCTGAGGGGTCGTAGTCGTCCAGGTAGTCGCTGCCGCCCCGGTCCACCGAGGCGTCCTGGAGTATCCGATCGACCACCCAGGCTGACTTCCCGATGGCCAGCACCCTCCCCCTGACGGCCTCCGCCGGGCGGCCTCTGCCGATCCACGCCGTGTACTCGCCGGATCTCCAGGCGGCGGAGAATCCGGCGCCGGACAGGGTCTCGGCCACCTCGTCCCGGAGGGGTATCCTGTCGCTCAGGATGACCGCCCAGACGTCGTAGGACTTGAGGGCCCGCCTGACCCATGCCGACTCCGACGGTAGCCTCATCCTCTCATCCAGGAGCACGAGATCCCACCTGATCTGGGTCGCCTCCGCATACCAGGAGCCCAAGATGGGCCTGCGAACGATGGAGGGGAGGAGGGATGGAAGGGACCCCTCCACCGCCGGGAGGCCGGGCTGGTATATGCGCGCGTAGGGGGGTATCTCGGACGCCGCCCACACCACGGCCTCGAGGTAGTCCTCCGGCGGCATCCAGCCGACGGACATGTCGGCGGTCCTGGGATAGGCTTCCGCGATGGAGAGGACGGTCAGCGCGGCAAGTCCCAGGGCCGCCAGCCTGGCGCGCCGAAGCGACCCGCCGCCCGTCGCCGGGAACCAGTAGACCGCCGCCAAGGAGGCGCAGAAGACGAAGGTGGGCACGAGCCTGATTGGAGGAAAGGAAGATATGGGGTCCACCAGGAAGAGCCAACCGAGGGGACCGTGGGATCCGAAGGATGCGATCAGCGCCGCGTATCCGGTGGCGGCCAGGACGATGGCCTCCCTGCGCCTGGCGGCCGCCGCCGCGACCGCCGGCGCCGCCAAGAGCACGACACCCAGGTGCTGGCTGTACCCCCGGGGGGGCCAGGTCAGAACGTCCCCCGGATTGACGCTCCAGAACTCGAGCTGGCCGGGGAACTGTCTTACTGAGAGGAACCTGGCCCTGCCGGCCTCCGCGACCGCGGGAATCAGCCACACGGATGAGACGCCGAAGGCGATTGCCAAGGCGGCCGCGGCCCTCTTGGCGACCGGCGAGATACCCTCGTCCCTGACGACGCCCGGAGCCGCGGCGGCCGCCAGGGGGAGGACGGCGACGACGGCTGAGAGGGCGGAGGTGTGGTGAATCAGGACGAGCAGGCCGAACCCGGCCGCGGAGGGCAGCACGGACCTCCAATCAGCCCCCGGCTCCAAGATCCTCTCGGCGGCCAGGAGGGTCACCGGGGCGGCCGAGAAGCCTAGGAACATGGGGAGGTTCCCCTCCGCCGAGATCATCCTGAGGTGCCAGGAGCTGAATCCGTATATCAGACCCGCTGCGCGGGACGCGGCGGCCGACCTGAGCAGGGGCCTGGCGGCCCTGTCCATCGCCAGGGGGCCGAGCACGAGGGCCGCCAGGGCGACGAACCTGTACCCCCTGGAGGGGCCCCCCAGGATCAGGGCGGCGGCCCCGGCCAGCAGGTAGGTCAGCGGGGGGTAGAACCTCAGGAATGGAAAGCCGGCCCCCCACCACCTGATCCAGGGCGGCGGGAGGTCCCCGCGCCCGAGGTAGTCCCGGACGACCCAGATCTTGAACAGGTGACCCAGCGAGTCCCCGCCGACCCCCGGGGGATAGCCGTCGGGCAGCATCCCCCTGAACTCCAGCAGGGATATCAGAATTACCAGCAGGACGTAAGACGCATCCCACAGGTCGTCGGATCTCGGGCGGCGGCCTGACATCGAGTCTACCCCCAATCAGCCGACCTTCTCAAGGACCCGGAGGATCACCCTATAAGTTAGCCCCCAGACCACCATGGTCCCGGCGCGGAGGGCCGGGACCTGGGCACCGCCGATCGACGCGAAGCAGTGTTCTAGGTCCTCCAGGGAGATCCACGCCGCCTCGGATATCTCCCGCCCATCCGGCGAGGGATCCCCGAAGTCCCCCTCCATGAGTACCGGGACCACCACCAGGCCGGCGGCCCTCGACCTGACCGGAGGGAGGACCTCGCACCGGCGGGCGGATCCGGCCGGATCTATCCCCACTTCCTCCCGGACCTCCCTCGCCGCCGTCTCCGCCGGGTGGGCCTCGCCCTCCATCCTCATCCCTCCTGGGAGGGCCACCTGGCCGGACCATGGGTCTCCCTCCCTGTCGGCCCTCCTGACCAGGAGGATCTGCCTCCCTCGGCCTCCGGTCCTGATCAGGACCCCGACGGCCGCGTCCCACCTACCTGGAGGCCCGCCGCTACATCCAGGCCCTGCGCCCGTCGGCCCCAAGTTCCCCCCCGCGCCGGCCGGATCCGTTCAAAGATTTATACGATGGCCGCCCCCCTCTCCGAGGGGGAGACTTGAGGACGGCCATAGTAGTCCACGGTGGGGCCTGGAACATACCGGACGACCTAGTAGAGGATCACGTCAGGGGAACCTCCAGGGCGGCCAGGGAGGGTTGGAAGGTGTTGTCCAGAGGGGGGAGCGCCCTGGACGCGGTGGAGGCCGCCGTCAGGGTCATGGAGGATGACCCGACGTTCGACGCCGGGGTGGGTTCCTTCCTCAACGAGGAGGGGTTCGTGGAGCTGGACGCCGCGATAATGGACGGGCGAGACCTCAAGGCCGGGGCGGTCGGGGCGGTGAGAAGGGTCAGACACCCGGTTACCCTGGCCAGGGCCGTTATGGAGAGGACGGAGCACGTCATGCTGGTCGGCGAGGGGGCCGAGAGGCTCGCCGAGCGGTTGGGGTTGGAGATGTGCGCGCCGGGGGACCTCATAGTCGAGAGGGAGCTGGAGCGCTGGAGGAGGGAGAGGGAGAGGGAGAGGGCGGGAGGGGGAGGACGTCCGCCCGACATATTCTCCGGCGGGACCGTGGGGGCCGCCGCTCTGGACGACTCGGGGAACCTGGCGGCCGCCGTCTCCACGGGGGGAACCCCCTTCAAAATGGTGGGCAGGGTGGGAGACTCCCCGATAGTGGGGGCCGGCCTCTACGCCGACGGGGAGGTTGGGGCGGCGGTGTCCACCGGGTGGGGAGAGGGGATAATGAGGGTCTTAATGGCCAAGGCCGCGGTGGACGCCCTGGCGGCCGGGGCGGACCCGGGTGCGGCCGCCGAGGGGGCCCTCGATATCCTGCTCAGGAGGACCGGCGGGAGGGGCGGCCTGATAGTCCTCGACAGGGAGGGAGAGATCGGGCTGGCCCACACCACGGCGAGGATGGCCTACGCCTACATAAGGCCGGGCGGGGGGGTGGAGGCGGGCGTGCTGGTCGGGGGAGGCTGACCCCAGAGCGGCGCGGGGCGGGGCGTCCGGGCCCGGGGTGGTCGTCGGATCGGGCCGCGCGTGGGGGGAGGGGACGCCTTGACCCTGATGACGTGGATAGTCCCGTCCGAGATCGCGGTGTCCAGGCTCCCGACCAGGAGGGACACCCTGAGGACCCTCAGTAGGTTGGGGATAGGGGCCATAGTCTGCCTGGCGACCGAGCACGAGCTGTCCATATTCTGGGGGTCCGAGGGCCTCTACGAGTCGGCCGTCCTCGCGGAGGGAATGGAGATCCTCTTCATGCCCGTGGAGAAGGGGCTGGCCCCCGACCCGCGGGACATGCTGGCGGCCTGCCGGTGGATCGACGGGAGGGCCAGGTCCGGGAAACCGGTGGCGATCCACTGCTTCGCCGGGGTCGGCCGATCCGGAACCCTGGCGGCGGCCTACCTGGTTTACTCCAACGGGCTCAACGCCCAGGCGGCCATAGACAGGGTCAGGAGGCTGAGGCCCGGTGCCGTGGAGACCCACGAACAGGAGGAGGCGGTCAGGACCTTCTCCGCGTTCATGATGATGGTAGGCATGGGGGAGATACCCCTGAGCATCGCCTTGAGCCCGCCAGACGTGAGGCCCCCGGGAATCCTGAGGAGGGCGTCCCTGAGGCTGAGGACCACCCTCAAGAAGGCCGCACGGGCCCTGCGTCTGGGAGGGCGCGGTTATTAGGGAACGGAACGACCGGGGGCCGGTGACTCGACGTGGGCGGTCCGGAGATGCCGGAGGCCTTCGTGGAGTACGCGTTCAGGCAGAGGGTGAGGCTCATCAGGGAGATGGCCTCGGGGCGCGTGGGACCCGGGACCCTCCTGGGGTTCACCAGGCACAACCCGGCGATAATAACCTGCGGCCCGGCCGGGCCCAACGGGTCCATAAAGGGGATAGGATTCATACACAGGGAGGAAGTCCTGGAGGAGACCCTGGAGAGGATGAGAGAGGAGTTGGCCAGGCCGTTCGACCCAAGGAGGGCGGCCGAGTTCCTCCTGGGGGAGATATACGTCGAGGACAAAATAGATTTCGGGAAGCTGACGACCCTGGAGCTGGCGAAGGGGCACACCTGGAGGAACTTGACCTCCGGGGGGCCGGCGAGGGCCACCATCCTGTTCTTCACGCCGCCCGAGACGTCCTACGAGCTCAGGTGCGATGTGGAGATCCACGAGTCCGGTCCGATCTGGGAGTTCGTCAACTCCGTCCACGACCTGTTCCACAGGCCTTCCAAACCAAGGGACTGGAAGAAGACGCCCGCCTACCTGTTCAAGATAAGGGAAATCTACGATAACGGGGCCGAGGCCATGGGCGTCAGGATCCTCTGACATCCCCTCTTCCCCTCCCCTCCTCTCCTTATATCTTAACTCGGGCCTCCCACCGGGGTCGATCTCAGGTGGGGGACCCGGTGACCGCGGTCATAGGGAGGTATCCGCCGGCCGTCGTGGCCAGGCGAGATACACCCCTGTGGGCCATCCTGAGGGGGTTCGCCAACAGGAGGGTGAGGCACGCCCCGGTCCTGGACGGGAGGAAGATCGTGGGAATCGTCTCGGCCAGGGACCTGTTCAGGAGGGTCGTGGAGGACCCCTCCTCGGAGGGGCTGAGGAGGGCGCTGTTCGAGACGACGGCCGGGGACGTGATGACGGAGAACCCGGTGACCGTCCAGATGGTCGGCGGATTTGCCAAGGTGATCTCGAAGTTCATGGAGAAAAACGTCGGGGCGATCCCGGTGCTGAACAGGTACGGGCACGTCATAGGCATAATATCGGAGAGGCACGTAGCGGACGCCCTGGCTGGCCACAGGACCTTCGTTAAGGTGAGGGAGATCATGAGCTCCCCGGTGATTACCGCCAACCCTGATTCGACTATGATGGACGCGGCCAAGACCATGGTGTTCCGGGGGATCAGGAGACTCCCCCTGGAGGAAGGGGGCGAGATAACTGGCGTTTTCTCGATGAAGGACCTGATAGCCGCGGCGGCCTCTCAGAAGGTCAAGGCGGCCGTGGAGTCGGGCGGGGGGGAGGCGGCCTTCTCGACCAGGATAGGGGACCTTGGATCCAGAGAGGTGGCCTCCGTCTCCCCGGACGCCGACGTCTCGGAGGCCCTGGGTGAGATGAGGTTCAGGGGGGTCGGGAGCCTCCTAGTGATGGAGGACGGGAAGCTGAAGGGGATAGTCACCGAGAGGGACGTGGTCAGGAGGCTCCCCAAGCTGGTCGGGGTGGAGACTTTCGTGGACGTGGTGACGAGCGAGATATCCATGACCAGGGTGACGAAGTACTCGTGAGGGGTGATGGAGTTGAGGGTGGGCGAGATAGAGCTGGAGTGGCTGGGACACGACTGCTTCAGGCTGATCGGCCCGGGGGGGAGGCCGGTGGTGTACGTGGATCCCTTCAGGCTGGGGGGGCGGGGCAGGACGGCCGACGCGGTCCTGATCACCCACGATCACTACGATCACTGCAGCCCCGAGGACGTGAGATGGGTATCTGGCCCGGAGACCGCCATCGTGGCGCCGAAGACCTGCGCTAGGAAGCTCAGGGGGATCGGGGGCAAATTCTTCCAGGTCAAGCCGGGGGACTCGATCCGGCTGGCCGGAATAGAGGTCGTTGCGGTTCCGGCGTACAACACGAGGCCGGACAGGATGAGTTTTCACCCCAGGGAGAAGGGATACGTCGGCTACGTGCTGACCCTGGGGGGATTGAGGGTGTACCACGCGGGGGACACGGACCTTATACCGGAGATGGAGGGATTGAAGGTGGACGTGGCCCTCCTCCCCGTCAGCGGGACCTACGTCATGGACGCCGAGGAGGCGGCCGCAGCGGCCCGAGCGATCTCCCCCAGGATCGTCATCCCCATGCATTACGGGGAAATCGTCGGGAGCAGAAAGGACGCCGAGAGATTCGCCTCCCTGGTCGACTGCTGCGAGGTGATCCTGCTGGAGAGGTCGCCCCCGTGATCTCCCCTCCAAAAGTTTAAGATTTTGAGGAAGTTTGGGGGCAGGGAGGTGGGGAGATTGCCCCGATACTCCGACAGGATGGATCGACTGGGTGTTGAGGGGGCCTTCCTGGTCCTGGCCAGGGCCAAGGCGCTGGAGGCCCAAGGGCGCAGGATATACCACATGGAGATAGGCCAACCGGATTTCGACACGCCGGCCCACATAAAGGAGGCGGCCAAGAGGGCGCTGGATGAGGGATACACGGGTTACACCCCGTCCTCCGGCATACCGGAGCTCAGAGAGGCCATAGCGGAGAGCGTGTCCGAGTCCAGGGGGGTGGACGTCTCCCCCGATCAGGTGGTCGTCTTCGTGGGGGCCAAGCTGGCCATCTTCGCGGCCCTGATGGCGACGGTAAACCCGGGGGACGAGGTCATAATCCCGATGCCAGCGTACCCGGCCTACGAGAGCGTCGTCAACTTCGTCGGCGGCGCGGTCAAGCCGGTGGTCCTCAGGGAGGAGCGGGAGTTCTCCCCGAGCGGGGAGGAGATAGTGGAGGCCGTGACCCCGAAGACCAGGGCCATCGTGATAAACTCGCCCTGCAACCCCACCGGGGGGGTCTACAGGAGGGAGGACCTGGAGGCCGTCGTTGAGGTCGCCAGGGAGAAAGACCTGTGGATATTCTCCGATGAAATATATGAGGACATAGTGTTCGATGGAAGGAGGCACGAGAGCGTGCTCTCGATACCGGGAGCCGAGGACAGGGCCGTCATGATCAGCGGCTTCAGTAAGACCTTCGCCATGACGGGCTGGAGGCTCGGGTACGCCGTGGCCCCCAGGGACATGGCCGACAAGATGATGAAGATACAGCTCAACACCACGTCGTGCCCGGTCTCCTTCGTCCAGAAGGCGGCCGTCGCGGCCCTTAAGGGGCCGAGGGACGAGGTGAACGCAATGGTAAGGGAATACCAGGAGAGGAGGGATCTGATCCACAGGGAGATAAACTCAATACCGGGTTTCAGCATGATAAAGCCGAAGGCTACCTTCTACGCCTGGCCGAACGTCAAGAGGCTGGGGGTCGGATCCAAGGAGCTGGCCAGGAGGATCCTGGAGGAGGCCGGGGTGGCGGTGCTGCCGGGGACCGACTTCGGCGAGCCGGGCGAGGGGTACCTGAGGTTCAGCTTCGCGACCTCCAAGGAGGTGATAAGGGGAGCCATGGAGGCCATCAGGGGGTGGGTGTCGGAGAACTTCCCGGGCGCCTGAGCCTCCTGAGCGCGAGCAGGTAGGCCACCATCCCGGAGATCAGCTCGTTGAGGAAGACGGAGACGGTGGACGCCATCAGCGTGACCACCGTGGCCACCTCCCTGCTGACCCCGGTCGCCGAGAGCAGGGCTATGAGGGCCCACTCCCTGACCCCCGTGTTGCCGGGGATCCCGACGGGGATGAGCACCAGCATTATCGACACCGAGTAGACGAAAGCCCCGTACAGGGGGGATAGGTCCTCCCCCAGGGACCAGAAGAATATGAAGATGGGGGCCATGTCGAAGAGCCAGTTGGCGAAGGAGGTCGAGAGTACCATCAGCATCTTCCGACCGTCTCTCGTGGCCTCCCTGAAGGCAGACACGTACTCCCTGGCGGCCGACCTTACCCCCTCAAGCCTCCTGCGCAGGACCCTCTCGGCCAGGCCGACGATCCGGAGCATGGTCCCCTCGGAGCCGCTCACGTAGAACAGGGCCACCACGACCAGGGCCAGGGCTGCCATCAGAAACCAGATCGTGGTCCAGGAGACCGACCCGTGCACCCCCCCGCCGGAGGCGAAGAATGACAGGCCGAGCACCACGCTCACCACGAAGGGGATTATCATTATCACCCTGTGGGTGACCACGCTGGACAGGGCCGCCGCCCCGTTAACCCCCCTCTTGGAGGCCAGGTAGACCCTCAGGGCCTCCCCCGACGTGGATCCGGTCGGTATCAGGAGGTTGACGAACAGGCTCGCCCAGCTTATCAGGAAGGAGTCCAGCAGGTCGAGCCTCCCGCCCAGCAGAAAGTACCACCCGAGGGCGTAGAAGAAGACGCCGACGTGAACGCAGAGGATGGAGATTGCTATGGGACCTGGGCCTATCTCCCAGAGATACTCGGAGACGGCGCCCAGGTCCACGGCGCCCGCGAGGGGTATCAGCATGGCCAGCCCCAGGGCCAACAGCGCGGCGGCCCTCTTAGCGTCCAGTCCGCCCTCGGACATCGCGCCGGCGGGATGGTCCCAATTTTTAATCGTCCCCGGCCCCGGGGGATGTGCCCCCCCGGGCGGCTGGGAGGCCGACCCCCAAGGTGAGGGTCTGGCTGGAGGTGGACGGGTCCTACGTGATGGGCCTGGGGCTGCTCGAGATACTGGAGTCCATAGAGAGGGAGGGATCCCTGCAGGGCGCGGCCAGGAGGCTGGGGGTCTCCTACTCCTGGCTGCTGGGGAAGCTGAGGAGGGCGGAGGGTAGGCTGGGCTTCAGGTTGGTCGAGGCAAGGAAGGGTGGGAGGGAGCACGGCGGCGCGTCGCTGACGTGGGAGGGGAGAAGGCTGATGAGGGCCTACAGGAGGTTGAGGAGGGAGATCGAGGATGAGGCAGTCAGGAGGTGGGAGAGGATCACGGCGAATTTCTCCTCCCGGTCTCAGCGTACCTGACGGCCTCGTCCCAGGTCGGTATGCCGCGGGAGGCCCCGGGCGTCCCTATCGACAGGGCGGCGCAGGCGTTGGCCAAGTCCAGGGCGGGGCCGGGATCCTCCCCCCGCAGCCTGGCCACGGTGTAGGCGGCGTCGAACACGTCTCCCGCGCCGGTGGTGTCGACGACCTCGACGGCGTACCCGGGACTCTCGTACACCTCCCCCTCTATCGACGCCATGGCCCCGAATTCCCCGAGCTTGATTATCACCTCCGACGGACCGACGAGAGACGATAGACAGTCTCTCGGCCCGGAGCACCCGGACAGGAGCCTGGCCTCCTTGAGATTGACGAAGATCCTGTCGTACTCCGGGAGAAGATCCAGCGCCATCCTCCCGGCCTCAGATAGTACCCTGAACCCCGGATCCCAGGAGGAGACGGGTCCCTCGACCAACTCGGCCACGGCCAGGGCGTTCTCGAATTTGCCCGTGGCGACGTGGACGACCTCTGACATTCCCAGCTCCCGGGAGATGGAGGATATCAGATCCTTACCGAGGCGGAGGTTGGCTCCCGGGGATAGTATCATCCTCCTCTGCTCGCCGGGCTCGTTCATGACTATCACCAGGCCGGTCGGGAGGTCCGGATCCCTGAACACCAGGTTGGTGAGCACCCCGGCCTCCCTCAGAGCGGAGAGGTAGAAATCGCCGAGGGGATCCCGGCCCACCACAGCGGCCGCGGCCGCGGGCCACCCCAACCTGGAGCACGCGATCGCGAAGTTGGAGGCCGACCCGCCCGCGGACACCAGGGTCCCCCGTGAGATGACCTCCTCGTCGGGCCCCGGGATCGAGTCCAGGGTGAGGGTAACGTCGACGTTGGCGTTGCCGACAGAGGCTATCAAGGGGATCACCTCAGCATCCCGGAGACCGACCTCCACACGTCCAGGGCCACCTCGGCCACGGGCCTGTTGGCGTCCACCACAACGGCCCCGAACCTCTCGGCCAGGGAGAGGAACCTCTCCCTGATCCTCCCCAGGATCCTCGCGCTCTCGTACATCTCCAAGTCCCCGCCCCTGGATCTTATCCTACGGAGGGCGACCTCCGGATCCGCGTCCAAGACGATCCAGAGGTCCGGGCGGGGGGCGAACCTGTTTATCTCCTCGACCCACCCGGTGGGCAGGTCGAGCCCCTGATATGCCAGGGAGGAGAGCAGGTACCTGTCCGTCACCACCACCTCCCCCCGGTCGAGAGCCGGAGATATGACCGACTCGACGTGATCCATCCTGTCGGCCGCGAAGAGGAGGGCCAGGCTGGGAGGGGGGATCGCGACCCTCCCGGAGAGGACGTCCCTTATCAACCTGCCCACGGCCCCTTCAGTCGGCTCCTTGGTCAAGACGGCCTCCACGCCGGAGGACTTCAGCCTGTCGACCAGCGCTGCGGACTGGGTCGAGAGACCAGCGCCGTCTATCCCCTCCAGGGCTATCAGGCGACCGCGCCCCATCCGGCGTCCGACCTGCGATAACTAGATAATGGTGACAGTCGGCGACCGGCCGGAGGCAGCATGAAGCTGGTGGGTCCGGCGGACGGATTCAACATGGCCCTGGCAGAGAGGCTGGAGACCGAGCTCGTGGAGGTGGATAGGAGAGTCTTCCCGGACGGGGAGGTTTCCCCCAGGGTCGTGATCAGGGAGGAGGAGGATCTCAGGGGAGAGCAGGTCGTCCTGTCCATGAGGATGAGGGCGGGGGAGGTGAGGCCGAACGCCTACCTGGCCGAGGTGCTCTTCACGGCTTTCAACCTGAAGGTCCACCTGGGGGCCGAGGAGGTGGTGGTCGTCATGCCATACCTCCCGTACGCCAGGCAGGATGCGATATTCAGACCGGGAGAGCCCCTGAGCCCCCTGTACCTGGGGCGCATGATGGAGGCCGCCGGCGTGGACGCGGTCATCTCGGCCACGGTGCACCTCCACAGGATGGGGGGTATGGGAGAGATGCTCGGGGAGATCAGGGGGATCAACGTGTCGGGCGTGGCCGGCCTGGCCAGGATCCTCTCCTCCATGGAGTTGAGGGACCCCTTCCCCCTGGGGCCGGACGACGAGGCGATCCAGTGGGCCAAGGAGCTCGCATCCGAGGCCGGGTGGCGGGATTACGCGTCCTTTAAGAAGTCCCGAGACCTGGAGACCGGGGAGATAGTCACCGAGGAGGTAGACCTGGACTTGGAGGGGAGGACGGCTGTCGTGGTGGACGACATAGTCTCCACCGGAGGGACTATGGCCAACGCCGTCGCCGCGGCAAGGAGGATGGGGGCCTCCTCGGTGGTGGCCGCGTTCGTCCACCCGGTACTCGTACCCGGGTCGCTGGACAGGATATTAGGCGCCGGGGCCGACGCCGTTGTGGCGTCCGACACCATCGAGTGGGTTGGGTCGAGGGCCACCGTGGTCCCCGAGGTGGCGGACGCAGTGGACAGGGTGATGTGAGTGGCCGGATCCGCGTCGAGGCTCGGCCTAGTCCTGTCTGGCGTGGCTTTTCTCGGGCTGGCCATGGAATTGGCGGCCTTCGGGCTCGGATTGTACTTCCCGATGCCCCCGGTCACCAGATCCGTCGCGGCCCAGCTCTTGATGTTGGCCGCCGCCGCTAACGCCGCGATAGGGCTGGGCCTCCTGTCCGGGAGACCGTGGTCCAGGGTGCCGGGCGCGGTGGCCGCGGGAATGTACTCGGTCGCCGCCCTGGGATACCTTGGGGTGGAGGAGGGACTGGCGGCCGTATCCGCGATATTCGTTCCGGTGTGCCTCTACCTGACCTTCTCCAGGGGGGCCAGGGAGCTGCTGTCGGGGAGGGGGGAGGGGGACAGAGAGGCTTGGGAGGGGAACCCGACGACCGAGTCTGGCATGGAGTCTACCTCCGAGAGGAACGACGACAGCGAGCGGAGCGGCACCAGCGGGACTCCGTCGATGATCTCCTCCGGGGAGAACCAGGTGACAACCACGGGCACGACGTGAGAGGGCCTCTCCACCACGGGGAGCCTCGTCCGGAGGGAGGGCATGGCCAGGGCCAGCTCCCTCGTCCTCTCGGAGTGGGTCCTGACGGCCGCCCTGAGACCGGACATCGCGGGCCGGCGGGACCACATCTTGACCTCCACGGACAGGGTCATCCCCGGCCTCCCGGCCAGCACGTCCACCTGCCACCTCCTCGCCCCGAGGGAGAAAGAGACCCCCCTGAAGGATGCGAGCCCGATCTCGGCCATGGTCTCGGCCACGAAAGATTCGAACCCCCTCCAATCCAGCATGGCGGCGGCCCTCTCGGGGGGCATCCCGACCTCGACGCACGCCAGCGCGGTTCTGACCGGATCTAACCTTCCCCCCCTCAGGGCCCCCACCGAGGACAGGTAGTCGGAGAGGTCCCCTGGGAGCCCGCTCGGGTCACCCACCATCAGCTCGACCAGGTGAGCCTCCATCTCCCTGAGCAGCCTCTTGGGCGCGGGCACCTCGATCCCTCGGGGGGGGCGATAAAAAGCGTCGATGGGTGGCCCCGGTTTCGGTCGGTATCAGAGGGATCGAGTGGATTATCCCAGATCGTCCCCGACCGGGCGTCCCTGCTATCCCAGAGGAGAGATCGGGTCGATCTGTTAAAATTAGGGCCCGAATCTGGGGGCGTGGGCCGATAAGATTATATGGGTGGGCGGGCCCCCCGCCCAGCGCGGACGCACGGGAGGGGGGAGGGATCAGGCATGGGTGGTTTACTTTGGTTCTCCCCGTGAGGCGGTCTTCCCCCGGAGGGTGGGATCCGGGTACCCTCTCCCCCGGAGGATCGACCTCGGAGATGGGATCTCCGTCTCCTTCGTCGACGCGGATCTCCTGCGGCCCCACGAGATGATCTCGATCGACAGGCTGGAGAAGTTGAGGGAGAGCATAGCGGAGGACGGGGTTCTGTTCAGGCCGATACTGGTTGAGAGGAGCACCGGAACCGTCCTCGACGGACATCACAGGCTGGCCGCGCTGAGATCCATGGGGGCCAGGCTCATACCGGCGGTGCTCATACCTTACGAGTCGGAGAGGCTGGAGCTGTACCCGAGACGCAGCGAGATCCCGGTGTCGAGGGGGGAGGTGCTGAGGAGGTCCGCCAGGGGGGAGCTGTTCCCCCCGAAGACCACCAGGCACGTGCTGGACTTCGATCCCCCGGACGTGAGGGTCCGCATATCGGATCTGGTTGGTGTTGGAGGAGGTGAGTCGGATTGAGGATCGATCTGGACGTGAGCGCCATCCCGAGGCGGTGGTACAACATCCTGGCCGACCTGCCCGATCTCCCGCCCATGAAGAATCCCGAGACCGGAGAGCCGGTGAGGGAGGTGGATCTCGAACCCCTCTTCGCCAGGGAGTGCGTAAGGCAGGAGTTCTCTAGGGAGAGGTGGGTGGAGATCCCGGAAGAGGTCAGGGAGATGTACGAGAGGATAGGGAGGCCCACCCCGCTCTACCGCGCCGAGAGGCTCGAGAGGTACCTCAAGACCCCCGCCAGGATCTACTACAAGAGGGAGGACGTGACGCCGACCGGGAGCCACAAGCTCAACACCGCCCTGGCCCAGGCCTACTACGCGGCCGAGGAGGGGACCGAGACCCTGACGACGGAGACGGGCGCCGGGCAGTGGGGATCCGCCCTGTCCTACGCGGGGGCGATGACGGACAGGAGGGTGCTGGTTTTCATGGTCAGGGTCTCCTATCAGCAGAAGCCCTACAGGAAGTACGTCATGAGGCTCTACGGGGCGGAGGTCGTCCCGTCGCCGAGCGAACTGACTCGCGTTGGGAGGAGATTCCTGGAGGAGGACCCAAACCACCCCGGATCCCTGGGGATAGCGATAAGCGAGGCGGTCGAGGCGGCGGTGACCAGGGAATCGACGAAATATGCCCTGGGAAGCGTGCTCAACCACGTCCTCCTGCACCAGACGGTCATAGGCCAGGAGGTGCTGGCCCAGCTGGAGGAGGTGGGCGAGAAGCCGGACGTCATGATAGGGTGCGTCGGGGGAGGGAGCAACTTCGCCGGTTTCACCTTCCCGGCCGTGGGGAAGGTGTTGAGGGGGGAGATGAGGGGGGTCAGGTTCTTGGCGGCGGAGCCCGAGGCCTGTCCGTCCATGACCGGGGGGGAGTACAGGTACGACTTCGGGGACTCGGCCAAGACCACCCCCCTGTTGAAGATGTTCACCCTGGGATCGGACTTCGTCCCACCCCCGATACACGCCGGGGGGCTGAGGTACCACGGGGCTGCGCCGACGGTCTCCCTGCTGAAGGCCAAGGGGGTGGTGGAGTCGGTGGCCTACCCGCAGGACGAGGTGTTCCGGGCGGCCAGGCTGTTCGCCGAGACTGAGGGCTTAATACCGGCCCCCGAGACGTCGCACGCCGTTAAGGCGGCCATAGACGAGGCCCTGAGGGCCAAAGAGGAGGGTGAGGAGAGGGTCATAGTGTTCAACTACTCTGGACACGGGCTGCTCGACCTTGAGGGGTACGCCCAGGTCCTCGGAATCTGAGATCAGGCGGGTGAGGTGTACTCGGAGATCAGCCTATCGAGGGGGGCCAGCACGACTTCCAGTCCGCCGAGCGTCCGCAGGTACTTGGCCGCCTTGGCCGAGTCCGTGGCCACGACCCGGTGGCCGGCCTCCCTCAGGGGGGCGACCACCATGCAGGTGTCCACGAACAGGTCAGCCCCGGCCCTCCTGAGCGCGGGCTCCACCCAATTAGGGAGCTGGGCCCGCGCGGCCCTGGAGGTGAACAGCCAGAAGGGGACGGCCGCCCGCCTCCCCTCAAGGAGGGTGGCCACCTCGAGGATCTCCAGGGGCGAGAGGTGGGGGCAGCCGATAGCGACCAGGTCCGGCTCAGATCCGGTCGTAGACAGGCTCTCCTCGACGTCGTCCAGATCGTCGTCAACGACCGTCACCCGGTCCGCCCCCTCCCGGGGCCGAGGCGACTCGGGCGTCACCCCCGGGACGTGGAAGATGGATATCCCCCCCGAGGCCGCCCCTCCGGCGCCGAGGGACTTGAGCTCGTCCGCGGAGGGAGATCCCAGTCCCCTGTAGACCGGGACGGCGCTGGGGCTAAGGGATCCCACCAGGTATCCCAGCTCTGAGAACCTAGTTCTCCCGGAGACCCGGGCAGTCGCCTCCACCTCGAGGTCTGGCGACCTGTTCTCCCTCAGGTGGAGGCCGTAGAGGGGGGTAACCCCGGCCACCGCGGCCGCCACGGCCTTCACCCCACCCTCCCTGTTGGTCCGGGCGCCCAAGACGCTGTTGGCGAAGGCGACCGCGCTGGACTCGCCCCAGCAGACGTGCTCGCCGAACCTAGGGAGGTTCCCTGCCAGGTAAGGGGTGCAGGTGAGCGTCGGTATCGCGCCCATCCTCACCAGCGCCTCCACTATCCTGAGCTGCCTCTCGGCGAACCCCTCAGGAACCCCCATGTCCGCCCATCGGGAGAGGTCCATGCCAGCTGGGTTCAGGGTGGCCGGGACCCTGAAGCTGGCCTCCCGCGCCATCCCCTCCAGGAAGTCCAGTCCGGCCTCGCCTATTGTCCAGTAGGATATCCCGGATATGTGGACGGAGCGAACCCGGGCGAATTCCTCCGCGCCGGAGGCGGAGGCCTCCCTCTCGAGGAAGCGCCTGACACGATCGGGGACCCCCTCCAGGTCCAGTTCGGGATTGGTCTGGGCTCCGAGCACCTTGACCGGTATCCCGGCCATCTCGGCGCTCACCGTTATGCTGTCCGGCCTCTCCAGCACTATGGCCGAGGGGGCCGTCCCCATCCTCCTCAGCTTGAAGAAGGTGTAGGCCCCCACGGTCGACCCGACGGAGCCGGGCAGCCTCAGGATCCGGCCGGCTATGGACTCTCCCCTCTGGGGGTGATCGGGTTGGGTTATCCTGCCGGTCCTCGGGTCCACCCCGTCTAGCCAGGACAGGGGGGCGGTCAGCCTCAGCTCGGTCAATCGGATCGACCTCCTCTCCTCCCGATACCCAGGACCTCCTCGGCCGCCCTCTCCCCATAGGGAGACCCCAGCAACAGGACCACGTCTCCCGCCCTCAGCCTGACGGAGTCCTTGGGATCGTATATCCACCTGATCCCCCTCTTTATAGCCAGAACCTCCATGCCGGTCGATTCCTCTAGGTTGAGCTCTCCTATGGGCCGGTCTGCGGCCGGACTCCCCTCGGGTATCTCCAGCCTGACTATGGTCTCCCCGCTCCTCTCTACGACGTCCGCCAGCACGGGGTGGGTGGGGATGCCCCTCTCTACCACGGACGCCATCCTGTTGGCCGCGTCCCCGATCCTCTCCGCCGAAGATCCGGCCCTCAGCAGCCCTATTATCTCCCTTATCTCCGCCCTACCGACCAGGCTGGAGAGGACCTCCCCCTGGAAGATCTCGTGCAGGTCGTCCACCTCGTCCTCCAGCTTCGATATCTCGTAGGCCATGCCCTGGTTGTTCAGCAGGATGGCCGCGTACGCCAGGTAGACCATGAGCTCGGAGAGGGACTTGAGGGCCTTTATCAGTTCCACCAACCTCGCGGCCTCCCCGGCCCCCCGCTGGGGGGGGACTGTCTGGACTGGTCCGGACCTACCCGAGAGTCCCTTGACGGCCATCAGCCCCTCCCTGGTTCCCTCCAAGAGGAGCACGTCACCGGGCCTCAGGCTCCCGTCCTCCGGGGGGTTGAAGATCCACCTCCCGCCCCTCTTGATCCCCAGGAGATCGCACCCGGCCAGCGCGCTGGGATCCCTGAGGTCGGAGATTCTCATCCCGGCCAGCGGAGAGCCGTCCACGACCTTGACTATCCCCTGAACCTCGTCTGATTCCCAGAAGGCCTCCAGCAGCGAGGGGTGGAGGGGGTACCCCCTCTTCACGAGCTTCGCCAGGTCGCCGACCGCGTCGCTTATCTCGTCCGCGGCGCTCCCTATCTCCAGCACGGCGGCCAGCTCCCTAGCGTCTTCCAGGGTCCTCCCGGCCAGGATGGTCCTGACGGATAGTTCGTACCTGAGCTCGTCGAGTCTGTTCTCCAGCTCGAGCACCTCTTCTGCTATCTCCTCGTCGCTGAACATGAGGGCCGCGTAGGATAGGCTGACCGCCGTCTCCGAGGCGTCCTTCATCTCGAGGAGGATGTCCCTGACGGTCCTCGGACGGCCCTCATCAGACAAGCGGCGAACCTCCTGGGAGGGGCGGGCGGCGGGTCGTTATAATCGGTGTCGCTCCGGCACATTAATTAGGTGGGCGGGTGGGCTGCCTGGATCTTTCGTTGCCCGGCGAGCTGGCGGTCAGGGACCTGAGGCGCCTCCCGTCGACGCTCGAGAGGACGCTCGGCGGTGCGGAGGAGCCCGCCCGGTACGCCGCAGAGAGATTGGTGGGGAGGTTCGTCTACTCGGCCGGCATGGGGACGGGGTACAGATCCTCCCTGCTGTTCAGGATGGGCATGGTGAGGCTGTCCGGGGGGGAGGTGGTGGCCTCCCCCATAGAGGAGCTCCCGGGTTGGCTCCCGGAGAGGCCCAGGCCGTCGGCGCTGGTGGTGTTCTCCACCACCGGGGAGGATGAGATGGACGCGGTGATGGAGTTCAGGAGGCGCCTGCCCTCGTCTCCGGTGATATCGGTGATAGACTCGCCGGGAAGCACCCTGCACAGGTCCTCCGACGCCGCGCTCCTCACGGCCGCGCCCGGGGGCGGCTTCCCCTCCAATTTCCCGGCCGAGTCTCTGGTGGGCATCTTGCTCGCGTACAAGGTGAGGGAGGTCAGGGAAGAACCCCCGATACCGAGTCTGGAGAGGGAGATCTCCAGGTTTCCACGGACGGCGGACGAGGCTGTCTCCATGGCGGAGGTCGCGTCAGCGGATTGGGCCGGGGAGCTCAGGCCATACCACGTGGGATTTGTCGTGGGAGGGGGGGCCACCGTCCCCGCCGCGCTGGAGGGGTCCCACCTCATCTCCCAGGCAGGGAGGGTTTTCTTCAGGGGATACTCGATGAGGGAGTTCATGACGGGCCCGTACAGGCTCCTCGGACCCGAGACCCCCTTGATACTGGTGGGAGAGGTGGGTGGGGAGGTTCAGTCGGCGGCCGACAGGTACGGATCCCCGGTGGTCAGGGTGGGTCCCGGGGGAGACATCCCGACGCCCAGGGTTGGGGACGACCTCATCGCCGGGGTGGTCCACTACATCCCCCTGGCGGAGCTCGCCATCCGCCTGGCGCTGGAGAGGGGAGTCGATCCGGACTCGTCGCTGGGGTTGAGGGTGATGGTGGATGAGGAGCTGGTGGACGATATTTGACGTGGACGACGTCCTGTACGACGCGACCTCTCTCAAGGAGACGGCCAGGGAGAACGCTGTCCTAGCCATGATAGAGGCTGGCCTGCCCCTGGACTTTGACACGGTGATGGGGAAGCTCACCGAGGTGGTCTCGGAATTTGGAGAGGATTATCCCAGGCACCTGGACGTGACCCTGAGCAGGCTCGGACTCAGGGAGGATCCTAGGGTGATAGCAGCCGGCGTGGTGGCCTACCACGATACGAAGAGGGCCTTCCTGAGGCCAAAACCGGGAATATTCGATCTACTCCTATCGCTCAGGGAGAGGGGGGTTGGGACCGCGGTCTCCACCCCGGGTCTCCCAATAAAGGACTGGGAGAAGATAATCAGGCTGGGCCTCCATCACCTATTTGAGATGGCCTGGTTCGGCGGGGGGGATTCGGAGAGGTTGGCCCGGATCGTGGACGAGCTCGGGGTCCCCGCGGACAGGGTTATATATGTGTCGGCGAGGCCGGAGGGAGTGGATGGGGCAAAGGAGGTCGGAATTAAGGCTATCAGGTTTCTCTCCGGCAGGAACGCCCCGAGGAAGTCGAGGTCTGCCCCAGACGGGGAGGTGTCTAACGCGTGGGAACTGAAAAAACTTGTTCTAAGCCTTTTAGGAGGGTGATCGTTGGGGGGACCTTCGACAGGCTCCACAAGGGTCACAAGATCCTGCTGAAGACCGCCGCCGCCATATCAGAGGAGATATTCGTCGGCCTGGCGGACGGTCCGCTGCTGGCGGGTAAGAGGGGGAGGGAGAAGATCGCGTCCTTCGAGGAGAGGAGGAAGATCCTGGGGGATTACCTGAGTGGGCTCGGGGTGAGATTCGAGATCGCGAGGATAACCGACCCGGTAGGTCCTGCCTCGGAGGACGATCGGGCCGAGGCCATAGTGGCCTCCGAGGAGACGTACCCAGGGGCACTGCTGGTCAACGAGGAGAGGGCGAAGAGCGGGAGGGCCCAGCTGCCGATAGTGGTCATCCCCACGATCTTGGCCGACGACGGGAGGCCCATATCCTCCTCCAGGATAAGGATGGGGGAGATAGACCCCGAGGGGAGGATCCTGACGGGGAGAGGGGGGAGGTGACGGCGTGCTCCCGATAAGAGACGAGAACCCGAGCGGCATCACTCCGGTCGTCACCTATTCCCTCATAGGAATCAACTTCCTGGTGTTCTTCTGGCAGATAGCCGGCAGCCCGGGGAGGTTCGAGAGGATAGTCCTCAACTACGGTTTCATCCCGGCGATCCTCGTGAGCGACCCGGCGGACGGACTCCTGAGGATGTTCACCTCCATGTTCCTGCACGGAGGGTGGGCCCACATAATGGGAAACATGCTCTACCTGTACATATTCGGGGACAACGTGGAGGCCGCCCTCGGAAGGCTCAGATACCTGACGTTCTACCTGGTGTCCGGGATCGGGGCATCCCTAACCCACCTGGCGTTCTCCTGGGGATCGACCGTGCCCGCCATAGGGGCCTCCGGGGCGATAAGCGGCGTGCTGGCGGCCTACATGATATTCTACCCGGAGGCGAGAATAGAGACCGTCGTGCTGATGGGATACATCTGGCAGGTGGTCAAGGTGTCGGCCCTCTACTACATAGGATTCTGGTTCGTCTGGCAGGTCATAGTGGGCCTGATATCCGGCGGGGCCGGGGGGGTGGCGTACTGGGCCCACGTCGGGGGGTTCGTCGCCGGGGCGGTGATATCCAGGAGGTACAGGTGGAGGGCCAGGAGGCGCCGGAGGGTGGAGTGGCTGTATGACTTCTACTACTACTGAGGCAGGTTCAGGGGGATGACCCTGATCCGGCCGCCCTCGGACATCTCGGCGGCGGCCGGCTCGCCCCCGTAGTACCTGCAGCTGAAAACGGTCGCGACCAACCCGCCCAGGGAGAGCCTCATCCCGGAATCAACGAACTCGTGCCCCCTGATCAACATCTTGAGCCCGGACGACGACAGGAACTCTTCCGCCGCCGCCCGACCGAACAGGAAGATCCCCGGTCCCCTCGGGCTGGGGGCGAACCAATCGACCGACTCCGAGGGATCGTTCCACAGCAGCTGGATTTCCATGGGATCCTCAGGATCGGGACCGAATTTATCCAGCTTTCGTACTCGGTTGTAGCTCTCGACTCCGGCGGGTATCCCCCCATGGACGGCCAGGATCTCCCCTCCCAGCACAGCCGTCAGGGGCAGCTCGGAGTACAGGCCCAGGAAGTCCCGGTAGGCCTCCACCCCGAGACGGGCCTCGACGACGGAAAGGAACCCGTACCAGGCGTTGGGCTCGGCTGCCTCGTGGTTCCCCCTGAGCAGGAACACCCCGTCCGGGCGGCTCAACTTGAGGGACAGTACGTACACGAGGTTCTCGAGCTGCTCCGGACCCCTGTCGATGTAGTCTCCCAGGAAGAGCAGGGGAAGACCCCTCTCCTCGGCCACCCTCGCGGCCGAGAGGGACGACGCCAGGTCCCCGTGGGTGTCCCCCACGACGAGGATCTCAGATTCGAGCTCCAGGTGCGCGGGATCCCCGGACAGGACGCCCCTCGCCTCATCCAGTATGGAGCTCACGTCGTCCGGAGAGAGCTCAGACCTGGGATCCCTGAGCACCCTCTCCCACGGTCTCATCGGACTTCGACCTCCCGCCCAACGCGAGCCAGGCGTAGAATGGAATTGTTAGAATGAGCCCGAGGGTCACCGCCGCCGTCGGGTTGGACGAGGCCAGCCCCTCTGTGACGAAGGCCTCTACTAGGGCGGCAGGCGCGAGCCACGCGGCGGCGGCGACGGCCAGGCTGAGGGCGTCCGGGGCGTCGCGCCTGAGGGCCTCGTATCGAGACGAACCCCTCGGCGGCATTAGGGCATGTCTGGCCATCCTGATCGACCCCGCGGAGGCTAGGAGGATGGATGAAACCTCCAAGAACCCGTGAGGAGCCAGGTAGGGCACGGCCGACGCCCCGCCGACGGCGAAGTGGGCGGCGAACGCCCCGATCACGAACCCGTTCACCCCGAGCAGCAGGAGGATGGGGTAGACCGCCGGACCCATGGACAGGGACGTCAGAGACACCCTCAGGTTGTTCAGGTAGATCAGGAAGGCCAGGACCGGAGGGGGGGCTTCGACCTCCCCTAGGGGTCCGAGTATATCCCTCAGGAGGTCTACGAATCCGGCGCCCAATCCGGAGGTTCCCGCGGCCGCGGACATCAGGAGGACAAGCGCCGCCAGCCCGAAGTCGATTGAGAATCTCCTGAAGGCCCGGGGCGCCCCCCTCAGGTACCGCGCCGCCCCTCCCAGGGACAGGCGCCGATCTCCCCGGTAGGCCCTCATCCCGCCGACCAGTGAGGCCCTGGCCGAGAGGGACCTCCTGGCGTCCAGGTCGTAGGCCAGCTCGGCGGCCCTCCTGTAGATCCTCTCAGTCCTCTCCCACCTGGTCTCCCTCCTGAATCTTATGGCCCCGGAGAGGGCGGCGTACGTGAGGAGGGCCGCCCTCTCGTCGACCCTGGGCCAGCCGAAGAGGTCCACCGCCCTGCGGACGACGGACTCTGGGTCTCCCCCCCGGGCCAGCCTCACGGCCAGGGATCTGATGACCTCGTCGCCGAGCCCGGGTGGGTGCTCGGAGAGCTCCTCGGCGAGCGCCCTCACCACGGCCTTGTCCTCCGAGCGGTGGAAGGGAGGGGTGCCGACCATGCCCTCGTACGCCCTGAGGGTTGGGACCCTCAGCTCGGCCTTTGAGGCGTCGGCCACGAAGGTCCCGGCCGCCCCGTCCCCGATCCTCCTCCCGTCCCTGGTCAGGAGGGGGAGGGCCAGGAGGGCCCCGTCGGCCTGCCTGAAGAGGTTCCTCAGGACGGCCTGCTCCATGGATATGGGACCCAGATCGTCCGCCCTCAGGACCACCAGGCCGAGGGCCCTCTTTCCGATGGTAGATCCGTACCTCCACTCCATGTATGAGAAGTAGACCAGGTAGGCGAGGTAGGCCAGGCTCATCGATATCATTCCCAAGACGGCGTTCCTCTGGAGGAGGACGACGGCGGCTATCAGCAGGGGGGAGAGCAGGAGCGTGTCCAGCAGGTACGCCAGCAGCCTCTTGGCCCTCCCCCCCATCAGGCCCCTCAGGTCGGCGGCCCGCCGGGTCTCCCCCGATCCCTCTGGCGGCATCCGGATAAAGCGAAATGTTTGTATAAAAAGCGATTGGTGAGACATTTATGCCCAAATAGGATATATATAGGTCAATTAAGGTGGGGTAAATCCGAATGAACAGCAATTTTTATTTGATATATCCCGACCCCTCGAATCAGGTGAGGACTCATGGCAGGGGTGCTCCCCAGGGCCCCCATCTCCAGGATAATAAGGGAGGCCGGGGCCGATAGGGTCAGCGACGGGGCGACCGAGGCGATGGCGTACCATCTGGAGAGGTTCGCCTCGGAGGTCGCGAGCGTGGCCGTGGAGTTCGCCAGGCACGCCGGCAGGAAGACCGTGACCGCCGACGACGTGGACATGGCGGTCCGAGTCGTCAGGGGGTTATGATCTGGAGGAACCCCCGACCCCTATTTTTGTTCCCCGCGCCCCCGGATCTCCCTCACCGGGGCCACCCGGATCATGGATCTCCCTATCCAGAGGGCTATGAGGGAGAGCGCCAAGACGGCAGCCTCGACGGTCAGCTTTATGGTCTCCAGGTACCAGGGGCTGAAGAACAGAAGGTAGGCGTAGGCCACCGGTAGTATCAGCGACAGGGATATCAGGACGGCCCCGAACGTCCGCTCTTCCATGGGCACCCCACGCCCCGCTCGGGGGTCTTAAAAAATGGATTCGCGCGGGGGAGACCGACCCGTTTTAATGGGGGCGGCTGGGCCCAAGGACCGTATGGCTCACCCAGGCGACCGGCGCGCCGAGAAGGCCGCCGTGATAGTGCTCGACGGGGCGTCTAGGGACCTGCTGTGGGAGGGCATTAGATCCGGCAGGCTCCCCAACCTGGCGAGGATGGCCGAGGGTGGGGTGAGGGGGGAGATGAACTCCTCCATACCGCCGGAGACCGCCCCCGCCATGGCCGACCTACTCACGGGCACTCAGGGCGGTAAGCACGGGCTCTACGGGTTCTACACGCTTGACAGAGAGACCATGGAGATCAAGGTGAACACATACAGGGACGTGAGGGCGCCTACAGTCGTCGACTACCTCGAGAGCCTCGGCCTGGCGGTGGGGCTCTTCGGGATACCCCTGATGTACCCCCTGCCGCGACCCAGCGGGGGATTCGCGGTCTCCGGGTTCGGGGTTCCGGACGACGTGGTCTGGGCCTGGCCCAGGTGGGCCTACGAATCCCTCAGGGGCAGGGGCTACACCCCCAGCGGCAGGGTCCTGGCCCTCGTGGAGGATGAGGAGAAGACCGCGGAGGAGGAGGCCGCGCAGCTGTTGGGCTGCTGGGAGGGGCTCAAGGCCATCTTGGACAGGAAGGTGGACGACATAACCCTGCTGGTCGCCTGGTTCAAGGAGACCGATCACGTGGCCCACGTGCTGTGGCACCGGCCGGATCTCGTCATGAAGGTTTACGAGGCGGCCGACAGGGTCGTCGGCGAGTTCGTCGAGGAGTACGGGCGGGATTGGTTCGTCCAGGTGGTCAGCGACCACGGGTTCACCGCCAGGAGGAGGCTGTTCTACCCGAACTCCTTCCTGAGGAGGGAGGGGTTCATGAGGCTGCGGACGTCGCCGGCCACGGTCTTCAGGGCCGCGGTGACAGGGCTCCTGGAGGACGCCCGCAGGAGGTTCGCCGGGGTTGAGGCGGAGGTCCACAGGGTGGGCCGCTTCTCGGTCAGGAGGAGGATCTCGGAGATCGCGGCCAGGTCCATGGTACTCGGGGTCAGGGACGTGGATCTCGGGGGATCCATAGCGTACGCCTTCGGGAGCAACATGACCGAGTTCGCCCCCATCTACCTGGCGGACGGGATCGACAGGGAGGCCTGGCTGGAGGCCCTGAGGGAGGCCTTCTCCGGGCTCCAGGGGGTTGAGGAGGTCCTGGACGGGAGATCGATCTACCGGGGACCGGAGGCGCAGAGGGCGCCGGACCTCGTGGTGCGATTCGAGAGGGACGTGACGTGCATGTCCAACAGGATAATGCTGAACCCGGACAGGATGTTCGAGCGGCCGGGCGGGGTGTACGCCGGAAAGCACGAGTTCGTCGGGATATACCTGTGTTCCGGACCGGGAGTCAGGAGGGGAGTTGTCGGGGGGGTTAGGAGGCTCGTGAACGTCATGCCGACGGCGCTCCACGCCCTGAACCTGGCCGTCCCATCCTACATGGACGGGGACGTGGACCTCTGGTGCTTCGAGGGAGGGGGGATCACGCTCGGCGGTCCCAGGAGGGTCAGGTTCGGGCCGACCACCTCCGCCCTGCGCGGGACCATCGAATCCCTCAGGAGAAGGCTGAGGGAGAGAAGGAGGGGTGATGAGAGACCGGGAGGGGAGATGGGGGGCCCGGATTGAGAGTTCCATCCGGCGGCAGGCGGGTCGGTCCCGAAATCTGGTCCGGGCCGGGGGGCCTCGGGGTGGAGACCGCCAGGGGGATAGTATCGACCGGGGCCCAGACCTCTCTCGGCTACGTCCTCGGCCTGCTGTACTACGTGGCGGCCACCAGGGTGCTCACCAAGGAGGAGATAGGCGTCATAGTCATGCTCGGGGTGTACTCCTTCCTGTTCGCGAAGATCTTCACCCTCAGCCTCAACAGCGGGATAGCCAAATTAGCCGCGGAGGCGAGGGAGAGGGGGGAAGACCTGGGGCCGGTTCTGGGATCCTACCTGGCGGTCACCCTCCTGCTCTCTGCGGCGGCCGGGGTCTCGGCCGCGGCCGCGATCTGGCTCGGGGGGGAGAGATTCGTCGGCGCGCCCGTCGGCCCGCTCGAGGCCGCGGCGGCGGCGGCGATCGCCGCCGGGAACGTCTGGGTCTACAACTCGTTCGGCTACCTCTCGGGCTCCGGGGACTACGGGGGGGCCTCCAGGGTCATGGGAGGGTATCCGGCGATCAACTCCCTGGCCAGGATGGCGGGCCTCCCCATGGGGGTGCCGGGGGTGGTCTTGGGCATGGCGGCCGCCGCCGCCGGGATGGGATCCTACGGCCTGGCATCCTCCCTCAGGGGAGCCAGGCCGGCCGGTCTGGATCGCGGGTTGATCCTGAGGATGGTCTCCTTCTCCATCCCCCTGCACGGCAGGGTTCTCCTCAACTACGCCAGGGCCAACGTGATAGACAAGGTCCTGGTCCAGTGGCTGGCCGGTCCGGGCGCCCTCGGAGTCTACTCGGTGGCAGAGACCCTGACCCACTTCCTCGTGGGGTTATCAAACGTGGTCAGCTCCATTACGTTCCCGGGGCTGGTGAGGGTCAGGGAGGGGGCCGGGGGACGCTCGGTCGGCAGGGGGATTGGAAGGGTCTTCAGGTACGTCCTCCTACTGTACCTACCGGTCTGCGCCATGTTGGCGGCCCTGGCGGGACCCCTCATAGGGATAGTGACCACCCGAGATTACTCCGCCGCCGCGCCCGTTATGGCGACGTTCGCGGCCTCTTATTCGATGCTCCCCCTGGTGGAGACTACGTTCGCCGGACTGATGGCTTTCGATATGACCTGGGCGGTTCTCGGAATACAGTCGATACAGGTGATGGTCGAGGGGGCAGCGGTGGCCGTCATGGTTCCGGCCCTGGGGTTGGCGGGGGGGGCCGCGGCCCAGGGGGTGAGCCTGGGCCTGGGCCTCGCCCTGGGCCTGGCCGCGCTCGGAGGCAGGACCGACGTGCCGGTGAGGGCGAGAACCATGGCACACTCCGTGCTGCTCTCCGCGGCCGCGGCGGTCCCGGCCGCGTGCGCGTCGGCCGCCCTAGATCCAGTCGCCTCTCTGATAATCGGCGCGCTGGCGGGATCTCTCACCTACGCGGCCCTCAGCAGGCTGCTGGGAGCGCTGACAGAGGAGGACTCGGGCATCCTGAGGGGGGCGCTGCCCAAGCGGCTTTGGTGGATCCTCGAGATCCTTGGAGTCCCGAACGTCACCGGGGGCCGACCAAGATCCCCCCGCCGTAGACCGAGACTACGTGGCTGAAGAGGTCCCTCATTATTGAGTTGACGATGCGGTCGTGGATCCAGGAGAACCACACGAAGATCCCGGGGCAGTCCAGCTCGTCCAAGATGCCTCGGAAGAATCTGTAAGATCTCCTCAGGCCGAACTCGCTGAGGAATCCAGACGCGCTGTCGTGCACCAGGACGGTCGGTCCGCGCCGCGATTCCAGGAGGGACAGCACCTCGTAGTGTTCCGGCCTCAGCAGAGTTCTCCCGACGGGGTCCCGCGGCCGGTCCGCCGCGGGGCGGCCGTCCCCCCGGAGCTCCGAGAAGCCCACGAGCATGGCGCCCTGATCGACGTAAGATGGGGGATCGGCGGCCGGATTCTGGAGGATCACTGGGACCCCCACCTCATCCCTGGGCCGCAGTATCGCGGACAGCACCTCGCCGTATCTGACGTCGAACCTGAAGTCCAGAAGGACGGCCTCTCCGGACGTCAGGAGGTCCCTCACGGCGTGGAGGGCGGCGCCCCGCCCACTAACTTCCGCCGCCGCGATTCCCCCGGTTGTCCCCCTCATTCGGGGTTCCCGGGGGGTCAAGGATTTAGGCATATCCCCCAGGCATACGGCGGCGAATGACCGACGAGATCTGGATATTGTCTGTGGGGAACGAGCTCCTGATAGGGAAGACCGTCAACACGAACCTCTCTTGGTTGGGCGGCAGGCTGACCGAGGAGGGGTTCTTCGTAAGGGCGGCAATCACGGTGAGGGACGACTGCGGAGACGTCTCTTGGGCCCTGAGGCAGGCCCTGGGGATGGGCGCCGGGGCGGTCATAACCACCGGAGGCCTGGGGCCGACATTCGACGACAAGACCCTGGAGTGCGTCGCCGAGGCGCTGGGGCTGGGGATAGAACTGAACAGGACCGCCCTGGAGATGATCAGGAGGAAGTACAGGTCGGCGGGAATGGAACTCAACGATGCCAGGAGGAAGATGGCCCTCATGCCGGTCGGCGGGAGGCCGCTGCCTAACCCCGTGGGGACCGCCCCGGGCTGCGCGCTGGAGGTCGAGGAGGGAGGGACCATAATCTTCTCATTGCCCGGGGTTCCGTCGGAGATGAGGGCCATGTTCGAAGGGTCGGTCCTCCCAGATCTCAGGGAGAGGTTGAACCGGGAGGAGACCGCTCAGGATATCTTCAGGTGCGAGGGAATCCCGGAGTCGGCGGCCGCCCCGATAATAGAGGGGGTCATGGCCGAGATCCCCGGGATCTACGTGAAGAGCCACCCCATGGGATCCGAGCTGGGATTCCCCATCTTGGAGATCCACGTGCAGTCCAGGGGCAGAGGGGCCAAGGGCAGGGTGGCCAGGGCCTCCTCGAGGCTGAGGGAGGGGTTGGAGAGGATCGGCGGGAGGATCCTGTTGGGAGGGGCTGGCGCCGGGTCAGAGGGAAAGGAGTAGGTCGAAGGCGAGCAGCTGGAGGGCCGCCATCAGCCCGGCCTCCCCGGCGTCTATGGCCCCATCGTCCCTGGAGAAGAGCTTCAGCATGGCCATCGAAGCGGAGGCCACGGCTAGCTGAACTATGACGTAGGGGTCGGCGGGGACGTCTGCCGTCGCGGCTATGAGCCCGACCACCAGCAGGGACAGCTGGGTGAACCCGCCCAGCAGGTTCCCCAGGCCTATATCTCCCCTCCCGGCGGAGGCAGCCGTGAAGGCCACGGCGTGCTCGGGCACGGTCCCCACTAGGGCGAGGGCGAGGGCGGCCTGCACCCTGCCCAGGTGGGCCTGATTCAACAGGGCCTCGGTGGCGTGCACCACGGCCCCGCCAGCCAGCACCACGGCCGCGATCCCCGCGACCGCCTCGATCGCGACCGAGGTCGGTCCCGCCCCGGACCGGCCGGTCTGTCCCCCTCCGGCCTCGCGCGAGGAGAGCATGTGGATCAGGTAGGAGAGGTAGACCGCGACCAGGATCGCGCCCGCGCTCCTCGGGAGGGAGGCGCCCGACCCCCCCGACTCTACAAAGAGGATCAGGGCGAGGGTGGCCAGGACGGAGTATGAGGATGCGGTGAAGGCGAAGGCGTCCAGCTCCAGGGTGAGGACCTCCCGCGGCAGCCTCATCGGACCGCCGAACTTGACGGCGTGGAGCAGGACCAGGGCGGCCAGCATTATGAGTCCGAAGCCGACGCTGGCTATTACGGAGAGGACCGCCGCCTCGACCAGGGTCGGGAACCCGGAAGACACGGCCACGAGGGTTATCGTCAGCTCCGGGAGCGAGGACACCAGGGCTGCCCCAACGCCGGCGACGTACCCGGGTACCCCGAGGGCCGAAGACAGTCCGTCTATCCCGGAGACTGCCACCTCCGAGGCCCTGAAGATCACCCAAGCCCCCACAGCGAATGTCAGTATAGAGGCCGAGGCTGCTCCAAGCGGCAGAAGATCCGCGGGCCAGTAGAGGGAGAGGAGGAGAGAGGCCACGGCCAGGAAAGCCTTCTCAACTTTCCCCAATTGGGACCGCCTCCGCTACCCGTCGGACGCCCAGACCCAACCTGCCGGGGACCAGGCCATGGGATTCCCAAGTAGGTCCTCGGGGTCGGCTGACCCTAGGAGCCTCCAGCTCGGGGTGATCTCGATCCCGGAATCCGAGCCGAAGGTGGATGAGAAGAATTCCAGGGCGCCTATGAGCGTCCACGGCGCGCGCGACGTCACGGACGAGTAGTAGTTCGGGCTGAATGGGGAGAGGGAGAGGGACTCGAATATCCTGGTGTACTCGCCGTCAACTAGCTGGCCGATCGAGCTCGTGGTCACCACCACAACCCTCCCCCCGGAGGTGGGCGGGAACTCGTCCAGCAGGTCGGATCCCTGGCACGCGTTTATTATCACGTATGCGATCCCGAACCTCAGCCGGGACAGGAATTCCGACACTTCCCGGGGGGACACGGAGATCCGGCCGGAGAGGGAGAGGCACCCGGATCCCGGGGCGTGGTGACCGTCCAGCACGATGAGGATCCTGTCGTTGGCGTCAGGGGTCACGTCCACGTCTCGGAGGGGATCCCCCTCCAGGTCCTCGAGGTACTGCCACACCGGGACCGGGCCGAGGGAGTCCGCCCCGAACCTCCTGCCGTAGACCTCAGAGGTGGTGTACTCGCCGACTCGGAACGGCCCGACCTCCGGCCTGGAGATCTGCTGCCAGAGGATCCAGGTGCTGTCCACCCCCGCGGTCGAGGTGGAGTTCCTAGATATGATGATCCTCGAGTTCTCCGGCCTGAGTCCCCAGAGGGCCGCCATGTGGTAGATCAGGAAGATGTTTGACGCCGGGGGGCCCCTGCCCTGGATCGCGATCAGGTAGAGGTCCGAGCGGTTCTCCGAGTCGGGCCCCTCCAGGTCCGTAAAAGGGTTGGACCCAGACAGGACCTCCTCCAGGTTCGACGCCCCGTCGAGGTCCCAGTCGAGGGGGAGGTTCTCGTCGGAGGGGAGCCCGAAGGCGTAGGCCGCGAGTCTCACGTCCGGAGGGAGATCTTTCAGGGCCGCGAGGGCTCGGGCCTCGCTCCCCGAGATCCGACCGTCTCGGGTCGCCGCAGAGATCACCGACCTGACGGCCTCCCCTCTCATCTCGTCGGTGAGGTACGGGTAGACGGAGGAGTTGGAGATCATCGAGATCGCCCGTGCGAGAGCGCGGAGGAACTCGGCCTCCTCCGGAGACAGGCGCCCGTCGAGGTCCATTACAGATAGGCCCGACCTGTATAGGGCGGGGTCCATGCCGAGGGACAGGATGCTGACCATGGCCGGGCTCGGCAGCAGTGGGTTGGACCTCAGCTCGACCTCCAGGCCGTCGGAGAGCCCGTCCATGTCGGTGTCGATCCTGGTCGGATCGGTCCCCATGGAGACCTCCCTGAGGTCCACCAGGCCGTCCCCGTCGGAGTCGGTCAGCTGGGGGAGCCTCATCCCCACCAGCTCAACGGAGGCTATTATGGCGGCGACCATCAGGATCGCCGCCGGTCCCCTGAAGTCCAACCGGGTGGGGGGAGATCCGGGAAGATAATAGGATCTCGGTCGTCCGGTCCCCCCCCCGGCCGGACCATTTGGTTCGACCGGGATCGAAGCAAATGATATGGAGTTAAAATCGCCTGCCCGGGTACCTCCGGGGATGATATTGGGGAAGAGGGAGCTGCTGGCGATCCTCGTCGTCGGGGGCCTGCTCCTGGCCGGATACCTCACGTACCCGATAATCACGGGTGAGGAGGGGTGGCGCCCGTGGGCCCCGATCCCCGTCCCGGCGCCGGCCGTCGGGGTCGGAGGCTACATGGCCCCGGGCGCAGAGGAGGTGGGTGTCGGGGGGCTGGGGCGGGGAGGAGGTCCCCCGCCGATCCCGGCCGCGCCCCCCAAGTCCGGATATGGCGGGGGGCAGGGGACCGAGATGGGAGGGGGGTCCCCCGGGCAGCCCGGGTCGACCGGATACCTGGTGGGGGGCGAGGTCAGGAGGCAGATATCCTATACGGGGTGGATGAGCCTGGAGGTCGAGGACGTTCCCTCGGCGGCGAGGGAGATTGCGTCGAGGGCCCAGGCCCTGGGCGGTTACGTGGCCTCCTCGTCGGTGGAGGAGGATTCCGGCAGCGTGAGCGTCAAGGTTCCGGCGGACTCCTTCGGGAACCTGCTGAGCCAGGTCAGGGGACTGGGGGAGGTTAGGGAGGAGAGGATCAACGCGAACGACGTGACGGATCAGATAGTCGACCTGCAGGCCAGGCTGGACAACGCGAGGGCCGAAGAAGAGAGGCTCCTGGAGCTCTACTCGATGGCCACCGACGTGTCAGATCTGTTGGAGATAGAGAGGGCCCTCTCGGACGTGAGGGAGAGGATAGAGGTCCTTCAGGCCGAGCTGCAGAACCTCGAGTCGTCCGTAACTTACGCGACGCTCACGGTCTATCTCGAGCGGAGGAGGGAGCCCACCGAGAACCTGCCAAGCCTGGACTGGTGGGCCCTGGCGGCCGCCGCCCTCAGATCGCTCTACGGCGCAGTCTACCTGATCGTGATCCTGTTCTTCGGGCTGATCCCGATAGCGGCCGTGGTCGGGGTGGCCTACCTGATCTACAGGAGGGTTAGACCCAGGCCTCGGCCTCAGGAGTCGGGCGGGGGGGAGGAGCCGGGGTCGTGATCCCCCGGCTCCCGGACGAACGCGGCGAATACGGCTATGCTGAACAGGCCTATCGCCGAGCTTATGAGGAAGGGAACCGCCTCGCCGGGGATCTCCGGGAGGCCTCCCCCTCCCACGCGCCCCCCGGCCAGCGAGGAGTAGACCTGACCGCCCACGACCGGGCCCACGACGGCGCCGACGTTGTACATCGTCTGTATGGTCCCTATCACCCTTCCCCTTATCTCGCTCGGGGCTATGTCCCCCTGTATGGCCCTGAATGAGGGGGAGGCGAAGCTGAAGGAGACGGCCCTTATGGAATAGAGTCCGGTGAATGAGAACAGGTTCCTGACAAAGGGCATCGCCGCGGTCGACACCCTGCTGACGAGCGACCCCCATATTATGAGCGGCCTGCGCCCCACCGAGTCCGACACCCGGCCGGCCGGATACGTCGCGAGGAAGGCCAGCGCGCCGGCCGCCAGCGGGACGGAGGCCACCACCGCCGGGTCGGCGTTGATGTACTCGGCGACGTAGAGGGTGACCAGGGGGGCGGCGAAACCCATGGAGAACCCGTTCGCCAGTCCCATGGTGTACAGGGCCAGCAGGCTCCTCCGGAGGGAGCGGTCCACCGGCCCCCCTCCCCGCGGGCGGTTCCCCCTCCCCGCATCGACCCTCGGCGGCTCGCTCAGCAGGATGGCCGGGGGGACTGCCAGGTAGGACAGGGCGGCCAGGCCGACGAAGGGGAAGATCAGGGCCGCGCGGACGTCCCTCAGCTTCAGGAAGATTACCCCAAGCTTGTATATACCGGCCGCTATCGCCGGGCCGAGGACCATGGCGGAGTTGTTGGCGAGCGTGAACACGGCCATGGCCCTACCCCTCCATTCCCTCTCGGTCGTGTCCATTATCAGGGCCAGGACGGCCGGCCAGACCATGGCCGAGACCGCCCCCTGGGCAGCTCTCAGGGCGTATATCTCCGGGAGAGACTTTACGAGTGGGAACAGGGATGAGATAATCGCGTACAAGATTGATCCAATTGAGATTAGCCTCTTCCTCCCCCTCCTGTCGCTGAGCCCCCCGAAGAACCTGGCCAGGGAGGCCCTCGAGAGGTTGAAGAGGGACACCACCAGGCCCACCTCCAGGGCCACCCCGGAGGCCCCTGACAGCTTTCCGAGGTTCTCCGGCAGATCGGAGAGGGTTCCCTCGAGGTACATGATGTAGTATGGGATTATCTGAGTGACGGAATTGAATCCAAGGCTCAGTAGGAAGACGAGCCACGCCGACAAGAGAACGTTCTTCCTGGTCAGCAGGAGATCGGCCAAGCCGGCATGCATCTTCAGGGGGGTCGAGGCCATCCCGATCATCCCTGGCTTCGATAGACTCCGCGCGGCGGCGGAGCGCCTCCGGTCCGACCTATTTTAACGGAGCAGCCGATCACATGAGGAGGCCCAGCGTTGAGGTGACCGTCAGGCCGACCCCGAGGAAGGCCAGAGGTGGACCCAACCACCCAAGGCTGGAGGCCGGCCCTCCCACAACGATCAGGAGTATGCCCACCGAGAGGATCCTCTTCAGCTCTCTCTGGGTCTCAGCCAGGAGGATCGGCAGGAGGAGACCCACCCCAAGTCCGGCCAGGGCCCCAGCACACCCGTAAAAACCGGCCGAAGGCTCGACCAAAAAGCAGATCCCCCAAGCGGGCCCCTCTCCCTTCGTCGGAGGGAGAAAGCTGTTGACCGACGCGCTGGCGAACAGGAAGGCCGCCGAGGAGGCGACCAGCCATATCGCCACCACCGCGAGTTTGCTCATCTTTCCCTCCCTCATCCCCCGAGGGGGGATAGATAATTATCCTCCCCCATACCCCGGGCTTGGGGGGATGTTGAGGGCGGTCATACTGCTCGGGGACGGCTTCGAGGAGTCGGAGTTCATCTATCCCTACTACCGACTGCTGGAGGCCGGCTTCGAGGTAGAGGTGTGTTCCTCAAAGATCGGGCAGGTCAGGAGCAAGAGGGGGTGTCTGACCTGGAGGGCCGAGAGGGAGGCCAGGGGGCTGAGCGGTGAGGATGTGGATTTGATCCTCATACCCGGTGGGTGGGGCCCAGACAGGCTCAGGAGGGATCCGAACGTGTTGAGGCTCGTTAGGGAGGTGCATGGGGCCGGGGGTATCGTGGCGGCCATATGCCACGGGCCCCAGGTCCTGATAAGCGCGGGCCTCGTCAGGGGCAGGAGGATGACCGGGGCCTCCTCTATACTGGACGACCTGGAGAACGCCGGGGCAATCCTGGAGGGGGGACCGGTGGTGGTCGACGGCAGGGTGGTCACCGCCAGGGGGCCCCAGGATCTGCCGGAGTTCATGTCGGCGGTCGTGGAGCTGGCCGGGGGGTCTGGAGGGTGAGCCTGCCGGAAGAGGTGTTGACGGTGAGCAAGAGGGGGAAGGTGGAGGCCAGGAGGCTGGTCTCCAGGGGGGAATTCGCGATAGTCGAGTACGTCGACCCGAATACCATGGAGAGGACGGAGGACAAGGTCAAGCTGATACTGAGACACGGGGACGGTCGGGTGGACGAGTACTTCCTAATACCCATCAAGGGAGGCGGTCGGAGGCTAATGATAGAGCCCAAGGTCAAGAAAGGGGACAGGATAATGGTCCTCAATCCCGAGACGGGTGAGGCCGAGCCCGCCATTCCGTAGGGTTCTTCCCGACGCTTGGTAGAAAAATTCAAAAAGATTTGGGGTACATCACGGGAAGGAAGGGCTGGACGGTGGGTCATATGGATCAAGTTATCAGGGCCATGGACATAGCCACGGCCTCCGTGGTGACCGCTCGGCCGGACGAGTCCGTCGGCAAGGCCGCCCGGGTGATGATGAGGGGTTGGTTCCGCAGGCTCCCCGTGGTGGAGTCTGGAAGGGTACTAGGGATATTGACGGCCAGGAACCTGGTATCCGGCCTGGTCAAGACGTGTTCCCCCAGGTGCGACGCCGAGAGATACTCCTCCTTCCTCGAGAGCCCGTTGAGGGGGGTAATGGGCAGGCCCCCGCCCTCGGTGGATCCGGACTCCGACCTCTGGACGGTCGCCAGGTTGATGGCGGAGGACGAGTCCGGCGCCCTGCTGGTCGTGAGGGGGGACAGGCTCGCCGGCATAATATCCGAGAGGGACGTGGTGAGGCACTACCCCAAGGGGGAAGTTAGGCTTACCGTAGGCGAGGTCATGACGGAGAAGGTTAGGACCCTGCCGCCCGACGCCCCGATAATCTCGGCCTTCAGGGAGATGGCCTCGGGGGGATTCAGGAGGACTCCGATAGTAGACGGCGGGGAGCTGGTGGGCATCGTCACGGCGATGGACCTCATGAGGTTCATGGTGGAGGAGGGGACGGCGGCCGACCCGGCGGCGGCACTCTCGGCGCCGGTCAGGACGATAATGACCTCCCCGGTCATCACGGTGAGCCCCCTGATAGGGGTTGCGGCCGCCGCCGAGCTCATGGCGAGGGAGAACGTCGGGTGCCTGCCGGTCACAAAGAGGAGGAGGGTGGTGGGCATCATAACCGAGAGGGACCTACTCCTCTCCCTCGTGAGAGAGGGCCCTGGACAGGGCTGACCTCGCAGCGTCGATCACGTCCGACAGCGATACCCCGACCAGCTCCCCTCCCAGCTCCAACTCTTCCAGGCGGGATATGGCCTCAGGGTCGGCTGGCAGTCCGGTCATGGCTTCTTCCAGCCGGTATACGACGTCGGCCGGGAATGCGAAGAAGTCTCCGGATATCAGGGCCCTGGATATTCTGCCCCGGGAGACCGCCACCTCCACCTCAACGGTCTTGCCGAGGCTCGACCTGATTCTGCGCCTGCCGATCCCCAAGGGGATCACCTCGACAGGTTCCACCCGTCCCTCGAGTATCGCTCCTCCACGAGCCTCTCGGCCGTCCTTATCTCCGCCTCGGTCGGATCCTCCTCCCTCAGATCAAGGTCCAGCGCCTCGGAGAACCCGGAGATCACCGCCTCGGAGGCCTCCCTCCAGTCGACAGCCCTCCCGACGCATTCGGATATCGTGGTCACCCTCTCCCTTATGTCGGAGGCCCCGTGGGCGGCGAGCTTCTCCCTGGGAGGCCTTAGGAGGGCCGCCAGGAGGTCCAGGTCCGACGCGTACATCAGGGTGCCGTGCTGGAGCACCGCGCCCGAGAGTCTGGCCTGGGCGCTGCCGGACACCTTCCTCCCGCAGGCGATCACGTCGTTTATCGGCGAGAAGGAGGCCTCGGCTCCCAGGATCTCGGCCGCCCTGACCACTCCCGAGCACAGCGTCCTGTAGCTATCCAGCACGCTCGACGGGAGCTCCCTCTCAGGGATCACCACCGAGTAGGTCACCTCCCCCCGGGGGTCGTGGTAAACCGCGCCCCCTCCCGTTACCCTCCTTATCACGGGTATCCCGAGGCGCGCCGCCTCTCCCAGGTTCACCGCCTCCGCCGCCCGCTGAAACCTCCCTATCGTGACGGTCCCCTCGGAGAACCTGTAGACCCTAAGGGTGTTCCTCCCGATCCTCGGTCTCTCCAGGGCGATGGCCTCGTCCAGAGCCATGTTCCACCGCCCGTCTCCCTCGTCCACCAAGAGCCTCCAGCTCCGGGGCATCGGCTGGGAAGCGGCGGCATCCAATATAACCGATCGCCGGGGGGCGCGTGGAGGAGGATGCGAGGATACCATGAGGGTGAGGGCCTCCCTAGGGACTCTGGCCGTCTCGGGGCTGGTCAGGATCAAGATGGACTGGCCCCCAACCACGGCCTATCTCCTGCAGAGTTCGGAGGGCGGGTGCGCCGGGACCTGCGCCTTCTGCCCTCAGTCGTCCTCGGCCGGGGGCGGGGGGGATCTCCTCTCCAGGATAAGGTGGCCCGAGGTCGAGCTGAGAGAACTGGTGGAGGGGATGAGATCCTCCCGGTTGGTCAGGATATGCGTCCAGACGATTATCAAGGAGGGCTTCGAGAGGGAGGTCATCGATATACTGAGGGAGATCCGCGGGGCGGGGATCGACCTGCCCGCGTCGGTCGCCACGACGCCCGTCGACGTCGACCTCCTCAGGGAGATGAGGAGGCTGGGGGTGACCCACCTAGGAGTGGGAATGGACGCCGCGACGCCGGAGATCGCCGAGGCCGTTGGCAAGCCCTTCCGGTGGGAGGATTACCTCCGGTTCGCCGAGGAGGCCCTGGAGGTTTTCGGCCCCGGCTCGGTCTTCGTCCACCTGATATTCGGGTTGGGGGAGAGCGAGAGGGAGTTCGCCGATGCCATGATCTACCTCTACTCGAGGGGGCTCCAGGTGGCCCTCTTCGCCTTCACCCCAGTTAGGGGCACGCCCATGTGGGGCAGACCGAGCCCGGACCTGGCGGGTTACAGGAGGATGCAGAGGCTCAGATACGCCCTCTCAGCTGGGGTGCCGCCCGGGGAAGCCAGGGAGATGTACGAGAGGGGGAGGCTGCCAGAGGACAGGAGGGCCCTCCTCACCAGCGGGTGTCCCGGGTGCAACAGGCCATTCTACAACGAGTCCCCCTCCGGCCCCATCTACAACTACCCGGCCGCGGAGGCGATCCCACCTTGACGGCGGCGTTCGTTCCGGGCAGGGCGTACCCCAGCGTCAGCCTGACGGGGGGGGCGTGCGGGCTCATGTGCCCCATGTGCATGGGGAGGTGGCTGAGGGGGATGGCGTGGGCCACCACCCCGGAGGACCTCTCGGCGCTGATGAGGAGGCTCTGGTCGACGGGCTCCAGGGGCATCCTGCTGAGCGGGGGTTTCGACGCCGGGGGGAGGCTGCCGCTCAGGCCCTTCCTCCGGGCGGTGAGGGAGGTCAAGAGGGAGGTTGACATGTTCGTGAGCGTCCACCCGGGGATGGTGGACAGGGAGACCGCCGAGGAGATGGCCGACGCAGGGATAGACATGGTGGACTTTGAGGTCCTGCCCAGCAGGAGGACCGCCGAGAGGTCGAAGGGGTTGAGATACGGGCTGGAGGACTACCTCAGGGCGCTCGAGATCCTCCTGGAGTTCGGTCCCCCGCACGTGGCCCCCCACCTGACCGTTGGCCTACCGGGTTCCGGGCTGGACGAGTGGGTGGAGGCCGCCCGCCAGATCAGGGCGGCCGGGGCGGACAGGCTCGTGGTCCTGGCCTTCGTCCCCACGGCGGGCACTCCGCTGGCGGGGCACCCTCCGCCCACCCCCGGGGAGGTGGCGGCGGCCGTCGGGGCGGCGCGGGGCATCTTCAGGGAGGTGTACCTCGGGTGCATGAGGTCGCCCCGGCTGAAGGTCCGGTACGACGAGGCCGCCGTCGGGGCTGGGGTCGACAGGGTGGCCAACCCCAGGAGGGAGACCATATCGAGGTTCGGCATGAGGGTCGTCGGGGCGTGCTGCGCGGTTCCCGAGGGGGAGCTGTGGAGGTTCCCATCCTACCCGACGACCGACGCCTCCCTCCCGGTCTCTCCCCTCCTGAACCTCTCTATGGAGAAGCCCTCTATCGGCAGGTCGAGGGGCTCCCCGGATATCAGCTGAGCGACGAGCTTCGCCGTTATCGGGCCGGCCATGAAGCCGTGTCCGCTGAAGCCGTTGGCCTGTATGAACCCGGCCACCTCCGGGACCTCTCCCACTATCTGCTTGGCGTCGGGGGTCACGTCGTAGAGCCCGGCCCACTGCCTCACCACCCTGACGGACCTGAGCCCGGGGACGTAGCTGATCAGGAGTCGAGAGAACCTGCCCAGGAACTTGGGGCTCGAGGAGAGGTTGTATCCCGGCGGCTCGTTGGGGTCCCCCCAGCCCCCGAGTATGGCCCCGGCGTGGGACTGCCTGAAGTAAACGTTGTCGTGGAAGGATATCACCATGGGCTCCAAGAAGCGGCGCACGGGCTCGGTGGCCAGTATCTCGTGCCTATAAGGTCTGTTGGGGAGCGATACCCCGGCGGTCTCCGCGATCTCCCTGGACCAGGCTCCGGCGCTGTTGACCACGAACTCCGCCCCGAAGAAACCCTTGTCGGTCTCAACGCCGGAGACGGATCCCCCCTCCACCACCACCCTCCTCACGGGGGTGAAGAGGTGAAACTCCGCCCCGAGCCTCCTGGCGGCCGACGCGAAGGCGTATGTGACCTTAAACGGGTTGGCATAACCGTCGGTCGGGTTCCACGCCGCGCCGATGGCCCCGATCCCCTCGACGTCCAGCTGGGGGACCATCTCCTTGATCTCGCCGGGTTCTAGCCACCTGACAGGGAGGCCGAGGGACCTCTGCATCCTCATCTGGTCCTCGAACCTCCTCCTCTCCTCCTCCGTCTTGGCCACTATCAGGTAGCCCCCCTGGTGGAAGTCGATCTCCGCCCCCAGCTCCTCGGACAGCCCCTCGTAGATCTCCACGCTCTTCATCATCAGGCGGACGTTGTCTTCTGTGCTCCACTGCTGCCTTATCCCGCCCGGGCACCTTCCGGTGGCCCCGGCCGTCACGTACTCCCTGTCGAAGACCGCGACCGACAGCCCCCTGGCGGCCAGGTAGTAGGCCGTCGCCGACCCTATTATCCCGGCGCCCACCACGGCGACGTCGAGCCTCTCAGTCACCTCCGCCGTCACCCCCCTCCAGCAGCGCGGCCAGGCCCAGCTCCAGGGGTATTATGGGGGGGCGCACCCTCGGGTAGAGGCTCATCACCTCGGAGGTCGACCTCCCGGTCTCCCTGGCCAGGATTCTGGCCGCGAGTCTGAGGCACGTTCTGCCCTGGCAGGGGCCCATACCTATCCTCAGGACCCTCTTGAGCTCGTCCAGGGTGGTCAGGCCGTACTCCCTCACGGCCCTAACCACGTCCTCCTCCGTCACGTCCTCGCACCTGCATATGGTGATCTCCGAGCTCATCTCGACCCACCAGCCCTGACGGCCCTGACGACGTGGGCCGCCTCTCTGGGAACCCTGACCGCCACCATCCCGGTCCCGTCCCTGGACCTGACGGAGAGCACAACCTCCGCCTCCGCGATCTTCTCGCCCATCCGATCCAGGGCGGCCACCACCTCCCCCCTGCGGGGGAGGGGGGAAAACTCATAGGGGACGTAGACGTCGGCCCACTCACCCCGGAGGCGGACCATGAAGATGGCCAGGCCTGGGCAGGACATGAGGCACGTGCCGCACCCGGTGCACCTGTCCCAGTCCACCCTCGGGGGGGTCGTGATCGACGGCTTGATCACCGCCCCGACGGGACACACCCAGCGGCAGGTGTCGCACGGTATCTCCTCGTGGCACTCTATGACGGCCACCGGGTGGCGCTCGGCAGCCCGATCCGGTGGCAATAGGCCCCCCAGGACGTCTTCCGGCATCACGCCCGGCTCGCTCATCCTATCACCTCCCGGGCCTTCTCCCAGACCATCTCCTTCCCCTCCAAAACCCTGGAGCTGAACGGACCAGATCTAAACGATTCCAGTTGTCTCTGGGCCTCGGATATCACCCTCTCCGCCCGATCCGGGGCGTATCCCAGATCGGAGGCCGCCGCGGCCCCAGCGATCCTCCCCTCCAGCATGGCCGTCGTCGCCTCCTCTATGCCCGACGAGTCGCCCGCCACGTACATCCCATCCAGGGTGGTCAGGAGTCTGGGTGTGTGGACGGGCACGTGCCCCCCGAGTTGGGGGACGTAGATCATATCGGCGCCGGCCTGGGCCGGTATCCTGACGGAGGGGGTGAGGCCGACGGCCAACACCACCATGTCAACGTCGAACGTCCTCTCTGACCCCTCCACCGCCCGCCAAGAATCGTCCACGGCCACCACCTCGGCCCCCTCAACCCTTTCCCTGCCGAGCACCCTGGAGATGGTGTGCCTCAGCAGTATGGGGACCCCCATCCTCCTGATCTTGGCCGCGTGGACGAAGTACCCGCCTATCCTCGGCATTATCTCCACGACTGCCTCCACCCGGGCCCCGGCCTGCAGGAGCTGGTAGGCCACTATGAGGCCGACGTTGCCGGCGCCGATGACCAGGGCCCTCTCTCCCGGGAGAACGCCGAACACGTTCATCAGGGTCTGCAATCCTCCGGCCCCGTACACCCCGGGGAGGTCGTTGTTCGGGAAGGCGAGCATGTTCTCCGAGGCGCCCGTCCCGACTATCACGGCCCGCGCGTCCACCAGCGTAGCCCCTCCGGGACGCCTGACCACTATTCTGTGCCCGGATCCGGTGGGGTAATCGGCCACCGCGCTGGACCGGAGCACCCACCTGGCCCCCAGCCCGCCCACCTCCGAGAGGAGCCTCCTGGCTATCTCTATTCCCCTGACCCCGGCGTAGTTCTCCCTGGATCCGAAGAACTTGTGGGTTTGCTTTATCAGCTGACCCCCGGGCCTGAAGTTCTCGTCCACCAACAGGACGGAGGCGCCCAGGTCCGCAGCCGCGATCGCGGCCGACAGCCCGGCCGGTCCGCCCCCGAGTATGGCCAGGTCGACCTCCTCCCTCTCGAGGTCGAACTCCGGAACCACGTCCGGGATGGGAGGGGGTCCCCTCTGCCTGGAGACCCTCATGCCCGGAGAAACGGGCGTCACGCACGTTCTGGTGTTGGGAATGCCGTCCACCACCATCAGGCAGGACGAGCACTTCCCTATCCCGCAGAAGAACCCCCTCGGCCTCCCTCTCAACTTGCTCCAGCCGAGGATGTCCACCCCCTCGGCGACTAGGGCGGCCGCGACGCTCTCCCCCGGATAGGCGGTTATCTCCCTACCCTCGAAAATGAGCTTCAGCGGCTCCCCCCTCTCGAAGTCCAGTATCGGGTGATCCCAGATCCTCCTGGCCAAGGGCGGGCACCCGATCGGTCCGGGCCGCCAACCGTAAAAATCAAGCGCGGGAGGGGTGAAGCCGTCTACAGGCGTGCATCAGAGGGAAGGTCTAAGAGCTCCGGCGGCCGGATGGACCGAACCTGGACAGCCTGTGTGCCAGCCTCACGGGCTCCGGTATCCTGTGCCTCCCCCTGAAGGAGTATACCACCTCTCGGGTGGATTCCATGGAGATTAGGTGTCCGGGGGATGCGTATATCGGCCTCTTCCCGCCGGGCGGGAGCAGGACCCACCCGACGACCCTGCCGAGGTAGACCAGCTCGTCGCCCCTCACCCACCCCACGAGCCTGCGCTTGGCGGCCCCAAGGGTTGGCCTCCCCAGGACGAGCCCCAGGTGGGACGCCTCACCCATCATGCGGGGATGGGCCAGGCCGTGGCCGTCCGCTATGAGCACGTCGAAGTCGAATTTCCTGGCCAGGGGGGCCAGGAGAGGCACCTCCCGGAACCCGAGGTAGGTCGGCACGTAGGGCATGGGGGGCTCCCCCTCCAGGGTCCCGCCGTCCACGACCCTCATCTCCCTGTTTAACACGACGCAGGCCGCCCTGGCGACCTCCCTAGGAACCCCGCCGTCTTCTACCCAGGCGTAGGACACGTCCACCCCCGCCGCCAGATCTACCTCGGAGAAACCGTCCTCAAGAGATATCTCCTCGGCCATCCTCTCTTGGACCCTCCTCATCCGAGACAGGATGGGGATCACCCCCAACTCGTCCGCGCCGATCACCCTGTCAGATAGGGGGACGAAACCCCCCTCGACCGGGACCCCCTCACCGGACAGCTCGACGGCCGCCCGCCGGTCGGCCACCCGGCCGTCCCTCCCGACGACCCTGTGCCAGGGGATCCCCAGGGCTGGGCCCAGCCTCCTGACGATCTCGGCCACCGCCCTGGATGCCCTCGGATCCCCAAGGGCCGCGGCTATCTCCCTGTAGGTGGTGACCCTCCCCCTGGGAATGGACTCCACGGCCCTAATTATCTCGGACTCCATGGGCCTCAGGCGCGTCGCGGACACCGCCGCGCGGGGCCGCGGCACCTTATTAGGGGCCCACCCGTCCCGGGTGAACCGGGCCCAGAATTGAGGGTTACAGTCAGGATGTTCGCCACGGTGAGGGAGCTCTCTGGCGTGGGAGAGGAGGTCCTGGAGATAGGGGAGGGGGCGACGGTCGGCGATCTGTTCTCGGCTCTCGCCGACAGGCATCCTAATCTCAAAGAGATCTCTTCTGCCGGAAAAATTAGGATCTTGGCCGCCAGAAACGGGAGATTCTGCGGCTGGGAAGAGGAGCTGACCGACGGCGACGAGGTGGCCTTCTTCCCGCCCGTGGCCGGTGGGGGCAGGGTGAGCGTCGGGGAGGAAATCCCTCGCCTGGAAGACGTCGCGATCAGCCTGGGATCCTCGTCCAGGGATGTAGGGGCTATAGCGCTGTTTGTCGGTAGGGTCAGGGAGCACTCCGGCGATTTTCAAGTTAGAGAGATGTTATACGAGTCCTACGGTGAGATGGCGGTGCGTGAGATGGAGGATATAGTCTCCGAGGCCGAGGAGAGGTGGGGGCTGATGGCCGCTGAGGCCCACCACAGGGTAGGGATCCTGAGACCCGGCGATGAGGTCATGATAGTCGGGGTGGCCTCGGAACACAGGGGAGAGGCCTTCGATGCCCTGAGGTGGATCGTAGACAGGATAAAGGAAAGGGTGCCCATATGGAAGAAGGAGATCTCCCCCTCCGGCGAGGGGAGATGGGTTTCCGGGGAGGTTGAGGAGGGGAAGGGAGCGGAGTAGGTAGGTGGGTGGAGGGCAGGGGGCAGGCCCGGTCGGGCGGCAATTCTTTATATCAAATCGATATACTCAATTGAGTATATCGGCTCTAGACGGCGGCGGAGGACGGAGGGTCGAAGATGCTCAGGGACGCCTTCGACAGGGCGGTGACCAACGTCAGGATCTCCCTCACGCCGGCCTGCAACTTCTCGTGTTTCTACTGCCACAGGGAAGGGTACTCTCCAAGGGATCCGGGGCTTATGACCCCCGGGGAGATCAGGAGGATCGTCGAAGTCATGGGCAGATTCGGGGTGTCGGCCGTCAAGTTCACGGGGGGGGAACCAACCCTCAGGCCGGATCTTGAGGAGATCATCCGAGAGGTGGCGTCGATCAACTCTGTGAGGGATCTGAGCCTGGTGACCAATGGATCCCTCCTCGTCGGCAGGGTTGGGAGGCTGGCGGACGCCGGCCTGGACAGGATAAATGTGTCTCTCCCCTCCCTCAGGAGGGAGAGGTTCAGGCTAATCACCGGGGTGGACGCCCTGGACAGGGTGTTGGCGGGGATAAGGGAGGCCTCGAGGGCGGGCTTCAGACAGGTGAAGATAAACAGGGTCGTCCTTAGAGGTATAAACGATGATGAAATAGACGATCTGATAGATTTCGCCCGCAAAGTGGGTGCGATCGTCCAGTTGATTCAGTTGGAGGATCCCGACCCGAATTCCGACTTGGTCAGGAGGTACGGCGTGGGCCTGGAGGATATAACCTCGGAATTGGATCTCCAGGGGAGGCTGATCTACAGGAGGGAGGGGATGCACAACAGGCCTGTGTATGACGTGGGCGGGGTGAGGGTGGAGGTGGTGGGTCCGATGGGAAACTCCGACTTCTGCTTTCACTGCACCAGGATCAGGATAACCCACGACGGGAGGTTCAAGCCGTGCCTCTTCAGGGACGACGGCTACGTAGACTTCCTATCCATGATGAGAGAGGGGGCGTCGGACGACGTGCTGGCGGCGGCCTTCATCAGGGCCGTCTCTCTGAGGATACCCTATTTTGGGTGGATCGTTGGAGGGCCAGCGGAGGTGTGAGGGGTTGGGAGAGGTGAGGATGGTCGACGTCGGCGGCAAGCCGGAGGTGTTTAGGTCCGCCCGGGCGGTCGGCAAGATAAGGCTAGGGGCGGAGTCCGTCGAGAGGTTGAGATCCGGGAGGGTGGAGAAGGGAGACGTCTTCTCAGTGGCCCGCACCGCGGCCATACTGGCCGTGAAGAGGACGCCAGAAATAGTCCCCCTCTGCCACCCGATCCCGATAACCCACGTGTCAGTCGACCTCAGGGTGGAGGAAGACGGGGTCGTGGCGGAGGTTGAGGTCAGCGCCGTGGCCAAGACTGGAGTGGAGATGGAGGCCCTGACCGGGGTCGCGGTCGCCCTCCTGAACGTGTGGGACATGTTGAAGAAGTACGAGAAGGACGAAGCCGGCCAGTACCCGCACACGGAGATAGAGGAGATAAGGGTTCTGGAGAAGGTCAAGCTGGGGGCAGGAGGGGAGGCCCGGGATCAGGACATGTCCTGATCCCTCAGGAGCCTCAGCCCCTTCTCGGTTATGTAGACCCTCCCGCCAGCCCCCTGGCGCCTGACCTGTATGAGTCCCTCCTTGGATAGATATTCTATGACGAAATCCCTGTACTCCCTCTTCGGGACCAGCTCGCTGGCTGGCATACCCCGCTCTCCCCTCTCGGCGACCTGTCTCAGCATCCGGAAGTGGGAACCGAGGAGCATGGTATCACACATGTTATATCCGGCGCCCGCCTATAAATTTGTTACCACGGGCGGCTAGCCGCCCGCCACGCGAACAGACCTGACCCTGAAACTCGGGGATACCGTTCCCATGACGCTCCTGGGCTCTCGACCGACAGCGTCCACGTTCCTCAAGAGGTCCAGCAAGGACAGACCGAAGTTGGCCTCCTTGAGGCCCCTGGTTATCTCTCCCCTCTCTATGAGGAATCCCAGCTGTATGAGCCCGCTGAACTCCCCGTTGGCCAGGTTCGGAACGTCTCCCGTGAACTTGAGGTAGATTCCCCGGTCCAGATCCAACAATTCGTCTTCCCCGAACCTCAAGTTCTGGGAAGCCTCGAATATCACGTTGTGGGATCCCACCCGGGGCAGGCTGCTGGGGGACCTGACGGCGTTCCCCGTGCTCTCGATCCCCTCCTTGGAGGCCGTGTAGTGATTGTGTATGTAGCTTGAGAGGACGCCGTCCCTTATCACCTCCGTCCTCCTGGTTGGGACACCCTCATCGTCGAAGCCGGCGCTCTTCAGCCCCCCCTCCAAGGTCCCGTCGTCGATCAAACTCAATCCTTCCCTACCTATCCTCTCGCCTAGCTTCCCGCAGAGGAAGCTCCGCCCGTACTGGACGTTCTCCGCGTTGGCAGCGGAGGAGACCATGAAGCCGAGGAACATCGGAGCCGCGGTCGGGTCGATCACCACTGGGTAGTCGCCGGTCTCGGGCCGCACCTGAGAGAGGGAGGCCAGGGCCAGCTCGGCCGACTTCGAGCCGACCCACTCGGGATCTATCTCGTCCAGCCTCCTCCCCTCGTTGAACTCATATCCGGTGCTGGACTCGGTCCCGTCGGAGGCCGCGACGTAAACCTCCAGGTAGGAGGAGGTCCTCTCCTCCGAGGCCGAGACCCCCTCGGAGTTGACGACTGCGACCTCCATCCTGGAGGCCGACAGCTCTCCGGAGATGGACCTTATCTTGGGTCCCACCGAGGCGGACTCGACCGCCGACGTCATCAGCTCCACAGCGTCCGAGACGGGTAGGTCGGCCAGCTTCGGGTCGTAGAGGCCGGCGACGTCCGTGGGCCTCCGGCCCGCCGGCAGCCCCCTGAGGTTCGGATCCGGCGGGCTTGCGGCCATGTTCTCGATCGCGGCCTTGACGATCCTGAGGGCGTTGGAAGAGCCGGACGCGTGGGCGAAGCCCAGCTTCCCACCGGAGACGGCCCTTATTCCGACCTCCTCCCTCACTCTGGACGATGCCGCCTTTATCTCCCCTCCCTTGACCTCAACGCTGACGATCCTGGAGCGGACGAGGAAGGCCTCGGCGGAATCTGCCCCCTCCGACAGGGCCCTTCCCACCATCTCCTCTCCCAGAGAAAGGAGCCCCGCGTCCATGTCACCTCAACCCCCCGAAGACCACCCTCTCCACGCGTATGTGCGGGGCGCCGGTCGTGACGGGGACCCACTGGCCGTTCTTCCCGCACATGCCCGGATCGTGGCTAAGGTCCCTCCCGACCGCGTCCACTCCGTGGAGGACGTCCAGGGTCATTCCGGCTATGGCCACCTCCCTTAGCCTCTCTCTCAGCTCTCCCCCCTCAACCCACCACCCTTCCTCCGCCTTGAACATGAACTGTCCCTTGGCCGGCTCGGTGTAACCGTAGAGACCGCCCTTGGCGTATATTCCCTCCCTCATCTCTGATATCATCTCCTCCAGGCTCCAATCGCCGGCCTCTATGAACGTGTTGCTCATCCTCACCTGGGGAGGGGAACCGTAACCCTGGGCGCGCCCGTTGCCGCTCGGCTCCTCCCCCATCCTGGACGAGGTCTCGAGGTTGTGGAGGAAACCGACCAGGACTCCCTCCCTGACGAGGTACTTCCTCCTGGCCGGAGTCCCCTCGGAGTCGTAGGCGTAGGATCCGTAGAGCCCCGGTATCGTCGGATCGTCCAGCACGTTGACCTCCGGGGAGCCCACGCTGGTACCGACCCTCCCTTCCAGGACGCTCATCCTCTCCAGGACCGAGTCTGCCTCCGTCGCGTGACCGAAGGCCTCGTGTATGAAGAGGCCGGCGAGCTTGCCGTCGAGCACGGCGCGGTAAGGTCCGGCCGGGGCCGGTTTTGCCCCAAGGAGGTCGATCGCCCTCCTGGCGGCCTCCTCTCCCGAGGAGGGCAGGTCCGAAACAAGGTCAACCCCGCCCACCCCGCCGAGCGACTCGTAGGCCCTCTCGGTGACGCCGGCCTCGTGGGCGAACACCTGGACGGCGGCCCTGGTCCTGAAAATCTCCTGTCGGACCTCCGTCCCCAGGCTGTTCAGGGTCAGCTCCACAACCCTGGAGTCGGCGTACATAACGTTCACGTTCTTGACTCTCTCCCCCAGGGATCTGGCGGCCGATTCGGCTTCTCTGACCAGCGAGACCTTCTCCTCTGGGCTCACGTCTCTGGGATCCCTGCCTACTGGGGAGAGCCACTCGCCGGAGAAGGGTCTCCCCCCTACGCTGAACCTGGTCTTCCTGGAGGCGGAAGACCTCTTGGCCAGATCCACCGCCTCCACGGCAGCCGTCTTCAGGGAGTCCCTGGAGAGGTCCTGGGTCGAGGAGAAGCCCCAAGCCCCACGGTAGAAGGCCCTCACCCCGACCCCCATGGAGATCCCCTTAGACATCTCCCTGACGGTCCCGTCCATGAGCGCCAGGGAGAAACTCTCCTCAGACCCGTACCTGACCTCAACGAACTCCGGATCCAGGTCGGAGGCGAAGGAGAGGAGCCAATCCAAGTCGAGGCCTCCTTCCGACATCGGGCCCGCCGGAGGGCAAGCGAAAAATAACTTTGCCGCCCGGGGTCCAGGAAGGGGATGGGTAAGAAGGTGAAGATGAAGATGAGGATCTGCCCCGTCTGCGGGAGCAGAAGACTGGAGAGGGCGAGCGTCTTCTCCGGCTGGCTCACCCCGGAGGTCTGGTTCTGCCCGGATTGTGGTTACAGGGGCCCCGTCTACGGAGAGATAGAGGTCGATCCCAGTGAGCTGGGAGGGGGAGGGGAAAATTCCCCTCGGGGCGGGCGAGAGGGTGATCGATAGGTCAGTCGAGGATCAGGAGGGTGACCTCCGGGGGACACATGAACCTGACCGGGAGACCGGACCACCCGAGACCCCTGCTGACGTACGCGACCGACCCCCCAACCTCGTAGAGTCCCGACACGTACTTGGCGCCGGTCCTGGCCGGGATCCATATCGGCGGGATCAGGGGGAGTCTGACCTGCCCTCCGTGCGTGTGCCCTGCCAGGATCGCGCCGGCCCCCGCGCGCGCCGCCTCCTCGAAGGCCTCGGGCGAGTGGGCCAAAACCAGGGGTCGCCCCTCAACACCGGAGAAGGCGGCCGGGACGTCGTGCCTCCAGGTGTGCGGGTCGTCGAGCCCCACGAGGGAACCCCCTCCCGGGAGCTCCACCGAATCATTCCTGAGGACCATTGCCCCGGCGGAGGAGATTTCCCCAAACCACTCCTCGGGCGGGGGACCGCCCCTCCCCAGGGCCCAGTAGTCCCAGTTCCCCGGCACGAAGAAGGTGGGGGCAATCGAAGAGAGGCCCTCGACCAGCCTCAGGGCCGCCTCGATTCCCTCCCCACCGGAGTCTATCAGGTCGCCGGTCAGGGCTATCAGGCTTGGCCGCGCCGCGGCGGCCGCCGCCAGCGCGAAGGCCTCCCTAGGTCCCCACCCCTTGGAGTGGACGTCTGAGATGAGCAGGATCCTCTCGCCCTCCAGGTGGGGCGAGGGAGGAGGGAGCCTCACGATCTCCACGACGGGAGAGTCCACCTCCCTGAAGACCTCCAGCGCGCCCCCAGCGCCCGACGCCAAGACCAGCGCGCCCGTCAGCCTCAGGAGGTCCCTCCTCCTCGCGCCCATCGCAGTTACCCTCTGAGTCTCCTGTAGGCGTAGGCCTCGGCAGGACAGTCGAAGCAGTAGTGGACGTGTCTGAACCTCCTCCTGAATTCCCGAACGTCGGCGGCGACCCTTGAGGGCTCTTCCCTGTCCAAGAGAACCCTCTTGAAGAAAGAGGCTATCTCCTCCATCTCAGATTCCCTCATCCCAAGCCTGGTGACCTCCAGGGTTCCCAGCCTTATCCCGCCCGGATCCCGGAAGTGCCTCCCCCTCTTTATGTCGTAGGGGAGCAGGTTCCTGTTCACTATTATGTTGGCCTCCTCCAGCGCCTTCTCGGCCCACATTCCTCCCCCGATGTCGGCCACGTCGAAGATCACCTGGTGAGACTCGGTGAAACCCCTCCTCTCTCCGAGGACCTTAAATCCAGCGTTGTACAGGGCTTCAGCCAGGGCCTTGGCGTTCCTGATTATCTGATCGGCGTAATCCCTGCCGAAGGCCTTCAGCTCCGCCAGGGCAACGGCCAGGGCCGCCACCGCGTTGGGGTGGTGGTTGCTCAGGAGGCCGGGAAAGCAGGCCTGCTTTATCAGCTCGAACTTCTCCCCGTCGTTGGTCAGCACCATGCCGTGCTGCGGACCCGGGAGCGTCTTGTGAGTGCTGGCCGTCATGGTGTCGGCCCCCTCCCTGAGGGGATCCTGGAACCTCCCCGCGGCTATGAGGCCCGCCACGTGGGCCGCGTCGTAGTTGACCACCGCGCCCATGGCGTGCGCCTCGTCGGCTATCTCCCTCACAGGCTGTGGGAACAGTATCTCGGAGGCCCCAAACATCAGGAGCTTCGGGCGATACTTCTCCATCCTCTTGAGGGTCCTGTCCACGTCTATGTTGAACTCCTCGTCGTCGAACGCCATGTACTTGACGTCGAGGCCGTGGACCGCCCCGGCGGTCCCCCCTATCCTGTTTCCCTTGCTGCCGTAGAGGGGGCCGGCGCTTATGTGACCTCCCTTCGTGATGGGGAGGGCCATCATGACGTCCCCAGGTTTGGTGAAGGCGGTGTAGACGGCGAGGTTGGCAACCACGCCGCTTATCGGCCTGACGTCAGCGTGGTCCGCCCTGAAGAGATCCTTGGCGAGGTCCATCGCCACCCTCTCCACCTCGTCTATGTACCTGCACCCTGCGTAGACCCTCTCGCCGACCCATCCCTCGGCGTACCTGTGCTCGAAGTCGCTTATCAGGGCCTCCCTGACCGCCGGGCTGGTGACGTTCTCGCTGGCTATCAGGGGAATAGAGGAGTCAAACCAAGAGTGGTGCTCCCGGAGGAGCTCAAAAACTCTGTCGTAAGACTCCCTCGGATCCAAGGGACGCACCTCGACCACCGGCGGGGGGACCAGGGATAAATGTTCGTGCCGCCCCGCGAGGTGGATTGAAGAAAAAGAGGAGAGAGGGAGAGGCTGGCCCCTCAGCCCAGCCTCTCAGCCACGAAGGTGGATATGTGCTCGACCTTTATCTCCGGTCCGTGGATCTGAGATCCCATCACGAGGGTCTTCACGCACATGGGACAGGCGGTGACGATTATCTCGGCCTCCGACTTCTTCACGTCTTCCATCTTCCTCTTCATGGCCTTCTTAAGATCGGAATCCGCCTTCGAGAGGAATTCCGATTCCCCGTCGGAGGAGGATTTCACCCCCAGCTTCTCCTCGGCCACCTTCCTCAGCTCGTCGGAGAGCCACCCCATGCCGCCGCCACCGCCCACGCAGTAGCTGTCCTTCCTGTTGTGGGGCAGCTCCCTAAATCCGGAGGTCGCCGCCTTGAGGACCTCCCTGGGCTCGTCGAAGACCCCGGCCGACCTGCCCAGCTTGCAGGGATCGTGCCAGGTGACCCTCTCCGATCCGGAGCGGAGCTTGAGCTTACCCTCCCTGAGCTTCTCGGCGAGGTACTCGGAGACGTGAACAACCCGGTAGGACGGGGTCGAGCCCACGGCCTCGGCCAGCTCGAACCTGAGCGAGGAGTACGGGTATCCGCCGTCGCTCAGGAGCACGATCTTCGGTGAGAGGTCGGAGACCCTATCGTTGAAGGATTTCATGGCCTCCTCCGCCGCCTTGACGTCTCCCACCAGGCTTCCCACGGGCACCCTGAGTCCGAGAGGGTCTTTGGGTATGCTCCAGTCCTCACCCAGGGCGTCGAGTATCTTTATGGTGGCCACCACCGAGTCGGGGTCCAGCGCCGCCTCGACGGGCCACGGCACGTAGAGAACGTTGGCTCCCTTCTTGTCGAAGGGCAGGTCCTTCCCTATCTCCTTGGCGGCCCTGTTCAGGACCTCGGCCAAGGTGGCCGAGGCCTTGCCGCCCGCCCCCTCGAGCTCCAGCTTCCTCATCTCGGCCAGGACGGCCGGGGTCATGCCGACCCCGTCGACCACCGTGCGGAGCATGTTGACCAGGGTCCCGCTGTTTATGCCGAACGCGCAGACCGTGTAACAGTGCCAGCAGTTGGTACACCTGTAGGCGACCTCCCTGACCAGCCCCAGGTCACCGGCGCCCGGCATCCAGGCGTGGACCAGGGGGCCCAGTATCATCCCGGAGATGGTCATCTCCTTCCTGTATATCCTCCTGAGGAGCTCGGCCTTGCTGACGGGACCGTATCCGGGATCAACCTCCGTATAGGGGCACACGGACTCGCAGAGGGCGCACCCAACGCAGTTCTCCAGGAAGTGGAGCTCGGCTGAGGATATCCTCCTCAGGGCGGCGCCCGCCGCCCTCTTGATCTCGACCGTCTCTGCGGCCATCACACTCCCCTCCTCAACACTAGGTCGTACCACTCGTGCAGCTTCCCGTACCAGTACCCGAAGACGAAGTGGAAGAACTTGGTGAAGGGCAGTATCATCACCAGGATCTCGGCCGTCAGTATGTGGAATCCGAGGGCCGTCCTGTAGTCGCTCATGTCGGGGCCGAGCATGTGGTGGGTGGCCACGTATCCGGAGACTATTATTGCGAAGAGCAGCAGGAGGGCGACGAAGTCCCCTATCCTGATGTACCTCCTCCCGCCGGAGATCTTGGGTATCCTCTCGAGTACCTTGTAGCCTACGGCCACCGTCGCGATGACGGCCAGGACGTCCCCGTTGAGGACCGCGGTTAGGGGTCCCCACACCGTGTTGACGAAGTCAAAGGACATGGAGGAGGCCGGGTGGACGGGGGCGGAGAGCGACAGGTAGGAGCTGACGGAGCTGGTCGGTATGGCCAGGGGTTTCAGGGCCGCGTAGGGTGGGAAGAAGTAGGCCCACCACACGACGTGGTGGGCGAGGAGGAAGAGCAGGGGTATCACCCCCAGGACGTGCATTGCCAGCAGCCCCGTGGTGAACATGGATCTCTCCTTCTTCAGGCTGAAGATTATTGGGTGGAGGAAGGTCATTATCAGGCCGACCACGGCGCCCCCGAATCCCTTCCCCCTCTTGGGGGAGGACGCCCTAGGCCTCTTCCAGGTGGAGACGTACCTGGATATCCTGTAGAACATGCCGGCCACGAACACGAATATGGTCACGGGGAGCAGGCTGTAGACGGCCAGGTTGTAGAGATCAGTCGCCGGTACGGGCTGCATATCCTATCGCCTCACAGCCCGCAGGCGGGGTTGATCAGCCTCTCTATCTTCCTGGAGCCGGCGAATATGTGGACGGTGCAGGCGAGGCACGGGTCGAAGCTCCTTATGGCCCTGACGAAGTCGAGGCCGGACCACTCGTCCGGACCGCCCTCCTCCGTCACGACACTGTGGATGACGGACATCTCGTAGGGTCCCTGGATCCCCCACCTGTCCCTGGGGGAAAGGTTAGCGGTCGTCGGGGCGTGTATCTGGTAGTTGGTTATCTTGTAGTTGTCCACCACCATCCAGTGCCTCACGCTGCCCCTGGGAGCCTCGTTGAACCCTATGGCCACGGCGTGGGAGGGCTGCTTCCACGGTCTGGACTGGGCGGTGTTCCCGCTCTTCACGAGACCGAGGGCCAAGACCAGGGAGTTCCAGGCGCCGGCGGCGTCGTACGCTACGTTGTAGGCCCTCGCCCTCATCCTCTCTACGGTGGTGGAGGCCCCGACCCTCGGCGGACGCCACTCGAACTCCATCTCTCCCCAAGTCCCCTCGGGGAGCTCCAGCACGCCGTTGGTCCTGGGCAGCTCGAACCTCACGCTGCCCCCCATGGCCAGCGCCGTCGCCCACATCCTCGCTATCGGGCCGACCTCGAGCGGCCTTATCTCGCCGTTCCTCTTGACGTACCTGACGGTCCCGGCCCAGGTGTACTTGGAGGCCCAGTCCTGGGCGACCGGATTAGGTATGGTGGTCTTGTTCCAGGGATGATACTTGGCCAGGTCGGAGTTGCCCCAGACGACGGGGGTCCCGTTGGGATCGGCGTCCACGAAGTGGGACTCCCAGTCCCTGTAGAACCCGTAGTCGACGACCTCTATGGTCCCAACGTTCATGTCGCTGTGCTTGGTGGAGACCAGCTCCCCGTCCAGTATGAGCCCGGGCTTCACCCACCTCTTCTCAGCGGCCTCGTCCATGTTGTGGTATATCTCCTCGTAGCTCTCTCCCATGGAGGAGTAAGTCTCTGGATCCTCGAACAGACCGACCGAGAGCAGATTGGGCCTCTCGTAGGTTAGACCCTGCCTCTCATACCCGTTCTCGTTGAAGAAATCAGCTATGTCGTCCCATATGGCGACGACCATCTTCATCCAGGCGGTGAGCTTGGTGAGCCTGTAGGAGTATTCTATCAGGGTGTCCGGGGTGACCGTGGTCCCTATTCCTCCCGGGACGAGTGTGGACGGGTGCGGGTGCCTGCCGTAGAGCAGGACCCCCGCCTGCCTGGCCACCTTCTGCATCTTGAGGGCGGTTATGTATATCTTACCCTGGAGCGGGTTGAGCCCCTCCAGCAGGTCTCCTATGGTGGAGAATCCGTGGATGTCGCTCCTCTCGGCGTGGGTCTGTCTGGCCTCGTCCAGCACGCTGGGCGTGAACCTGCCCACGATCGCCGCGCTGTAGTCCGGTCCGGCCAGGATGTTCAGGTGGGTGGGGTGGTCGTACATGTGGTCGGTGGCCGCCCAGGCCAGGTTCCTGATGGCCACGCCGAAGGGATACGGGACCGCGCCGAGGGCCATGTCGTTGGCTATCACGGACGCGTTCGAGTGGCTGGCCGCGCACACCCCGCAGATCCGGCTGGTTATGTGTATGGCGTCGGGCGGCTCCCTGCCTCGGAGGAAGACCTCGAATCCCCTGAACATGGCCGCAAAGGCCCACGCGTCGCTGACCTGCCTGGTGTCGGTGTCCACCACGGCCCTCAGGCCCAGGTGACCCTCTATCCTGGTTATGGGATCTATGAACATTACCTTCTCTCCCACGCTCACTCACCCCCCTTCCTGGCCTCTCTCGTGGACAGGTACCCGACGGCCGCGCCGGCCACCGCGGCGGCCGCCGTCAGCCCGCCGACCGTGACGATGTCAGGAGGCAGCGGGGCCTGGAGCGGCTTGTAGAAGGGCTCGAAGGCGTCGGGGAATCCCGGCATGGTGCACCCTATGCAGACCCCTCCGGTCCTGGTGGGCCCCCCTATCCCCTGTATCCAGCCCACCCTGTTCCACGGGCAGTTGCTCACGGGGCCCTTGCACCCGACGTTGAACAGGCACCTGAGGTCGCCGTCCCCGGCGTGCTCCCTGAAGTCCCCGGCGGCGTAGAACCCGGCCCTCGGGCACTGCTCGTGGGTCGACGCGCCGAATATGTACTTGGGCCTCCAGTACTCGTCCAGTTCGGGCAGCGGCAGCAGGCCGTCCACCGCCAGGACCAGGTGGCCCAGGGTCCTCAGTATGGCGTTTCCATTCGCCGGGCACCCGGGCACTGCCACCGCCGGCCTGCAGTTGCTGGTCGGGGAGACCTCCGGGGTGCACCTCCCCTCTATGAAGTTCAGGAACGGGGCGGCGGTGTCCAGCTTGCGTATCATTCCCTCCAGACCCCTGACGGGATCGTCGAAGAAACCCCTGGCGCCCGTCACGTTGAAACCGTCGGCGGAGTAGCCGTTGGGATCGAGCACCTTGGCCGACGGTATGCCGCCGTAGGAGGCGCAGTTCCCCACGGCCACCACGGCCACGGCCCTCCTCAGCAGCCTGCGCAGCCACTCGTTTCCGGTCAGGGGGCGGCCGTTCTCCTCTCCTATGACCAGCCACCACCCTCCCGTCTTCGCGGCCGCGTCCTCGTCGGGGAAGGAGCCCTCCAAGACAAGGACGTAGGGATCCAGCTCCCCGCTCTCGGCCTTATGCAGGTAAGCGACGGCCTCGTCGCCCCACTCCGGCATTATGGTCTCGTGGAAGACGACCCTGACCCTGCCCGGCCCTATCACGGGGCTCTCGCCCACCAGAACCTGGACCAGGCTGGGGGCGTCGGCCTCTATCAGGGATATGGTGTTCCCGGCGCAGTCCTGGGCTTCGAGCCAGAACAGGTTCACGGCCCCTCCCTGCAGCGTCTCGGCCACCACCTTCTGGAAGGTTCCCCAGTTGGCCATGGCCAGGAGGGAGGCCGCGGAGGAGAGCTTCAGGAAGTCTCTCCTCCTCAGCGGCAGCCCCCCAGAACCGGTTGCTCCTGGGGAGATAGACGAATCTGCCATCAAAGTTCCCCCCAAACCTCGCGGAGCGAGGTTGCGCGTTGAACAACGAAACAGATATAAAGGTGATGGTTTTTACTATGGTAATAGAAGAGGAGGGGCGGCCCGGCGTGAGGCCGGGCGGGCCGCGGGCCTCCCAGGGCTGATGGAAAAGATCTTATACTAAAATTAGGAGCACCTAACTCGTGATCCGGCATGAGGTGGAGGAGGGGTCGTGCGGGCGGGCCGCCCCCGCCGCCCGGATCCGGGAACCTGATCCCCCTGACGGCCGTCCCCCCGGGAGGGGCCGGGGTGGTGAGGTGGATAGGCGGGGGCAGGGGGCAGATCAGGAGGATAATGGAGATGGGGCTGACGCCCGGGAGCCCCGTGACCGTGGTGGCCAACTCGGCTGGTCCGGTCGTGGTGTCCTCGCGCGGGGTAACCCTGGCGATAGGGAGGGGGCTCGCCTCCAAGATAATGGTGGAGGTGACCGGTTGAGCAGGGAGATCTTGGTGGCGCTGGCCGGGAATCCCAACGTAGGAAAAAGCACCCTGTTCAACGCCCTGACCGGGGCGACGGCCCACGTGGCCAATTGGCCCGGGGTAACCGTGGAGTTGAGGGAGGGAAGGACGTCCCATCACGGCGTCGAGATGAGGATAGTCGACCTGCCCGGAACCTACAGCATAGGCGGGGTGACCGAGGAGGCCGAGAGGGTGGCCAGGGAGTTCCTGATATCGGAGAGGCCGGACGTGGTCGTGGTCCTGGCCGACGCCACCGCCCTCGAGAGGACCATGTACCTGCCGCTGATGGTGATGGAGATCACCCCAAGGGTGGTGGTTGCGGTCAACATGATGGACGTGGCCGCCAGGAGGGCCATCCACGTGGACCTGCAGGGCATCTCCGCGGCGCTGGGGGTGCCGGTGGTGGGGATATCGGCCCTCAGGGGTGAGGGGATAGGGGCCCTGCTGGATAGGGTGCTGGCGGTCGCAGAGGGGAGGGAGGGGAGGAAACACCCCCTGAGGATAGACTACGACGGTTTAGAGCCCTACATATCGAGGATCGAGAAGCTGCTCGTCAAATCTGGTTGGAAGGAGTCCATCCCAGCCAGGTGGGCCGCCCTCAGGCTCTTGGAAGGGGATCCCAAGGTGGCCGAGGCCGCCGGGAGGTACTCCGAGGAGGTTAAGTCGGAGGCGGAGCGCGTCAGGTCGGAGGCGGGGATCGACCTCAGGATCCCCCCGGATCAGGTGGCTGTGGAGTCCAGGTACAGGTACATAGACCGGCTTCTCAGGGGGAGGGTCAGGAGGACCAGGCTTCTCGGGAGCGGCCTCTCCGAGGCCCTGGATCGGGTGGCCCTCCACCCACTGGGCGGGCCCATATTCTCCCTGGGGGTCATGCTTGGGACCTTCTTCTTGGCCTTCGTCGCGAACATGGGTTTCCCGCTGAACCTGATCCTCTACCTGGGCGGCATGCCTGACCTGGCCGAGGCGGTGGAGGAACTAAGCCTCACGGGACTGCTCGGCGGCTTCTTCGAGTGGCTTGGGGCGGAGGCGTCGGCCGCGCTCTCCAACTCGGGGGCGCCCGGGTGGCTCGTCAGTCTGGTGTGCGACGGGGTGATCTCGGGGGTCGGCGCGGTGCTCAGCTTCCTCCCCCTGGTCCTGACGGTCTACCTGCTCCTCGGAGCCCTACAGGACACCGGGATCCTGGCCAGGTCGGCGGTCTCCCTGCACAAATTCCTCAGGAAATTCGGCCTCTCCGGGAGATCCGTCTTCCCCGCCGTGGTTGGGTTTGGATGCAACGTGCCGGCGGTCATGGCCACCCGGGCGCTGGACGACGACAGGGAGAGGATGATAATGGCCATGACCTCCCCGATAATACCGTGCCAGGCCAGGCTGGTGGTCATGCTCGCCCTCGCGGGCGGGGTGACCCGTGATCCGGGCGGGCAGGCCCTGGTGATGCTGGCCATGTACTCCCTCTCCGTTGTCCTGTGGCTGGCGGTCAGCGCCCTGATCAGCAGGTTCATGTTCAGGGTTAGGTCGGCTCCGGAGCTGGTGATGGAGATACCCCCCTACCACCGGCCGAGCCTGAAGGTGATATGGTGGTACGCGAGGACCAACACGGAGCACTTCCTGACGAAGGCTGGGACCCTCATACTCGGGTTCACGGTCGCCCTGTGGTTCCTGCTCCACTTCGGCCCGTCGGGGTTCGTGCCCCAGGCGGCCCTCGAGTCGGATCCCTCTTCGGTTGAGGGGACCTTCGCCGCCGCCCTGGGGAAGGCCCTGGCCCCCCTGGGATCCCTGGTGGGCCTGCCCGACTGGAGGATGATGCTCGCGTTCGAGGCCGGGTTCTTGGCCAAAGAGGCCGTGATAAGCATCCTGGTGACGACGACCGGGGCCCCCGATCCCGCGGGGGCCCTCCGGGCCCTGGGGATGACTCCGCTCCAGTCCCTCGCCCTCACGGTGGCGATGATGACATACACCCCCTGCGTGGCCACCCTGGCGGCGATAAAGCAGGAGCTCAGGTACGTCAAGTACGTCTGGAGGGTCGTCGCCTACGAGATAGCGATGGCCATCCTACTGGCCGCGGCCGTCTACTGGGGAGGGGTGGCCCTCGGCCTCTCATAGGAGGGAACGCCAAGTCCGGCGGAGACGGCCTGTCCCGCCGCCACCCCGCCGTCACCCGGCGGGAGCTTGGAGTTCAGAACCAGCCTGATCCCGGACTCCGAGAGCGCCCGCTCCATGGCCGAGATGAAGAGGGTGTTCACGGCGGCCCCGCCGCTCGCGACCACCAGGTCCACCCCCAGGGAGTCGGCGGCCTCCGCCGCGGCGGATCCCAGCGCCTCCCCCAGGGAGGATATGAAGGCGCCAGCCAGGGCGGGGACACCGTCCTCCCTCCTCTCTATGAGGGACTCGAAAGTGCGGCGGAGGTCCACCCTGACTATGCCGTCCCTCCTGACGAGGGAGTACTCCAGCGGGTCGGCGGCCGCGGCCGCCGCCTCCAGCTTCATGGCTGGCTCCCCCTCGTAGGTCCTGACGTGGCACACCCCCAGGAGGGAGGCGGCCGCGTCCATGACCCGGCCGACGCTGGATATCATAGGCGCGCCGGACCTAGCCTGCGCAAGGGCGATATCCACCTCTCCCTCCCCCCCGGGCAGGTGATCCACTATTCCCCTCGAGCGCAGGATCTCCTTCACCTCGTCGTCCCCCATGAAGGTCGACAGGACCCCTATCAGCATCCTGGGGGGTCTCCTGGTGGCGGCGTCTCCCCCCGGCATCGGCACCGGAGTCAGGGAGGCAAACCTCTCCGCCCCGCGGTAGGAGAACTTGAGAACCTCTCCGCCCCACAGGGTCCCGTCCAGCCCGTAGCCCAGCCCGTCCGCGGCGACGGCCACCCCGACCCAGTCCCCGTCGACGCCGAGCTCCGCGGCCACCGAGACCGCGTGGGCGTGGTGGTGCTGTACAAGAACGAGCTCCATCCCCCTCTCCATCGACCAGAGCTCGGCCAACCTCCTGGACGAGTAGCTCGGGTGCATGTCGGCGGCCAGGACCGCCTCGGACAGGTCCAGTCGATAGGACCTGACGAGGAACTCCAAGGCCCTCTCGAGGTACGTCAGGTTCTCGTACTCGTCCGTGTCCCCGACGAACTGGGTGGGGATCAGCTTGTCCTCGAAGGCGACCGCACCGGCGTTCTGGAGCTCGGCTCCGAAGGCGATGACTGGCCTCTCCAGCCTGAAGGGAAGCCTTATCCAGGAGGGGGCGTACCCCCGGCTCCTGCGGAGGAAAGTCACCCTCCCGGCGGTCAGCCTGACCACGCTGTCGTCAACCCTGTTGACTATCCTCCTGTTGTGCTGGAGTATGTGATCCACGATCCCGGACAGCCTCCGCCTGGCGCACTCCTCGTCGATGCACATAGGGCGTCCCCTCTCGTTTCCGCTGGTCATTATGAGGACCCCGTCCGGCACCTCCTCCAGCAGCAGGTGGTGTACCCCGGTGTAGGGCAGCATGAAGCCGACCGCGTTCAGACCCGGGGCCACCAGCCTGGAGAGGCCCGATCCGGGCCTCTCCGGGAGGAGCACTATCGGCCTCTCCGGACCGGCGAGCAGGGATCTGATCTCCCGCGAGGGTATCTCGGCGAACCTCTCCACGGTAACCAGGTCCAGGGCCATCAGGGCGAATGGCTTCTGGGGCCTGTCCTTCCTCCTCCTGAGCTCCTCGACCACGCCGTCGTCGGTCGCCAGGGCCGCCACGTGGTAGCCGCCGATCCCCTTTATCGCCACTATCTCCCCCTCCCTTATCAGGGAGGCGGCCTCGGAGATCGGGTCGTCGCAGTCGACCCGGAGGCCCGACGGCTCCTCCAGCCACAGCCTGGGACCGCAGACGGGGCAGCTCATGCCCTGGGCGTGGAACCTGCGGACGTTCCCTGGATCCCCGTACTCCGAGAGGCAATCGTCGCAGAGGGGGAAGTCCGCCATGGAGGTGTTCTCCCTATCGTAGGGCGGCCTCTCCATCATGGAGAAGCGGGGCCCGCACCAGGCGCAGGAGTTCAGGGCGTACCTGTACCTCCTGTCTCGGGGATCGTGGATCTCTGCCAGGCAGCCCTCGCATATGGCTATGTCCGGTGGGATCATGGACGGCAGCTTTGGGGAGCTGTCGCTCGGCAGGATGGAGAACTCGATGGACCCGGATGGCGGGACTTCCCGCAGGGAGAGCTCCTCTATCTTGGCGGGCGGAGGTTTCTCCGTGAAAAGGGAGCTCAGGAAATTGGCTATCTGGTCCTCCCTGCCCTCCACCAGTATCTCGACCTCGCTGCCCCCCATGTTCTTCACGTAGCCCCTGAGCCCCCACTTGGAGGCCATCCTGTGAACGAAGGGCCTGAAGCCCACGCCCTGGACCACTCCCGAGACCCTTATCAGGGCAGACCTCAAATCGGGTCACTCCCTCCTCCGAACCGCGCACGCGTAGATCAGCGCCGCGGCCGCCGCGGCCAGGATCAGGGGGTCCACGAAATTCCTGACCGCGGGCCAGTTCTCCCCCAAGATCATCCCGGCCCAGACCAGGGCCAGGTTCCAAGGGACGGAACCCAGGACCGTCAGCAGGGCGAACTCCCACTCGGGAATTCCCGACATTCCGGCTGGAAGTGAGATGAAAGTCCTGACCGCGGGCATCATCCTCCCCAGGAAGACCGCGTGTCTCCCCCACCTCCTGAAGAAGAGATCCGCCCTCTCCAACTCTCGGGGGGCCCAGGGCAGCCCGCCGATCAGCCTGGCGAGCCCGTCCCAACCGAAGGTCCTCCCGAGGCGGTAGGCCGCCAGGGAGCCGATCAGGTTGCCCAAGACCCCAGCCGTCACCGCACCCCAAAAAGTCATCTCCCCCCTGACGACCAGGAATCCGGATAGGGGCATCACGATCTCGCTGGGCACCGGTATCAGGGCGCTCTCGAGCGCCATCAGGGAGAGGATCGCCGGGTAAGATCCCCGGGATACCGCGGACGTCAGGAGCTCCAGGGCGGACTCGACCACCCGGGTCAGGGGGCCCACGGGCCCCGGCGCCGCGCGGCGGGTAAAAAAGTGAGCCCCTCATCATCCCAGCAGCCTGCCCATCCTCTCGGCCGCGTGGGACGCGACCTCCCTGTAGAGGTTCCCCCCGACCGAGTCCATCGCAACTATCAGGGGACCGAGATCCCTGACCTCCACCTCCCAGAGGGCTTCCGGGATTCCCAAGTCGAGCCAATTAACGGAGATCACCCTCTCCACGGAATCTGTGGCCAGGACGCTCGCCCCCCCGGTGAAGGCCGCGTAGACGGCCCCCACCTCGGCCAGGGCGTCGGCCGTCCTCCCCCCCATCCCGCCCTTCCCCACGATCATCCTGACCCCGAAGGTCCTCAGGAACTCGGCCTCCATGGGCTCCATCCTGGCGCTGGTGGTCGGGCCGAACCCGTATATCCTCCAGACCTCCCCCTCCCTCCTGGCTATCGGGCCGCAGTGGTACACCGCGATTCCGCTCAGGTCGACCGGCAGCTCCCCGCCCGACGACGCGAGATCCAGGGCCCTCCTGTGGGCCTGGTCCCTGGCGGTGACCACCCTGCCGGAGAGCCAGACCAGGTCCCCGACCCTCATCCCCCTTACCGTCTCCTCGGACAGGGGCGTGCTCACCCTCCACTCCCTCAAACCCATCACCCGGGCTCCAGCACCTCGTAGCTCCCGTCGGGGTGGAAGACCACCTCCCCCCGGCGGGCGGCCCAGCACAGCATGCTCACCGCGACTGGCAGGCTAGCCGGGTGCCTGTGCATCCAATCGACGTGGACGTCCAGGGCGTAGGTCCTCCCCCCGAGGCCCATCGGACCTATTCCGAGGGAGTTAACGTCCTCCAGGAGCCTCTCCTCGAGCTCGGCGACCGCCGGATCTCCCGACCGCGATCCAACCCTCCTCAGGGTCGCGGCCTTCGCCGCCTCCAGGGCCGCATCCGCCCCCCCTCCGACGCCCACCCCCAATATGACCGGGGGGCAGGGCTTCCCCCCGGCGTCGATCGCGGCCCGGAGGACGGCTCGCCGGATTCCCTCGACTCCCTCGGTCGGATTCAACATGAACAGCCTGCTCACGTTCTCCGATCCCCCACCCTTGGCCAGGTAGATCACCCTCAGCTCGTCGCCCTCCACGGGGAACCAGCGGATGACTGGGACCCCCCGTCCGGTGTTGTCCCCGGAGTTCCGCCCCGTCCACGGATCGACGGTGTTAGGCCTCAGGGGGACGGAGGGGGTTGACTCCCTGACGGCGCGCGCTATGAGGTCCCCGAGGCGCGACCTCACCGGGAAGCCGTCCCCCAGGTGGACGAAGAATGTGGGGGTCCCCGTATCCTGGCATAGGGGCAGCCCCCTCCTCTCGGCCTCTTCGATGTTTTTCAGGATGGAGTTCAGTATCTCCCTGGCGAGGAAAGAGTCTTCCCTCTCTCTGGCCGCCTTGAGGGCGGAGACAACGTCTCTCGAAAGGGAGACCGCCGCCCTGGATATTACCTCCCTCAGGCCGGCGACGATAGAGTCCTCGAGCAAGCCGGGATCATCCCCCACTCTCCCGCTCCCTCAGCTTTTGGCCCAGGATCCTCACACCCTCGTATATCTCGTCCGGTTCCAGGTAGCTGTATCCCAACCTCATGCCGTGCTTTCTCGGCCTGAGCTCGGTTAGCGCGTTCAGCTCCGGCTCGTAAGAGTAGCCGAAGGGTGGGTAGAAGGCCGATCCCGGCACGTACGCCACGCCGCTCGGGATCGCCACCCTCTCAAGGAACTCGGAGGAGTCGAACTCCCGATCGTCGGAGGACCACCATATGAAGAACCCGCCCGTGGGCTCGGTCCTGTGACCGGGCGGGAAGTACTCGTCCATGGCGGCCTCCATGGCCTCGCACCTCTTCTTGTACTCCTCCCTCACCCTCAGGATGTTCTCGTCGAAGAACTTCTCGTAGTAGGCTTTCACGATCCTCTGCATCAGGGTGGGGGTGCACAGATCCAGGTAGCCCTTCAGCTTGACCACCTGCTCCCTCACGTCCGGGGGCATCACGCTGTAGCCTATCCTGAACACGGCCACCTCCTTGCTGGTGGTCCTCAGGTATATCACCCTCTCGTTGTCGGAGTCAAGGGCCTTTATCGGGGGGAGCCTCTCGCCCCTGAACTGTATCTCCCTGTAGGCCGCGTCCTCCACTATGAGGGCCCCCTCGGCCGCCGCTATCTCGTAGATCTCCTTCCTCCTCTTGAGGGGCATCGTCGTCCCGGTGGGATTGTCCGAGTCGGGGACGACGTAGATCAGCTCCGGGGGTTTCCCCAGCTCCCTCCTGGCCAGGTCAAAGGCCCTCTGAACGTACTCCGGCACGAGCCCCTCCTCGTCGGCCGGGACCGTTACTATCCTCGACCTGAACTTCGCCGCGGTGTTGACGAACCCCAGGTAGGCGGGCCTCTGAGTTATTATAACGTCCCCAGGATCTATGAGGGCGTCCAGTATGGCGAAGATGGCCTGCTGGGATCCCGTGGTGACTATGACGTCTCTCCAACCCTCCCTAGGATCTATGGGTATGCCGTCCCTGGCCGACAGCATCTTGGAGGCAAGGACCTTCCTCAGCTCGGGGATCCCCTCGGTCGGACCGTAGTTGAAGTGTTCTATGACGGTCCTCCTGTCTCCCCTCAGGATGTACTCGAACTCGTCCACGCCCAGCTCGACCAGCAGCTTGGGCAGGACATCTAGCGGAAGCACACCGGGCTTCCCTCCGGCGAAGTAGTACCTGGCCTTGACCCTGAGCAGCCTCCTTATTTCCGATTCGGGGACCAATCTGGTCCAGGTGGCGAAGTCAAAGGCCACCGGGAGCTCTTCCCTGGTCAACCGTGAACACCGGTAAGGGGTTAACCCAATTGTTAAATAACTTAGCGCCGACGGAAGAAAAAGGGAGATTCGGGGGGGTCGCCCCCGGAGATCACCACTTGGGCCGCCTGTAGGAGCTCGACTGGCTCCTATAACCGTATCTCCGGTAGCCGCCCCTCCTCCTGGGCTGGTAGTCCTCTGGGGCCTCCGGAAATTCATCGGGGATCTGATCCGCCCCGACGAAGTCCTCACCGGAGAGGACTCGCACGGCCCCCCTGGAGCCGACGTTCAGCTGAACCCGGCCCCTGTACACGGTGGTGAATCCGTTCTGGATCTCCACCACCTGATCCGGCTCGAGCGTCCCGGCGTGCTCCCCCCAGAGGGTGAGGGTCACGCGGCCGGTCTCGTCGCCGAGGGTAACCTCGGAGAGAGTCCTCGTTCCGGATCTCGTCTCGACGACGCGGGTGTCCCCCGCGTCAAGAACGCGGCCCCTGACGTTGACGCCGTCCTCGCCGGGCCGCAGATCCAAAATCTTCTTCGTAGTCGACATCTGGCTCGCCACGCGCTCGTTGTTGTTAGGTCCTCCCCCGGGCCGGGGTATTTAAAATATTGGGTCCGGGCGGGGGCGACGGAGGATTCGAGGACAAAGGATATATGCCAGGTCCCCCGACCTGTGGGGGAGAGGTGGCTCTGGTGATCTGGTTCACTTCGACCCACGTTCAGGCGGCTCAAGGGTTCTTCGGGCTAGGAATCTGGGAGATCCTGTTGATATTCCTGCTCGCTCTGATAATATTTGGTCCGAGCAAACTGCCGGAGTTGGCCAGGAGCCTGGGCGAGGCCATAAACGAATTCAAGAGGTCGACCAGCGGACAGCCCCCCAAGGCCGAGGTCAGGGAGGTGGAGACCAAGAAGAAGGGGAAGACCGTAAGGGAGCTGGCCGAGGAGCTCGGGATAGACACCACCGGAAAGACGGATGAGGAGCTGGCCGCCGAGATAGCGGCGGCCGTCAAGGGGAAGAAGGGGAGCTGATCTCAGACCGTCCCTCCCAAGAGGATTTCCGCTCGCCCCGAATCCCACGCCCGCGGAGGTCCGTCCCCCGCCCCGTCCTCGGCGGCCTCGTCCCGCCCATTCGCCGCGGTCGGTTCCCGATTCGAGGGTTTACCCCCTCTCCCCCGGCTTACCTCCCCCTCCACCCGACCTCCTCTCCATGATCCCGGCCAGGAGGGTGGCAAGTGCGTAGAGGGCGAAGAAGGGCAGGGCTAGGAGGGACATGCTCACCGGAGTCGGATCTGGAGTTATGGCCGCGGCTATGACGGTCACTACGAAGAAGACCTCCTTCCACCTCCTCCTCAGGCTGGCGGCCGATACGAGGCCCAACTTGGCCGCCAGCGCTATGGCGAGGGGGAACGTGAAGAAGAGCCCCGTGGCCACCATCCCCATTATGGCGAAGGAGAAGAACTCCTTTATGGATAGGGTTGGGGCGGCCCCGGCCCCGACGAAGAGCCAGGTCAGGAAGGCGAACGTTATCGGCAGGATCGTGTAGTAGGCGTAGACCACCCCAAAGAGGAAGAGAGCGGCGAATCCCACGGAGAAAGAGAGTATGGCCTTCCTCTCGTGGGGATAGAGGGCCGGCTTCAGGTACATGTAGAGCTGGTACCCTATGTAGGGCGAGGTTACAAGGGCCCCGAGCAGGACAGCCACGTACATCAGGACCTCCACCGAGTCCATCCAACTGTAGGCGATCAGCTGGACGTGCACCTCCGGTATCCCCAGGACGGGAGAGAGGGATTCGGCGAAGGAGTTCGTCATGCCGAGGAGGTCGTCCCTCATCCTGTTTATGACCGCCATGACGAAGGGGGTGTAGCCGCGGAAGTCGAAGCTGGGGTGCGGGGAGACCAGGGAGGCGGGAACCGCCGATATGGCAGCTGATCCTATCCCGAGGGCTATGAGTGCCCTCCTCAGTCTCTCGAGCAGCTCTATCAGGTGCTCCTGGAGAGGCCTCGGGACGTCTTCTGGAGGGGCGGACACCAGATCACCTCCCGCCCTCATCTAGGGTCATTTCCCTCTTTCCCATCGACTATCACGACTCCTTCTCGGACCAGCGAATCCAAGAAATCCCTTATGTCCCTCACCGCATCGCTCGGATCTTCCATCTCCCACTCCTCGGACAGGAGGGTCGCTATCTCCATCGGAGTCATCCAGGCGCCCTCTATCAGGGAGAGGACGACGGCGCCCTCCTCGCTCAGCTCGTAGGCATCCTCCGATCCCTCCACGATCAGTAGGTTGCCCTCCAGGCGGGCGCTCTCCGCTAGTCTGTATCTCCTGGTCAAGCTCCCCGAGACACCTCGAGTCGGGGCGCGCCGGCCGGTAGTATTTGAACGTGGCCGCGCCTGGGATCAGGGGCACCGGGCTACCGCGAGCGTCGGGTCGCCGAAGAGGGCGGTGGCGACGACGCCCGCCAGTATCAGGGGGATCATGGGATAAGACGGGACGACCCACCCCGGTCCCTCGGCCCCCCGACCGTAGGGGGAGGATAGGACGGCGGAGAGTTTGAACTTCTTCTTCCCGTCGGGAGAGAGGCCGACGGCGGGGGTGGCGTAGGGCGAGTGTCCCTCGGAGTAGGACAGGAAGAGCATGGCCAGGAATTTCCTCCAGGTAGGCTCGTCAAATCCGGCGAGTATCTCCGGGTTTCTGATCAGTTTGAGTAGGTTGTAGGTCAGCTGGGCCGCGGGCGCGAGCAGGAGGGCGAGTTTGGAGTATATGAAGGTGGAGAAGACCGGGGGAAGTATCCAGTCGATTCCAGGCCCGTACTCTGGGAGGAGGGCCGCCACCGTGAGGTACGCCAGCACGTCCGCCTCCCCCATGAGCCTCCAGCGCCAGGCCGCCGCCAGTATGGCGAACAGTGGGAGGGCGCTCAGATATGAGTGGAGCAGTCTCTGGGCGGCCCCGGCGTCGATCGCGATCTCGGCGGCCGAGGCGGCCGCCCCCAAGATCCCCCCGACCGCCCACACGGTGTCCTCTATCTCCCTGCTCTTGACGTCCTGATACGAGCCGACGGCGAGGCAGGCCAGGGACGCTGCCAGCCGGATCGCGTACATGGGCGCGCCGCGTCGGGGGGAATCCTTATTTTTACTCCGGCCCGTCGGCGCCGATAATGGGGATCTTCACGCACCGAGGCGGCGCCCGTCGCACGTCCCCGGGGATATCCCGAGTGGCGGTGACCGCCGTCCTAATAGTCCTCGGGGTGGCGGCCGCCAGCATGGTGTTCGTGCTGGCCGGCGGGGCCCTGACCCACTTTATGGGGGTGGCCGAGTCGGCCGCCCCGAAGACCAACATAGAGATCCTGGCCTTCGGCCCCCACCCGGTCAGCGCGAACATAACGATAAGGAACGTCGGACCCGAGGGGCTTCCGCTGAAGGGGACGAACGCCTGGCAGGTTTTCATAGACGGACAGGTTTACTCGGTCAGCAGGATAACCGACGCGAATGGGATCAACCTCCCGCCGTCCCACACAGCGGACGTGAACGAGGTGTTCGTTCTGTGGCTGAGCTCGGGGGTCGGCGACGAGCCCCATGACATAGCGGTGTATGGTCCCTACGGCACCAGGGCGCGGGCTGGGTACTCCCCGTGAGATGTCGGCGGTGGCCTTATTTCTGAAATTCGTGGAAATCTCCCGCGCCGGGTAGAAGTTTTCGGCCGGCGGCGCCAATAAGATTATATATTGGAGCAGGGGTTGTCCCGCGCCGGGTGGGATATTTGGTCAGGAGGAGGGGGGCCGGCGGCATACTGCTGGTGGCTTTCGCGTTCGCGGTCCTGGTGGTCTCCTCCGTTCCGCTCCTGGTGCCGACCCAGGTGTCGGCGGATGAGACGTTCCACTGGGTCTCATACGACATGAGGGACTTCGCCGCCGGCCTCGCGGCCGAGGCCTCCTACCTGCCCCCAAGCGAGAGGATGGATTTCGTGAACGCCTCGCTCAGCTCCTACAGGGAGCGGATGGCCGATAGAGGGGTCACGGTGGCCTTCTTCCCGGACAATGATACCGGGGACGTGTGGTACTACGTCGAGCACGGGAACAGCTCGGCCGTCGGGATAATCCCCGTGAAGTTCCCCGTAGGATCCGGGGGCGGCGGGGGCGGCGGCGGATCAGGCGGAAACGGAGGTGGCGGGGGAGGAGGAGGGCCGTGCGTCCTGAATGAGAGCTGCGCGGTCGAGTTCAACATAGAGTCCGTGTCGCGCGGCAGCTTCGGACTGACGGGGTCCCTGGAATTCAGGGCCTCCAATTCCTTCGATATAAGGATGTGGAGGAGCTGGCGCTTCAAGAAGTACCGCGTCTCCCCGGGAGACGAGGTGCGCATAGAACTGGCCGAGAACGACGGATTCGCGTACCTGAAGTTCAACCACGGGGAGGTCGTGGTAGGCAGCCTCGGGATCGGCAAGGTGTGGGTCACCTCCATAACAGTCAACGGGGAGGAGATAACGGAGGGGCGCACCTGGGCCATCCTGATGAGCGGGAAGTACCAGGACGGCAGCCTGAAGGCGGACGTCAACATGGTCTACCACCTAGACGCCGGCGACCTCAACGCGAGGGTGACCGACGGGGAGCAGGAGTGGAGCTTCCCCGGCGGGTCGGACCCGAGCGGGGTCAACGTAAAGATAAACCACATGAGGAGGGGTGAGGTGGAGTTCGCCGGGTTCTCTTGGGTGCTCTTCTACCTGAAGACGGAGGGGTGCGCAGATCAGGTTCAGGTTGGGGAGTTCGAGTTCCCGGCGGAGAGCTGCGGATCCGGCGGCGGAGGGGGAGGCGGTCAGGGATCCGCCCAGCTGCCACCCGTAAAGTGGAGCCCGAGCAGGATACGCGCCCACGTGCCCAGCGGCGGGGACTTCAAGGTCATAAGGGCGGCCTTCCTGAAGAACAGGCTCTACGAGCCCGTGATGGTCAGGGTGCAGGGAGGGCCGGAAGTGGTGGGGGCCCACATAACCGTGTTCTCCCCGTTCCGGGTGATAAGGGAGTCGGGGAACAAATTCGAGTTCGAGATGAGCGGCAGGACCAAGGCGGTGGTGGCCTTCTTCATATTCAACAGCGACGCCCTCCAGGGGCTCAACGAGTCGACGATCCTGGTGTATCCGCTGAACGGCACCTATTCGGGTCCGGACTACTCGGACACCCTGACGATAGAGTGGATCAGGTGCGGCGAGTGCCCCGGGCCCGAGGGGTGCGGCTCGGGGTGGTGAGGCGGGAGCGGTCGGCCTCAACCTGAAAGGGTCCATTCGACCCGGCCCCCTCTTTTGTCTTCCCCCACGGGCCGTCCGTCCACCTCATTCAAGCCCGAGGTAAAAGCCGAGGATCGCGGCGGGAGATAAGCGATCGGTACGACTGTTGAGCCATCAAAGGAAACATACGATCGGCCACGGGGGTATATTTTTATTTAGAACCGCGCGACTGTGACATACCTCGCGGACGTGAGGGGGTGTGAAATGGAATGAGGGCTGGCGTCTCGAGGGTCGCCGTGGAGGTCGTCATACTGGTGCTCGCGGTGGCGCTGGCGCTGCTCATATTCTCCCCGGTCGGCTCCTTCATATTCTCCGCCCTCGGGAGGACCACCTCGGTCGGCGGGACCACGCAGCTGGAGGTCATCAGCATAAATCCAAACGACGGCAGCAACAACCTCGTGATAACGGTGAAGAACCAGGGGCCGAACGACCTGGCGGAGGCCGGAGATACCGCCAGCTGGTCCGTGGTCATAAAGAACAGCACCGGCGAGTACACCGTGCACCCGAGCAGCATAACCCAGGTCGGAGGTGGGGCCGTGGCGTCCACCGCGGACATGACCGTCGGCACGGCCTGGCAGTTCACGATGAACGGCCAGGGCCAGCCCGCGACCTCTACCTTCACCGTCATAGTCTACGGGCCGGAGGGCACCAGGGCCGAGCAGATATACAGGCCTTGAGGGCCTTCAGCCCGCCGGAGCCTCTCGGGGGAGGGGCTCCCTTTTTTCCTTCTATTGCCCTTTCCCTATTCGTCTTGTTCGGTTGGTCCCCCGCTCGTCCCCTCCCGCCGCATCCGCCCTCCTCCCCCATCTCCCCTGAAGCCGAGTGGGGGGTTTTGTGATTGGAGGCCAGCGTCGAGGCCGCCGTAATGATCGTGCTGGGACTGGCGATAATCCTGCTGGGTTACTCGATAGTCTACCCCATGATAGAGGAGAAGACCAGGGAGGCCAGGTATTCCCAGGCCAAGAACGTGGCCTTCGAGATACACGAGGCCCTCGAGAGCGCGGCCCTGTCGGGGAGCGGGTTCATGACCACCCTGGGGGTCAACGTCCCCTCAGAGGTGGTAATGAGAGGGGGATCCGGCCCCTGGGAGAACAGGTCCCTGGAGATAGTGCTCTACAACCCGCCGGAGGCCGTAGGCACCATGACGCTCGCCAGGGGGGCGGTGAGCGTGCTGAATCAGTCAGCGACCGGGAACGCCGTCTTGTTCAGGATAGCGGCCGTCGGGAGCTGGAGGATATTGGTCAGCGGCCTGGCCCCGTCCGGGGAGCAGGTCCCGGTCAGGATAGAGAACAAAGGTAATATGACGATATCTATAACATTCGGGGGGTAGTGGGGACGAGGAAGGCCGTGGCATTTCTGGCATCCCTCATACCGGTGCTCGTGTTCGGGGCCTTCGCGATGTCGATCATGCAGGGCCAGGCGGTCAGGAATCCCAGGGCCATGCAGGAGACGGCCAGCCTGGTGGTCGCGCAGGTGTTCGAGGGACCTGGCAACTGGAACTCCACGGAGATGAGGGTCGGCCTAGCCCTGGTGGACGAGGGCGTCAACTACTCGATAATATGGCCCTACGTGGTGGACCCAGTCAAGCTGGAGCGGGCGGCCAACATGACCTACGGCCAGTTCAAGTCGGCCCTACCCACCGGGGGGCTGGACGTGAGGGTGTCCTTCTACCGGTTCAACGAGTCGTCCGGGGAGTTCTCCCGGAGGGCGTCCCTGATCCTCGGATCGAAGGTTACCAGGGGGTTCGCCGTGGGACAGAAGGTGTACGTCTACCTGGCCGGGGACGCGACCGTGAACGGGAACACCATGGGGGAGGGACTCTACAGGGCGGAGGTGACCCTGTTCGGGGGGTGACGCGGGGTGGACGTGGAGCCGATAGAGGCGATAGTCGGGGTCGCCCTGATAGGGGCCGCCCTGGTGGGGGTGGTCATGCTGAGGCCCCAGGTCCAGGTGGACGTGGCCCAGGGCAGGTACGCCGTGGCCAGGAGCGCCGCCTCCGTGCTGGGGTACGCCTACGTCAGGATGTTCGCCTACTCCCCGAATCCGGCGTCCGACGTGAACCAGACCCTGGCCGAGTGGGCCGACGCGATATCCAGGGACTCGGGGCTCATGCTCAGGGTCAACCTATCCTTGTCGAACGGCTCGGCCGTCGTCGGATCCGCGGTGGTGTTCGACAACCTGAACCGGTCGGAGGCCGCCGGGCTGTCGATCGCCGAGAAGCCGTGTCCCGTCTACGTGATGCCGAACGGGACGGTCCTCAGCGAGATCGTCTTCGAGAGGGAGTGGTACAACGCCAGCGCCCAGTCTGGGACCATGGACCCCCTGAGGCTGATGGTGGTCTACTACGACGCCAGGAACGGCCTCCCGATAGAGAATTCCAGCGTGACGGTATCCGCCAAGTTCGAGTGCATGGAGGCGACGACCTGCGCCGGCAGGTGCGCCAACCCGGCGGTCTGCTCCCTGATAGACCCGACCCTGGAGGGCAACGCGACCGACGTGGGGATGATATACGAGTTCAACGAGACCAAGGACGTGGTCACCTGCACCGACTCAGGGACGGGGGACACGATACTGGTCTGCCCCCTGGCCGGGCAGGTGAACGTGACGGCCACCTACGACCCGGGTGGGGCAAACCTGAAGGTTTCCAGGGTGGCCGCCGTCGTGGAGGCCAGCCCCGGAGGTTACTGGCTCGACGCGGCCGATCACTCTTACACCGCGGGGGAGACGGTCCACCTCACCTACCATCCCATATACCCGGCGAACTGGACCGTGCGCAGGCTGTCCGACGGGCTGGTGATCCTCACCCTCAACGACTCCAACGCCCTGATCTGGGATCTGGATGACCCGTTCGGGGTGACGCCGGGCATCTTCGTGGTAGAGGCGGTCGGACCCAGCGGGCCCAGGGCTTACAACGTGGTCATGGTCCGCCCCTACATACTGATAGTCAGGGTGGAGGCGGGGGCGAGGGCTTGAGGTCGGCCATCACGTGGGCGGTCCTGGTGCTCATCGCCTCCACCATGGCCCTCTACCTGCTGGGAATAAGGCCGGCCCTCGTCAACATGAGGCTCCAGCAGGAGGCAAACGACCTGGCCGAGAAGCTGGCGGCCGAGATAACCTTCGTGGCGAGGAGCTTCGAGTCCGGTGTGGTGACTATGGTCTCGGAGATAACGGTGCCCGAGAGCCGGGACAAGCACTACGAGGTGCACGTGGATCAGCCGGTCAACGGGACCGGGAAGCTGGAGGTCTGGGTCGTAGGGAGGACCGTGCTCGGGGAGACGAGGGTCAAGGCGGAGGCCACCTATTACTCTGGCATACCGGTGATGGCCCCGCCCAAGCTGTACGGGGGGAGGATCTACGTGGTCATGGGACCCTACAACGGCACCTTCCAGATTAGGATAGCCAACGTGATAGGCTCCAAGGAGGGAGGCGGTTGAATGGGATTGTTCGGCGGCAAGAAGAGGGAGGACGTGTTGAGGTTCGCCGACTCCTGGGACGAGAGGAGGAGGTCCCTCTCGGAGATGGAGGAGGTTGTGGAGCTCGTCCCGGGGCTCGTCTGGAGGGGGCTCGTCGGCAAGAGGTACGTCGTCGTCGAGCCCCCAATTCCGCCGGAGGATGTCCTCTCGGAGGCGGAGGAGTACGTGCTGGCCAGGGTAACCCCCGAGGATCTGGAGGCCATGGAGAGGCTGTACGACGAGGCCGCCAGGAGGGTCCTGAAGAAGAGGAAGGCAAAGGCCAAGGGAGAGAGGTTCGACAGGGCGGTGGAGGCGCTCAAGTACTATCTGAGGAGGAACGTCGAGGGACTCGGCCCGCTCGAGCCCATAATGATGGACCCGTACGTGGAGGACGTTACCCTCCCGGCCAGGGGGTCGAAGAGGTTCTTCGTCGTCCTGTCGGGCAAGCCGGGATGGTACGAGACCAACATAGAGGTCACGGAGGATGAGGCGAGGCTCCTGGTCCTGAAGCTGGCCGAGAGGGTTGGCAGGCAGGTGTCCCTGGCGAAGCCGAGACTCGAGGGGAAGCTCCCGGATGGGAGCAGGGTCCACGCCCTGTTCGGACAGGTCGCGAGCGAGGGGGGGACCACGCTCACGATAAGGAAGTTCGTCAAGAGGCCCGGGATAGCGGAGCTCATATCGGGGGGAACCATAACCGTGGAGGCCGCAGCCTATCTCTGGCTCCTGGCCGAGCACGGCATGTCCGGCTTCATAGTCGGGGAGACGGGTTCCGGGAAGACCACCTTCCTCAACGCGCTCCTCTCGCTGCTGCCCACCGACAGGCACATAGTGACCGTTGAGGACACCCCGGAGATATACCTCCCCAGGCACAAGAACTGGACGTCGCTCATAGGTCAGCCCCCGGGGACGGCGGCCTCGGGGCTCAGCATAGCGGACCTGATGAGGGACGTGCTTAGGATGAGACCCGACTACGTGGTCGTGGGAGAGAGCAGGGGGGTGGAGACCAGACTCCTGGTTCAGTTCATCAACCTGGGCCACACGGCCCTAACCACCTTCCACTCGGACACCCTGGAGGGGGTCATAGCCAGGCTGACGAGCGACCCCATCAACCTCCCGCTCGAGAGGGTGGCGGACTTCAAGGTGGCCGCCCTGCTCAGGAGGGAGGGGGGAAACAGGTACGTGGTCAGGATAGCCGAGATAGAGTACGTGGACGGCGATGTGGAGTTGAGAGACGTCTTCACCAGGAAGATGGGGGAGCTGATAGGAAACCCGCTGAGGGACAGCTACCTGCTGAGGGAGATAGCAAAGAAGGAGGATAGACACATACAGGACATCGCCGAGGAGCTGCTGGAGAAGGCCGAGAGGCTCGAGGATATGGTGGCGAGGGGGGCCAAGCTCGGGCCGGAGATAGAGGCAAGGGCGGGTTAGAGGGATGGTGGCCCTGATATCAGAGGAGAGGCTCATAAAGGCGGGGATGTTCGACACGACGGCCGAGAGCTTCACCAGGAGGGTCCTCCTGATAGCGGCCGCCTCGGCGGCCCTGGCGGCCGTCCTCGCGCTCTGGGGGTCCATGGAGAACCCCCTTTACGCCGCGGTCGTGGCCGTCATGATACCTGGGATGTACGCCCTCACCCCCTTCCTGAACTCAATGAACATGGCCAGCAAGATAGAGAAGGACCTCTGGGCCTACCTGGCCACCATATGGGTGCTCCAGAAGGTGGGCAGATCCGTCAGCAGCAGCCTCAGGGCGGCAGGATCCATATCCCCCGACCCGGAGGCCAGGGAGTACTTCACCAGGGCGGCGGGCAGGCTGGAGGGGGCGGGGACCCTGAAGGGGTTGGCCATAAACAGGAGGCTCTCTCCGTCCAGGTTCTGGGCCAGGATATATTCCAGGCTGGCCGACTACCTGGCCACCAGGGGAGAGGCGGTCGAGGAGATGCTCAAGACCGAGCTGGACGAGTCGGTCGAGAGGTCCATGATTGCCATGAGGCAGACCACGGAGAGGCTGATGATGATACTGATCATATACACCCTATCTTCCACGGTCTTCCCGTTCGTGATGATGATGATGTTCGCCTTCCAGGCCCTGGTAGAGCAGGGCCAGGTCCCGACCGAGGCCATGTACTCCACACTCCTGACGACCCTGGTCCCCACCCCGATCTTCGTGAGCATGTTCAAGATCTTCTCGGTGAGGTTCTTCAGCTTCAGGAGCGAGACGGTGGTGCACGGGTGGGCGACGGCGTTCGGGGTAGGGTTGATGACGTTCGCCGGGATGTTCTTCGCCCTGGACAGGGGGATCCTCCCGGCGCAGATGACGATATATCACGCGATTTCGGCGGCGGTGGCCGCGGGCGGGCTGGCCGGGTGGCTGACGATAAGGGGGGAGGAGGTCACCTTCAGGGGGCAGTCCTTCGACTTTCCCCTCCTCCTGGCGGACCTGTTCTCGGAGCTCAGGGGGGGCAGGGCATTCGGCGACGCCATAAGGGAGATGAAGATACCCTACAGGCACCTGAAGACCCTCGGCACGAAGATGAAGGCATGGGCCAGCCTGAAGCTCCCCTACCCCCTGATCCTGTCCAGGATAGCGGAGGAGCTCAGGTACAGCGTGTCCAGAATGAGCGCCCTCCTGATAATAAAGGCCCTGGAGGCCGGGGCCGACCTGGAGGAGACCTTCGCCACCATAGCCAGCTTCTCGACCAGGATTAGGGAGCTCTGGATAGAGACCGAGGGGACGAAGACGGGGAACTATCTGACCGCCACGGTCGCGTTCCTGCTGGTCCTCGGGTCCTACACCCTGCTGTTCAACGTGATGAACCTCGAATCCATATCGCAGATGGCGACCGAGTCCATAAGGGGGGCCCTGATGATGCAGGCCGTGGTCCAGACGGTGGTCATGGCCCTCAGCCTGGGGACGGTCAGGACGGGCCACGTCACGTCCTCCCTCAGGGAGTTGGCCTTCCTACCGCTGGGGACCTTCGTGATGCTCTTCTTCGTCCACTGAGGCATTACAGCCTCAGAACCACCTTCTCGGAGAACCTCCTCAGGGAGGGGGTGCCCCCTCCCTCCCTCACGGCGACCGCGGCCCCGCGGGGGTCCGTGAACCTCGCGCCCGCGGCGACCGTGATACCCGCCTCCCTCAGGGAGTCCGGGTGCATGGGGACACTCGGGCCGATCAGGGCCACCTCCCTGGCGTTGGACGCGAGCTCGATAAGCCTGTCTATGGTCCTGTTGGCGACCGTCAGCCCGGTGGCGAGGAGGACGGTGCACCTCGGGACCAGCATCTCCTCGGCCCAGTCGGGCAGGGTATCCCTCCTCATCCTCGGAGGCCTCTCGAAGACCCACAGCCTCCGACACCTCCTCCTCGCCGCTGCCAGGTAATCCTCGGGGAAGCCTCCTATGACGCAGACCTCGTCCGAAGGGTTCAGGCCCACGGCCTCCAGCGCGTCGAGGGGCTCGGCCTCGGGAGGCGGCTGGATCGCAGAGTTAACGGCCGCCAGGGCCAGGGAGGAGTCCATCCCCAGGGGGGAGGAGGCCAGTCTAAGCAGGTCCCCCAGCGGCCTGCCCGACGCGGTTCCGGGCTCGATGCTCAAGGATCTGGGGGGCTCCAGGATGGTGGGAGAGACCCCAAGCCCGGACTCCGACAGGACGCCGGTGTATGGGAAGCTCACGATAACCTCCGACGCGACGGCCTCCCCCGAGGTCTCCGCGGCTACCTCCGACAGGATCTCGAGCAGGGTGCCGCCCACGGGGACTGGTCCGGGGCGACCGATTTAAAATCGGGGGGATCGGGCGGGCGGCGGGTGATCGCCCTGGGCCACGTGTGGAGGGGGTTCGGCGAGCTGATGGGTATAGAAGAGGCCTGGGAGAGATTCTCCTCCGAGTTCGATCTCTCCCCGAGGGGGAGAGAGGTGGTCCCGCTGGAACTGGCCCTCGGCAGGGTGCTCGCCGGAGACCTCAGGTCTCCGGTAGAAGTACCACCCGCGCCTAGGGCCGCCATGGACGGGTACGCGGTCAGGGCGGCGAACACGTACGGGGCCTCCAGGCAGGCCCCCGTGATCCTGAGGCTGGAGGGGGAGGTCAGACCGGGGGAGATTCCGCGCCGATCCGGAGATGGGGGGAAGATGGGGGCCATCAGGATATACACAGGGGCCTACCTGCCTGAGTGGTGCGACGCGGTGGTTCCGGTGGAGCAGGCGGAGGAGGTGGGAGGCGCTGTCGAGGTGTACTCCCAGGTCCCCCCCTGGGCCAACGTGGCCAGGCCCGGGGAGGACGTGGAGAGGGGAAGCGTCGTCCTTGAGGGGGGGAGGGTCCTGGGCCCATACGAGCTGGGCCTGCTCGCCCAGCTCAACGTGGACTCCGTGGAAGTCTACCTCCGGCCCAGGGCGGCGCTAATCTGCACCGGAGACGAGATATTCGAGGTGGGGGGGGATTGGGTCCCCGGGAAGGTCCCCAACTCCCTGAGGTATCTGGTGGGATCTTGGGTGAGGGAGAGGGGGGCGGATCTCGATTACCTGGGGATGGTAGGGGACGATCCGGGGGAGATAGCCAAGATCCTGGAGTCGGCCGAGGACGGTCACGAGGTGATCCTGACCACCGGGGGAACCAGCGTGGGGAGGGGAGACCTGATCTTCAGGGCGGTGGAGGAGATTGGGGGAGAAGTGCTGGTCCACGGCGTGGCCGCGATGCCCGGGCGGCCGGTCCTGCTGGCCAGGCTCCCGCGCGGCCGCCCCCTCATAGCCCTCCCAGGATATCCCGTGGCGGCCGCCGTCGACCTCTGGCTGTTCGTCGGGCCGACCCTGGACAGGCTCAGGGGCGTCTCCGGTAGGCCGGCGCCGGCGGTCGTGGAGGCGCGCCTGACGCGCCCCGTGACCACCAGGGTCGGGATGACCCACTTCGTCCGGGTGAGGTTGAGCGCCGACGAGGGGGGTGGGATCTGGGCCGATCCGGTCAGGGTCTCCGGTTCCGGGATACTCTCATCCCTGACGGCCGCGGACGCCGTGGTGGTGGTTCCGGGAGACGTGGAGGGCCTCCCCGCAGGATCCACCGTCGACGCCCTGCTGCTCAGGAGGTATACTCGCCTCGAGATCCAGGGGCTGCCGTCGCCCTGAGGGGGGAGGCCGGGTGGGCGGGAGGAGGGTCTACAGGAGGTTGGCCTCCCTGGAGGAGGCCATCGCGATCATCAGGGAGAACGTCCCCGAGCCGAAGGTGGAAGAGGTGAGCCTGGATGGGGTGCTGGGGAGGGCGCTCGCCGAGGACGTCTACTCCGAGGTGGACGTCCCGCCCTTCGACAGGTCCACCAAGGACGGGTTCGCCGTGAGGGCAGCCGACACCTACGGGGCCGACGAGGACAGGCCGATCTCCCTCAGGGTGATTGGGAGGGCGAGCGCCGGGCACCCCTATCTCGGAGAGGTCGGAGAGGGCGAGGCCGTGGAGATAGCCACGGGGGCGCCCATCCCCCGGGGCGCTGACGCCGTCGTCATGGTGGAGAGGACCCACAGGTTGGGAGATGAGCTCATGGTGTATCGATCTGTCACCCCGGGGGAGAACGTTCAGTCCGCCGGCGGGGACGTGAGGGTGGGAGAGACCGTGCTGACGGCCGGCTCCCTCCTCGGCCCGGCTGAGGTGGGGATCCTGGCCGCCTCTGGGAGGAGGAGGGTTAGGGTCTTCGCCAAACCCAGGGTGGCCGTCGGGAGCACGGGAGACGAGCTGAGGGAGCCCTGGGAGGAGCTCGAGTACGGCCAGATAAGGGACGTGAACAGGTACGTCATATCGGCGGCCGTCAGGAGGGATGGAGGGGTGCCCATCGACCTCGGCATAGTGCCGGACGACGAAGAGGAGATAGAGGGGGCCGTCCGGAGGGGGCTGGAGGTCGCCGACCTGGTGATATTCTCCGGGAGCACCAGCGCCGGGGCCGGAGACGTCATGTACAGGGTCGTGGACAGGCTGGGTCCCCCGGGGATCCTGATACACGGGGTGGCCATCCAGCCGGGCAAGCCCACCGTCGTCGGAGCCGCCCGGGGGAAGCTCATATTCGGGCTGCCGGGCAACCCGACCAGCTCGCTAACGGCCTACAGGCTGCTGGCCTCTCTGGCGGTCAGGAGGATGGCCGGCCTCGGCGAGTCCCCGCCGGGAGGCGAGGTGGAGGCGACGGCCGCCGAGAGGATAGAGGGGGACGTGGGAAGGCGCGGCTTCCTGCCGGTCCACCTGGTGAGGGACTCGGATGGGGGGTTCCTGGCCTTCCCGGTCCCCACGGGATCCGAGGCCATATCGACCCTGGCGAGGGCCGACGGGTTCGTGGAGAAGAGGGAGGGGATCAGTTTCCTCGGGGAGGGAAGCAGGATCACCGTCAGGCTGTTTTCTCCAGGGATCCGGGTGGCCGATCTCAGCGTCGTGGGCAGCCACTGCATCGGGCTGGAGAGGCTGATCTACATCCTCAGGTCTGAAACCGGGATGAAGGTCAAGTTCGTGGCGGTCGGGACGACGGGGGGTTTCTCGGCGGTGAGGAGGGGGGAGGCCGACCTGGCGGGGGTCCACGCGCTGGACCCGGAGACGGGGGAGTACAACGTCCCCTACATCGGGAGATACGGATTGAAGGACAAGGCCATACTAGTCAGGGGTTACAAGAGGAGACAGGGCCTCATGGTCCCTCCGGGAAACCCCAAGGGCGTCGGTGGGATAGGAGACCTGCTCAGGGGGGACCTGACCATGATCAACCGGAACCCCGGGTCCGGCACCAGGATGCTCCTGGATCGGCTGCTGGAGATGGAGGGGGTAGACTCGGAGCGCGCCGCCTCCGCTATAAGGGGATACACCACCGGGGCCAAGTCCCACGGGGCCGTGGCGGCCGCGGTGAGGGCCGGCTTGGCCGACGTTGGCGTGGGGATAGAGGCGGCTGCCGCGGCCTACGGACTGGACTTCATCCCCCTGGCCGAGGAGTGGTACGACCTGCTGGTCAGGAGGGACAGGCTGGGTAAGGAGGGCGTGAGGGCCGCCATCAGGATCCTGAGGTCTGGGAAGTTCGCCGAGGCGCTGGAGTCCCTGCCGGGTATGGAGGTGGGGCCCGAGACCGGTCGGGTGATCTACCCCCCGGGCCTGGACCTCACCTTGGAGTAGCCCCGGGCGGTCCACACGGCGTGGGCCGCCTCGGGGATTATCAGCCTCCTGAGGGCCACCTCCACCGCCCCCGGGGATCCCGGAAGGCAGAACACCACCGACCCCCCGATCCTCCCGGCGCACGCCCTGCTCAGGAAGGCCGCGGATCCCACCTCCTCGAAGCTGATCGTCCTGAAGATCTCGCCGAATCCCGGCATCTCCACAGAGAACAGGGATCTGCAGGCCTCCGGGGTGACGTCCTGGGGGTGAATCCCGGTCCCCCCCAGTAGGAGGACCACGTCCGACTCGGAGGCGCAGAGGGAGACGGTCCTCCTGATCGCCACCACGGAGTCGGGCACCACGGCCCTCACGGACACCTCGTGGCCGGCCTCCCGGATCAACCTCTCCGCGAGGCTCCCAGACACATCCGGCTCGGGTCGACCCGCGGCCCTGGAGGAGCTCACGGTCACCACGGCAAACCTGAGGGTGGTCTTCGATCTCTCTCGGTGATCCTCAACCGTGGAGGGCACGCGCCGGCTGGGGGCGGCGGGCGTATTACTTTTTCCGCCGCCGCGGCCGATTGCTCCCCTCTCGCGGCGTGGGGGTGTGGAGGAGGTAGTCGAGTACGCGGCCCTGGGGCTCCTGTCGGTTGGGGTGCTGCTGGCCGCGGCCCCGAGGATCCTGGGAGAGTTGAACCTCATCGAGGCGGAGTCCAGGAGGGAGTGCGTCATGGCGCTCGAGTCGGCCCTGAGGTCGGCGGCCGCGGAGGCGGAGGCGTCCGGTTTCGGGAGGGCGGAGGCCTTCCTCAGCTGCGAGGTTGAGGTCTCGGGAGGGGGGAGATCCATCGTACTGAGTTCGGGCGGATTCTCGAGGGTGCTGAACGTGGGGGTCCCGATCACGGTGGAGTCCGGGATACTCTCCGGGTCGGTGGAGATCAGGGCCGAGAGGGGGGAAGGGGGGTCGGTCAGGCTGTGGCTCGGGGGTTGAGGGCCTACCTGATGGCGGCGGCCATGGCGGGGATGGTTTTCTCCTCGGCCGCCGCCGCGGCCGTGATAGTCGGGCGCAGGTGCGTCGGATACGCGTCGGAGATGGGGGTGGACGTCTGCGAGCTGGCCGAGGTGGCCGACAGGGGATCCATCTCTCTGAGGTTTAGGCTGCCGAGGGGACCGTGCAGACTTGGATCCTTCGGGAACACGTTGGTGATCGACTGCCGTCCCCTCTGCGAGGTCCAGACCTGGTGTCGGGCCCGGATCCCGGAGGGGTGGTACGGACCCGGAGAAGAGGTGATCTTGGGGGGATGACCTTGGAGGAGATCGAGGCCCTTCTCCTCGTGGCGGCCTGGCTCCTGCTGCTGGTCGCCCTATCGTCCCACTCCGAGGTGAGCCTGTCGGGACTGAGCGAGTCCCTCGTGGGGGGTGGACCTTGAGGGCGGTGGTGGCGCTCGCGCTGGCGGCGGCCGCCGCGGCGGTGGCGGCCGGCGCGGTGAGATCCAGATCCTCCGCCCCGGAGAGGGCCCTCCTGGCGGCGGCCTCTCGGGGCGAGATCTCCAGGGCCATCTGGAGAGGGGGGTACAGAGTCGTGTTTGGTCAGGGGATACCTCCCGGGATGAGACTCTCGAGGTCGCCGGACGAGGCGGATCTCGCCATTCCGACGGCTTGGGGCGAGGTCTACCTGGGGAGGGCGCGGGGTTGAAGGAGGCTGCTGCCGCGGCCAGCATACTGATACTATCCTCCGCGGCCCTCTTCCCGGCCCCGGGAAGCTTTACCGAGCTGGTATCCCCGACGGCGATGCAGGCCGCCGAGGTGTACCTGGAGAGGAACACCACGGTGCCCAGACTCATATTCTACGTCAGGAGCTGGCTGGACAGGTGGATGTTGATGGAGAACGGGAAGACCTGCAGGCTGCCCCCGAGCTCGATTCCCCTTGGAAGGTGGGAGAAGGAAATGACGAGATTCGCCGGGGTCAAGGGCATTCTATTGAGGGTGAACCGGGCGGAGGCGAGGTTATCCGCGTACGAGGTCGGCCGGGGAGGGGTCTCTCCCTCCAAGATCCGGCTCCTCATGGGAGAAGAGGGTCGGCCGGGGAGGGGGGCCGTCAAGATAGACTGGGCCGTCTCCGCCAGGTTCGAGCACTCCGGGGGGATGGCGTCGGCCGAGTTGGACGAGTCGGGGACCGCGGTCTACGGCATCAGGATATACGAGCTCTGGGACCTGGCGCTACGGGGAGAGAGGCTCATTCGCGGGGCCGCCGGAGAGGTCAATCGCTCGCGCTTCACGGCCTCCAGCCTGGAGGGGGCCCTCAGGTTAACTGAGAGGGCCATGTCGAGCGCCGTGAGGGCTGCTAGGTCCGAAGCGAGGAGGCTGGCCGGTGAGGCGGAGTCCGAGGGGCTGGAGGTCGGGTGGGAGTTGGAGGTCGCGGCGAGAAGCACGGAGATCACGAGGTGGGAGTGCGGCGGTTCGGTGACGCGGACGTGGAGGATCCACGCAACCCTCATCCCGATGGATCCCTCCGGCTCGTTCTTCAAACCTGACGGATCGAGGCACCGGGGTTTCAGGTGCACGTGGGAGTTCTCCTTCTCGATAGAGAGTTCCGCCCGGTGGGTCGTGGAGGAGGATGAGTGCGGGCGCCGGCCCGGCGGGTGATCAGGATCCGGCGGCGCTCGGGGTGAGCTGGGATCCGCATCCCCTCGCGGGTAGGGTGATGTTCGCCTCCTCACCGCGCCGCCGGGCGCCGGCCCCCCGCCGCTTTTTAAATGATGGTCGGCCGCCCCCCAGATGCCCAGGCCCAAGGTGGTCGCCCTCCTGGGAGATAGGAGTGAGGAGGTCATATCCTCCGTCCTGGAGGAGCTGAGAGACGTTGAAATTTGCCTCTTCAGGCTGAGGCCTCCTCCCAAGTCGAGGTCGGGAGTCAGGAGGGAGGTGTGGTTCGGCGACGGAGAGGTGTGCGAGGTGAGGCCCTTCAAAGGCGGCCTCCCGGACCTAATACTGTCTACGGAGGGGTGCCGCGTCGTCCTGATAGACGGGCCAGCCTTCGCGCCGACCATAGTGGCGGACTCGGATCCCTCCTCGTTGGGGGAGGTCCCATACCTCGTCGGAGTGGTCGGGCCCGCCCCCCCGGGCTGGGGGGCCGCGCCGGTAGTGGAACCCGGCGAGGTGGGGAGGTTCATAATGGAGAGGGTCCCGGAGTACCCGGCCATGCTCAACTGCGGCGAGTGCGGTTACAGGACGTGCGCCGAGTTCCTGAGAGAGGCGGTCAGGGGGAGGGAAGTTAGGTGCGTCGTCGAGCAGAGGTTGATCGACCTGGAGGTCGACGAGAGGAGGGTGCAGCTCGTCCCCTTCATGGAGGCCCAGCTCAGGACACTTGCGCTGGCCTACCTCAGCACGCTCAAAGGGGTCCCAAATAATCCGAGGAGGGTTGTCCTCAAGATGAACCTCGAGGGGGGGAACCTTTAGGTGGGCAGGGGAGAGAAGGTCGGACTGAGGGAGTTCCTATTCTCCCCGTTCGGAGACCCGACCGACACCTTCTCCGCGCTCGGGGAGAACCCGAGGCCCTCGCTGGCCCTCTACTCGATGATAATCTTGGGGATGGCCTCCGGTCTGGCTGGCTATCTCCCGGCCAGCAGGACGGTCGTCAGGATCGTGGGCGCCGAACCGTCGGTGTCCCAGGCCATCTCTTCTTTCCAACGGATTCAGGGAAATCCGCTGTTCGTGGTGTCCGAATCCCTGCTGGGCGCGGCCGCGGCCGTGGCGGTGGGCGGGATCCTGCTCTGGCTGGGGGCGGCGGCCGCCGGCGGACGCCTCCCGCTCTCCGGATCGGTGGCCGTGGCCGGGGCGGCGACGCTCCCGGACTCGATAGCGCAGGCGCTGAGGCTGGTGTACTACGGGCTGGCCCTCCCGGACAAGGTAGTGATCACGGTGGACCTGTCCGGCGGGCCATTCGGCGCCTCGGTGAGGAGGTCCTACTCTGATCCCGCGGCGCTAAGGCTGATGACCTCCACCTTCCTCCTGTGGGAGGGGTACCTGATATACGCGGCCCTCACCTCCTCCGGCGGGGAGAGAAGGAGGTCCCTGCTGATCGCCATTCTTCTGACCGGCCTCAAGGCCATCCTGTCTCTTTGGATCTGAGGATACCTATTCGCTCATCCCCGACCGGATATCCTGTCCAAGGCCTTCCTGAGCAGGGAGAGCTCCTCCTCTACCTCCCTCCTCCTGTCCTCCATGCGCCCCCTCTCCCTCTCGTACGAAGGGCGGTCGATCTCCCCAAGCGCCGCCCTGGCCTTGAGGAGCTCGAGCCTACCCTCTATCTCCTCCAGCTCCGAGAGGAGATCCGACAACCTCTCCTCCACCTCCCCCTCGACGGACTTCAGCCTGCCGACCAGCTCCTCCCTGCGGCTCTTGTACTCCAAGAACATATTGACGAAGGTCTCGTCGCTTATCTCCCCGGATCTGAACAAGTCCGAGAGCTTCTTTCGCTTCGCGTCTAGATTCTCCAGCTCTTTCACCAGCCCCTCGAGGGTTGATGGTATCTCCTCCGCCCTCTCAGGGGCGGGGGGTCTAGGGGCCTCCCGCGGCGGGGCTGGGAGAGGGGTGGGTGCGGCCTCGGCGGCCTCGATCTCGCCCTCTGGAGAGGGGAGTCCACCGGGGACCCTCCCTTCCGCAGGGGCAGCCGGCTTGGGGATTATCTCAGACAGGTCCCCTATCTGCCCCATCAGGGCGGCCTGCCTACTATTGTAGTCCTCCTCGGAGATCTTACCCTCCCTAAAATCTGCCTCCAGTCTGAGGAGCTTCAGGGCAGCCTCTATCTTTCCCTTCTTGGTGTCGTACTCCTTCTTGGTTATTCTCCCTAGGAGGTAATCCTCGTCCAGCTTTAGGAGGAGGTTCCTAAGCTCGGACTCGCCGGGCAGGTTGACCGCCATCTCCACCTGCCCAATCCGGAGAGCGTTACTGAAAAATATATACCCTCGAACCGGGGCGCCGCGATCTCTCGCCGGTCGAGATGGGAGTCCCTTCACAACCTCGCCACCCCGACGGTCGGACCGCGACGTTTTGAAGACGCCTCCGGGGGGAGGGGGAGGGGGCCGCCCGGCGTCGGTCGGCGGTCCGACCGGGCCTTCACTGGTTCCCGTCTCCCTCAATCTCCAGGTGGAAATCGAGCCCGACTCCGGCCCTGGAGAAGAGCTCCCCAACGGGACAAGATCTCAGGGTCCCCTCCCACGCCCTCTCTATTCTGTCTCTCGAAGCCGGACTGGACACCACCGCCAACACGCGACAGGAGGTGACGGTCTGTTCCTTATCTGGCTTTTCCGCTGAGATTCTGACTTCGAATCTCTCGATCGGGATGCCCCTGTTCCTGCAGGCCACGGAGAATACGGTGCTCAGGCAGCCGGCCAGGGCCATGACAGCCAGCTCCAGGGCGGTGGCTCCGGTGTCCCCGCCGCCGCTCGAGTCCGGGAGGTCAAGTACGACGCTGTGTCCCCTGAGGTTATCGACCACGGACCTGAACCCCTCAACCAGCACGGCCCTCGCGCCCAGCTTAGCCATACAGGTCCACCTCCGCTGAGTTCCGCCTCGACCGGAAAAAAGTTGTCGGAATTGGGCGGGCCCGGGCCGGAAGCATTATATAGTTGGTCAGCCCCAGGGCCTGACCCCAAGATGGAGGGGAGATCTGTCGACCTGGTAGCGACTTTTGGACGGGGATCTCCCCAGGGCGCCCTTTCTTGGGGTCGATGCCTTCCATGAGGGGTGGGTTTCCGCTCCTCACCTTCCTAGTCCTCTGGTGGCGCCCTCATTTCCTTTCTCCCTAACCGTGTGGAGGTGTTCCGGGTGAGTGGGGAGACTCCGACCCTGTTCGTCAGGAGAGCCTCCGGGCTCGTCAGGACCGTCGGCCCCTGGACAGCCCTGGCCACGGCCCTGTCGTGGACCATAGGGGGAGGGGTCAACTGGCTCCTGGTCAAGGTTTCCTACGACTACCCCGGGGCCAACGTCCCCCTGGCCTTCCTCATAGTGGGGATAGCGAGCGTCATCACCGCCGTGGCGTACACGTATCTGCTAATGAGCATGCCCAGGACGGGCGGGGACTACGTCTACATGACCAGGGGGATAAACCCCCTGCTGGGGTTCGTCCTATCCTGGGGATACTGGATAGCCACCGCCATAGCGGTCGGAACCATAGCCTTCTGGGACGTTTGGTACTGGGGGCTCTCGCTTCAGATCGGCGGAGCCGCCCTGGGCGATAGGGCGATGCTCGATCTGGGGAATCAGCTGGCCACCAACGCTGACGCGATGCTGATTCTGGGGACCGTTTTCACGGTGGGCATGGGGCTCGTCTCAATATTCGGGCTCAGGGCGTACAGCAGGCTCATATGGGTCCTCTTCGCCATACCCGTGGTCGGCAGCCTGGTCTTCTTCGGTGCCATGCTGGCCGGTCAGGGAGGGGCGCAGGCCCTGTGGGATGCCACATTCGGCGCGGGAACATGGCAGCAGATACTCCAGGCAGCCCAAGAGGCCGGTTGGGATCCCGCGACCTACACGACGTTCAGCTGGGACGCGACTGCCGGCGCTCTCCTGTCCCCCATGTTCGCGTTCGTCGGGAGCTGGGCCATGGTGACCTACATAGGCGGGGAGGTGAAAGACGTCAAGAGGAGCGCCGTCTGGGGTGGGGTCCTGGCGGTGGTGGTGATAGCCGTATACATGGTGGGCGCGGCCTTCTTGCTATACGGTGCGTTCGGCGAGTTCGTCAGCGCCTACACGTACCTGTTCATGCACTCCAAAGAGACTCAGCAGGTCCTGGCATCCATAATGCCCTACTCAGGCAGGCCCATGCTCCCCCTGTTCGCGGCGGGACTCCTGCCCGGGCAGCCCGCGCTCCAGCTGATAGTGGCGCTGATGGCGGCCCTCTGGCTCCTCAACGACGTCCCCGCCTTCTACCTGGTGAGCACCAGGCTGCCCTTCGCGTGGTCCTTCGACAGGTTCTTCCCCGAGAAGTTCGCCGAGGTCAACAAGTACGGCTCTCCCACCTACTCGGTGATGCTGGCGACGGCGATAGGTGAGATCAGCGTTATATGGTGGTGGCTCGCGGAGAAGATAGGATACTCGGGGGCCGTCGGATTCATCAACACCATGGACGGCATATCCACCTACCTCTGGTGGTTCCCCTCGGTGTTCGGCGGGATGGCGGCCGTCGTGCTCCCGTTCATGAGGAGAGACCTCTACGAGAGGAGCCCCCTGAGGCACGAGGTGGCCGGCGTCCCCGTGATGTCCATAGCGGGGATACTGACGGTCCTGTTCAACCTGTGGCTCTACCTCGCGCTCGTCGGGGCCAACGCCACCATATCGGACATGTTCTGGATAGCTCTGTTCTACTCCATCGGGGCCGCCGTGTTCGTGGGGTACGTGGTCTACAACCAGAAGAGGGGGGTGGACGTGAAGACCCTGTTTCAGGAGATCCCGCCCACGTGAGGACCCCTTCTCCCTCCCCTCTCTTTTTCCTCGATCGATCGCGCCCCGAGGCGGCCAGGGTGAAGGGAAGGTATATCAGTGGGGGCGGCGCCGGGGCCCGACATGAGGATTAACAAGGCGGTTCTCTTTCTGGGGATCCTGCTGATATCGTCTTGGTACGCTACCGGTCTGCTGACCCCCCGGCCCGGGGGGAATCAGACTAGACCACCCCATCGGCCCCAGATCCCCGGGGGCGGCAACTGGACCCCACCGCCGACGGATCCTGGGAGCGTGGAGGAGGAGAACGTGACCTACCTCGTCAGGGAGAGTTTCCTCCTCAGGAACGAGCTGAATTCCTCCCTCAACGACTTCATATACCTCCCAATGCCACAGAACTCGTCCCACCAGCACGCGGTGATGGTGGAATCTACCCTCCCCGTCAGCTCGATACAGCAAGATGAGGAGGGGAATCCATTCGCCCTCTATGAGTATCGCTTCGACCCGGGCGAGAGCATCTGGCTCAACGTCACCTTCAGGGTCACCGTCGAGACGTACAAGATCCACTACAATTACGCCGCCGCCAGGTGGCCCCCCGCAGACGTGGTCGAGAGGTACACTGGCAAGACCATGTTCTGGGACGTGGACAACGAGACCGTGAGGCGTCTCGCGAGATCCGTGGTCGACGGTGAGGACAATCCGGTCAGGATAGCGGAGCGGGTGGCCGAGTGGATAACGGAGCGGGTGAACTACGAGGTTGGCCCCAGGAAGGGGGTGGACCGGGCCATAAAAAAGATAGACGGAATCCCACAGATAGAGGGGGACTGCAACGAGGTGGCCGACACGTTCGTCACCATGATGAGGATCTCCGGAGTCCCAGCGAGGACCGTATTCGGATTTCTGCTGGAGAACAGGGAGCATCAGGTCTACTGGTTGAACTTGAGCCTGGAAGACAACGAGAGTCAGGAGGTGGTCTCCCACTGGGGGGGGCACACATGGCCTCAGGTTTACATCCCCCCGTGGGGTTGGATCGACGTTGAGATGTTGGAGTACCTGCAGCCCAAGGTGGGGGATTACTCGTGGAGGCACATCCTGTACTCGGTGGAGGAGAGAAAGTTCAGGGGATCCACGATAGCCGACTACTGCATTCCGGGATACTCTGAGCTGATCTACATGAGGTTCGAGTTCTCCTCTGGGGAGGGAGGGTAGTCGCTTGGACGAGAGAATCCCCATCGCGATCACCCTGCTCGTCCTCGCGCTCCCGGCCGGCTCCGTCCGGGCGCAGCAGGAGAGGTTTTGGATAGCGCTCAATTTCGACGTCGCGTTCGCGGCGGACGGAACCACCGTGGTCAAGGTCAAGGAGCACCCCTTCGACTTGCGGGGGAGGAGCCTGATAGAAGATGAGGAGGTTGTCTCCCGACTCATGAGGGAGGAGGAGGGCGCGGTAAGGGACGTCCTCCTAATGTTCGCCTCCGATCCGACCAAGGTGAGGTACGACGTCCTGTCCCACTTCTCGCTCATGGAGAACGAGACCGTCCTCTGCGACGCGTTGAACAGGGGGGAGATGGACGAGTTTGACGGGGCCGTCGTGCTCAGGCTGAGGGTGTACCTGAACACGTCGGAGTTCCTCAGGGACCTGGGGGGAGGGAGATACGAGGTGACGGTCAGGGACAGCTTCACCAGCATAGATCCGAGGAGCTGGATAGACGTCATATCGTTCGAGTTCGGAGATGGGGTTGAGGTGGTTAACTTCACCTGGGAACCGACGTCGGCCCACGGGCCGACGCAGGAGGGGGAGAGGTATCTCCTCTGGGAGAACTACAACGAGCCAGAAGCCCCCGACAGGTACGTCTTCTTGCTGGGCCTCCCGAACTTCGTGGCCGCCAGGGCAGGGATGGAGGTGAGTCTCTCCGGGAGGATATCGGGGAGCGAGGCCGTGGTGGAGGTGGTCAACAGGGGCGGCGCCGGCTCCGTGATCCTGAGGGTGTCCGGTGGGGGGGAGGAACAGGCCAGGAAGATATACCTGGAGGCCGGGGAGGTCCTGAACCTGACGTTTCCGGCAACGGCTCCGACTATGACCGTCCAGGCGCTCAGCAACGGCGAGGTTATAGCGGAGACCACGATAAACGTCTCTGAGGGTGAGGCTGGACCCGAGCAGGCTCAGGGAGGAGGCGCCGGTCCGCCGACGTGGATGGACTCCGTTAGGGCGATCTTGCTCCTCTCAGGCGTGGCGGCCGTGGTGGGGGCCTTCGCCCTGCCGGGGGAGGGCTTAGAGGGGGAAAAGGAAGGGAGAAAGGGAGAGGATCTCATGGTGGTCGAGGTGTGAGGGAATGTCCCCCCTCCCCGGCGAGGGACGCGACCGCGTCTACATCTACGACAACGTCCACGGTCCGATAGAGGTCACGGAGCTGGAGAGGAGGATAATAGACTCCCCGGAGTTTCAGAGGCTGAGGCGGGTGGCTCAGCTGGGGCTGGCGCACCTGGTGTACCCGGGAGCCACCCACACCAGGTTCGCTCACTCCCTCGGTACGATGTTCGTCGCCGACAGGATGGCCAGGACGGTGGTGGGGTTGGAAGACCCGGAGGAGATAGAGCTCGTCCGCATCGCGGCCCTGCTCCATGACGTCGGTCAGCTCCCCCTGTCGCACACCCTGGAGGCGGCGGCCGGGATCTCCCACGAGGACCTCGGGAGGGAGGTGGTCCTGGGGACTTCCTTGGGGGAGATCTTATCCGACGGCGGGTACGACCCGAGGGAAGTGGCGCGGATAGCCTGGGGGCCGAATCCTGGGGTAACCTCGCTGATAGTGTCCTCGGCCCTGGACTCCGATAGGATAGATTACCTCCTCAGGGACAGCCTGCACACCGGGGCGGTGTACGGCAGGCCGGACGTCGACAGGCTGCTGAGGGTCGTGTCGGCGGCGAACGTGGGCGGTAGGCCCAGGCTGAAGGTCGGTCTCAGGGCCATGCACGCGGTCGAACACTTCCTCCTCGCCAGGAGATTCATGTTCAGGGCGGTCTACCATCACCGGACGGTGGTTGCCTTCGAACTGCTCGCGCGGAAGCTGTACAGCGAGGCCGTCCAAGAGGGGGAGATGCCCGCTGGCAGGTCGCTGGTCAACCTCGTTAGGTCGGGTGGGTGGGAGAGGTTCGACGACCACGCCTTCTGGCGGATCGTGAGGGAGAGGGCCGGGTCGGACAGGACGGCCACGTGCCTGCTCGAGAGGATCCCTCCGAGGCTCGTCGCCGAACTCACGGAGGGGGATGAGGCGTATGAGAGGTTCTCTGAGATCGAAGACCTCCCGGGGGTAATATCGATCGGGGCAGGAGTTGAGAGGGAATTCATCTTTGTCGGCAGGCCGGGAATAAGGAGGTCCAAGGTGGAGCAGATCCTGGTGGAGCTGCCGGGGGGAGAGCTCGTCCCGCTGGATGAGGCCCCTGGAGGCCTCATGTCCCGGAGGATCGCCGAGGTCCCCGACGTGCTCAGGGTGTACGCCCTCGCCGAGGTGGCGGGGGAGGTCGCCAGGGCCGTCCGCGAATTGGGCGCCCCCACGACGGGGGAGGTCGGGGGGGCGCTCAGATGACCTCCAAGATCGCCCTCTTCCTCTCATCCCAGTCCATTCCCCTGAGCCTCACCTCCGCCCTGACCCGGGCCGGAGGGGGGGTGAGGACGTACATTCGGTCCACCAGCCAGAGCAGCTCGTCCAGCTGATGCGAGACCAGCAGCATCGTCGTCCCCCCCCGCGCGAGGGAGGAGAGGCTCAGGTTGAGGGAGGCCCGGGAGTCCGCGTCCAGGCCAGCATAGGGCTCGTCCAGGAGGAGGACGTCCGGATCGGTCGCGAGCGCGCGGGCGAGCGCGGCTTTCCTGGCGGTCCCCCCGCTGACCTGGTGCGGGTAGAGGCCAAGGTACTGTGAGATCCCGAGGTCCTCCGCCAGGGCGTGCACGATCCTTCTGACCTCCTCCGAGGGCGCGCGGCGGAAGGTCAATCCCAGACCTATGTTGTCGGCCAGGCTCTTCCAGGGTAGGAGTAGGTCCTCCTGGAAGACCATACCCACCCTCCCGAGCACGCGGACCTCGCCGGAGTCCGGCTTCTCGAGCCCAGCGAGTATCCTCAGCAGGGTCGTCTTTCCGCACCCGTTTGGTCCGACCACTCCGACCGCCTCCCCCCTGCCGACGGTCATGGACACCCCGTAGAGGACTTCCTTGCCCGAGTAGGATTTGGAGACGCCGGCCGCCTCTACGGCAATCTCCATCTCTCGGCCACCCCGACCAACCTCGTGAGGAAGAGCCCGTCCATGAGGACCATGATGACGACCAGGAGGGAGGCCCACGCGAGGACCCCGGCCGGTTCCATCAGGTTGTAGCTGCGAACTATCATGAATCCCACCCCGCCAGATCCGCCGAAGGCCTCGGCGACGACGCTTATCCTCAGGGCCAGTCCGAGGCCGCTCCTGGTGGCGGCCGCAAGGTATGGAACGCTGGCTGGCACTATTATGTGCCTGAACTCGTCCAACCTTCCGGCGCCGAGTATCCTGGCCAGGTCCATGAGCCTGCGGTCCACAGCCCTGAGCGCCTCCAAGAAGTTGGAGAGGGTCGGGGGGAAGACGGCCGCCGCCGACACGAGCACCGGCGGAACCGGACTGAGCACCCCAAATATCATGATGGCCACTATGGCCCACACGAGGACCGAAACGCTCTGCACGATGGTGTTCAGGGCGAGGACGTAGCGCGCCGCCAGGGGACTAAGCCGGGAGATGAAGGTCAGGATGGCGGCCGCGGCCACGGCGAGAGAGAAGCCGAGGAAGGCGTTTCTCAGGGTGATGAACGCTGCCCGAGCCAGGACTGCCGGATCTGCGCTCGCCAGGTAGAGGGCAGTCCTCCAGGGGCCGGGGATCGACCTGGTGACGTCGGCGATCACCTCCCATCCGAGCAGGAGGGTGGCGACTGCCGAGATCCAGCCTACCCCCTCCAGAAGAAGGTCTCTCCCAGACCCTCCGGATCCTCCCGGAGGTAGCCGCCCAACCAGGCCAGCCTCAGAACCTTCATGGAGGCCCGCACCACGTCGTCCGTCAGGGGACCTTCCCATATCGACACCCTGTCGTAAGCCGACTCCGCCGCGGGCCGCGTCAGGCCGTAATTTTCCTCCAGCATGTCGAGGATCGACTCCCTGTGGGAGTTCCAAAATCGGGCCGCCTCCATCCTGAGTCCCACGAGTTCGTCCAGCAGGTCCGGGTGAGACCTGACGAAGTTCCCGTTGGCCGCGTAGACTATCATGACCGGCCTCCCCCCGCCGGCCCACTCCGACCAGAGGTCCGAGAAGTTTACCAGCATCCTGCCGCCGGAGGCCAGCGCCTTGGAGACGAGGGGCTCCCACAGGACGACGGCGTCGAGTTCTCCGTCGGAGAAGGCCTGGATCAGGGAGGGAGGAGGTTCGTCCACGAGGATCATGTCTTCCTCTGGATCGATCCCGTATATCTCCCTCATGTAGGCCCTGAACATGGCGTAGGTTCCGGTGGGGGTGAAAACCCCGACGACCCTACCGGCGAGATCGCCGGGCGAGCGTATGTCGGACTCCCGTCCGACCAACACGGCCTGATTCTGAAACATGTCGACCGCGACGACCAGAACGTCGGCCCCCCCCTGCCTGAGCTTGGCCGCCATCTCAATGGGGATGACCGCGACGTCGACCTCTCCGGTGGAGAGGGCCCGGGCCAGGTCCAGGGTCTTCTCGAATTGGATCTCCCTCACCTCCACCTGGGAGTCCCCCAGTGGACCCTCCCCCGCCATGACGTCCAGGGTGGAAACTCCCCCCAGTATCGTTCCGATCCTGATCTGTTTTTCTCTCGGCGGGGAGATTAGAAGGTATGAGGCCAGGAAGACGGCCATAATCAGGGAGAGGAGGACGGCGGTCCCGCGGCTCATGCACACCTGCCCTCATTACCACCGAATAGTGGTAAAAAAGTTTGGCCGGCTACGGTGGTCGAGACTCCCCCCAGAGTCGGAGGAAGTACCTCTCGACCGTGGAGGCAAAGGGAACGTCGTCTATCAGTATCGCGACCGCCTTGTCCGGGAGGGGATAAGCGGGATCTGGTATGCCCAGCAGGAAGTACCTCCCCCCGGCGATCGCCGCGTCGAAGGGGGTCTCGGCGGACACCCGCACCTCGATGTCTGCCTCCCTCGCCAGGGCGAGCTCTCGGTCGGAAAGCCCCGGATCCGGGGGGACTATGACCCTTATGTCGATCCCCCTCCGACCGATGGAGCCGACCATAGGTCTCAGCTCTGGGAGGGCCTCTAGGGCCTTCCTCACGATGAAATACATCCGATCCACCCTCTTAGAGATGGAGATGACCCTCGCCGTTATCTGGGGCAGTCCCCTGAGCAGTTCCAGCGTTGTCCTGGGGACCTCGGTCGGCTCGAGCATTGAAGCCAGCTTCCTGGCGGCCGACTCCACCTCCGCGGCCCGGACGTCGGCGGCGGCCCTTATCCTGGCGGCCAGGGAGGCGGCAGCCGCCGCGGGGCTCACCGGGGAGTAGGAAGACCTCGACACCCTGACTGCAAAGCCCTTCTCCGCGAGCCTGGAGAGGACGTCGTAGACCCTGGACGTGGGAACTCCGGAAATCTCGGATATCTCCCTGGGGGTGGACGCCCCCCCTAAGAGGGACAGGTAAACCCTGGACTCGTATCCCGACAGCCCAAGCTTCCGCAGGATCCTCAGGGCCTCGTCCGTACCGCTCAAGCCTACCACCAGGCGACGTCCAAGAGGATCCCCAGCGAGATCACCCACCCGAGCCCAAGGTTCAGGTTGAAGGCCCGGGGTATCTCATCCAGGTCGCGCCATACGAGCGCCTGCTCCGCCGCCATCACGGCGGCCGCCAGCAATCCCGCCGCCAGCGCCGCGCTCCCCAACCCGTACAACCGGGGAGATGCTAGCAGAAGGGTGGAAGAAGCGGCGTGCATGAGGGACGATGCCGTCCTGGCTCCGTTCACCCCCAAGAGGGCGGGGAGACTCTTCAGGCCGATGGACCTATCAAAGTCCATGTCCATTATGGAGTAGAAGACATCGAACCCGGCCACCCAGAGGGTCACGGCCGCCAGGTAGCCCCACGGGACCGACGACATCGCCTCCCAGAGGTTGGAGACCTCGTCTCCGGAGCACCCGATCGCGCCGCCCATGACGACGGCCCCTAGGACGAGCCCCAGGTGGAGGTGGGGAAGAGGGTGGATCCTCTTGGAGTGGGGGTAGCTCATGGCCAGGGCCCACAGGATCGGGCTGAGCTCTGCGGCGTAGAGGTTAAGGGCGGCCGACGAGAGGTAGTATACTATGCTCCCCAGGGCCACCACGACCCAGGCCCCCCGCCGGGTCACCGCGCCGGTTACCAGGGGTCTCCCCCTGGTCCTGGGATTGGCGGAGTCTATGTCCAGATCGGCCAGATTGTTGTAGGCCATGGCCGCGGACCTGAGCCCAAAGACGGCCAGGGTCATCCAGAGAACCTCCCGCGCCGCTGGCAGTCTGCCAACCGCCAGGGCCCCGCCAGCGTAGGCGAAGGGGAGGCTGAACAGGGTGTGCTCGAGGCGGATCAACCTGAGGTAGGCCCTCAGCCCCCCGCCAAGAGACTCACCCGGGTCCCACCGTATCTCCAAGCCCGTATTCACCCCACCTCTCGTCCACCAGCCTCACGGTCTCGGGATCCGGCCTCGCTGGCTCGGGCCATTCCCTCCCGTCCATCTCTTCTGGGAGCTTTCGGGTCGCGTCTATGCCCAGCTTGCTGCCGTACCCGACTTCCGGAGAGGAGTGGTCGAGCACGTCGGTCGGAGCCCCTTCCACTATGAGCACGTCCCTCTCCGGATCGACGCAGGTCGACACGGCGTACAAGACCTCGTTCAGGTCGTGCACGTCAACGTCCTGGTCAACCACCACTATCATCTTGGTGAGGGAGAACTGACCCAACCCCCACAGGCCCATCATTACCCTCTTGGCCTGGCCCGGGTACCTCTTCCTTATCGAGACCACGGCCACCCCCTGGAAGAGGCCGTACTCGGGGAGGTTGATGTCCACCACCTCAGGAAGGAGGGTCCTCAGGAGGGGGAGGAAAATCCTCTCTATCGCCTTCCCTATGCGCGCGTCCTCAAGGGGGGGCCTGCCCACGACGGTGGCGTGGAAGATCGGGTCCCTCCTCCGGGTAATCCTCTCGAGGTGGAAGACGGGGTAGGGGGCCGGCGGAGTGTAGTACCCGGTGTGGTCCCCGAAAGGACCTTCGATCCTCGTCTCCTCCAGGGAAACGCGGCCCTCCAGGACAAGCTCGGCGCGGGCGGGGACCCACAGGTCAACCAAGTCGGCCCGAACGACCTCAATGCCCCGACCGGCGATCAGGCCGGCGAACAGGAGCTTGTCGATAGGGTGGGGCACGGGGGCAGCGGCGGCGAGGGCGGTGGCGGGATCCGCACCCACGACGACCGCGACCTCTATCTCCCTCCTCCCCATCCTCAGCGCGGCTTCGGAGTACGCCGCCCCCCTCTTGTGGATGTGCCAGTGCATTCCCGCCGTCTCGTTGTCGTATATTTGCATCCTGTAGACCCCCACATCGGTGATTCCGGTCTCCGGATCTCTGGTGAAGACGAGGGGATAGGTGAGAAACCTGCCGGCATCTCCGGGCCAGGTCTTCAAGGCGGGGAGAGAGAGGAGTCCCTCCTCGCTCGGATCCAGTCTGACCTCCTTTACGGGACCCCCGGACGTCGGCCTGGGTAGGTAAGATGCGAGGCCCGCCACCTTAGTCAGACCCCTGACCTTCTCCAGCAGGCCGGACGGGGGAGGGGAGGCCAGGAGGCCGGTCAGCCTCTCGCCCAGCGACTCCAGCCTCCTGGCCCCGAAGGCCGCCTCAAAGAATTCGTCGCCCCCGAACAGGTTCCCGACCAGCTTCCACCCCGGGTGGCCCTTCAGCCTCTCAAAGAGGACTGCCGGACCACTGGAGTACATGACCCTCCTGAGGATCTCGGCCGCCTCGAGGATTGGATCCACCTCAACAGATACCCTCCTGAGGAGCCCTCTCTCCTCCAAGGCTGCCAGGTACTCCCTCAGGTCCCTGTGGGCCATCTCATTTCCTCCCGATCAACTCGAAGGAGGTATAGATTTCCGCGCCGGACCTTCTGATCATGGCGCTGGCCGAGCAGTACCTGCGCTGGGACAGCGAGATGGCCCTCTCCACCAAACTCGGGTCGACGTCACCGACGATCACGTAGTGAAACCTGACGGAGACGAAGATCCTCGGGTGATCAGGCGCCCTCTCGGCATCGGCGATGACCCGGATCTCGTCGAACTCGGCTCCGCTCTTGGAGAGGATCTGCGCCACGTCGAAGGCCGTGCAGCCGGCCGCCGCCATGAGGAAGAGTTCTATGGGTCTGGGGCCCAGGTCGGTCCCCCCCTCTTCCTTGGAGGAATCCATCACGACTCCGTGACCGGAGTCCCCAAAGCCGACGAAGTAGGAGCCCCCGCCGGAAGCCACCTCGACCCTCATAGCGACCGCCGTCAGTTGACTGCAGGGAGATTAAAATTGAGGATCAGGACAGGATTACCTCGAGAGTCTCCGAGGCCGCCCTGTCGTTGAGGATTCCCGCCCGGGTCATGTTGGCCAGGGAGATTGACACCTCCCTCTCGCCGTCCGGTGATAGGGGAAGCTCGTCCCACCTCCCTGTCTCATCGCGGAACCACTCCCACATGGATCCCCCGGGGCCCAGGGCCTCCTCAGCCCTGTTGACCAGATCCGCCGTCGGGATTCTCGGCCTCAGGGAGTAGGAGGCCCTCCCGAGCAACCTCTTTAAGGACTCCCCCAATCCTCCTTTCTCACGACCCAGGGGGGGTACGAACATGATCCTCCTCCGCCTTCCCCTGAGCAGGGCGACGTAGGCTGGGAAGTCGAGCCTCTCAGGACAGCTCCCGTCCCAAGACAGCGCAAAGATTAGCTCTCTCCTGTTCGAGACCTCGGATTCCAGTACAGATCTGAGCCTGCCGAGGGAACCTAAGATCAAACTTTTCTCGGCCGCCGCACGGTCGTGCAGATCGCTTCCAGAATTATCGCCCCCCTCCATCAGTTCCCTCTCCTTGTCTGCCAACCTCGAGGACCACGCCTCCATGGTTGACTTGACGGCGGCCAGCGCCGCCTCGATGCTGGGCAGCTCCCGCTCGAACTTCTTTGCCAGATCGACAGCCCTCTCAAGCTCCCCGCGTGAATCTACCCCGCCGGATCTAGGGGGAACCGCCCCGCGACACTCCCCCTCCCTCGCCTCCCTCAACACGGCGGCGGCCGCCCGGCCGGGGACGAGACCCGGGAAGTCCATCTCCCTCGCGGAGGTAGATATGGCGTCCGCCGCCGCGCGGGCCCTGGCCGCCAAGGTATGGAGGTCCGGAGAGGTGAGGATCGCGGTCTGCAGGGAAGGAGGGGAGATCAGGCGATGGCTGGTGATCTTGATTCTGAGGTGAAAGAGGTTCGACGGATCGAAGAGCGCGCATCCCTCCAATCCGCCCTCTCCAACGTTCAGCGGCTCGAGTCGGAGACACAGCCTGACCATCCTATCCAGCTCCTCGGGCGGCCTCCTCCTGAGGAATCCACCTCCCCTATCCCTCTTCGAGGAGACCCAAGCCAGCGCGGCCGCCAGGTCGGAGAACTCGGTTGATTCTAGATCGCCTGCCGTGAAAAAGGGCAAGACGGCGGTCGGCATCCAGTCCCGCGGGCGGCCGCCCTTTTAATGATGATGAGCGGGCCAACCCTAATATAGGAAGGACCGAGCGGTGTGCGGCGCCTTGAGGTGCGACGTGGCGGTTGTGGGGGCCGGTCCGGCCGGATCCGTGACGGCCGCGCTTCTGGCCGAGTCCGGCCTCAGGGTGACGGTGCTGGAGAGGGAGGGCATCCCTAGGGTAAAGCCGTGCGGGGGAGGGCTGACGCTCAAGACCTGGAACCTGTTGAGGGAGCTGGGCTTCCGGGTCGAGGGCATACCGAGGGTGAAGAAGATATCGAGGATAAGGCTGATCGGCTGGGGTAAGGAGGGAACGCTGGATAGGAGGCCGTTCGCCGTGGCGGTCACGGACAGGGCGAAATTCGACGAGTGGCTCGCCAGGGAGGCCGAAAGTAGGGGAGCCAACGTGTTGGAGGGAACCTCCCTCAGGGGGATGAGGCGGATCGCCAGAGGCTGGGAGGTGAGGTTCGACGGCGGGATCCTGGAGGCGGACTACGTGGTCGGGGCCGACGGGGCGGCGGGGAAGACCGGGTTGTTGGCCGGCCTGAGGTCGGGTTGGACGACCTCCGAGCTCATACTCGCGCTCGACGTGGTGCTCCAGGATAGGTCGGGGGACGACCTCGTGTTCAAGATGGACGCCGTCGACGGGGGGTACGGCTGGGTCTTCCCGTTCGACGGAGGTCTGAACATCGGGGTGGGGGGCATCCCTCACCCCGGGATGGACCTGGCCCGGGCCCTGAGGGCCCACCTGAGCTGGCTGGGAGAGCCGGACGGGTGGGAGGCCAGGGGAGGGGTGATACCGGTCGGGGCCCGCCGCGTGGTGGCCGGGAACAGGGTCATGCTGGTTGGGGACGCCGCCGGCCTGGCGGATCCGTTCACGGGGGAGGGCATATACTACGCGGTCCTGAGCGCGGAGGTGGCCGCGAGATCCCTCCTCCGCCGCCGGGGGGGAGGAGATCCTGTCCGGTCCTACGTCGATGGGATGTCCTCGGTCCTGGAGGAGGCCGGCGTCAGGCTCAAGGTCTCAAAGATAGTTCTCCCTAGAATCCGAAAATTCTTTGAGATAATGATGGTTTACAGGCCAATAGCAGAAAAATTTACAGACTATGCCATAGGAAAGATCAGCTTCTCCGGGTTCTGGAGGTGGGCAAAGAGGAGGCTGCCGCTGGCCTGGTTGAAGACCCTCGTCTCGCCGTAGATCCAATTTTCGTAGGTTATAAGAATTAGATCTGATATTAGATCAGGTAGTTTCATCTAAAAGGGCCAGTTCTAACGATACAGAGATGGAGGGACGCCCCTCCATCGTCTAATGATTAAATGTAAAAACTTTTAAGAATCGACCGTCTCGATCACCCGCCCCAGAGGGGTGATCTGAATGACCGAGAAGAGGGTGCCCATAGGGGAGGCGTACGCCGTCCTCGGGACGACCCCTCCCCCCGAGGTGAATCCCTGGTACAACGCCCTCAGGCAGCTGGACAAGGCCGCTGAGGCCATGAACCTCGATTCAAGCTATCACAAGATACTCGCGACCCCGAAGAGGGTGCTTGAGGTCCAGATACCTGTTAGGATGGACGACGGCAGCATAGAGGTCTTCCTCGGTTGGAGGGTCCAGCACAACGACGCCAGGGGGCCGTGCAAGGGCGGGATAAGGTATCACCCAGGCGTCCACAGGGACGAGGTGAAGGCCCTGGCTATGTGGATGACCTGGAAGACCGCCGTGGTTGACATACCCTACGGGGGGGCGAAGGGCGGGATAAAGGTGGATCCGCACGCCCTAAGCCAGGGAGAGCTGGAGAGGCTGACCAGGAGATACGCCTTCATGATATCCCCCATAATAGGAGTCAACAGGGACATACCGGCCCCCGACGTCTACACCGGACCCAGGGAGATGGCCTGGATAATGGACACCTACAGCCAGATTGTGGGCTATCCGGAGCCGGGCGTGGTCACCGGCAAGCCGCTGGAGGTGGGCGGCAGCGAGGGCAGGAACGAGGCCACGGCCAGGGGACTGCAGTACACCGTCGAGGAGGCCATAAGGGTCCTCAACATAGATCCGAAGAGGGCCACCGCAGCGGTTCAGGGATACGGGAACGCCGGGTACTTCGCGGCCAAGTTCATGCACGAGTTGGGCATGAAGGTTGTGGCGGTCAGCGACAGCAAGGGAGGCATATACAATCCCGACGGACTGGATCCGGATGCGGTGCTGGCTCACAAGCAGAAGAGCGATGATAAGAGCGTCAGAGACTTCCCGGGGGCAACCAATTTGGATAAAGACGCCAAGGCGGCCAACGCCAAGCTGCTGGAGCTCGACGTCGACGTCCTCATACCGGCGGCCATAGAGAACGTCATAACGAAGGACAACGCCGACAGGATAAAGGCCAAGCTGATAGCCGAGGCGGCCAACGGGCCGACCACCCCGGAGGCCGACGACATACTGCACGAGAAGGGCGTCCTCATGATACCGGACATACTGGCCAACGCCGGGGGGGTCACCGTCAGCTACTTCGAGTGGGTTCAGGCCAGGTACAGGGAGTGGTGGGACCTGGAGACCGTCAGGAACAAGCTCAGGGCAAAGATGACCAGGGCCTTCAGGGACGTCTACAGCCTGCACGAGGAGAAGAAGATTGACATGAGGACGGCGGCCCTCTGGCTCGCCATAGACCGGGTCGTCAGCGCCATGAAGTGGCGCGGCATCTGGCCGTGAGCCACCTCTCCCTCTCTAGGCGGGCCATCGCCCGCCTGCCCGCCTTTTTTGATGTTCCGTCCCCCGCGGAATGACCCTTTAGATTCCGTCTAGGGATGGATTAATAGGTCAGGTCCCACCGGTCCCCGAGGATGAGTCGGCGGGTCTTCCTGGCGCTGGTGTGCGCTGCCGTCTTGACCCAGCCGGCGGGCCGGGTCCTCACGTCCCGGCCGGGGGAGATAAGGGTGGGGTCCATATCCCTGCCGGGGGGGGTGGGCCTCGCCTTCGGGTATGGGTGGGGCGCGACGCACCCGCCCTTCTCCGGATCGTTCCCGGAGCAGGTGGCCTATCCCCTCGGGGAGGGATCCCCGCCGCCTTTCCTCCTGGTTCCCAGAGGGTACGAAAATGAGACCCTGGAGACAGGGACGTGTCCCTCGTGCCCAGCGATCGGCGGGCAGACCTGCCGCTATCCTGTTCTGTCTTACTCGCTGGGAAGGCTTATAGAGGAGATTCCGGAGGGTGTGATGCTCGCCCGCCTCTCGGGAACGACGTGGCTCCCGGCCTACAAGGACGAAGACACGAATCCCGGCGCCTGGGAGCCCGTGACCGTCAGATACGACGACGGTCTCTTCTACATAGGAGGGACGGGCGATCAGGAGATCAACGCGACCGACATATTCACGGGGAGAACCGAGTACTACAGCCTAAATAAGCCGGGATTCGCCCCGATCTTTGACACCACCGGGCACGGAACCGCGATACTGTACGAAGGGGCCAGCTACGACGTCCCCTTCCTGAACAGGACGTTGTTCGTGGAGGACATCAACCTGCTCAACGCCACCATAGTGGTCTACCGAGGAGGTGAGCTCGAGACGATGCTGTTCCTGGAATACTCCTCGGCGGTCGATCCGGCCACGGGGCACGTGGGAAAGCTGTTCGTGTACTTGAACGACTTGGGCGGCCCACGCATCAGGATAGACGACTTTCCGGTGATCTTCTTCCTGGACGTGCTTAGGGTCGACAACGTTGACCAGAGGTTCATGGAGGTCGTCCTCAGCGGCCCGTGGGTAGACAACTCGGTCCTGCTTAGGGTTGATCGGGACGGCGACGGAATCCCCGACGTCACGGAGGTGGGGAAGACGTGGCCGCGCGACGCGCCACCGTCGAATTACGACTGGTTCCTGTTAGAGGGAGAGAAAGGACCCCTCATGGTCGGATACCTGAGGATAAACGGGACGAGGGTCGGGCCCTTCGCCCTCCCCCTCGGGGGGTGGCTGAGGGTGGCCGAGGCCAGGTATGGGATCTCTTCCATCACGCTGTGGAACGGGACCGCCGCCGGGCCTTACTGGTACTCCATCGACGAGAACGGGAGCTGGCCGCTGGGTGAGGTGAGGCAGGTGGGAAATCTCACCTGGGTGTTGACTAGCGTCGAGCCTGACGCGGGAAACGGGGAGTGCGGACCGGTCGAGTGCGGTCGGTGGAGGACGTTCGGACTGTACGAGCTGGGAGGAGGGATCTGCCTGAGGACGGAGCCTGGAAAGTGCTGCAGGCTGACCTCTGAGCTGGGTTTCCTGGGACTCCACGATTATTGGAGCAGTCTGAATCCGGCGGCCGTGTCCCCCCAGAATAGGCTCGCTTTCTACTCTTGGTCGCCGCCGGGGGAGGTCGTGGAGAAGTACTTCGGGTGCTATCCGAGGCGGGATGTCCCCGCCGCAGAAGTCGAGACTGGAGGGGGGTTCGACAGGGGGACGATCGGGGGAGTAGGAGGCGAGTCTCGGCCAGCAAACGCCTCGGAGGAGGTCGGCGGGGAGGCTGCACCAAACGGGACCGAGCTCAGGATAGTGTCGGCGCGGACGGACAGGGCGGCCGCGGAGGTGTTATCCTCCCTCGGCGGTGCGGGGTGGTTTGGGGCCATCCCAAGCAGGATCGTGCTGGGTGGGCCCTCAGCCATACCGGAAGGGGCGGAGGCCGCGGAGGTGGGAGGGATCATGTTCACCAGCGAGAACGGGACGTACACGCTGTGGGTGGAGTCCTTAGAGGTGGGGTGGAGCGTAACTGGGGGGGATTGGGCCAGGAGGGATTACGCTGCCGTCTTCGCTTACAGGGAAGAGGGAGGGGGGATAGTCTACGCTGGCATGGGGATCACCAGGTATGGGACCATGGCGGCGTCGGTATGGATGGCGGCCAACCTGGAGGAGATCTCTCCCGGGACGGGTTACGTCCTCAGGTGGGTGGACGATGATGGGAACGGGGTCGTGGAGCTGGGAGAGATCCTAACGGTGGCCAGATTCGGACTACCCGGGACCGCCCAGAGCCCACCCTAATATCGACCCCAGGAGTTTTCTCCCCTCTTCGGATGAGAAGATTGGGATCTCCCAGTCTATCCTGAGGGCCCGCCTGAACACGGTGACCTCCTTCTCGGTCCTCGGATCGACCGCGCGTCTCGGGGCCCGGGCCCAGTACACCAGCACCCCCCTCCTCTGCCAGCTCGGGGTCTCGGTCGGATTGATCCCGAGCTCCCTCCATATGAGGTCGTGCAGATCGCTCGATTTCAGGCCCGACAGTCGATCCGCCGCCTCTCTCCCACTCAGACCCTTTCTCAAGAGCGCCAGCTGGGCGTAGGCGTTGAGATGGTTCCGCCACGCCTCCGACTGTCTCCAGGATAGATAATCCCCGATCTCGTCCCAGTCAAGGAGGATTACCCTGCCGTCCATCGCCGCCGCCCTTGGCCTCCCGGTCTCCCTCCAGAGGGAGAGCGAGAGGGCCGAGGAGGTGAGGGAGGCCACCACGGAGACTATCTTCTCGACCCGACCGGAGAAAGGGATAGGGGGCCCGATCAGGTAGGACACCTCATCGGAGAAGAGGTAGGCCAGCGATATCGGCAGGCCGCTCCTCAGCACCTCTCCCGCGGCCTCCACGGCCGCCCTGATCAGCCTCTCATCGTACGGCCAGGCCAGGTCGACCTCCCTCGCCAGGGAGTGGAAGTTCCAGCCGTCCACCCTGACCACGACCGGGCGGTCTCCCGGGACGGACAGGCCGGAGTATACCTCCCTCCCCTTCCAGAGGTTTCCACCGCGCGGTCCTATAGGGGTCACACCCCCCACCAACGATCGGAGAATTCAGGAAAGCTTGGAGATTCCCTCCGCTATCTCAAGAACCGCGGATTCGACTGACTCCCGCTTGGTCGCGTGGGCGATCACGCCGAGGGACTCCATGATCTCCCTGCTCTCATCGTCTATGCTGCCGGCCACCAGGACCTCGCAGTCCCTTAGTATCTCGAGCACGGAGGCGGGTTCCTTCCTGTCCCTCCTCGTGTTGACCCTGAGCTCCACCCTCGTCGGGCTCCTACCTGTTAAATCGAATATGGCAAAATATTTTGCCCTATGAAACTCATCTTCCTTTACCTTATTTCCATCATCGGTCGCAACAGCAACCCGGAGAGTCAACGCCACGACCTCCCAAGGCCCGCGGCGGCTGACCCGCACAGGATAAAACGATACCTGAGCGCGGCGCGTTCACCGGCCCAGCAGCGCGTCGAATATGAGACCCATCAGGGAAGATCTCGCGACGATCTCGGCCTCCCTGCCCCCACCAGACACGTAAAAATCTCCAACGTTCAGGGAGAGAAATCTCTCCATCGCGGAAACTCCGTGTCTACGCACGGATGCATGGGCCACTATCCCGTCGTCGTCGTAGATCAAGGCGGGGCCGTCTCCGGCGAGGAGGTCGGCCAGCGGCAGCCGACGGTCCGGCTCGGTCTCCACGACGGAGAAAGGACCCATCCGTCTCGCGGCGACCGACCTCCTCGCGCCCTCGGCGGCCTTCTGAGAACTCGCCCTGACGATCTCCACGGTCGCCGACCGACCAATTAGGAGGCGGTATGGATCGTCCCAGACTTCCATCAGCACCCCCTGGATCAGGTGAGGGGCTGATTCCGGCTCCGCCAGAAGGGCGCCGGCGAGGATCGTCCGCAGTCGGTGGACCTCGCCCCACGACGGCGGCCTCCCTGGGATTGAAATTCCCCCCGCGACGGAGGAGTATTCTCCCTCGAACATGAATCCCAAGAGGCCGATCCAGCAGAGGGTGGCCGTGTCCGGCGCCATATGCACGGCCGCGGCCAAGGATATGAGGGAGCAGGGGAGCTCCGGCCAGCCCAGGAGGAGTGGGTTGATCCTCACCCCTAGGCCCCTGAGGTCCGGGGCCCCAGGCAGGCTCGAGTCCAACACCACCAGGGATTGGAAGACCTCCGTGGAGAGTTGCGCCAGGGAGGGGGGAGGCGGATTGCACAGCACCAGGGCGGCGCCCTCCGAGTCGATCCGAAGGGATTCTTCCAGAGTGGTGAGCAGGCCCTCCGGCCTGGTCGGAAACGACGACGTTTCCACGGAGCTCTCTTCCAGCGCGGCCCTGATCAGGAAGGCGGCCGCCACCCCGTCCACAGAGGGAGGGTAGAAGACGAGCAGATGGCCAGAAGACTCCGCCGAGTTCGTGATAGCCTCGGCGGCAGCCGATCCTAACTCCTCGAACCATCCCAATCCGAAACCCTCCTCACGGACGAGAGGAGGATCATCAAGGCCGATCCAATGACGGTCAGAGCCAGGAGCAGGTCAGGCTCGTCCAACTCAAGGCCCCCCCAGACCCCTCCCCCCAGCCCGTCCTCGATCGAGTCGAGCACCTCGGACGCCTCCGAGTAGCGGCCTGAGTCTATTAGATTCGACGCGAGAGACAGGGCCGCAGCCGCTGTCATGTTCTTTCCGCCGACGACAACGTATATCTCACCCCGGCCGAGCTCCCTCAGGCTGTTGTACCGTCGCTTCAGATCAAGGAGCCTCGCCAGTAGGTGTTTGACCTCTCCCGACGTCGATTCTGAGATCACTATCTCGGCCGGATCGACCGGAATGGAGGAGTTCCCGATCCTGACCATGAGCGGCAGTAGGTATGTCCCCGGACTCGCCTCCGCCCTCAGGGGTATCTCGAAGGTCCCGGGTGAGGGGAGCTCGATGACCCCATCGGATGCGTTCGGCGAGGTGAACCCCTCCGGGACGATGACCGTTACGCTCCCCGGAGGACCGAGCACGGATATCTTCAGCGAGATGGGTGATCCGGGCGAAACGACGGAGGAATTGACGGATGCCACGGCCCTCCCGGTTATCCCACCGAACTCGACCGTCAGCTTCCGGGTGAAGACTCCCTCCCTCCCATGCATCAGGAACCTCCCCTCGACCGCTATCTCCGCGGACCCCGGATCCTCGGACAGCAGGATTATGGGGATCGAGACGCTCCGCCCGGGAGATAGATCCTTCCAGCTCAGATTCCTCCCAGACAGGTTGAATTCCGCACCGGTTACGTTCAAACTCACCGATAGCTCGCTCATGGGAACGTTGGGGCGTATCTCTAGGGTCAGATTGACCGGCTCACCAATCCTGAGCCTCTCCCCTCCGACCAAATATACCTCCGCCGCGGCCTCCGCCGCGATCAGCCTTTCGGGACCGTGCCCCAGCAGCCCGCTCCAGGGGGGATCTTGAACCCCCAGCAGGACGGAGAGCTCGTGTTCGCCTGGGGAGACGTCGACGTTCAACTCCAGGTCGGAGGAGGTCATGGGGCCGATAGTGAGGTTCACGTCGAGGGTCTCGCCGGGCTCGCCGTCCAGCACCGGCGTGACGTTGACCACCGTCAGCGGCCTGGTTCCCATGTTTAGTATCTCCAACTCGATGGGTTCTCCAATCAGGGAGTAAATCTCCGGACCACCGACGCTCACCCTGACCGATCCTAACAGGGACACCGGCCTCCTCTCCTGGACCGCCAGCTCTCCCCCGGAGAGCACCGACAACATAACCTCGGAGGACAGGTCAACGGAGGAGTGTGGTATGTCGATGGAGACGTCGAAGGCGTATGGAGGGAGCCTCGAGAGGTTCATCACTATCGCGTATGGGAGTATCTCGCTGAGCAGGATTATCTCGGAACCGTTGGGGTTGGGTGGGGGTAACATCTTCATCGTGAACCTGGATCCGGCGGACAGCCTCGTTGGTATCTGAACGCGCATCCCCCCATCTCCGGGGCGGGGAACCACGGAGAGATCCAGGTCGGCGCCGCCGGCCCGCACTTCGTAATCGCCCGCCGTGACGTTGTCCGGTACTTTGACGACCAGCTCCGAAAGGTCCCTCTCCAATTCCAGCGATAGTATCTCCGCTTCCGTTGGGAAATCCTCCCCACCCAAGAGCCACAGGAAAATTCCGGGCATATCCCCGCTTAGAGACAGGTCTCTGCCCGCCGGTATTGGGCCGCCTCGGGCTATTCTCACGACGGTCTTGTTGGGCGCCGGCTCCAACATGACCGCAACGACGCCGGAAACTCTATCCGAGAGATCCAACTCTATGGGAGAATTTGATACGGTCTGAAGAAGAACCGTATAGTTTCGAAGCGTCCCTCCCAGGCTGAGGAGCATGAGTTTCCTAGACGAGGAGAAGAGCCACCCCCTGAGCGCCGCAATCCACCTCCCCCTGTAGGTCCTCTCCCCGACCTCCACCTCGGCCGTCCCGTTCTCCTCGGCGGCGATCACTTGAAAGTCCGATATGGGCTGGGACCTAACTCCAACGGAGATTTCCCTCCCCTCCCCCGTGAGGTTGAAGCTCAGCAGCACCTTGGATACCTCAACCGCGCCGGGGAGGGGAACCTCCACCCTCTCGAAGCAGAAGATCTCGTGGCGCCCCCCTGAACCGGAGGACGAGACGTAGAGGCCAGAGCAACCGATGGATGGTTCGAGTTCTAGATCGTTCCATCCCTCTGCTAGGGAGACCTCGCCCGCCGACCTGATCGCGATGACCGGCTTCGACATGACGGACCAGTCGGCGCCGGGCACCGAGACGGCAACGCCGTCGAGACTCCCCCTCAGCAGGTAGGCCGCAAAACCTCCCGGCACGGCAATCCCGAAATGCTGCGGACCGACCTGCGGGGCAGAGTGGGTCGGTACGGCTGCGGCCGGGAGCATCGCCAAGAGGGCGGCGGCCCAAGGGTTCCTGGGCATCTCTCCAAAGTGGGTGCCGTAGGTATTTAATGCCGGGCCGGCGGCGAGGGGGGGATGGGGCTGGATAACCTGGAGCTGACGGTCAAGAGGTTCAACGTGTCCATAGGAGAGTCCCGCGTCGTGATGAACTCGGCCGATGCGGAGGCGGTCGGGGCGTCGCCCCACGACAGGGTCAAGGTGGCCAAGGGGGACAGCTACGCGGTGGCGCTCACGAGCGTCGCCGAGTCGGACGACGTCGTTGGCAGGGGAGAGCTCGGGGTCTTCTCCGACGTCTTGAGGAGGCTCCCCCTGAGGGAGGGCGACCGGGTCACGGTGGAGGTGATTCCACCACCGCCCTCCGTGGCCACAGTGAAGAAAAAGATGCGCGGAGAGAGGCTCGAGGAGAAGGAGATATTCGACCTGGTGAGGGACGTCTACGACGGGATGCTGAGCGACGTCGAGCTGACGGCCTTCGTGGTCAGCCTGGATCACCACGGGATGAGCATGGAGGAGGTGGAGGCCCTCACCAGGGCCATGGCGGACGTCGGGAGCAGGCTGGACTTCGGGGATTACCTGGTGGTGGATAAGCACAGCGTCGGCGGCGTCCCGGGCAACAGCAAGGACGCTCTCATAGTTGTCCCGATAGTCGCCGCCGCGGGCCTCTTCATGCCGAAGACGAGCACCAGGGCCATAATGAGCCCAGCCGGGACGGTCGATACCATGGAGGTCCTGGCCCCGGTGGACCTGACTCCCGGCGAGATAGTGGAGATAACCAAGAGGGTCGGCGGGTCCATCTCCTGGGCCGCGGGGGCCAACCTGTCCCCGGTGGACGGGATCTTCATAAGGAAGGTGGAGTATCCCCTATCAATAGACCCCGAGAGCCTGATATACGCCTCTATAATGTCGAAGAAGAGGGCGGCTGGGGTCAAAAGGCTCGTTCTCGACATTCCGGTCGGCTCCGAGGCCAAGGTCGAGTCTTTCAAGGAGGCCAGGAGGATGGCCAGGAACCTGATAGAACTCGGCGAGAGGCTCGGTATAGAGACCCAGGTGGCGATATCCTACGGAGGACAGCCGGTTGGCAGGTGCGTGGGACCGGCGCTCGAGGCGCGAGAGGCCCTGGAGATACTGTCCAGCGGGGGCAGGGGATCCAGGAGCGTGATAGAGAAGGCGGTGGCCATAGCCGGGATGCTGCTCGAGATGGGAGGCGCGGCGGCCATTGGCGCCGGTGAGAAAATGGCCAAGGAGATTTTGGAGACCGGGAGAGCCTACGAGAAGATGAGAGAAATAATAGAGGCCCAGGGAGGAGATCCCGATGTGAAGCCCGAGGATGTGCCCGTCGGAGAGCACGTCGCGCAGATAAGGGCGAAGAGCTCCGGATACGTGGCCGCCGTATCGAACAGGGCGATAGTCAGGATAGCTAGGGCCGCGGGGGCGCCGGGGGACAAGGGGGCAGGGGTGAAGATCTTCGCAAAGAGGGGAGACAGGGTGGAGGCGGGTGATCCCCTTATAGAGATATACGCCGAGCGGCAGTCCAAGCTCCAGAAGGCCCTCGAGGTGGCCAGATCCACCGAGCCGGTGAGGGTCGAGGGGATGGTGCTGGAGGTGTACAGGGACAGGACCATAGGGAGGGAGGTCCTCAGGGAAGCACCCTAGAGGGATCTCTGGGGAAGAGGGCCGCCTCTCTGATATTCCCGAGTCCCAGCATCTGGGTTATCAGTCTCTCTATGCCCAGAGCGAAGCCCCCATGGGGAGGAGCGCCGTAGCGGAAGAATTTAGTGAACCACTCCATGGATTTGGGGTTCATTCCCTTTTCCACCAGTTGGGAAACCAGGACTTCGTGCCTGTGCTCCCTCTGTCCTCCAGAACTCAGTTCCAATCCCCTGTATAGTAGGTCCACGCTCCTGGCCCAAGGGGGATCGGCCTTCATCACGTAGAATGGCTTGGCCGAGAAAGGAAATCTGTTGACGAAGACGAACTCGGATCCAAGCTCCTCCCTGGCGTAGGAGCAGATTATCCTCTCGGACTCCGTGTCGTAGTCCTCCCCGTAGGGTATGTCCTTACCGCGCGATTTCAGGATGTCGTACACCTCGGGGAACCTCAGCTCGGGGAAGGGAGTCCGGGGGACTGTAAGATCCACTCCCAGGATCTCCAGCTCCCTCTGTCTCTCCTCGACCACCCTCTCGATGCCGGCCCGGATCATCTCCTCCTCCACCCTCATCACGTCTCTCTCGTCTCTTATGAAGGCCATCTCCACGGCTATGGATCTGAACTCCGTTATGTGCCTCGTGGTGTGGCTTGGCTCCGCGCGCCAGTTGGTCCCTAGGTCGTACAACTTGTCGAATCCCCCTATTATGGCGAGCTGCCTGTGAAGTTGTGGATCCTGCCTCAGATAGGCCGTTTGATCGAAGTATCGGACTCTGAACGTCTCGGCGCCGCTCTCGCTGTACCCCCCGATTATGGCCGGAGTGAACAGCCTGACGAACCCCCTCTCATCCAACCAGTCGGTCATTCCCCTGACCAGGGAGGCGGTTATCCTGAAGATCGCCTGGACCTCGGGCCTCCTGAGGTCGAGGGGTCTATTGTCAAGCCGGGTCGGGAGCAGGGCCTTGACCTTCCAGTTGGGATCGAGCGGGAGCTTCCTGTCCGCCAGGGAGTGCACGACTATTCTCTCCGGTACGATCTCCAAGTCCGCTCCCCTGGCTACCTTCTCGGAGACGATCCTGCCCTCCGCCTCGATCACGCTCTCCTGGGGCAGATCCTCCGTGAGCCTGAAGAGGTCTTCGGCGACGACCCCTCTCTTCAGGGTCAGCTGGTACCTCTCCTCACCCCTACGCAGCAGTATGAACCTCAACCTCCTCCCCACGTCGTGAACCTCGGCAACCCATCCCCCCACCCTCACAATCTCCTCAGCCAAATTCCGATCGACCTCCCATCAACGTCCCAAACCCGACCGGAGAATCCCTCATCAGGCCCTCCTCGGTACACGACCGCGGAATCTGTCTCCTCAGCCACCCGATCGAGCGAGCCGCTCAGGAGGTCCCAGGTCTCGTCGTCGGTCTCTATCCTGACCTCGACTTTCTCCACCCCCACGGTCAGACCCATCTCTTTCCTGGTCTGCTGTATCCTCCTTATGACTTCCCGGGCGAGCCCCTCCCTCACCTCCTCCGGGCCCAGCACGGAGTACAGGTAGACCTCCCCCCGGTCGAACCCGGACGAGATCCACCCATCTCCCTCGGGCGGCCCCTCGGCCATCCTGACGGATCGCACGTTAGCCTCGAGCGTCAGTATGTCGGAGAACCTCTCGAGGGAGGATCGAACCCTCGGATCCGCGCTGACCACTACCAGCTCCCTCAGCGGCTGCCTCCTCTTTATCCCGGCGGAGGCCCTCGCGGCCGCCGCGGCCCTCGCGACCTCCATGGCGGTGGCCATGTCTGCCTCCAGCCCCTCATCTATCCAAGATTCCACCGACTCGTCCGGGAAGTCGAGGAAGTTCACGCTCTTTGGCATGTCTTCCGAAGAGAAGAAGGAGAGGTAGATCTTCTCTGCCATTATGGGGGCGATCACGGCCAGCATGGGGAGTGAATTCAGCAGCACGTAGAGGAGGACGGACCCCCTCCTCCTCCTGACGGCCTCTTCCCCGCGGCGCAGATCTCTCCTCACGAAGGTCAGGTAGCCATGGCTGAGATCTTCCAGGTAGAAGTTGAGCAGGGAGTTGACCGCCTCATGGACCGAGAGAGATTCCATGGCCGAGTGGAACCTCCTCCTGAGGCTCCCGAATCTGGAGAGCAGCCACCTGTCCGAGTAGTCCAGCTCCCCCTCGGGCGAGTCCGGCAGATCTAGGTCGGACAGGTAGAGGCCGGCAAAGCTGTAGACGTTCCAGATGATTCCCATCTTCCTGACTACGTTCTCTAGCTCCCTCCAGACGAATCTTATGTCGTTCCACTGGACCTTGGACAGGACGAATATGCGGAAGGCGTCCCTGCCGGCCCTCTCAACTATCCTGCTAGGGGGCTCGTAGTTCCCCTTGGACTTGTGCATCTCCTGCCCCCTCTCGTCCAGCATGAAGCCATGCATCAGGACTGACCGGTAGGGCGCCTTCCCGAACAGCAGGACGCCCAGCCTGAGGAGGGAGAAGAACCACCCCCTTATCTGATCGTGACCCTCCACTATGAAGTCGACCGGACTCCACCTGTCGAACTCGTCTCTCCTGGAGGGGTATCCCAGGGAGGCGAAGAAGGAGGCGCCCGAGTCGTACCACACGTCGAGCACGTCCTCCACCCTCCTCATCTCCCCGCCGCATTTCGGGCACCTCAGGGTTACCCCATCCACCCAGGGCCTGTGGGGATCCTCCGGAACCTCGCCTGCCATGTCTGCCAACTCCCTGAGTCCCCCGACGGCCACGGTCTCTCCGCAATTCTCGCACACCCATATGGGCAGGGGGGTTCCCCAGTATCTCTGGCGGGAGATAACCCAGTCCTCCAGGTCCTCCAGCCAGTTGACGAATCTCCGGGCTCCAGCCCACTCCGGAACCCACCTAACCCCCTTGACCTCGGAGATCAGCTTCTCCTTCAGGTCGACGAGCCTGATGAACCACTGCTCGGTCGCCCTTATGATGAGGGGGGTGCCGCACCTCCAACAGACCGGATACTTGTGCACTATCCAGCCGGAGGCCACCAGGGCCCCCCTCTCCCTGAGCATGTCAATGACCCTGTCGTTGGCCTCCCTGACCTGCAACCCTGCTAGGGGCCCGGCCTCGTCCGTGTAACTTCCCCTGTCGTCGACGGGGGATATCACGGGCAGGCCGTATCTCTCGTGGGCGGCCTCGAAGTCCTCCCTGCCGTGGCCGGGAGCCGAGTGAACGCATCCCGTTCCCTCATCAAGCGTGACGAACTCTTCGGAGAGTATGACGAAGTGCGCCCTCTCGAGAGACCTCAGGGCGGGTATCAGGTCCCTCAGGGGGTGAACGTAACGTAGGCCCTCGAGGGCGGAGCCGGGCAGCCTCTCCACCACCTCGTAATCCTGCCATCCGACGTCTCTGGCAACCGCCTCCAGCCTCTGCTCAGCCAGCAGGTAGGTGGAGTCGTCCACCCTCACCCTGACGTAGGTGAAGTTGGGGTGCACCATGACGGCCACGTTGGCCGGTATGGTCCAGGGCGTGGTCGTCCACACGAGGATGTACTCGCCGGGCCTCCCCTCCAGCTGGAATCTCACGTATATGGAAGGGTCCTTAAGGTTCCTGTACTCGTTCACCTCGTAGTCCGAGAGCACGGTCTCGCATCTCGGACACCAGTGGACCACCTTGAGGCCCCGCTTCAGCCGCCCCTGCTCCCAGATCCTCTTGATCCCCCACCACGCGCTGTCTATGTACTCCGGCTTGAGGGTCAAGTAGGCGTCGTCCCACCTCATAGATACTCCGAACTCTCTAAACCAATCTCCCATTTTTTCTATGTTATGAAGGGCTAAAGACCTACAATCATTAATAAACTTATCTATTCCTCTCTCTTCTATTTCTCTTTTTGACCTCAGGCCCAACCTTCTCTCCGTCATCACCTCGATGGGCAGGCCGTGGGTGTCCCACCCGGGCCTGTCGAGCACGTCGAAACCCAGGGACCTGCGGAATCTTATGACGGAGTCCTTGAGGATCTTGTTCCATAGGGTTCCGGGGTGGGGCTCCTCGGCAGAGGGGTAGGGAGGACCGTCAAGGAAGAAGAACTTGGGGCCTCCCCTGAGTCTCTCCCTCAGCTTCTCGTAGATTTTGCCCTCTTCCCAGAATCGGAGTACTTCCTCCTCGTATTTTTTTGGGTCAAACTTCTCCCGGCTGCTCTTGATACGGGCCAACCGAGACCACCCGCCGCCGGCCTATCGCGCTACGGTAGATTTAAATCCCCCTTTCCCCACCCCCGACCGGGGCGGGCGGCCATAGTGGCCAGGGACACACCCGGACTCGTTCCGAACCCGGAAGTTAAGCCTGGCCACGTTCCGCGGAGTACTGGACTCCGCAAGGGTCCGGGAAACGCGGAAGCTGCCAGCCCCCATGTGAGACGCGTCCGACGGTGAGCAGGGATCCATTTTTAACAGAGCTTCCGCCGGGCGCACGGTGGGGCCATGCGCGGCCGGATCTCTTTGACGGCCGAGTTCGCCGTCGAGAACCCCAGCTCGATAAGGGAGATAATGAACCTGGTCGCCGACTACAGGAGACACCCGGAGAGGTACCCGAGGCCGCTCATCTACATGGGCGGAGGTTGGCCTCAGGATCCCCCCCCGGAGTTCCTGAGGGAGGGAATCTCTGCTGTCCTGGAAGACGATGGGGAACTGGTGAACTCCGCTCGGTACCCCCCAACCAGGGGAGACCCGGAGTTCCTGGAGGCGATCGCGAAATACGAGTCGATCGTCTTCGGTAGGGAGATTGAGACGGAAGAGCTGCTCTCGGGTCTGGGGAGCACGGACATATCCGGCGGATTGTTCTTGGCCACGCTAGACAGGGGCTCGGAGGTCATCATGGCCACCCCCTTCTACCTGAACTACGAGAGACAGATCCTCGTGGAGAGCGGCATGGGTGCGAGGATCAGGAGGTGGAGGACCATTAAAGGGGGAAAATTTAATCCTGATTTGGGGGATCTGGACGAATTAATCACGCCAGATACGAGGATGATAGTCATAACCACGCCCGGGAACCCGGACGGCCAGGTCTACGACGATGAGACCCTCTCTGGAGTGGTGGACATAGCCGAGGACAGGGGGCTGTGGGTGCTGATAGATGTCGCCTACAGGATGTTCCATTACGGAGACATTCCGGCGTATTATTCGAGGAAGAGAAGGGAGAATGAGTTGTGGTTGGCCTCACTGTCGAAAGAGTTCAGGATACCTGGGTGGAGGGCCGCGTACCTTTACGGAGACCCGTATCTCCTCAGGGCTGTGGAGACCGTGCAGCAGGCAAGGACTCTGTCTCCGTCGGGGCTAATCCAGAGGGGATTCGTCAAGATGATGGAGAACACCTCCGGATCAAGAATAAAGAGGTACATGCTGAGCGAGACCCCATCCCTGTACGGGAGGACGGCCGCCAGGGCGTACGACGGGATAGCACGCATAGAAAAATTGAGGCCGTTGAGACCCGATGGCGGTTTTTATGTATTCTTCAATATAGGAGAAACGGGAAAAACATCAAAAGAGTTCACGGAGGAGCTCCTGAGGGGGTGGCAGGTGGCCCTGGCCCCCGGGGTCGACTTCGGGATGGAGGGGTGGGTAAGGCTGTCCTTCGCCCCCCTGGTCATGAACGAGGGGAGGTTGAGGGAGGGATTGGACAGGATCTCCAGGTACGTTTCGTCCATCAGGGACTGAGCAGGTGGTGTAACCCGGACTTCCTGGCCACCTCAACGAATTTATCCCACCTGGCCGACGTGATCACCCTCTTCGGCCTGAAGGGACAGGGGGGAGGGCGCTCGTAGACCTGGTAGGTCCCTATCCTCTTGGCGACGGACACTATCTCCTCCTTATCCATTCCGATCAGTGGCCTGAGGACGGGGAGTTCCAATCCCCTGGAGATCACCGACATGTTGGCCAGGGTCTGGGAGGCCACCTGCCCCAAGGACTCTCCGGTAACTATGGCCTCGGCCCCCCTGGCCCGGGCAACCTCCTCCGCTGCCTTCAACATGGCCCTCTTGCAGAACAGGCAGGTCCAGCTCAGCTCCCCAACCTCGGCCAGGGCGGACGTCACCTGGGTCATGGTCTCGGCGTGATCGAGGACTGTCGGATCCCTCTCTCCCCCGCGCGAGTACTCCCTGAGGACCCGGAGAACCCGATAAAAGGACTCCTCCGATCGATCTCCCACCTTCATGTGGAGAGGGAGGATCTCTACTCCCCTCCTCATCATCAGCCAGGCGGCCACCGGGCTGTCTATTCCTCCAGATATCAGGGCCACGGCGGTCCCCTGGGTCCCCAGCGGCAGCCCGCCCGGCCCCTCCACCCTGCTGTCGAACACGTAGGCCCTGCCTCCAATCACCTCTATACCGATGACCTGATCGGGATTGGACAGGTCGACCGGCCTGCCGGTCTCCTCCCTTATTGCGGCCCCGACGATCCGAGCTATCTCCTGGGAGTTGATCGGTAGGTCCTTGGTCAGTCTCCGGGCCCTAACGGCGAAGGACCCCTCCCCCTCTCTGGCGACGGCCCTGGCCGCCTTCTCTATGGCCTCCATCTCTGCCGGAACCTCAACGGCGTGGCTGGCCGACTTTACCCCGAATACCCTGGAGGCCGCCTCCTCGGCCCTCTCGCTCCTAGTCCTGACGATTATCCTCCCCCTGACCACCTCGATCCCGGAGAAAGATATCCCCGAGTGCAGGAAGGTGGATTTCAAGTTCTCGACGAGTCTGGCCTCCATCCGGGGCCTGACCCTCTTAGATTTCAGGCCTATCTCCGAATATCTCACCAGCAGCGCGGTCCGCTCCGGTATAGGGACACCCGATCCACAACCGCCTAGCTGAAATTAATCAACCGGCCGCTGGGAAGGGGGGGCCCTTGAGAGGAACATTCTACCACATGGAGGAGATCCCCGGCGGGGTCAGACTCTGGGTCGGAGGGGGCGGGAGGGAGGAGGTCGAATACCTCCCCTACGTCCTCGTACCCGAGGGGGCTGAGGTACCCGCGAGGTTTAGGGACAAGATTCTATCGGAGGAAGAGGTCGTCCTGAGGGATCCCCTCAGGGAGAAGAGGTTCAGGAAGGTCAGGTTGAGGGAGGAGGATCGCAGGAGGATTTCGAGGGAGGTTAAGGGGGTCAGGGCGGGGGACATCCCGACGTGGCACCAATTCCTGATGGAGAGGGGGTTGGAGCCCTTCAGCCTCCTGTCCGAGGATCTGGAACCGGTGGGCATCGGCGGACTCGAGGATCTCAAGATCATGTACTTTACAGGGGTGGTGTACAGCAAGCTCGGGTATCCGGTGGTCGGGGAGAGCCCAATAATAGCCCTGGCCTATGCCGTCGGGGATGAGGAGCCCGTCTCCCTGGAGGGGCCTGAGGGAGACGACTCCGAGATCATAGGAGAATTCTTGAAGACCGTCAGGAGAGAGGATCCAGACGTGATAGTCGGGTACGGCCAGGACGCGGACGAGCTGGCCCACATCCAGGCTAGGGCCGAGAGGGGGGGGGTGAACCTCGACGGAGGGAGAGGCGGGGGGGAACCTAGAGAGACTGGCAGGTTCTTCAGGGGGATCATACTGGTAGAGAGGGTGATCCCCGGGAGGGCCGATCTGGACCTATTCGCCCTGGCGTGGAGAGATTTCCCGCAGCTTCCGACCAGGTCCTGGCACGAGTTGGCCGACGCCCTTGGAGTGGAGAGACCAAATCCCATACCGAAGTATAAGATACCAAACATGTGGAGGGGAGAGAGGGATAGAATTCTGAGATATATGGAGGATAAGGTTGATACCATAAGAGAAATGGCCAAGAGGTTACTGCCGCACCAAGAGGAACTCTCCAGGAGGTGTCTGAGACCGATACACGAGACTATCAGGTCTCCCGTCGGTGAACTCGTCGAATCCCTCGTGCTGAGGAGGGCCCTCAGGGAGGGAATGGCCCCCCCGGAGAGGAGAAGGTCGGCCGGGTATTTCAAGGGTGGATTCGTGTGGTTGGACAGGCCGGGACTCTACAGGGAGGTCGGATACCTGGATTTCAGGAGCATGTACCCTTCGATAATCGCCGGCTACAACATAAGCCCGGAGACGGTCTCCCCGCCCGGCGGGGAGTGTCCCACCAGAAGGGTCGAGGGAGAGGGGACGATCAAGGAGGTGTGCACGGAACCCAGGGGGATAATATCGGGGATTGCCGAGGAGCTCATTAGGGAGAGGGCGGCCATAAAAGAGGAGTCGTCGGCGGCGGGGCCGGGCGAGGTTAAGAAACTCAGGGCGGTGGAAAAGGCCATCAAGGTCTTGACGAATGCCCTGTACGGTTACATGGGATGGGGGTCGGCCCTTTTCAAGAGTAGGGAGGCTGCCGAGCTGACCGCCGCCGTGGGGAGGAGGCTGATAAAGGAGGTCATGAAGAGGGCGGAGGAGATGGGTTTGAAACCCATCTACGTGGACACCGATGGAATACAGCTCGTCGGCGGTTCCGAGGGGGATTACCTGAGGTTGGCCGAGGAGATAGATTCAGAGTACCCCCTCTCGCTGGAGTTCCAATACGTGGCGGACGCGGCCCTCTACCTATCCAAGAAGAAGTACGCCCACTTGGTCGGTGGGAGGCTGGAGGCCAGAGGCTTCGAGTTCGTTAGGAGGGATTATCCCGCCGTCGTGAAGAAGGCTCAGAGGAGGGTCGTCGAGGCGGCCCTGCGCGGGGCCCCCATGGAGGAGATAGTGAGGACTGTCGCCTCCGCCAGGAAGAGGTTGGAGAGGAGGGAGGTGGATATGGAAGACCTGGTGATTGTGGAGACCGTGGGCAAGAGGCTGGAGGATTTTCAGAGGAAGACCAAGGGATACGCGGTTGGCATGTGGCTGAAGGGGAGGGGGATAGAGATACACAGGGGCCAGGTACTGAGGATAGTGATAGTCAAGGGAAGGGGAAGCGTGAACGAGAGGGCCCGACCGGTGGAGTTCGTCAGTCCTGATGATGTGGACTTCGGCTACTACCTGGAGCTGTTCGACGGAGTCATGGACAGAACCTTGAGGGCGATCAGGGAGGTTGAGGTCGGGAAGGAGGGCGGAGGAGGGGGAGGATTGGAGGATTTCCTCTGAAAGATCTCTAATCCACCCCGCCCGACTCAGGGCGTACCGCCCTGACGATCCCCCTGCGGGCCAGGAAATTGGCGGCGCAGTGCTCGCAGCAGAAGATCATCTTTTCCCCATCCAACTCGACCTCCACCCCTCCCTCGTATATCTTAACGCCGCAGTTGACGCACACGGACAACTTAGATTCTATTATGGCCTCGAAGATCGAGGACAGCCGATCTATCGAGTCCTCGACCAGCTTCCTACCCCTATCCGTCAGAGAGTAAACCTTCCTCCGATCACATGTTGGATCCCTCTCCACGACCACATAGCCGCCCTCCTCCAACCTCCGGAGGAAGGGGTACACCTCGCCGGCGCTCGGCCTCTTGCCGATTACCTGCTCCACGTCTTCCATTATTCCGTAACCGTGCCTCTTTCTCCTGTAGAGCGAGAGGAGTATCAGGGTTCTAACCAGACCCCTGGGTCTGAATTCGCCGGACATTGGATCTCGCCTCCAACCGGGCGGATCTCACCCCGCCCCCAATCCTAGATCCAGAGCCCGACGCCCGCACCTGCGGATCTGCTGGATCGACCGAGAGCGGCCCGCTCGACGGGAAATCCGGGACAAAATACGGATCGCCGCCAGCCCGAGGGCTTCCAATTTATATCTAACCGGGACGTCCTCCTATTTAAGATCGCCCCACGCGGCTCCGGATCTCGGCCGAGCCGGCCTACGCGCGAGGCACCAGGGGACGTGAGGCCCCCTCGGGGGAATGGCACGGACCTGGGAGGCCCACGCGGTGGGAGACCCCCCAACCGAGCGGAGGAGAGGGCGGGAACCGATCCGGCCCCGCCCGCGGCCGCGGTACGACCAGATCCTGGAAGGATGCCGGGGCCAGCTGGGCTGGTTCCCCCTTCTCTCAGAACTTCATGAATTTGAGGGGGACCTTGGAGGAGGTTCTCCTCCTACCGCGACCCCTTGACTGGAGGGGCCGGGCCACCTTCCTCTCCTCGTAGGATCTGGGCCTGACGAGCCCCATGTGGACGGCGCAGCTGACGCAGTAGTATCTGGTCTCAAGCCTCCTCGAGATGTAGGCGCCCTGCCTCTCCAAGTCTCTCCCGATCGTCCCTCCCACGGGAGAGACCCATCGGGTTATCTTGACGGCCTTGTCCAGCGGCACGAGCCTCCCGCAGGCCGAGCAGTGAACCGCCCTCTCGTGGCCGGACCCAGAGAGCTTCCTGCCCCTGTTCTTCCTCTTCTTCGGCATCCCTTAGCCCCGAGGACTAGGAGGGGGAGCACTATAAAAATCGGCGCCGTCAGTACTTCCTGCCTATCCAGGCCCGGTGCGGCGCGTCTCCGCCGCAGACCACACAGCTCGCCCCGCTGCCTGCGAGTTCGTTCTCCTCATACCCAATTATGCTGTAGCCCACACGATCCTCCACCCGGTGACCGCAAGACTCTCTGCCACACCATGGGAATGAGACGATCTTGTCCCTTACCAACTCCTCTATCTCCTGGATGGAGGAGGCCGACGCCACCCTGGACTCGAAGTATTCCAGGGCCTGGGTCCTAAGCCCAGAGGCAATCTCTTCCAATAGTTCCCCCACCCTGGCGGTGAGCTTCTCGTTGGGAACCTCCTCCCTGGAGCCGTCGTCCCTCCTGACCGCGGTCACGTATCCCCCCCTGGCCTCCTTGGGCCCAACCTCTATCCTCAGCGGGACCCCCTTGAGCTCCCACTTGTAGAACTTGTAGCCCGGTCTGTCGTCAGAGTCATCAAGCTCAACCCTGAATCCCGCCTCGCTCAGGAGTGAGGATGCCCTCTCGGCAGCCGACATCACCTCGCCGACCGACCCCTTGATCGGGATCGGGACGACCACGACCTGGATGGGGGCTATCTCGGGGGGGAGCCTCAGCCCTCTGTCGTCTCCGTGTATCGCTATGACGGCGGCCAGGCTCCTCTCAGATACGCCGAAGGAGGTCGTGTTGACGTTTTTCTCCGTCCCATCCCGGTCCATGTACTTCAGATTGTATGTTCGGGCGAAGAGGTCTCCGAAATTTATGACGCTCCCGAGCTCGAGGCACTTCCCGTCCGGCATTATGGTGAAGAGGTCGTAGTTGTACCTCGCCCCGGGGAAGGTGTCCCAGCTGGTGGTTTTGACGACCAAGTATGGTATCAAGAGCCTGTCATAGAATTCCCTGTAGATTCTAACTCCCAGATTAACCTGTTCTACCGCCTCCTCGTAGGTGGCGTGGAAGGTGTGCCCCTCCTTGAAGAAGGCTATCTCCCTCACCCTTATCATGGGTCGAGTGGCCTTGGTCTCGAACCTGTATACCGGGACTATCTGATATATCCTGAGGGGCAGGTCGGAGTAGCTCTTGATCCACCTGGAGAGGACCTCGTACATTATGGCCTCGCTGGTCGGCCTTAGGGCAAGCCTCTCGGGGGCCTGCCCCCGGCCTAGCATGGTTATCCAGTAGACGGAGCCCTCAAAACCCTTTATGAATCGGAATTCCCTCCCCAAGACGCTCTCAGGAACGACCCCGGGAAAATAGACCCGCCTGTGTCCGGTCTTCCTCATGAGCTCCTCCATTATGTCCATGATCCTCTCCATGACTTCGTACCCGTACGGGAGCCACACATACATTCCCTTCACGGGATACCGCTCGTCCAGTATCTCGGCCTTGAACAGGGTCTCGTCAAACCATTGAGAGAAGTTCTCCTCCTTGGGAGTAAGTTCAAAGGCCTTCTTGTGGGACATATCGCCCGACCGGGCGACCCTCACTTAAAAAACGGTTCCCGCCTCCGCGGGGCCACCAGCCTGTGGTAGGTCCTCAGGAGGTTCATCTTGGCCCCCGGCGCGGCCGCCTCCATCCGGTCCAGGGCAGAAAGGATGGGGTCCTCGGGACGTTGGACTTTGAAGAGGACCTGGATCTCGGCCATCGGGATCTCCACGGTGGGAAGCGCCACAGTCCCTTCGACGGCGGCCGCGGGGCCAAGGCTCAACCTGCCGTCTACTGCTAGGGCCAGCGGGCGACCGGAGTAGAACAGGAGGAAGAACCCCAGGGCGTCGTCCAGGGTGAGCGGAACCACCGGCACCCTGCCACCGGCGTCGGAGGCGGCGAGCTTCGCGGCGGCCAGGAGGGAGCTCCAGTAGTCACCCCCAACATCAGGCGCATCTTCCAGATCCAGTCTCACCCTGGGGAAGGCGGCCTCCACCAGCTCGAACAGCTCGGCGGCCGCGCGGTGCACGTCCCACCTCGGGATGACCAGGAGTATGTGGGAGTCTTCCCTCAGCAACCCGTACCTGGATATCACCCTCTTTATCCCGCGGAGGACAGATCTCCTCAGGCAGTCGAGGCACAGGAACTCTCCGGAGTACACCCTGCGGTAGACGGCTGGCCTCGCGCCGCACCTCGAGCACCTATCTGGTGTTCTCCCACCACTCAATTTATCCGGACTCCCGCCCCGAGGTGAGGTGTGCTGCCTTTTAACCCGGACAGGGTGGTCCTTTACGATAGACGCAGGTGGAACCTCCTCTCTTCCCTCAGGGAGAGGGCTCTAGAGGTGCTGAGGAGCCTGAAAAAATTGAGAATTGAGGCTTTCGCCTACGGAAGCTTGGCCAGAGGAGACGTCAGCGAGGGAAGCGACGTCGACGTGTTCGTCCCCCGTCCTCCGAGACCGATATCCATCTTGGAGGATGCCCTCTCCGGATTGGGGTGTCCGCTGGAGAGGAGGATAGTCCAGTCGACTCCGAATTCCGCCGTCAAGGGGTACATCACTCTGCCGAACAGGGTGACCGTGTCCTTCCCCCTGGTTCCGCTCAGATCGAGGGAGGAGGAGTTCTACAGGTTTGGGGGGGTGGTTTCCGAGAGAGATCTGGAGGGCGGGGTGAGGAGGCCCGGGGTCAACAAGTCCCTCATCCTCGTGTTCCCGACTCCGGACGGGCACGCCGAACTGGACGTGCCGGGTAGGGAGTCCCTGGTGGCCAGAATTGTTGGGGTGTCGGTGGAGACCGTGAGGGAGAGGGTCAGGGTGTTGGGCAGGCGCAGGGTCGTTGGAACGACCGGAATTTATGCTTCCATAGTCTTGGGCGAGTTTCAAGAGTTCGAGGACGGGCTCCTCCTCTTGATGAGGAGCAGAAAGCTCAGCAGGAAGAGGATCGGAGAAGTTTTCTGATCGGGGCCGGAGACTTCCCGAAATGGGGGGGTGGGATGGGGGTGGAAGGTCGGGTGAACGTGGAGATCGGGAAGCTCCTCATCCCTCACCTCTCCCCGGGAAATCAGATTTGGGACGCCGTGTTCAGGGAACTGGGCTTGATACAGGAGTTCGTCCTGGAGCTGAAGGATTGGTTCATAGACTTCGGCAGGGTGCTCTCCGGGGCCCTCATAGTGATAGGGGTAGTGCTGTGGGCCAGCGACGTCTTCAGTTACAAGGGGAGGAAGCTGATAACCGCCGGGGTGATCCTGTTCTTCGTGCTGGAGGCGATAGCCTCAATCTGATCGAGTGAAATCGAATCTCAGGAGGGCGGCAACTCCACCCAGCCCGTCTAAGATCTCCCCTGGTTCCGTCGAGGAGTCCACTATCCTGTGCCTGCATCTCGTGGACCTGGCCTCCTCGAGCATCTTCAGGGCGACCTCCCTGGTCTCATCGGAAAAAACGAATTTGCTGGTCAGGAGAAGCAGATCCGCGGCGCCGAAGGTCAGGGCCTCCCTGACCTCCTGTTCGCCGTAGGCCACAAGGCGGGATCCCCTCGCCATCCTTCTCATGAGCTCGTCGACCGCCGCGGCGTCCTCGGCTAGGGAGAGATCCCGGACGACCGCCGCCACCTCTCCCCTCCTTACAAGCTCCCTCAATCCACTCCTGGTCGCCGTGGAGGCCTGAGCTAGCCTACAGTGAGAAGAAAGTTCTGGGAAGTTGGAGCTCAGGTAACGAAGGAACTCCTCCTTGAAGAACCCCGGTCCGGCCACCAGCACAGGGATCTCCCCGTGTCTCCTCTGTAGCTCAACTATCGTCGCGGCCACGTCCTCGAAGAACCTCCTGATTTCTCGATCCCTGAACCTCTGTCTATCGCCGGCCTTGCCAGGTATTTTGGATACGATCTCTACCGGTTTTTCTATCCTGTAGTCGGTTATCGGGGCGATCATGGCCCTCCTCTCATCTAGCACTACGGCTATGAGCCTCGGCCTCTGAGATTTCCCTTCGGCCTCCCTGAGGAGGTCCGTGTGGACCTTCTCCCACCTGGTCTTCCTGACGGATACCTCCTGATTGGGGCCCAGGGTCACGGCGTGGTGCTTGCCCTGGATCCCGTACTTCTCCGGTCCCTCCCTTATGATCCCGAGTATCCTGAGCCCCCCTCCCTCTGGATTGAGTTCCAGCTTCTCCACCTCGAGGGTCAGCGTCATGGGGATCCTCTCACCGCTGTCCGGGCGCGAGGAATCTCCCTTCACCTTCCGGGCCGTCCTCACCCTAACGTAGTCTCCCGGGGAGAGGACCGAGTAGAGGTAGTAGACGTCCTCCACCCCCTCGAGCCTCAGCTTCGCGGTGCCCCTGCGCTCGTCCAGCACGAGGATCCTCAAGTTCGGCACCGTTCACTCAGCGGTGTACACCTTGACCCCGGCCGGGACCCGGGTGACGTCGAACAGCTTCCTCGCCGCTATGGCCCTGAGGCCCGACTTGAAGGCCTTGTCCACTATTCTCTGGGTGAGGTTACCGGCGTAGACCAAGTATGCCGCACCCTCAACCTTGTCCATCGAGTCGTAGAGATCGCTCAGCGGAAACGAGGCAAGAGGGGTCATCTCCTCGTCCGCCAAGATGGCGACTCCCTCCTCCTCCGCCTTCCTGTACAGCTCCCTCATGCCGGGGGGGAGCCTGGCGAGCCTCCTGTCCCTGACCTCCGGCTCGGCGCTCCTGGTCCGGGGCGCCGCCTCCGCGGCGGGCGCCGGACTCGGACCCTTGATCCCCATCCTCCTCCTGACCTCCTCCGCTGGTTCGGCCGCGGCCAGGGCCTTCCTGATCTCCTTGGCGGTCAGGTCCTGCACCGTCTTTCCGGGCGGCGCCCTGGCCACGAAGTCGACGTCGGTCTGCTCCAAGAGGGCCCTGAGGACGAGTTCTCCCCCCCTATCGCCGTCGACGAAGGCGGTCGCCTCCCTCTCCCCTATCAATCTCACCACCGTTTCCGGGACCTTTTCCACAGCTCCACCTATCGATATCACATTGTTCCAACCGTACCTCATCATGTTCACGACGTCGGCCCTGCCCTCGACGACGATCACGCTCTCGGCTTCCCCTATGCCGGGAGAGGCCGGCAGCCTCTCGGGGCCGTAGAGTATGATCTCCTCCTCGGCCGACTCCTTGATGACCAGGTCTATGAGCTCCCTGTATGACTCGGCAGACTCGGCCCTCCACTGTTTTATTATCTGAACGGCCCTCTTGGCTATCTTTCTCCTCTTCTCATCTCTCTCGTCAACTATCTTCTTCAGAGTCACCGAGGCGTTGTATGGACCCACTTTATCTACCGTCTCCAGGGCGGCGGCCAGCAGGGCCGTCCTGGCTCTGTCTAGGCTGGAAGAGACCGTGATGGTCCCCCTCATCTTCTCCCCCTCGGTCTTCATCTTGACGTGAATTCGCCCCACCTTCCCCGTCTTCTGGAGCTCCTTGAGCTCCAGCTCAGGACCCAACAGGCCCTCCATCTGACCAAAGAGCGCCCCGATGACATCGCTGTGGTCCACGTGCCCGTTGACGACTATCTCCAAATGGATTGTATACTTCTCCTGGGAGTTGAGGTCCTTAAACAGCCTGTGCGAACCCAAGCCAAACATCACCTCGACTCAAACGACCCGAAATCGCGGGCGAACCCGGTGTGCGCCCGCCCACTAGTCCTCCGCGTCAGAGATCGGCCCACGCCTTCCTCTCTCTGCGGAGGTCATGAGAGGCGGGCGCGCGCCGCCGCGCCCGCGAGCTTATTTAACGGTTCCTCCCGATAACCGACCTGCAGAGATCCCTGAGGACCTCCAGGTGGGAATCGTTGGCACTGCCCCTCAGGGATTCCAGCTCGGCGAGCGCCTCCCCCACGAGTTCCTCCGCAACCCCCAGAGAGTAGTCCAGCGCGCCCACCTCCCTTACTATCTCCCTCACCCTCTCCAGATCTTCCTCGGTGAGAGACTCGTTGCCGAGGGCCGAGAGGAGCAAGGATCTGCCATCTAAGTCGGCCAGCTCCAAGGCCTTCACGACGAGGAGGGTTCTCTTTCCCTCCCTGACGTCGCTGCCAACGGGCTTCCCGGTCACGGCCGGATCCCCGTAGAGCCCCAGGTAGTCGTCCCAGATCTGGAAGGCGATTCCTATCCTCTTCCCGACCCTCCCCACCCTTCTCAGCTCCTCGTCCCCGGCGCCCGCCAGGATCCCCCCTATCGTGAGCGACGCCTCCAGCAGGGCGCCGGTCTTCAGGTAGAGCATCCTGAGAACCTCATCCTCGGAAGGCGATACGCTCCTGCTGAGGGCCAGGTCCAGGATCTGTCCCTCTATCAGCTTTCTGTAGGCTGATACGAAGGTGGAGATGGCTGAGTTGACCTTTTCGGCTGGAAATCCGCTGGAAATGAGGGCTCCCACCCCCATCTCGAGCAGGGAGTCTCCCCCGAGGATCCCCAGGGATATCCCCAGGTGTCCCCCGTCGTCCACCCCCGGGATCAGGTTGGACGCGGCGACGTGGAAGGCCGGCCCCCCCCTCCTCTTATTGCTCCTGTCCATTATGTCGTCGTGGATGAGGGAGGAGTTGTGGAGGAACTCCACGCTCAGGCTCGCGGTCAGGATCTCGTCCATCCTGTTGCCGCCGAAGGCCAGGTACGAGGCTAGGCAGGAGATCGGCCTCAGCCTCTTACCCCCCCTGGAGACGTAGTCCCTCAGGAGATCGTAGTATCCGCTGAACCCCTTTTTGCTCAGATCTTCCTCCCTGGACTCCAAGAATTCCTGGAGTCTAGCGTCTATTTTCGGTTTGTAATTTTCCACGAACTCGGTCAGGGCCGGCCCGAGGTCCATAACCGGCGCACCTCTCGGCGGGCCGCCGCGGGGATTAAAAAACACCTCGACGCCAGCCGTCTGACGGGTGTCTCCTTGAGCGAAGGGCTCGACCCATGGGCTACCACGCTGGTGTCGGACTACGAGGAGGTTATGGAGAGGTTCGGCATAAGGAGGATAGACGAAAAGCTGATGGAGGTGTTCGGAGACAGTCCTTTCTTCAGGAGGGGCGTCATCTTCGCCCACAGGGACCTCGAGAGGGTGGCCGACGCCGTGATCAGCGGGAGGGAGTACGCGGTGATAACGGGCATAAAGCCGACCGGCCCGTACCACCTGGGAACGTTTCAGACGGCCAAGGAGTTCGTCTACTTCCAGAAGAGGTCCACGGCCTCCTCGGCGGTGTTCGCCATAGCGGACGTGGAGGCGTGGGAAGACAACGGACAGTTCTTCGACGTCAGCAGAGAGGTGGCGGTGGACAACGTGGCGGACCTCCTGGCGGCCGGGCTGGATCCTGAGAGGGCCTACATCTATTTCCAAAGCAGGGAGGCCAGGGTTCAGCGCATGGCGGTGATAGCCGCCCGCGGAATAACCATGGCCACCATGAGGGCCGTCTACGGAGAGAGGGGCATAGGGCTGTATCTATCGGCGCTCATCCAGGTGGGAGACATACTGCTCCCCCAGCACCCCGACCTCGGGGGGCCGAAGCCGACGGTGGTCCCCGTTGGAATAGACCAGGATCCCCACATCCGCCTAACCAGGGACGTGGCCGGGAGGATGAGGTCGAGGTACGGATTGGTGGAGCCGTCGTCCACCTACCACCTACTCATGCGGAGTCTCCTGGGTGACAAGAAGATGTCGAAGAGGGATCCCATGAGTTTCATCAGCATGGCAGACGATCCTGATCTCGCCTACAGGAAGGTCATGAACGCGTTCACCGGGGGAAGGGACACCGCGGAGGAGCAGAGGAGGCTGGGCGGGGATCCCACGAGGTGCGTGGTCTACGAGCTGGCCAGATTCCACCTGTACGACGACGAGGAGCTGAAGGAGATGTGGGACAAGTGCGTGTCCGGCGAGAGGCTGTGCGGCCCCTGCAAGAGGGAGGTCGCTGAGAGGATGGCTCTTTTCCTGAGGGAACATCGCAGGAGAAAGGAGGAGGTCAGGCCGCAGGCTGAGAAGATAGTCGAGGCCGCCGCCGAATCTTTAAATAGTGGGTGGTGAGGCCCGGGGCGGGGAGATGGGCACCGTCAGGGAGAGGGCAATAAAGAGGATAGCCTACGAGCTGGTCAAGAAGTACCCAGAGATCTGGACGAGGGACTTCGAGCACAACAAGAGGACGTTGTCCAGGGTCGCGGACATCCCATCCAAGGTGTACAGGAACAGGATAGCGGGCTACATCACCCGACTGAAGGTCAGGGAGGAACAGGGCACCCTGGTCTGACGGATAGGGGGAACCGGGCTGGCCTTCGGGTGGCCGGCAACCCACCGGGCCCCACCGTTCACACCGTTTCTACCGTTCACCCGGGAACCCTTATTTTGCCCTCTGTAGGAGCCGATCGCGATGGAGAGTTCGTATCTGACCATTTTAAACCGAATAGATTCTAGGAGGGCCAAGATCTCCGTCATAGGGCAGGGTTACATAGGCCTGCCGACGGCGCTGCTGCTTAGCTCCGCCGGATACAGGGTGGTGGGGTATGACTTGAATCTCGGGTTGATAGATGGGTTGAGGGAGGGGAGGCATCACCTGGTGGATCGAGAGCCAGGCGTCGGGGAGCTGCTTAGGGGGGAACTCTCGAGCGGCAGGTACGCCCCCACGCACGATCCGTCTGACATGGATGGGTCGGACGTGTTCATCGTGGCCGTGCCGACGCCCAGGATAGACGGCGGCGAGGCCAACCTGGCGTACGTCTACTCGGCCGTGAGGGAGGCGTCGGCCAGGATGACGGCGGGGACCCTGCTCATAGTGGAGAGCACCATCCCGCCGCTTACCTCCGAGATGGAGATAGTGCCCTTCGTCCAGTCGGAGACGGGGATGGAGTTGGGGGAGGACTGGTTTTACTCTTTCTGCCCGGAAAGGGCGTTTCCAGGAAGACTTCTGTACGAGATGAGGGAAAATGATAGGATAATCGGTTCCCTGGATGAGAGATCGGCCCATCTGGTAGAGAGACTCTACGGATCCTTCGTCCGCGGGGAGCTCCACAGGACCCACGTGAGGGTGGCGGAGGTGTCTAAGTTGGTGGAGAACGCCTACAGGGACGTCAATATAGCGTTCGCAAACGAGGTCGCGCTGGCGTGCGCCGCCCTCAACGTGGACGTGGAGTCGGTGATCTCCCTGGCCAACAGACATCCGAGGGTGCGCATACTCAGACCCGGCATAGGAGTCGGCGGCAGCTGCCTCACCAAGGACCCACTGTTCCTGGCGAGGGCCGCGGGCAGGGAGGGGGTGAACCTGGAGCTGACGACCACGGCCCGCAAGGTCAACGAGGCCATGCCCAGGATCTGCGCCGAGCAGGTACTGAAGATTATGGAGGAGGAGGGCGTGGATCCGGAGGGGGCCAAGGTGGCCATCCTCGGGGTGACTTACAAGGGGAACGTGCCGGACATCAGAGAGACGCCGGTGAGGGACTTGGCGCTGAGCCTCTCGGAGGCCGGGGCGAGGGTGGTGGTGTACGACCCCATGAGCACCGAGTCTTTCGGTCTTCCCAGGGCAGGCAGCCTGGAGGAAGCCCTGAGCGGAGCGGACGTTATCATCCTGGGGGCGGATCACGACGAGTTCAAGAGGATCGAGCCGGAGCGTCTCAAGAGGATGGTGGGCGGGAAATCACGCGTCATCCTGTTTGACGGAAAGAACGCCCTCGACAGGGAGGGTTTTGAGAGGGCTGGGTTCCTCTACGCCGGGGTTGGGAGACCCAAGAGGCAGCGCGTCACTTCAAGAGCCGGAGCAGTTCTTCCGCTGGCTCTGACAGGCGACCTGAGAACTTGATTCCCTTGGCCGACCTGATAACCTCCGAGATCATCCCATAGCAAGCCGGATTGACGAAGAGTATCGCGCTCGACCCGACGGCGGTCGCCTCGTTCACAATTCCCACGGCGAGCCGGCGTATCACGTCTGGCTGAGCCCTGCGGGTAACTAGGTGCCCGCACGAGCAGCACAACTCGTCCGGGGCCAGCATCGCCTCGGCCCCGGCGGCCGCCAAGATCTCCCCGATCTTCTCACCAACCGACGGGCTTCGGCAGTCAGGGATGATGAGGTATCTCTCCCCCCTGATCCTGCCGACCGGAATTTCCTCGAGCAGATCGAAGATGAACCTCACGTCCATCTCCGGATGACTCTCCCTTATCGCCCTTACCTGCTCTGGGCACGCGGAGACTAAGAATCGCGCGTCCGAATTCTCCCTGACCAGCACCTCCAGGACCTCCTCCTCTTGGTCGAAGTAACCGGCGTACCTGAGGATGACGCCGCAAGCGCGATCTCCAAGCCTGATCTTCCCGAGCAGTCTCTCCAGCGCGGCAGAGGCTGCAACGTCCACCTCCGGGGTCGATTCTCCCCAGCATCCGGCCAAGTAAGTGGGCCTACCTCCCGCCATCGGGGCGACCGTCTCCAGGGGGGTGGGGAAGACCTCCCCCCCCAGAACCTCCTCTGGCAGGGCGGCCACCGCCATCGGCGGGACGTATCCCTGATCTATGAGCTCCTTTCTAACTTTGAGTATTATGTAGGAGGGGTCCAAACCGACGGGACAAACCCCGCTGCAGAGGGCGCACTGGGTGCACCCGTACATGAATTCTATAAACTCTACAGAGACGGATATTTCTTTTTTATTTACTGAGGAAGATAGTTTTATCCATGATCTTGGAGATTTAGTCTCCGCGTGAGAGTGGAGGGAGTAGACCGGACAGTGGGAGTTGCAGGCCCCGCATCTCACGCACCTGCTGATGTCGGCCGTTAGCCTGGGAGTGAAGAGCGGCAATCAGGAGGCACCTCCTATAGTGGGACTAGCTTCCCGGGATTCATGACGCCAACCGGGTCGAGGGCACGCTTTAGGTGGGAGTAGACAGAGATCAGTCCGTTTCTCCCAATCTGGCCGGCCATGGAGGCCCCCACCCCGGTTCCGAAGCCCATGAATACACCACTCCTGGTGAAGTTCTCTGACAGCCTGCGCACGGCGCCGTCCGTCCTCATGGTCGATTTCCTATCGGTTGGGTCAAAGAGAACCCCGACCAATATCCAACCAAGTGGAACATTAACGAGGCTCACGGTATTCAAATTGAAACTCTTGGACACCCGATCTATCTCCTGCAGGTGGTCTCTGAGGTAAGATAGGGACGCGGCAACGCTCAGGACGTGGACGCTGAGTTCCGTCCGCTCCAAGGCGGTGTAAAGATCTCTCTGAGCCGGTTTTGGCATCCCATCCCTTACGTCGGTTGATAGAGGATGGTACTTGGAGGCTTCCCGGATCAGCCCATCGACCGCCTCCTGCACGCAGCTCTCACTTCCATAGAATCCAACCCTGGCCACCGCCCCGGCCTCCTTCTCCTCACCGTGTAGAATATCTAGCACATCCCGGTAGATCACCTCCATCGTGTATGGGACGGGACACGATTTTCTCATGCTCTGGTTTATGTCGATGGCGTCGACGGCGTCCACGAGCTCTATCTCCACCGTCTTAGCCGACGGTGGCAGGGGCGCCAGTTTGACGGACAGCTTGATGAAGACGCCGAGGGTTCCCTCTGATCCCAAGAAAGTATCCAAGGCTACCCTCGGACCAGAAGGAATTTTTCCCCCGAGGTCGACTATCTCCCCGCTGGGGAGGACCACCTCAGCTCCCACCACGTTGGCCCGGGCCGTGCCGAATATGGAGGAGAGCATCGATGCGGAATCCTCGGCCGCTATTCCCCCCAGGGTGGAGAGGCCGAGGCCGTCCGGATTTATGGGGAAGGTGTAGCCGTCGATCGCGTCCTGCAGCTCGGACACCGGGGTGCCAGCCCAGGCTGAGACCAGGCCGTTCTCCTCGTCCACTTCCAGTATACCGGTCATCCTGGTCATGTCGAGGACTACCCCGCCCCTCAGGGGCACCGGCCCGCCGACGAGGGAGGTTCCCCTCCCCCTGGGGGTGATGGGCACTCCATTCTCGCTGGCGACGGAGAGGATCTCGGCCACCTCATCCTCTCCCCCCGGCCTGACAACTGCCTTGGGCCTCCCTGCAATCCTGGAGGCGTCTATAGAGTAGGCCTCGAGGTCTATCTCGGAGTCTAAGAAGTTATCTTCCCCCACTATCGGCTTGAATATGGATCCTAACTCCGCTTCCATCATGATCGACCGATCCAAAGTAGTTAAAAGCGATATTCAATAAAGTTTCCCGGGCGAGCGTCATGGCCCTCCGCACCCCGCTGGAGGAGGTTCACCGGGATCTCGGCGCCAGGTTCACAGAATTTGGAGGGTGGTTCATGCCCCTAAGGTACTCCAGCGCGTTGAGGGAGACTATAGCCGTCAGGGAGGCGGTCGGCATCTTTGACGTGTCGCACATGGGCAGGATCGTCATCTCAGGCGGCGGGGCGAGATCCTTCCTGAATTACGCGACGTCTAACTCCATCCCGGGGAGGCCAGGGAGAACTAGGTACACTTTATTTTTGAATAACCTTGGTGGTATAAAAGATGATGATATAGCTATGGTTTTAGAAGATACAAAATATATACTGGTGGTGAACGCGGCCTCGAGGGAGAAGATAATCTCGTGGATAGATGAGGTAAGGGAGTCCTGGGGAGGATCGGAGTTAAGCGTGGAGGATGAAACGGAGGAGACGGCCATGGTCGCCGTTCAGGGGCCAAAAGCGGTCCAGACCGTGAGAGAGATCTTGGGAGAGAACCTTCCAGGGCGAAAGTTTAGGGTCGCCCACCTTGAGGACAGGGGTCTCGTGGTCAGCAGAACCGGATACACGGGAGAAGACGGCTACGAGATTATCTTCTTCGATCAAGATGAGGGCGCGACGTTCTTTCGGGAGGCGGTCGCGATGGGGGCCCAGCCGTGTGGGTTGGAGGCCAGGGACATCCTAAGACTGGAGGCCGGTCTCCCCCTGTACGGGGAGGATATGAACGAGGAGACCGATCCCTTCGAGGCCGACCTGGAGTTCGCGGTGGATATGGAGAAAGAAGACTTCATAGGAAAGGAGGCCCTGGAGAAGAAGAGGGACAGGGGAAGAGAGAAGAAGAGGGTGGGCCTCAGGGCGACCGGGAGGAGGGCGCCCAGGCCGGGAGACAGGCTATTGACAGGGGATGGGGAGGAGGTTGGTATCGTAACTAGCGGCGCATTCAGCCCTACGATTGGCCTTGGGATAGGAATGGGGTACGTCCAGATAGAAAGTTCTCGGCCGGGAACCAGGCTCTCGTCTCTCGGGCCCAGGGGAAAGATATCCGTCGAGGTGGTCGAGACGCCGTTCTATGATCAAGATAGGTACGGGTGGAAAAGAAAAGTCCAAGGGTGAGCCGAAGATAAGGAGAGGTAATCGAAATTTTTATCCCTGTTTCGCCTCATGAGGTTTACCGAGCACCACGAAGCTCACGGTTTTGGCAAGCCTCCTGGTCTCCGCTATGACGACCTCGTCCCCCTCGGCGACGTCCAAGCACGGTGGAAGGTGGGCATGGATTTTTGATCTTCTTCTCTCATATCTTTTATATTTTGGTATATAATGTTCATATTTGATTTCAATAACAACAGTTCGTTGCATTTTAGTAGATATAACTTTTCCCCTCATTGTCTTCCCCCTCACCGAGATTGTTCCGTGCCACGGGCAGTTCCTGTCGCCGCACGCGCGCTCCGGCGGGCTAACTCCGGGGAAGGATCTCCTCGTCTCCACCCTCATAACCTCTTCACCCTCTCTTCTGGGCGCCCCAGGATCTTATCTCCCGAGAGATCCACCTCGGTCCCGCCCGGTAGGGACACCCGGAAGATCCTGCCGCCCTTGGGGATCCTCTTGAGGCCCCGCTGGGTCTCGATTATTAAAAGGTTGGCAGTCTCCCAGACCACCTTCCCCCTGAGGCCGAATTCGTGAGGTTGGGGAGTCGCGACCACCTGGACCGCGAGACCCACCAGCTCGTGGTACATCAAATGGGAGGTCCTCCTAAGATTCCTCATCTGTATCCTTTCTCCTTCATTATAGTTAAAATCCTAGCTATCTCCCTCCTGATTTGTCTCCTGACGTGCAACTTCTCAGGAGGGGCCCCCACAGCGAGCTTGGACTCTATCTCGAAGAAGAGCCTACTCCTGAGTTCCCTCAGCTTCTCCTCCAGTTCCTCCCTGCTCAGGCTCCTCAGCTCCTCCGCCCTCCTCGACGGCACCCACATCACCTCCAAGGGAGACGGACTCCACCTCCCCAGATCCTCCCCCCTCCCCGATGCCGACATCCCTCCCGGCTCCGGGGGAGCTCCCCACCCCCGCTGCCCCCTCGACGGGGAACGGGGTCTCGATCGCCTCCTCCCCAACTGGAGTCTCGGCAGCCTCCTCGCGGAGACTTTCAATTAGAGACTCTATTTCCTCATGAAGCACATTCACCGTGTCGGGAGGCCTCTCCAAGGGCCTGGCTATCCGAACCCTGACTCCCAATACCCCCTGGGGGAGCATGACGTGCTTGACGGCGTAGTCTATGTGGGTCTTGGCGTGCTCCCCGCAGCGGTAGATGACGCCGGCTCTGAACCGCTCCTCCCTCGCCCTGTCGCTCCCGAACTTTCCGGATAGCCTTATCTCAACTCCGCTGGCGCCTGCGGCCATTACCCTCCTCAGGGCGGAGTAGGCCACCCTCTTGTGCCTGTCTCCCTTCATTATTCTCCGGGCGATGTAGCCAGCGACCACCCTGGCGCTCAGGAAGGGCTCCTCTATCTTGACAGCCTTTATGTAGGGATTCTCGAAGCCGAACCTCTTCTTCATGACGTCCGCGAGCCTCTTAGACCTCCTCCCCCCCTTTCCTATGACTATGCCGGGTCTCTCCACGTGGACCGTAACGACGTCCCTCATAGGAGTGGTGACCACGTCGGCTCGGTGAAAACCGGCCCTCTCGAATTCTGATTCAAGGAACTCAAAAACCTGCGATCTTATCCAGCCTTCTTCCACGAATCTCCTGTACACAGGAGATCTGCGAATAGGAGACGCCTCTCCCTCGCTCATTTGGACCCACCCAAAATAACCTCAACGCGGACCATCTGCCTCGTCTTAGGGGTGGCCCTGCCCTGGGCCCTTGGGAAGAAGGAGCGGATATTCCTGCTCTTGTGGGCGGCGGCGTGGATCACCCTCAGAGACCCCCTGTCCAGGCCCCTGTCGACCGCGTTCGCCTCAGCCGAGGCCAAGAGCTTCAGCATCATCGTTGCCGCCTTTCGAGGATACCTGCCGGCCTTCCACCCCGTCAGACCTCTCCTGTGTCCCACCCCACCGTGAAATCTCCTGAAGGGGACCGGCCTTCTGAGGGCCGCTATCTCCTCGAGGGCCCTCTTGGCCTCCTCCAACCTCATACCTCGGAGGTACCGGCATAATTCGACCATCTCCTTGTAGGAGACGTCTAGGTCGGTGGCGGAGGCCGCAACCTCCCCCTCGCCTCTTGGGGGCCTGGAGTAGCCGTATCTTCCCAAGGGACCTCCTCCCCTTATCGCCGTCCCCGATCGGGCCGGGGTATTTAAAGGCTCGCTAGGATGCCCTCCTCCTCAGGGTGTACGCCAGGTAGGCGCCGGCCGCCACTGGCGGGACGACCGCGGCCGCGGTGAGCCAATCAAGGCCTCCGGGTTCTCCCCCCCACCTGACGGCCTCCACCACTAGGGTGGGCTGGGACAGAACCGGATCATACTGCCAGACCCCGGAGTTCCATATCGTCAGTTTAGGACGTGGCTGCCCGCCGACAATCCTGAGGGAGGGATCGGAGAAGGCCAAGTATATTGTAGAGGTTGCCCCCTTCGGGAGAAGGGTCAAGATCGGATCCAGGTTCAGGGACATCCTCCCCGACTCCTCGGAGACGGGGTAGGGACCTCCCATCTCCAGGGTCTTCATGTTGACGCGGTACTTTATGTAGCCGGTCCAATTAGGTTGTATTTCTGGCATTATTGCGAGATAATATCTCACTTTAAGGGTGTCAATAAATGGAGTGTTGCAAGAAACGGGGGCCGTCAGTAGCAATCCCTTAACCAAAACATAGTGCTTGCGCACGGCCGGGCCAGATATGCTCACGTTCGTCTGGGTGAGCGCTACCGAGGGCCTTGGTATGGACAGGACGTCCTGACCGTAGAGGGCGGACATCAGCTGATTGAAGATCAGGTACGGGGAGCCGGAGGATTGGAGCTGTGCATAGAGTTTCATGGCCAGGTCCAGGTCGTTGTTGGGCGCCGGCACGGGAGCCATTGCCAGAGTGTAGTTCCCCTTGAGCTTCGTTCCCTGTCTCTTCAACTCTATGGTGGCGTTGTACATCATACCTGGGAGGATGGGAATCCCCAGTTGGTTGAAGTTGGCCACGTCGGCGTAGCTCAGGGGCCTCAGGATGTTGGCGGTCACCCTGCCCACCATGCTCTCGTCGAAGGTTATCTGGATGTAGGACTCGTCCCTGAACGGAGCGAACGAACCTATCAAAGGCTGTGAAAATGCTTTTGCTAAGGGGTAGAGAGTAATTATTGTCATAAATAACATCAAATATGTGATTATATTTTTGGTCTCTCTCAAGGGCAGCACCGCGGCGTCTGGGATAGGGGGTTAAAAAAGGCTTCACGGCGGGGGCTGTCGGGTCGGGGAGGGGTTATACACTACGCCGCCCGGGGAACCCGACATGAGGAGAAGGGCCTTTCTGCTATCTGTTTATTATGATAAGAATGAAAATAGAGTCGTTATGCGTTTTTATGATCCGGAAAAGAGAGAGATATTTAATATAAAAGACATGACAGGGCACAAACCTTACCTGCTTACCGACGCCCCGGAGGGCGAGATCAGGGAGGCGGCCGGACCCGCCCTGGCCCCCAGAATCGAGGGCGCGAGTCAGGTGGAGATGTGGGATCCGCTGACACTCAGGAGGGTGAGGCTTCTCAAGGTGGAGGCGGCCGATCCCCTGGCCATAGGCGGCTCTCCAGTCTCTCTGAGGGAGAGGCTGAGGAAATCGGGCTGGGGGGCGTGGGAGGCGCGGATAAGGTACTACATGTCTTACATATACGACACCGGGATTGTTCCGGGTCTCCCCTACGAGGTGGAGGGGAGCGGGCGCATCAGGCCGGTCGACCTAGAAACTCCCGACCTATCGGGCGTGCCGAAGAGCGACGAGACGACCGCAGGGATAATAGAGAGATATGCCAGGCTTCTGGAGAGCCCCGTACCCGAGATGAGCAGGGGTGCCGTGGACATAGAGGTTTCAACGCCGGTTGGACACGTCCCAGATCCCAGGGAACCCAAGAGGCCGGTCATAGCGGTGGCCATCGTTGGAGACGGCTTGAGGGAGGTCCACGTCCTCAAGAGGGGAAGTCAGCCCGAGGAGGTCGATGGGGCCAGGGTTGCGGTCCACGAAACTGAGGTTGACCTCCTGAGGGAGGTCTTCGACAGGATCTCCAGCCTCCCGGTGGTGTTCACGTTCAACGGAGACGGATTTGATCTGCCATACCTGGCCGCCAGGGCCGAGTTCTTGGGCATCAAGAGGCATCCAGTTATAGTCGAGAGGAACAGATCCCTCCTGAGGACCGGGGTGCACATAGACCTGTACAAGCTCTACGGCAACAGATCGGTTCAGGTTTACGTGTTCGGGAACAGGTACCTTGGCCACACTCTGGACGAGATATCCAAGGCCATGCTCGGGGAGGGGAAGGTGGAACTCCCGTCCGAGGACCTGGGATCCCTAGACGCAGGGCTGTTGGCGAGATATTGTCTGAAGGATGCGGAGCTCACCTACAGGCTGGGAACCGCCATAGGGGACAAGCTTCTCAAGCTGCTGTTCGTGTTCGCCAGGATATCCAGGCTCCCGCTGGAGGACGTGTCAAGGGAGGGGATATCCCAGTGGATTCAGAGCATGATATACGCGGAGTACAGGTCCAGAAGATGGCTCATACCGAATCCGGAGGATGTGCTGAGGGTGAGGGGGGCCGAGACCTACAGCAGCGCCGCGATAAGGGGTAAGAAGTACGCCGGGGCGATCGTCCTGGAGCCGGTCCCGGGCGCCCACTTCGACGTCGCGGTGATGGACTTCGCCAGCCTGTATCCCTCAATAATAGAGAGGTGGAGGGTCTCCTTTGAGACGATAAACTGTCCCCACGACGAGTGCAGGTCGAACAGGCCGGTGGAGACCCTCCCCCACTGGATATGCAAGAGGAGGGAGGTGGGACTGGTCCACAGACTGATAGGGGGTCTCCGGGATCTGAGGGTCTACAGGTACAAGAGACTTTCCAGGGACGAGAGCATCCCTGAGGAGGAGCGCTCCTGGTACGGCGTGATTCAGAGCAGCCTGAAGGTCATGTTGAACGCCTCCTACGGGGTCTTCGGATATGAGAAGTTCCCGCTATACTCTCCCCCGGTGGCCGAGATGATAGCGGCGCTCGGGAGGAAGGCGATAAAGACCTCCCTCGAGATAGCGAGGGAGATGGGGCTCAGGGTGATCTACGGGGACACCGATTCCCTGTTCATAGAGGGGGCCGATCTGGACGAGTTGGAATCGTTCGAGGAGATCGTAGAGGACAGGCTCGGCATAGACATAGAGTTGGACAAGCACTACAGGTACGTCATACTCTCAAGCCTGAAGAAGAACTACCTGGGGGTCAGAGACGACGGCACCGTGGACATAAAGGGTCTCCTGGGAAAGAAGAGGAACGTCCCAGAGATAGTGAGGAGGGCCTTCTCGGAGGTCATAGATGAGCTCAGGGCCGTCCACACGCCGGATGATCTGGATAGGGCGATCGAGAACATAAAGAACGTGATATCCAGGTACGTGAGCAGGTTGGAGGACAGGAGGTTCGACATGGGGGAGGTCTCCTTCAGGGTCGTTATGACCAAGCCGATCTCATCGTACGTCAAGACGACCCCCCAGCACGTAAAGGCTGCCCGCATGATCAAAGAGGCTACCGGAATAGAGCCCCTCCCCGGGGAGGTCATAGAATACGTCAAGACGACCGGAAAGGATGGGGTGAAGCCGCTCGCCCTGGCGAGGCCGGAGGACGTCGACGTTAGGAAGTACCTGGAGATCATGAGGAGCACCTTCGAGCAGGTACTGGACGTCCTAGGCCTGGACTTCGACGAGCTCTCCGGTCGGGGGAAGGGGAGGGTTAGCCTCGAGGGGTACCTCTGAGGGCCCTCCTCAGCTCCTCCTTAAGGATCCCGCTCACGAGAGAACCGGGGGCCCTCCCCCTGAGGATCCGCATAGCCTCCCCCATCAGGGGGGAGAACGCCCTTTCGCCCCTGCGGGAGACCAGCTCCGCGTTGTCCCTGATTAACTTTCTCACGATATCTCTTATTTCAGATTCGGACGGCGGTTTACGTCTCCGCAGATCTTCTAGGGCTGCGGGTCCCCTCTCTGCCACCTCGGTCAACGCGTCGCGGACTCCCTCCTTCGGGAGGATGCCGGAGTCGACCAGAGACACTATCTCGGAGAGGGATTCCTCCCCTATCCCTTCCACATCCACCCCCTCCCTCTTGAGGGCCCTCATCTCGGAGGTCAGGATGGCCGCGACGTACCTGGGGGATAGGTTCCCCGACGCGGCCGCCACCCGCTCGAACAGGCCGACCCTCCCCTCGTCCAAGAGCATCTCCGCGTGCTCCCTAGTCAGCCCATATTCTCTCTGCAGACGATCGATGGTCGCATCCGGCATCTCTGGAAGCCCTTTCCTCAAGATTCTCTCGATGAGCGGGCCGGTTTTGACTGGAAAAACGTCCGTCTCGGGATACATTCTGGCGGGACCAGGAAGCGGCCTCATGAACTCTGTGTTGCCGTCGGGCAGGGCCCTCCTGGTCTCTTCGGGGACCCCCAGACCCGCTTGGATCAGCCTCTCGGACACGGCCTCCAGGGCCGTGGAGGCGGCCGCCTCCTCGGCGAGGACCAGTATGAAGGCGTCTGACCTGTCCGCCCCCAGCGCCTCCCTCAGCGCGCGCACTTCGTCCTCCGATATGCCGTATCCCGGCAGCTCGTCGGAGTGAATTATTCCACCTACCCCTCCAAAAACCTTGGCGTATCCCGAGAGCTCCGTCCCAAATCTCCTCCCGGGCTGTATCTCGACGCCGAGGAATCCGGCCAGGCCGTCGACCCTTACCCCAAAGATCCTCTCACCGTTGGAGAGGGCCCTCCTTATCAACCTAGATTTTGACCCAAGGAGCGCCGACGTCACGTCCCTCGGCTCCGAGACCCTAACCTCCCCCACGGTCTCCCTTATCCTGTCCCTGAGCTCCAGGAGGGTGGCCTGTCTCACGGCCTCCCTCTCGACTATCTTGGGTATAAGGGCTAGCTCCTGAACCCCCTTTATCTCCTGCCTGGCGCCTCCCTCTATGCTGACGTTTAAGTCCTGCCGTATCGTCCCTATTCCCCTCTGCACCTTTCCCGTGGCCCTCAGCACCCTCCCCAAGGTCAAGGCCGTCTCCCTGGCCTGAGAAGGTGATGTTATGTCGGCCTCGGTGGCCAGCTCTATTAGGGGTATGCCGAGCCTGTCCAATCTGTAGGTCGCCCCCTCGGGGGCGGTGGAGATTATGTAGGCGCTCTCCTCCTCGAGACATAGGGTCTTCAGCCTAACGGTCCCGCTCGACGTCTTCACCTCTCCCCCCATGGCCACCAGGGCGGTTCTCTGGAATCCCGTGGTGTTGCTGCCGTCTATCACGATCTTCCTCATGGTGTGCACCTCGTCCACGGGATCCATTCCCAGCATCAGGGAGACCTCCAGGGCTATCTCAAGCGCCTCGAGATTCATGGGCAGAGGAGGGGACTCGTCCAGCTCCACCTCGCACGTGGCGTCCGAGTACGCCCCGTAGGTGAACGTCCTGTTCCTCAGACTCTCAAATCTGGCGGCCGGGTCTATGGAGCCAAGCTCGCTGTACGACACCCTGAGCCTGCGACGCGCCCAGTAGTCCGGCTCATCTTCTCTCAGCTCCGATGGGCAGTTGCAGAAGAGCTTGTGGGTCGCCAGCCTCTGGTGTATCTCCAGTCCGACCCTGACGCGGGGAACGTCAACCAACTATATCGCCCCCGGGCGATAGCACGGCGGGAAGGAGTTTGGGGGAATCGACTCGGAGATCTCCCCGGCGATGTTGGAGGTCATGAACTCCCTCAGCTCGTCGCCCCGGTATCCCCTCCCCAGCCCGACCATCAGCTTAACCGTGGCCACCTCCGGGAGCATGTCCCCCGCCGGGATAGCCCCGGCGGCCAGCAGCCTCCGACCCGTGGAGTAGACCCTCAGGTTCACCCTCCCGAAGAGGCACTGGGAGGATATCACCACGGGGATTCCGGAGTCCACGAGCTCCCCTATCTCGGAGATGATCCTATTTGGCACGTGGCCCAGGCCGGTGCCCGCTATGACCACCCCCTCATATCCGGAGGATGATACCGCCCGCAGGTAATCTCCAGTAATGGAGGGCCACGCGTATATCAGGGCCACCCTGGGTTCTATCCTGGGGTCGACGTCCACCTTCCCACTCCCCCTCCGACGCCTTATCCTCCCCGTGATCTCTATGTCACCCCCCGAGGATATGACGGCGATGGGGGGTTCGTTCACCGGGAGGAACGCGTCCCTCCTCGAGGTGTGCATCTTCCTGGCCTTAACCCCCCTTATGGCAAAGGCAAAGTCGTCGGACGTGCTCCCGTGCATCACTATCATGACCTCGGCCGCCGGACCGTAGGCCGCCATCCTCACGGCGGAGGAGAGGTTCAGCACGGCGTCGGTGCTGGGTCTGTCTATGGATCTCTGAGCCCCCACGAGGATCACGGGTTTCGTGAGATTCTGGAGGAGGAAGGAGAGGGCCGCCGCCGTGTAGTGCATGGTGTCGGTGCCGTGGGCCACCACCACTCCGGAGGCCCCCGAGTTTAGTTCCGAGGCGGCGGCGCGGGCTATCTCGACCCAGTCTTCCGGGGAGATGTCCTCGCTGAAGACCGCCATTATGGACTTATAGGACACGTCGGCCGCCTCTCCCATCTCTGGGATGAGATCCAAGAGCTCCTCAGGACTCTCGGTCGGCCTGACGGCGCCGGTGGAATACTCGACCCTCGAGGCTATGGTCCCGCCGGTGGCCAGTATGGAGACCTTGGGAAGGCCTCCACGGGGGGCAGACGGGGCGGGCGGCCTGCGCTCAGGGGCCGCGCCGCCCTTCCTGAGCACTCTGACGCCCGAGATCTTGGCGACGGCTACTCCCATGTTGTAGCCGTTGTCCAACTTGATCACGACGTGCTCATCGTCCAGTATCTCAGGTCTCGGCATCAGGATCCCGGAGAGCTTCCGAGATCCGGTCCTCATTTCCAACAGGTCGTAGTCCTCAGCCCCGGCTTCCTCCAATAGGGCCCTCGCCCTTCCCCTGTAGGAGAGACCCATCCCTCGATCTCTCCTCCCCTGGGATTAAAGTTGGCCCCCCCTGCCCAACATCCTGTGACTCCGGGCGAGGCTGCCCTCCGCCAGGGAGGCCAGGAGCGAGAGCTCCCCAGCCAGGACCGTGGCGGCGACTATCTCCGCGAACTTCTTGGCGTTGGAACCGGGAGGTCTCCCCCCGCCGAGGCACCCCAACGCTGAGAGGGCGGCCCTGGCGTGCGGCAGGCGGGTCCCGCCTCCAACGGTGCCGACTTCCAGGGACGGCAGGATTACCGAGGAGTAGAGGTCCCCTCGCTCTGTCAGTTCGAAGACGCTGATTCCCATGCTGGACTCGACCACCTGGGCCAGATCTTGGCCGTAGGCGGCGAACATGGCCGCCACTATGTTGGCGAAGTGGGCGTTGAAGCCCCCCAGGGTCCCGGCGGCCGCCGATCCCAGGAGATTCTTCCTCCAGTACACCTCGAAGATCTCCTCGGGGGAGGTCTTCAAGACGGAGGATACTATCCTCCTGCCTATGACGGCCTCCGCCGCCACGGTCTTACCTCTGCCTGACACCCAGTTTACCGCGGCCGGCTTCTTGTCCGTGCACAGGTTGCCGCTGAGGGCCACCTCGATCACCCCGGGGAACTCCTCCATTATCCTGCGGACTATTCTCTCCGAGGCTATGGTAACCATGTTCATCCCCATGGCGTCCCCCGTCGAGAACCTCAGCCTGAGGAAGAGATTCCTGCCGTGGGGAAAGGCCCTAACCCCGATGAGCCTCCCGTGGCGGGTCACCTCGGAGACCTCCTCTTGGAGTAGGGTCAGGTTGTCCTCCACCCACCTGGCTATCCTCAGCGACTCTCCGAGTCCGCTCGTCTTGATGAGCGGCGCCCTGGTCATCTCGTCATTTAGAACAGCCGCCCTCGCACCTCCCGATTTGTGGATGGCCGCGACGCCCCTGTTGACCGAGGCGACCAGGGCTCCCTCGCTGGTGGCTAGCACGGGGAAGAAAACCCCCCTGGCGTAGTCTCCCTCCACCTTGAGGGGGCCCACCACGCCCAGGGGTATGGAGGCGGCCCCCACAGGATTCTCTATGTTGCGGCCGACCAGCTCGTCGAAGTTAAGTTGGGGGGCTGCCAGCGGGGACAGGTCGGCCCCAGTCACGTCCTCGAGGAACTTCCTCCTCAGCTCGGCTGCCTCGTTCTCGCTGGTGGTCAGCTCGGATAGCCTCCTCAGGCTGAGCTCGCCCGCCAGCACCCGCCTCGCGAGATCCGACCCCGTCCCCTCGCCCCCCCTCAGCGATCACCAGTCGGCATCTCCGGCCTGAACTTCAGGGCGTAAGAGACGACGCCCGTCTCCCCGCTGACCCTGACGATCCTTATAACCGCGGAGACCCTCATCCCCTCGACCACATCTTCCGGATCGACGTCGGTCAGCTGACCTAGGATCCTGGTCCCGTCGTCCAGCTCTATTATCGCCAGCGTCAAGGGGGTGTAGTACTCGAAACCCCTCAGGGGCGCCCTGACGTGGGTGAAGGAGATCACCTTCCCGCTCTCGGGCAGCCTCACCCTCCTGAGATTCTTCGAGCCGCACCTGGGGCAGATCTCCCTCGGTGGGTAGTGTCTGGCGCCGCACTCGACGCACTCGGTGGCCTCCAACCTGTATCTGGAGGGGGCCTCCCTCCAGAGAGACGGCACGCTCGCCTTGACGGACCACACGATCGCTCACCTCCCCCTCAACACTACCGCGGCGACGTTGGACCCGGTCCCTCCGACGTTGATCGCGAAGCCCAGCTTCGCCCCCTCTACCTGACTCGGGCCGGCCCTGCCGACTATCTGATTGTACAGCTCCGCCAGCTGGTATATCCCGGTGGCCCCCACCGGGTGGCCCCGGGCCTTCAGACCGCCCTCCGGGTTGACAGGAACAGGTCCGTCCCTGGCGATCTCCCCGGACTCCGCGAGGATGTAAGCCCGACCCGGCTCGGCCAGGCCTATCGACTCCATGTTCAGGTAGCCCATGACGCTGAACGCGTCGTGTATCTGGAACACGTCGACTTCCTTTTGGGTTATACCAGCCATCTCCATGGCCCTCCTTGCTGCCAGCTCCACGGCCGGCAGTCTGAGTAGGTCCCCCCTGCTGTGGAGGGCAATTTGATCTGTGGCCATGCCCACGCCTGCCACCTCAACCCCGGAATCCGATCCCTCCAACACCACGGCCGCCGCACCGTCCCCCACTGGGGCCGCATCCATGAGCCTGAGGGGGTCCGAGATCATGGGGGAGCCCAGATACCTCTCCATGTCTATCTTGAACCTGAGCTGGGCGTGCGGCGTGTCCGACGCGTTAGAGTGCATAAGTATGGGGAGGTAACCGAAGTCCTCCTCAGACAGGCCGTATCTCCTGGCGTACAGCCTCATGATGAGGGCGTTGAGCGAGACGAAGGTCGCTCCGTAGAACACCTCGTACTCGGCGTCGGCGGCCGTGGCCAGCGCGGCGCTCACGTCCTCCGAGTCGGTCATGTCGGTCATCTTCTCGACCCCAACGACGAGGACCCTCCGGAAGAGGCCCGACTTGACGGCCATGAAGCCCTGGACTGCGGCAGCCCCCCCGGAGGCGCACGCCGCCTCCACCTTAACCGACGGGATCCCCGCCAGGCCGAGGTAGTCTGCCAAGAGGGATCCCAGGTTCTCCTGGCCGTTCAGCAGACCGGACATCATGTTCCCGACGAATATGGCATCCACCCCCTCAATCCCGGAGTCCTCCATCGCCCTCGAGGCGGCCTCGACGGCGAGGCTCCGGAGGGAGCGATCCCAATGCTGGCCAATCTTGGTGAGGCCGACCCCGGTTATCGACACGCTCGTCACGATCCCACCTCTCCAAATAGGTCAGTAGGCTCCCATGTCGTTCGGCATCTTGTACATCCTTCTGTTCCTGGCGTAGATTGCGTAGTCCACGTACCTCTTCCAGTTCACGTAGTCCGAAACTCTGGGGGCCAGCGCTTGAGCCTCCTCTATCCCGTCGAGGACCTCTATGTGGAAGGCGTCGCTCCCGGCGCCGGAGCCAAAGGAGGCGACGAGGATCTTCTGACCCGGCTTGGCAACATCCAACACGGCAGACAAACCCACGAGGGACGATCCGCTGTAGGTATTTCCGATCTTTGGGGTTATCAGGCCTGGTAGTATCTTCTCCTTGGGGAAGCCGAGCATCTTGCCGACCCTCAGGGGGAACTTGCCGTTCGGCTGGTGGAACACCGCGTAGTCGTAATCCCCTGGGTTGGTTCCCAGCTCGTCCATCAGGGCCCTCGCCGCGGTCGTTATGTGTCTGAAGTAGGCTGGGACTCCGGTGAAGGCCTTCGTGTGGGCCGGATACTTAACCAGTTTCCGACGCCAGAAGTCGGGTGTGTCGGTCACGAACGAGTGAGATGCCACTATCTCGGCGATCGAGTTCTCGACAGGCCCGATCACGAGCGCTGCTCCCCCGGAGGCGGCGGTATACTCCAGGGGATCGCCCGGCGCCCCCTGGGCAGTGTCGGCGCCTATAACCAGGCCGTAATCTATCATGCCAGAGCCGACCAGACCTATCGTGGCCTCCAGGGCCTCTGTTCCGGCCTTGCACGCGAACTCGAAGTCGGCTCCGGTGGTGCTCCTCTCGCCGAGGTCCAGGGCCTCTATCAACATGGTGGATGTTGGCTTGACGGCGTACGGCTTCGACTCAGTCCCGACGTAGACCGCCCTCACGCTCTTGGGATCTATCCTGGCCCTCCTAAGCGCGTTCTTGGCGGCCTCGTAGGCTATCGTGAACGTGTCCTCGTCGAGCCCCGGCAGGCTCTTCTCCTCAACGAAGACCCCGGCGGCGAACCTCTTCCAGTCCCTGCCCCACGCCCTGGCCAACTCCTCGGCCCTTATCCTGTGGACGGGTATGTACACCCCCCAACCAACTATGCCGACCCCTCTATCCGGTCTCACCATCTCCACCCCCAACGGCGGATTTGCCATACTCGAAAGCCCTCAGGTTGCTCTCGACCGCGAACCTGGGGACGGATCTCTCTATCTCGGACAACAGGATCTCCTCCGGGAATGGGAGGAGATCGAGGGAGGACAAGACGCCCAGCATGACCACGTTGACCGTGCGGATGTTCCCGGCCCGCAGCGCCAGAGATTCGGCGTTCAATAATATCAGGCGGTCTGGGGAGATCTGATCGGTTATCATGCGCAGTATCTCTCGACCATCAGGCCAGGGAGAGTGACCTGAGTAGTGGGCCAAGGGGTAGATCAGGGTGGAGTTGGAGATCAGGACGCCCGAGTCGGACAGGTATTTGAGGTTGCGGGCCGCCTCGGCCAGCTCGAATCCGACCACGACGTCGGCGCCCCCGAGCCTGACCATCGGACCGTGGATCCCGCGGCCAATCCTGACGTGGCTGCTGACGGATCCCTCCCTCTGGGCGAGGCCGTGGGTGTTGGCTATCCTTACTCGGAAGCCCGCCCGCATGGCCGCCCTGCCTAGTATGTCCGACGCGAGCACCACTCCCTGCCCCCCTATGCCGGCCAGAACCACGTCGAGCTTTTCTCCCCCCGTCAAGATCCCACCCCAGATCTTACTATCGCGGAGGTCGGGCAGACCTGAGCGCAGACGCCGCACCCGGTACACTTAGTTGCCTCTATCGAGGCCGTTGACTCTTCCAGATCGAAGGAGATTGCTGGGCATCCCGTCAGGACACACATCCTGCAGCCGACGCATTTGTCGGGAACGACCTCGTAGGGAGTCGGTCTCTCGCCGGATCTGCTCATCCGCCTCAGGACCTGGAGGACGCACTCCCCCCTGAACACTACGACCGCCGGCTCTCCGGAAGATTCCGCGTGTTCCACCGCCCTGAAGATCGCCTCCTCCCCCCTGCTCAGGTCGTAGGCGTCGACCACCTCGACGTGCCCGACTCCCAGGGACCTGACTACGTCCTCGGGGAGTATGACGGGCGCCTCCTCCCCCCTGGCATTCTTCCCGGTGGTCGGACTCGGCTGATGGCCGGTCATGCAAGTCCACCTGTTGTCTAGTATCGCGACGACTATCGGGGCCCTCCCCTCCACGGCGTCTATGAGAGGGGGTATGCCCCCGTGGAAGAAGGTCGAGTCCCCTATCACGGCCACGGCTGGCTCCCTCAGACCGGCCTTCTTGGCGCCCGCGGCCATGGCTATGCTCGCCCCCATGGCTATGCACGTGTCTATGGCCTCCAGAGGAGGATTGGCGCCCTGATTGTAGCAGCCCCTGTCGCCGAAGATGACGCCCCTCCCCCTGCGGGCCCTGATGAGGCCCCGCTTTATGGATAGGTAGCTTCCCCTGTGGGGGCACCCGGCGCACATCTGGGGTATCCTCCTGTCCTCAAACCACCTGACTTTGCTGGCCGGCGCGTCCATCCCAACCAGAGCGGATACCGCCCTCAGAGTCGCGTCGGCATCGGTCTCCCCGAATCTCTTGGTCGCCCCGGTGGACTTCCCCAGGATCTCGACGTTCCTCCCGGAGAGGTAGGCCGTCTTAATCAGCTGATCTTCTATGACCGGTTCCATCTCCTCCAAGACCAGAACCCGGCTCAGACCGCTCAGGAAATCGTCGACCGGTTTCGGCGGGAGGGGATACGCCAGGGACACCTTAAGCACGGGGATCTCTCTGCCCAGGACCTCCATGGCGTCCAGGGCGTAGAGATATGGAACCCCAGATGCCACCAGGCCGACCTCGCCGCGCGAGGCCCCCTCCCTGACAACGAAGGGCGGCCTGGCGAGCAGCTCGGCGGCCCTGTCTATCTTCTCTATGAGTTTGGGTATGTTCTTCCTGGCGTTCGGGGCTATGGAGACGAACCTCTCCGGGTCCCTCTCGAAGTCCCCGGGGATCCTCTCCGGTTCCTCGGGCTCCTCCAGGGGAACGGGGGATTTGGAGTGCGCGACTCTGGTGGTGTACCTGAAGAGTACCGGGAGCTCCAGCTCCTCCGACAACTTGAAGGACTCCTTTAGGAGAGATTTGGCCTCGGCTGGATCCGACGGCTCCACGACCGGAACGTTGACGAGCCTGCCTGTGAGTCTGGTATCCACCGAGCTCTGGGAGCTGTGGGGGTAGGGGTCGTCAGCGCTCACCACGACCAACCCGCCGCGCGTCCCTGCGACTGCGGCGACCGCCAGGGGGTCGACAATCCAGTGGGTTCCCAGGTGCTTCATCACGGCCATGGCCCTAGCCCCGACCAGAGACGCGGCGTAGGCCGCCTCGAAAGCGACCTTCTCGTTGGTGGACCACTCTACGTACACCCTCTCCGGATCGGTCATCCTCGCCAGGTTGGCCAGGACCTCGCTGCTTGGGGTTCCGGGGTAGGCCGTCGCGAAGGACACGCCAGCCTCGACGGCCCCCCTGGCTATGGCCTCGTTGCCGGTCATCAACCTGACCTCGGCGTCATCATCATCGTCGAGGGGCACGTCCACTCCTCCCGACCGCGGACCGACGCACCACGACGATCGCTTAAAAAACGTTACCCATATTCGAATATTAGTTATATTTAGTCCTATCGGAAGTATTGTTGACAATTGATCCAGAACCTATCCGTCCCCGGCCCTCGGTTCCGGTGGGTGGGGCCCGATCGTGGATATAAATTTCGCCCACGACCGGCTACTAATTCGACGAAAGACGAAAGTGCATCAGATGGATTCCCTGAGTCGCTCGGCCAGCTCGGCCACGTCGGGCACCCTGGTCACCACCAGGCCCACCCGCATGATCTCGGCAAGCTTGGTGGCCAGGAAGTCCACCTTGTTTGGATCTGGACCGTGGAGGATAACCAGGGTCGGCCTTATGTCGAAGACCCTGAGCGCCACCATGGGAGATCTACCCATGGAGACTTTTGTGAATATGAGGGCCCTCTCGGTCGAGACCCCGAAGAGCCTCATGAAGTCGGAGCCGGAGAGGTTTTCGATTGCCTTTATGCTGTCTATTATCGTGTACCCGTTCACGTATGATTGGGGCTCCGGCGGCACTATTTCAACACCGTCGACCATCTCCACGAACTCCTCTGACGGTATAGGAACAGAGAACTCCCTTATGTCTATCACGCTCGTGAGGAGACCCGATATCCCGGACGTTTTGGCTATTATCCTGATGACGGCCCCCCCCCTCTTCTCGTCTTCTGCTATCAGCGCCTCCACGAACCTCTTCAGCACGAGGGATCCCGGACTCTTCCTGCGACCGGACTCGTAGTCGGATATGACCGAGGCGGATACCCCCAGTAGCCTGGCGAGCTCGCTCTGCCTAATGTTGAAATATTCCCTCCACTTCCTCATGGCGAGCCCTATATTCTTTGAGAAGAGAATGTCCCCGGCTATCTTCTTGGCGACCATCTCCTTCAGGATCCTCTTGTGGTAGGAGGCCGTCACCTCATCCAGCGAATTCCCCGGAGACATCTTGTCGGTAGGCGGATTCGAATCATAAAAAGTCAGCTTTCCGAGAAGAGGAGCCGGCAGATTAGTTCCATCAGCCTGCCGCGGGAGAGGTCAATCCTCCTTAGGGAGCCCTCCGACTCGGCCACCCTGACCGCGGCCAGGTGGTAGCAGAGGGGCCTCTCGGATCTAGACAGGACCCTGACGTAGAAGTCGGGGCAGGAACAGAAAGACCCGGAGAGAACCAAGTAGGTGCCCTCTTCCCCTCTGACCAACCTCACGCCTGTATCCTCCCCATCCACACGTATGGAAATCACCCTCCCATCCTCAACGGCCCTTATGGCCTTTATGGCGCTCTCGGGGGGTAGGAGGCTGAGGTCGTCGCGGATCCGGCGGGCCCTGGGCGCCACGGGCGGACGTTGAGACGATCCTTTATATAATCACCCGAGCCCGGATCCGGCAAGGGAACAGGCTGAGCGGAAGGTGGGACGTCGTCATAGTGGGCGCCGGCCCCACCGGCATATTCGCAGCCTACGAGATCAAGAGGCTGAAACCTGACTCGGAGATCCTCTTGGTGGAGATGGGAGAGGACCTGACCGGTAGGAACTGTCCCCGCGAAGACGTGGGGAAATGCGTCCTCTGCCCTGTCTGCGGCGTGGTCTCCGGTTTTGGTGGGGCGGGGGCATTCAGCGATGGAAAACTTAACCTGACAAAGGATGTTGGAGGGGACTTAGCCAGTTACATAGGGGAGAAGGCGGTCTGGGATTTGATAGATTACGTGGATGAGGTGTACCTGGAGATGGGGGCGCCGAAGCGCCTGTATGGGGTAGATAGACAGAGGATCAGGGAATTGAAGAGGAAAGCTTACAGGCAAGGTCTCCTTCTGGTTCCCTTCAGAATAAGACACATGGGGAGCGACGGAGGGAGGACAGTGCTCGAGAACTTCAGGAAGAGGCTTGAGGAGATGGGGGTCGAGTTCAGGTTCAGGACGAGGGCGAGGAGGATAGTGACCGACGGGGGGAGGGTTGGGGGGGTGGAGCTTGAGGGGGGAGAGCTTGTGGCTGGGAGATACGTGATCGCCGCGCCCGGCAGGGTCGGGGCCCACTGGCTGGTGGGAGAGGCGGAGAGGCTGGGCATACCGTTTGAGGGGGGGAGGGTGGATCTGGGGGTCAGGGTGGAGGTGTCGGAGGAGGTCATGAGGGAGTTCACGGAGGTGCTGTACGAGCCGAAGCTCATCTACTACACCCCAACGTTCGACGACAAGGTCAGGGTGTTCTGCGTCAACCCGGGGGGGGAGGTTGTGACGGAGTCCTACTGGGGAATAGTGACGGTGAACGGGCAGGCCAGGGAATGCTGCAAGACCGACAACACCAACTTCGCCTTACTGGTGTCGACCAAGTTCACGGAACCCCACAGGAACTCCATAGACTACGCGCTCGACATAGCCAGGCTAGCCAACAACATAGCCGGGAACCAGCCGTTGATACAGAGGCTGGGGGACTTGAGGAGGGGGCGCCGCTCGACCCCCGAGAGGATCTCGAGGAGCGTCGTCCGTCCCACCTTGAAGGGCGCCGTGGCGGGCGACTTGAGCTTCGTCTATCCCTACAGGTACTTGGTGGATCTGCTGGAGACGTTGGATGCGCTCAACGGTGTCATGCCTGGAATATCATCGGATCACACCCTCCTCTACGGGGTGGAGCTTAAGCTCCACACCGCCAAGTTCAGACTGAAGCCTTCCCTGGAGACAGAGACCGTCGAGGGCCTCTTCATAGGGGGAGACGCAGGTGGGGTCTCCAGGGGGCTCGTCCAGGCCTCGGCGAGCGGCGTGGTGATAGGGAGGGAGATCTCAAGGAGGATGGGCGGCGCCCCGCCTTAGAAAGCTTATTAATGGCCGCGGAGGTCCGACTCGATCCGAAGGAGGAGGGTCTAGATGGCGAGGAGGGCAGCAAGGAGGAAGAAGCGGAAGGGGGTACTGCCGAAGATAACTCCCGGACTCCCGGTAATGGCGAAGGTGAAGTGCGTGGACAACACCGGGGCGAGGGTCTGTCAGATAATAGGGGTGATGGGATACAAGGGCAGGAAGGCGAGGCTCCCGGCGGCCAGGGTGGGAGACATGGTGTCGGTCGTGGTCAAGCAGGGGAAGTACGAGCTGCTCCACAAGCCGATGAAAGCGATCGTCGTCAGGCAGAGGAGACCGTACAGGAGGAAGAGCGGTCAGTGGATTTTATTCGAGGATAATGCCGTCATCCTGGTCAACGACGACGGCACGCCCAAGGGGACGGAGGTCAAGGGGCCGATAGCCAAGGAGGCCGTCAAGAGGTGGGAAGTGTTATCATCCATATCGGCGACGGTCGTGTGAGGTGATGCGAGTGGGCAGGCCCAGGTCGTCCAAGCCGAGGGTTCAGAGGAGGTACGAGGCCGCCGCCCCTTATCACCACAGGCACAGGCTCATGGGGGCCCACCTGAGCGACGAGTTGAGGTCCAAGTACGGAACCAGGTCCCTCCCGGTTCGGAAGGGAGACACGGTTCTGGTCGTCAGGGGGGACCACATCGGACGCGAGGGAGAAGTAATAGGGGTGGACACCAAGAGGAGGCGGATCTTCATAAAGGACCTGACTAGGAGGAAGGTCGACGGGACTGAGATCCCGGTTCCCATACACCCCTCCAAGGTCATCATAACCAAATTGAAGCTGGACGATCAGGTGAGGCAAAAGATCCTGGACAGGAAGGGAGGGAGATGATCCATTGGCCAGAATGGGAGGATCCAGGCAGATGAAGAGGACGGTGATGCCACTACACTGGAAGCTCCCCAGGAAGAGGTTCAAGTGGGCGGTGAAGCCCAGCCCCGGGCCCCACCCGGCGCGCAAGTGCATCCCGCTGGCGGTAATGATCAGGGACGTGCTCGAACTCGCAACGTCCTACAGGGAGGCCAAGAAGGTGATAAAGGGGGGAGGCGTCGAGGTGGACGGCAGGATCGTCAGGGATCCCAAGTTCCCCCTCGGAGTGTACGACGTCGTCTCCCTGACCGAGGTCGGGAAGATCTTCAGGGTGGTCCCGAGCAGGAAGAGGTTCCTAGAGCTCAGGGAGGTGGGCGGGGAGGAGGCCGACATGAAGATAGTGGCCATAAGGGGTAAGAAGTCCGTTCGCGGCGGAAAAATTCAGCTTTCCTGCCATGATGGAAGAAATATATTGATAGAATCCGGTTCTAATGAGGGGGGATATAAGATAGGCGACTCTCTGCTGATAAGGGTGCCCGAGCAGACCATCGTCGAGACGCTCCGCCTGGAGGTCGGTCAGATGGCGATAGTGCTCGGTGGGAGAGACGTTGGGAGGGTGGGGACGATAGAGGAAATCGACTCCCTGATAAGGTTGAGGGGGACGGAGGAGGAGCCCGGTACCTTCCTGTCGAAGAGAGAGGACTTGATAGTGATAGGCCTCAACCCGCCGATAACGGTGAGGTGACCTCCATGGAGGGCGGCGTCGAGGCGGGGAGTAGGGAAGCTGATCCGTGGGGAGACAATCCGATGAGGCGGCCCGTGATAAGATCGGTAACGCTGAACATATGCGTTGGGAGGGGAGGCGAAATCCTCCAGAGGGCCGGATCCGTCCTGGAGGAGCTGACTGGACAGAAGCCGGTTGTGAGGAAGGCAAAGAGGACGATTAGAGATTTTGGGATAAGGAAGGGTGATTCCATAGCCGTGTCGGTGACCGTCCGCGGGGAGAAGGCGGGGGCCCTCTTGAACAGGTTGCTTGACGCCGTCGGTCGCAGAGTCAGGGCAAGCTCTTTCGACAACGAGGGCAATTTCGCCTTCGGAATAAGGGAGCACATAGATATCCCTGGAATGAAATACAAGGCAGAGATAGGAATATTTGGGATGGACGTGGCAGTTTCCATGGGAAGACCCGGCTACAGGGTGGCCAAGAGGCGGATCAAGAGAAGGAGAATTCCCAGGAGACACAGACTAGGCCGGGAGGAGTCGATCTACTACGCTCAGAAATACTTAAACATGGAGGTGACCTGAGCCTCTTCGAGGGGTGATCTCCGTGGTGGAGAAGAGGAAAAGGAGGGGGAAAGGAGCTTACGTCTGCAGGAGATGTGGGAGGAGGGGATACGGGATCATCAGAAAGTACAACCTCTACCTGTGCAGGTCCTGCTTCAGGGAAGTTGCCCCCCTGATGGGGTGGAAGAAGTACGAGTGAGAGGGGGTGTCTCCGGGTGACCAGACTAGATCCGCTGGCCGACGCCATGAGCGCCCTCACCAACGCCTCCAGGCTGGGCAAGAGGGAGGTCGTGATACCCGTTGCCTCGAAGCTGATCGGCAGGGTTCTAAAACTCATGAGGGAAGACGGTTATATTGGAGAATTTGAGTACGTGGACGACGGACGGTTCGGGAAGTATAAGGTGCGGCTTATCGGGAGATTGAACAAGGCCGGAGTGATAAAGCCCAGGTTCTCGGTCGGTTGGGCGGAGATAGAGAAGCTGGAGAAGAGGTACCTCCCCGCCGCCGGGATAGGTAGCATAGTGATATCGACCAACAGAGGGGTGATGACCCACAGAGAGGCCAAGGAGCTGGGCATCGGTGGAGTCCTCATAGGCTTCTACTACTGAGGAGGGAGAGGATTCGCGTTGAGGGCCGAGGTATCCGGACGCGAGAGCGAGATAAGGGTACCCATACCGGAGGGTGTTCGGGTAGAGGTCGACCCGGAGAACGTCATCAGGGTGAGCGGCCCGCTCGGCAGCGTGGAGAAGCCCTACAACGGCAGGATGATAGAGATCTCCGTGGAGGATGGGGAAGTTAGGCTGGCCGTCTTCGGCAGGAGGAAGTTCCACAGGGCCTACCTGGGAACCATGGCGTCTCACGTGAGGAACATGATCGAGGGGGTGACCAGGGGATTCAGGAAGGAGATGGTGATCGTCTTCTCCCACTTCCCGATAAGAGTTGAGATAGATGAAGAAAATAAGGTTGTTAAGATAAACAATTTTTTGGGAGAGAAGAGTCCGAGGTACGCGAGGATAGTGGGGAGCGCAAAGGTCCGGCTGGAGGGAGGTGACAGAATAGTGATAGAGGGGCCGTCCAAGGACGACGTCGGGCAGACCGCCGCCAACATAAGGCAGGCTACCAAGATAAGGGGCAAGGATCCCAGGGTCTTCATGGACGGGATATACGTCGTGGAGTGACCGTTGGAGGGGAGCGGTTGAGGTGTGGTGATTTATGAGGGAGGAGAAATCGGCCCGTCTTAGGTTCCTGAGGCGGAAGATTAGGAGGAGGAAGCCCAGATTCATCAATCTGGCCAGGTGGTGGCACGACGGATCCGTCAAGTCCTGGCGCAGGCCCAGGGGAATAGACAACAAGCAGAGGCTCAGGTTGAAGAGCAGGCCGAGGCTCCCTGGGGTGGGATATAAGAATCCCGAGGCTATCCGAGGACTTCACCCTTCCGGATTCAGGTGGACCATCGTCCACAATGTCGGGGAGCTCCGGAAGGCCAAAGAGGAGGGGTATGGGATGGTCTACATCGGGGCCACGGTCGGCAAGAGGAAGCGCGTGGTCCTCCAGAAGGCCGCCGAGGAGATGGGGGTGAGGATCGCCAACCCAATTGAGGCGAGAGTAAGGGAGGAGGTGGAGTGACATGGCAGTCGGCGAGGAGGAGGTGAATCCTAGAGATCTCAGGTACGTGAAGAGGGTGGCCGCCGAGGTGGCCGGAGTTGGGGTGAGCAGGGTCAGACTCGACCCGGGGAAGCTGGTGGAGATAGGGGAGGCCGTAACGAGAGAGGACGTCAGGAAGATGATCTCACTCGGCTTTATCAGGATCACCCCCAAGAGAGGAGTGAGCAGGGCCCGGGTTAGGAGGGGCAGGAGAAGGGGGCCCGGGAGGAGGAAAGGAGGGAAGTACTCTAGGCTCAGCAGGAAGAGAAGGTGGATCAACAAGATCAGGGCGCTGAGGAGAGAGCTGAAGAAGTTGAGAGACTCCGGCAAGATCTCCAGGGCGGATTACAGGAAGATCTACAGGAGACTGGGCATGTATTCGTCCGTGTCGCACCTGAGGTCGTCCGTAGTGAGGGGGAGGTAGAGGTGGCCAGGTCCGGCAGGTACAGGGTCAAGTTCAGGAGGAGGAGGGAGGGAAAGACCGACTACAGGAAGCGCCTCGCCCTCCTCAAGAGCGGGATGCCTAGGTTGGTCGTGAGAAGAAGCAACAGGTACATAACGGTACAGCTCGTGGAGTACGATCCGAAGGGGGATAGGACAATCGTCGGAGCCCACTCGAAGGAGCTGACGAGGTACGGTTGGAAGTACTCCGGAAAGAACGTGCCGGCCGCTTATCTCACGGGCTATCTGGCCGGACTGCGCGCCGTGAGGGCCGGATATCGGGAGGCGGTGCTGGACCTCGGCCGCTTCCCGTCAACGCCAGGATCGAGATTGTACGCCGCCCTCAAGGGGGCCCTGGACGCCGGCCTCCAAGTCCCCCACTCGGAGGAGGTCCTGCCCGCCGATGACAGGGTTAGGGGGGAGCACATCTCCTCCTGGGCTGAGGAATTGAGAGAAGCTAGGGAAGATCTCTACAAGAGGCAGTTCTCTGGCTACATCGAGGGCGGCGCGGATCCGACCGATATGGGACGAATTTTTGATTCTGTGCTGGAGAGACTGAGGGGTGAGCGATCTTGAGCAGGGTCGGAGAGACGGAGGAGTGGGTTCCGAGGACCAGGCTAGGGTTGGCGGTCGCCCAGGGTAAGATAAGGTCTCTGGACGAGATTCTCAGGCAGGGTTACATAATCAAGGAGCCAGAGATCGTGGATGCCCTCCTGCCCGGTCTAAAGGAGGAGATAATAGAGGTCAGGAGGGTTCAGAGGCAGACGGACGCCGGTGAGATGACCCAACTCAGAATAATAGTGGCGGTCGGAGACGGCCAGGAGTATGTGGGAGTTGGAAGGGGCAAGGGAAGGGAGTTCAGAGAGGCCCTATCAGACGCGATAAAGGATGCCAAGCTCAACATGATCAAGGTGAGAAAAGGCTGCGGGTCCTTCGAGTGTGGATGTGGGAGACCTCACTCCATACCGGCAACGGTGACCGGCAAGTCTGGCTCCGTCAGGGTGACCCTGATGCCTGCCCCCAGAGGGCTCGGTCTGGTGGCCAGTGAGGTGGGCAAGGTCATACTGTCGCTGGGCGGACTGAAGGACGTGAGGGTATTCTCAAGGGGGGAGACCAGAAACAGGATGAACTACGCTTACGCGGTGATGGACGCCCTCGAAAGGCTTTTGAAGATGCACCTACCCTCCGATTGGAGGACAGCGCAGCCTCCGGAGGGCGGTTAACTATATTAGGGTGGAAGAGCCGATTGGGTCGGGCATGCCGTTAGGCGCGCCGGGGCGCTCGATGGCGGCTTGCCACGGAGGCGATCTTGATGGACCCGGAGGGGGATAGCGATTCCAGTCCCATAGTGGTCGTCAGGTTGAGGGGAAGGACGGGGTTAAAGCCGGACATAAGGGCCACCCTGGAGATGCTACACATCAGGCGGAAGTTCTGGGCAACCATCGTGGAGCCGACCCCATCCTACGCTGGCATGTTGAGGAAGGTGAAGGATTACTCCACTTACGGCGAGGTTGGGCCAGAGACCGTGGCTCTCCTCCTGAGCAGAAGGGGAAGGCTGAGGCGAGGGGGGAGAGTCACGGACGAGGTCGTCCGATCGGAGAGCAATTTTGGGAGCATATGGGAGTTGGCGGAGGCAATTTGCAGCGGAAGGTTGAATTTTCACAAGCTCCGTTGGATACTTCCCTACTTCAGGCTGAGCCCCCCCAAAGGGGGATTTAAGAGGAGCACCAAGAGGGGGTGGCGAGCCGGCGGAGAGCTGGGATACAGGGGGAGGGAGATAGAAGATCTCCTAAGGAGGATGATGTAGCATGAGGACCATCCCGAGGAGGAGGAAGAAGTCCAGGAAGCTCAGAGGGAGCAGACTACACGGATTCGGACTTCAGAGGCAACACAGGAGGAGCGGAAGGGGAGGGGGATTCGGCAACGCCGGGTCACACAAGCACGGGTGGACCTGGTACACCGCCCACTGGCCAGACTACTTTGGGCGCGGCCGCAGGGGGTTCAGAAGGCCGGGTTCCCCCAGAGAACCAAAGACAATAAACGTCGGCGAGATAGAGTCCAGATTGGAGAAGTTCATAGAGTCGGGAACGGCCAAGAGGGAGGGCGAGATCCTACTTGTCGACCTGACCAGGGCCGGATACGACAAGCTCCTAGGGGCCGGAAGGGTCGGAACCGCCATGAGGATTCGGGTGAGGGAGTTCAGCAGGAAGGCCGCGGAGAAGATAGCCGAGGCTGGCGGGGAGATAGTGGAGGCAGTGGAGGAGCAGGCGGGTGGCTGAGATGGGCGTGTTCAGGTCGGCGATCTCGGCCATTAACAGAGTCATTCCAGAGGTTGAGAAACCAAAGCAGAGACCATCGCTGAAGGAGAGGCTCGGGTGGAGCGCCGTGGTCCTGATTCTGTACTACATCATGGCTCAGATACCCATATACGGGGTCAGGGTGACCGGGGGGGACATACTGAGCGAGCTCAGGTTGATCTTCGCCGGGACGAGGGGGAGCATCATAGAGCTGGGGATAGGTCCCGTGGTGACCGCGGGTATAGTGCTGGAGCTGCTGGTAGGCAGCAGGATAATTCCCCTGGATCTGACCGAACCGGAGAACAGGACCTACTTCCAGCAGGCCCAGAGGGTGGCCGCCCTCTTCTTCATTCTCTTCGAGAACGCGGCATACGTGATGGGTGGATCCTACGGATACCTCGATTCTGTGACAGCCCTCTCCGTGACCGCCCAGTTGGCCCTGGGCTCCTTCCTGCTGATGGTGCTGGATGATCTGGTGGGCAAGTGGGGAATAGGCAGCGGGATAAGTCTGTTCATACTGGCCGGAGTGTCTCAGAGGGTTTTCTGGGAGGCGTTCTCTCCCTTAACCACCAGGGAGGGATTCCTAGTAGGCGCAGTGCCGGCCCTGTTCACGGAGGGAGCCGGCGCGCTGATCAGGGGACAGCTCCCGGACCTGGCTGGCCTGATAGCCACCCTGGTGGTGTTCTTGATAGTCATATGGGCTTACGAGGTCAGGGTAGAAGTCCCAATAGCCCACTCGCTGGTCGGCGGTCAGAGGGTGAGGTACCCCCTGAGGCTCCTGTACGTGAGCAACATACCGATTATATTCACCCAGGCCCTGTATGGAGACCTGAACATAGTCGCCAACATAGTGTGGAACAGGTTCAGGGAGACGGGGGATCAGCTGCTCGGCTTCCTGGCCAGCGTGCTAGGGACGTTTGAGGTTGACCCCAACACTGGGACGGTCTATCCGTCGGGGGGGCTGATGTACTACGTTCAAGTCCCCAGGGGACCGCAGATCCTATTCACAGATCCCGTGAGAGCGCTCGTGTACCTACTGCTTTTCGTCCTTCTCTCCATAGTGTTCTCGGAGGTGTGGGTGATAACATCTGGGATGGACGCGGAGAGCGTAGCCAGACAGCTGATCGCCCAGGGGATGGTGATGCCCGGGAGGAGGTCCAGATACAAGACGGTCGCCGATGCGATAAAGAGATACATAAACTCGGTTACCATAGCTGGGGGCGCCCTCGTCGGGCTTCTTGCTGCCGGAGCAGACTTCAGTGGAGCGTTGGGTACGGGAAGCGGAATACTGCTGGCCGTCACGATAATAGCCTCGTTCTACGAGGTCATAGCCAGAGAGAGGGCCCTGGAGCTGTATCCGGGACTGAGCAAGTTCCTCGGCCTCAAGTGAGGGGGTTGAGGATTTGAATCTCGCCTGGGCCATCCTCTTCCCGCCATACTCCGTGCTCTTCCTGACCGTCCTGGCGCTGGGGATCTCGGCGGGGACCATCCTCCTGAACAGGAGGTTGATAGACTACGAGAAGATGAGAAGGAACAGGCAGATCGTCAAGGAGTATACAGAACTAAAGAGGAAGGCTCTCCTGTCCGGAGATAAGAAATTAGAGAGGAAGGTTGAGAAGATGACGCCAGCCTATCAGCGGGCTCAGATGGAGATAAGCAGGGCCTCCTTCAGGCCGCTTCTCTACACGACTATACCGATGCTGCTGATATTCTGGGCGCTGAGGGGCATCTACTACGAGGTGCCCGTCGTCAGGCTCCCCTTTGAGATCCCCATGATAGACATGATCAGGAAGACTGTGTTCTCCCCGGACGTTGTGGGATACCTGGGCTACTACATAATGGCCTCCTATTTCTTCACCCTGATCCTGCAGAGGATCGCTGGAACGTCCCTGGATTGAGGGGGAGACTTAAATAGGCCCCTTGAGTCGAGGTGGGCGGTGGGCGGTTTGGCGAGGAAGGAGGATCCGGGGAGGGGAAGAAGACTAAAGAAGCGGGCTATCCGGGTTCGAACCCCCGGCGGGCGGGTCGTCGTGCAATACAGGCACAAAGTCCACTCCAAGGCCAGGTGCGCCTTGTGCGGCAGGCCGCTGACCGGCACCCCCACGGGACCTAAGTTCAAGATGCGCAAGCTGGCCAAGAGCGAGAGGAGGCCAAACAGGCCGTTTGGAGGATACCTCTGCTCCAGGTGCGCCAGGAAGGTCCACCTCGCCGCCGCGCTGTCTTGAGGGGGGAATGTGCGGTGGGGGTAATGGAGATCGGCCGGGTGTGCGTCAAGATAGCCGGGAGGGACGCTGGCCGGAGGTGCGTGGTAGTCAGGGTGCTGGACGAAAAATTCGTTGAGGTGACCGGTCCGAAGGACGTATCAGGCGTCAGGAGGCGGAAGGTCAACGTCAGGCACCTGGTTCCGCTGCCGCAGAAGGTGGAGATAGATGAGGGGGCCGACGACGAGAGTGTGAGGGAGGCCCTGCGCGAGGCGAATCTGTTGGAAGAGTTCTCTAAGGGAACGGGGCGAGGGAAGATTTGATGAAGGGAGGCGATCCTTGGCTCCCCAGAGATTTGGTCGTCAGGGAGGAGGCCGAGCCGGGTCCCCACGGCTTTCCCCCTGGCGAGCGTCCGCCCGACCTCCTACTGAGGTACGGGGTGGTGAAGCTGGACAAGCCCAGGGGGCCCACTTCCCACACCGTGACCAGGTGGGTCGGGAGGATCCTGGGGATCGATCGAATGGGTCACTGCGGGACCCTAGGGATCTCGCCGGGGAAATCCCAAGGTGACCGGAGTCCTCCCGATACTTCTGGGAAGAGCGACCCGACTGGCCGATCTTGTGGCGGGAGAAAGCAAGGAGTACGTCGGAGTTCTCTACCTCCATGATAGGGTGGACGTCTCCGATCTAAGGCGCATCCTCTCGGAATTCATCGGCCCGATATATCAGAGACCCCCAGTGAAGTCTGCGGTCTCGAGGAGGCTCAGGGTCCGTAGGATCTTCTCTATGGAGGTGTTGGATGAAATAGACGGAAGATACTTTCTGATAAGAGCCGAGGTCGAGGCTGGAACATACATCAGAAAGCTGTTCTACGACATAGGGGAAGTGATGGGTGTAGGAGGTAGCATGAGGGAGCTCAGGCGGGTGAGGGTCGGTGATATAGGGGAGAAGGAGCTCGTTACGCTGCAGGATCTGCGCAGGGCGGTCAGGATCTGGAGGGAGGATGGTAACGAGGATCTCCTGAGGAAGGTGGTCAGGCCGGTGGAGGAGGTCCTACCCGATCTCCCGGTCATGGTGGTTAAGGATACCGCAGTCGAGAGCGTGGTCCACGGGGCAAGCCTCAAGGTTAGGGGAGTGGCGATGCTCAGTCCTGGGATCTCGCCCGGCCAGAGGGTCCTCCTGAAAACCCTCAAGGGAGAGGTGATAGGGACGGCCAGGGCGTCCCGGAGAACGAAGGAAGTCCTCACGTTAGAGAGGGGGGTGGCCGCGGTCCCGGAGAGGATAATAATGGAGAGGGGAATCTATCCCAGGGTCTGGCCGAAGGGATCTGGGGGGGAGGAGAGAAAGAGTTTATAACGTGAAATCCGGACGACGATTGGGCCGGGGTGCCCTAGCCCGGAAGGGGGCGGGCCTGGAGAGCCCGTGGCCCGCGAGGGCCGCGTGGGTTCGAATCCCACCCCCGGCGCCACGTGGACGGCACCGACAACCATTAAATAAGGGGAGAGAGGAGAAGGTCCGCTGTGAGGGGGAGAGCTCGGTTGGCCCAGAGGGAGATGAAGAGGATAGTTAGGATCGCCAATACCTCCCTGGATGGCACGAAACACCTCAGGGTGGCCCTTACCCACATAAAGGGGGTGGGATTCAGGATGGCCGAGGCGGTCACCAAGGCGGCGGGCATCCCCGGCGACAGGCTGCTGGGAGAGCTCACGGAGGAAGAGGTGAGCAGGATAGAGGAGATACTAAGCAGGCCGTCCGACTTTGGCATCCCAGATTGGATGCAAAACAGGAGGTTTGATCCGGAGACGGGAGAGACGCGGCACCTCCTGGGAGACGACATAGCGTTCGTGGTAAAGCAGGATATAGCCAAGATGAAGAGGATCCGCTCTTGGAAGGGGATCAGGCATCACCTCGGCTTGAAGGTCAGGGGACAGAGGACCAAGTCCACTGGAAGGGTGGGCCGGACCGTGGGGTACCAGAAGAAGAAGTGAGGTGAGACATCTTTGGGAGATCCAAAGAAACCAAGGAAGAAATATGAGAGACCTCTCAAACCATGGGACAGATTCATGCTCGAAGAGACCAACAGGCTCGCTGGGATTTATGGAATAAGGAACAAGAGGGAGCTCTGGAGGGCCGCCTACCTGGCCAAGAGATATAGACGGCTGGTTAGGAAGTATCTGGCCGTCGGCCCGGAGGAGGCAGAGAGGAAGCTGAGGCCGGTTATGGAGAGGCTCAGGAGGCTCGGGGTGCTGGGCGAGGATGCAACCGTCGACAGCCTCCTCGATCTGACGGCCGAAGACTTCCTGAAGAGGAGACTCCAGACCCTGGTGTGGCAGAAGGGATTCGCGAGGACGCCCTATCAGGCCAGGCAGTTTGTGGTTCACGGGCACATATACGTGGCCGGGAGGAGGATCAGGCAGCCCGGTTATCTTGTCAGGTCGGACGAGGAGGATCTGATAGAGTGTCGCCATCCCTCGTGCCTCTCCGAGGGAGGAGAGTCCACCGAGTCCGGTCAAGAGACCCCCGAGGGAGTCGTGGGAGGTGAGATAGAGAATGTCGCAGCCGAAGAAAGGTAGGATTGGAGTGGCCCACATATACTCCTCGTTCAACGACACGATAGTCCACATAACAGACGTAACCGGCGGGGAGACCATAGCCAGGGCATCTGGAGGGATGTTCGTCGACGCGGACAGACTCGAGGGATCCCCTTACGCCGCCCTGAAGGCGGCCATGGCGGCCGCGAAGGAGGCCTTGTCCAAGGGGGTGAACCAGTTGATAGTCAAGGTTAGGGCTCCCGGGGGCATAAAGAGCAGGATACCTGGGCCGGGCGCCGCGGCGGCAATAAGGGGATTGGCCAGATCCGGCATGCTGATAATAAGGGTGGAGGAGGTCACGCCGATACCTCACGACGGGACTCGCAGGCCCCACGGCAGGAGGGGCAGGAGGGTCTGAATCATTTATTATAACGGTCTGGGGGTAAAGGAGTTAGGGTTGCCCATTTCGGCCGCGGACCTCTTGATGCACTGGTACAGGGAGCGCGGTATAGAAGCCGAGGTGCTGGAACCGGGTCCGGACGAGGCCTCGGCCTATCTCAGTCTGGATCTGAAGGCAGGCAGGAGAATAAACGTGGCGTCGGCGATATACGACGGGGACGCCGGGAGGGAGTTCCTGCGGTGGCTCGCAGCCCTGCTCTCCGACGCCAAGGGGAGGGGATTGAAGCTATCTGCCATACACGTCTGGATCAGGCCGGAGGAGCTCGAGGAGCTAAGAGAGTTCATAGAGGCGCAGGCAAGGGAGAGGCCCGCTTACCGGCAAATATTCGATAGAATACAGCTTAGGAGTCTCTCTTCACTCTCCGTAAGGGGAGAGGTTGTGGGACAACTGCTCAGCCTCGACAGGATGTCCCTCCAGGGAGATAGGGCGGGTGTGAGGCCTGTCCCGGGAGCCAGCGGGACCGATCGTGGGCTCCCATTTGACGCGCGGCAGGCCGATGTCTCGGTGGTGCCCCCGAGAGGGGGAAGAGAGGTGGGTGAAGGGGCCGCCCGAGAGGAGCTCTTCCGGGAGAGGTTAAGGTCTCTGGAGAAGAGGTTGGATCTATTGGAGACCATAGTCAAGTTGCTGGCCGACAGGGAGATCGCTGTCCGCTCCGCCGACCGCATCCCGCCGTTGTGGGAAGAGATCAATTCAGATCTGGCAGGCTTCCAAAACCTCCCGAGGGAGAGAGCCGGAACGGCTCCGATTTCGGGGAGATCTATCGTCCGTGATGTGGCGGGGGCCAGAGGACGACCTACGGAGGGAGAGGAGACCACTGCGACCTCGAGGGGGGAGGAAGACGAGGCGGTGATCCCGCCCCCGGAAGGTTCAATATCCTTCGAGTTGATAGAGGAGTTCGCCCGGGACAATCCCTGGGCCCGGGTGCTGTCGGAGAAGGGTGGTGAGGATGCGGATTAAGATAGTATCTCATACACCAATTTCCGTGAAATTTGTTTTAGAAAAAGCCAATCCGGCGCTCGCAAACGCCTTTAGGAGGGCCCTCCTCGGCGAGGTTCCGGTCATGGCCGTCGACGAGGTCGTCTTCTTCACCAACACGACCCACTACTTTGACGAGTACGTGGCTCACAGGTTGGCGATGGTGCCCATAAGGACCGATCTTAGATCATATTCCGTAGGAGATGGGAAGGTGGTCACCCTTAGTCTGGACAGGGTTGCAGAGGAGGACGGGGAGATCGTCTACTCTGGGGATCTGGTCAGCTCAGATCCGGTTGTGATCCCGGCGAACGAGAGGATACCCATAGTGAAGATGCACAAAGGAGCCAGGATAAAGTTGGAGGCCATAGTGAGGATGGGAAAAGGCAAGTGGCACAGCAAGTGGCAGGCGGTCAGCGGGCTCGGATACTCCTATTACCCGATCTACAGGTTGAGGGGAGGGGCCGTCAGGGCCTGCAGGAAGTACGTCGAGAGGTGCCCCGACGGTTCCTTCAGGAAAGAAGGGGGAGATTACGTCGTTGAGAGTTACCTAGACTGCCCTGGGTTGGAGGACTGCATTGAGGTCCAGAGGAGAAGGGATCCTGAATCCGTCGAGGTGGAGGACTGGGACGGCAGTCGGTTCATCATGAGCTTTGAGACTACCGAAGCCCTGACAATAGGGGAAATTCTCGTGGCAGCGACGGACGAATTATTGAAAAAATTTAACTCATTGAAGGAGAAAATATCCAATGCGGAGGGCGGGGGATAGCTCGACAAGATTATATTTCGGGAGACGAACCCAGAGGTTGCGGGGGTAGCCAAGCCAGGTCCAAGGCGCTCGGTTGAGGGCCGAGTGGGCGCAGGCCCGCGTGGGTTCGAATCCCACCCCCCGCACCAGATTCGGTGGTCACGTTTATTTATCACCCGCCGCGCCCGGCTCCGGGATAGGCTTGCCCAAGCCGAGCGGTCCGACTAGTGAGGAGATAAGAATAGCTTACAGGGCCCTCAAGAAGGCGGGGAGGGAAAATCAGGCCAGAGTGTGGCTGGCGGTGGCCGATAAGATATCTTCCCCCAGGAGGAGGGTAGAGGTCAACCTGGGGAAGATAGAGAGGCTCGCCTCGGAGGGAGATTTCGTGGTCGTCCCGGGGAAGGTACTGGCGTTCGGCGACTTGACAAAGTCGATCACGGTGGCCGCGCTCAAGTTTTCGGTCTCCGCCAGGAAGAAGATAGAAAGGGTGGGTGGTAGGGCCATCAGCCTCGTGGAAGCCGTCGGAGAGAACCCCAAGGGGACAGGAGTGCGGATAGTGGTATGAGAGGTGATGCCTCTTGGGCGGCGGACGGGATCTAATCATAGACGCGGACGGCGCCATACTGGGTAGGCTGGCCAGCTATGCCGCCAAGGCGGCCTTGGAGGGTAAAAGGGTGACTATAATAAGGGCGGAGAGGGCAGTCATCACGGGGAATAGGAGGTCAATTCTGGAAAAATACCTCAAGAGGAGGCGCATCCAGGGAAAGCCCAGCCCCGAGAAGGGACCGGTGCAGCCTCGAGTGCCAGACAGGATCCTGTGGAAGACCATAAGAGGGATGCTTCCCATCAAGAAGCCGAGGGGCAGGGAGGCCATGCGGAGGATAAGGGTCTATATCGGGATCCCTCCGGGGATAGAGTTGGAGAGGGCCATCCGGATGCCAAAGGATTACACCGTAGAACACCTCAAACCCAAGAAGAGGAGGGATTACGTGACCCTGGGCTGGCTGGCTGAGAGGATGGGGTGGAGAGGAGGTGAGGGTGTTGGTTTCTGAGAGCCGCGGTGGGCGGGTCGTATACGCATCAGCCAGGAGGAAAACGGCCAGGGCGTTCGCCAGGCTTACCCCCGGAAGCGGTAGGTTGTTCATCAACGGAAGACCCGTTGAAGTCTACGCGCCAAACGAGTTCGTTAGAATGAAGATATTAGAACCTCTCTGGCTAGCCGGAGAGGACGTGATCGGCGGCGTCGACATCTGGGTCAGGGTCAAGGGAGGAGGATTCATGGGGCAGGCTGACGCCGTCAGGATGGCGATAGGCAGGGCGCTGGTTGCCTACACGGGATCTAAGGAGTTGGAGAACTTGTACAAGGAGTACGACAGGACCATATTGGCTGGCGACCCGAGACAGAGGGAGCCAAAGAAGTACGGGGGAAGAAGGGCCAGGGCACGCTTCCAGAAGTCGTATAGGTGATTATTAGCATCTGGATGAGCTTCCTACCCGGGTGACCTCATGGGGATAACCCACGGTTCTGCCGGAGATCTGAGGAAAGGAAGTTACATAGTGATAGATGGGGAGCCGTGCGTCGTCCTGGACGTCTCCAAGTCAAAGCCCGGGAAGCACGGGGCCGCCAAGGTGAGGATAGAAGCCAGGGGTTTGTTCGACGGGAACAGGAGGTCCAGGATATTCCCCGCCGGGGCGGACGTCGAGATACCCATAATAGACAAGAGGGTTGGACAGGTCATCTCAGTCAGCGGCGGTATCGTTCAGATAATGGACATGGAGAACTACGAGGACGTATTCGAAGTGAGCGTTGACGATCTGGATCCGGAGGTCGCCGGTAGGCTGGAGCCAGGAGTCGAGGTGGAGTATTGGGTCGCGCTGGGCAAGAAGAAGGTGATAAGGACCAGGTGAGGCGGACTTCACCGCGTGGCCCAAGGTGCCCCTATGGCGGAAAATGGCGGGCTGGTGGCCGAGGCGCTGGCCAGGGGGCCGATATGTCGATTCTGCCTTGCGAGCCTCTTGGCGGGAGAGTTGGGCGATGATCCCGTCGGGAGAGCTGGAGAGATCTTGAGAGAGATCCGGGATTCCAATTCGGCGGCCGACCTGAGCGGAGGTTGTTCGGTGTGTGGAGGTCTCTTTGAGGAAAAACTGGACGCGTTGTTGGAAGAGCTCACGCGGGAGCTGGAAGATGTCGAGTTCAAGTCTTTTAAGTCTGGGACGAGGATACCCCCGGAAGTAGAGGAGAACTTCGACGAGTTGAGGGCCTCTCTGGTCCCTTCCTCTCCTCAGGCGATAAAGGTTACCATATCTAGGTACGTGGACGCCTTCGTGGTGGAAAAGTTTCCCGGTACGGAGATAGACCCCCACAGGCCGGAGGCCGAGGGACTATTGGATTTCGAGGCTGGTAGGGTCTCGGTTAGGTTTGCGCCAGTCTTGATATTTGGCAGGTACAAGAAGCTCGTCAGGGGCATTCCCCAGACGAGATACGGTGGAGAGGCCAACCCGGACAATCCGTCCGTGGAGGAGATGATAGGAGAACCCGCCGTGGAGGCGTTCGGGGGAGAAGACTACAGGCTGCACGGGGCGGGCCGGGAGGACGTCGACGCGCGGATGCTGGGGACGGGTCGGCCCTTCGTCCTTGAGATCAGGAGACCCAGGAAGAGGAGAGCCGACTTGGAGAGGCTCAGAGAGGAGATCAACCTCAAGGCGGGCGGGAGGATTGAGGTGTCCGAGCTCAGTTACAGCGATTGGGGGACCGTGATCCGGTTAAAAGAAGAGTCTCCCAAGAGCAAGAAGGTCTACAGGTGTCGGGTTGAGGTGGAGGGGGGGTACGACTTGGGAGACCTGGCCTTGATTGAGAGGGCCCTCAGCGGCGCGGTGATATCCCAGAGGACGCCGCGCAGGGTCCTAAAGAGGAGGGCCGACATGGTAAGGGAGAAGAGGGTATATCGGGTAAAAACATGGCCATTAGACGGAAAATCTTTTAAAATAATTGTAATATGTGACGGTGGATTATATGTCAAGGAGCTGATATCAGGAGACGATGGAAGAACTAGGCCAAGCGTCGCCTCCCTGTTGGGGAAAAAAGCTTTTTGTAGGGAGCTCGATGTACTCGCCGTGGTGAACCCGACAGGCTCCTCTCGCCAGAGGTGAGTTTCTTGGGGAAGAGGTCGGCGGGATACCTACATAAATCCAGGAAGTTCCTGAAGAAGGGCCCGAGGGAGAAGGGGATGCCCCCGGTATCTAGGTACCTTCAGAGGTTCGAGGTCGGCCAGAAGGTTGTGATAGACGTGACCCCCTCTGAGAGGAGGGGAATGCCCCACAGGAGGTATCAAGGGAAGGTTGGGGTGGTGACCGGCAGGAGGGGGGGCGCCTACCTGGTGGACGTGAGGCTCGGGAAGAAGTTAAAGCACCTCATAGTCTCGCCCGTCCACCTGAGACCACATCGCGAGCCGGTGAGTTGGAGAGAGGGTTGAAGCTTGCCCAACAAGAGGCCCCTGACCCTCTCAGAAGTTAAGGCTCTCGTCTTCTCACGATGGGCGTCCGAGCAGGCATCACTGACTTCTGATCAGAAGAGGCTCATGGAGTACCTGGCGAAGTTCGTCAAGGTGGAGGACGCCGAGGCGGCTAGGGCCGCGGTGAACAGACTGGTTGAGGAGTTCAATCTAGATGAGGAGGACGCCATAAATCTGGTTAACGTGATACCCGAGACCAAAGATGAGTTGAGAGTTTTCCTCTACAAGTCCTACCCGCTTCTGGGAGACGAGGCGTACTCGAGGATACTGGAGATCCTAAGGACCCTAAAGGAGGGCGATTGATCTTGTGGAGGTATTCTAGCGGGAAAAAGAGACCCCACGATAACTGGGCCTACGTGCTGGGGGTGGAGGTATCCAGGAGGCGGGTGGTCCAGGTAATAGGAGACAGGTACTTCATATTGATGGAGTTCTCCCTCAGGCAGGGTGTCGAGGTTGAGGAGGGACAGAAGGTCTACGTGGGGAGGGGACCGAGGGAGGAGGTCAGCAGATTCTTGAGGTATCTAGACTATGAGGAGCTCCATCCGTCGGCGAGGCAGAGTCTCGAGGACGCGGTTAGGAGGATACTCACAGAGGGGGAGGCTTTCTTCATAGAGTTTTTCAATCAGGCAGTCCCAATAACGAGGAGACTGCATCAACTGGAGCTTATTCCCGGGGTCGGCAAAAAGATGCTGGGGCGCATATTGGAGGCCAGGGAAGAGAGACCCTTCTCCAGCTACTCCGATCTGGAGGAGAGAACCGGGATGAAGAATCCGGTTTCTGCCCTGGCAGCTCGGGTCATGAGCGAGATCTCTGGCAAGGAGAATTATTACATCTTCGTCGCCCCGAAGACCCTCCTGGAGGGGGAGTTGTTCTGAGGGGTATTGGAACGCGCGAGACCGATTCGTCTAGGGTGGGCCCGTTTCGGGGCGGCGGCCCGCGTCTAAGTGGGGGGCAAGCGGCATGAGGGCGGCTGGGGGGGGCTCCCAGGCCGAACCTGATAGGGTGGTGCTGGACGAGTACGTTCTGCTCAACTCCCTCCTGAAGGACGAGAGCCTGGTCAGCCACATCTCGGGAAGGGAGATCCTGATCCCGGACTACGTGGTGGCGGAATTTGAGAGGTCGGCCAGGTTGGGAGACAAGAGGGCCCTGGTGGGCCTGGCCGAGATAGATGATCTAAGGAGGATGGAGGCAGAGGGTAAGGTGTTGAGATTTGAGATAGCTGAGACGAAGTCGGGGAAGAAGGGAACGGACGCCCTGATCTCCCTGGCCATGGAGAACGGCGCCAGGGTACTGACGGGAGATGGAGTCAGGGCGCTCGTGCTGAAGAACAGGGGAGTAAAGGTGACGTACGCGGGCTCGATCTGCGCGGCGGGGGACGTCAGAGATTTCTTCGAACCCGGGGTCATGAGCGTCCACCTCAAGGAAGGAGCCCCTCCCATGGCGAAGATGGGCAGACCGGGAGAATTCAAACTGGTCAAGCTGAGAGAAGAGCCCTTACGGTCGGAAGAGATGAGAAGACTTGCTTATTGGGTGATAGAGACTGCGAAGCTCGATCCGGAGGCCTTCCTAGAGGTCAAGAGGAGGGATGCCTACGTGATTCAGATGGGGGAGTACAGGATTCTGGTGGCGTTCCCACCCTTTTCTAACGGCATAGAGATCACCGCCGTCAGGCCGCTGGTCAGGGTGACGCTGGACGACTACGACCTGAGCGATAGGCTCAGGGAGAGGCTCTCCCTGCGGGCGGAGGGGTTGATCATCGCCGGCCCCCCGGGATCCGGGAAAACCACGTTCACCAGCGCGTTGATCGAGTTCTACAGGTCGATGGGTAAGATAGTGAAGACTCTCGAGTCGCCCAGGGACCTGATGGTTGGGCCGGAGGTCACTCAGTACGGCAGGTTGGACGGGAGCTTCGCCAACACCGTAGATCTCCTCCTCCTGGTCAGGCCGGATTACGTCGCCTTCGACGAGATGAGAAGGGATGAGGACTTCTCCATATTCACCGACATGAGGTTGGCTGGGATAGGAATGGTGGGGGTGGTGCACTGCGGATCGCCGATAGAGGCAATTCAGAGGTTCATAGGGAGGGTGGACCTGGGCGTCCTGCCGCACGTGGTGGACACGGTTATCTTCATTCAAGGTGGAAAGGTCGAGAAAGTATACGGTCTCAGGATATCCGTCAAGCTGCCGACCGGAATGAGGGATCCCTCTCTGGCCAGGCCGGTGGTGACCGTAAGCGATTTCGAGACGGGGAGGCCGGAATACGAGATATACAAGTTCGGCGACGAGATAGTTGTGATGCCCCTCGGTAGGGGGGGCCCCTCCCGGGTGAGACGCGGGCACGTCGAGGGGGCCGAGGAGGAGGCAGGTCTCAGGTATAGCATCAGGAGGAAAAAACACATCCTAGTGGTTGATTTGGGACCGGAGAATGCCTCGATTGAGGTTTCCATCAGGGATGAGGGCGGTGAGATAGGCAGGTTCGTCACCGATTCCAGGGGAAGAATATCCCTGGCCAAGAGGGGGCCTTACGGCAGGAGGATCTCGGAGGCCCTGGAGAGGGGTGTCCTCAGGATTTACCGCCTTCGGTGATATCTCTCATAATCCCCTCAAAATCTATCTCGTCCAAGAAGGAGGCCACGGGGTCCGGGACGAACTGCCTCCACAGGGAGTTGCCGCTCGCCGCCAACCTCCTTATGTTAGTGGCCGACAGTATATCCCTGCGATACAGGGGAATGGGAAAGACCTCCATTCCCACGGCCTCCAGGTCGATCCTGGTCTCCCGATCGTTCGTGTAAGCGACGTCGACCCTGGGAATCCTATCCAGGACTATGGACCCCCAGCTCTCCTCTCGGGACTCAGTGTCTGGGATCGGAACCAGGAAGACCTTGGAAAGATCTATCTCGACGGACCTCATCACCCTCACGATCATCTCGTATCTCTCGTCCGTAGAGAGGGGATTCCTGGGGGTCCGTTTGTATTGAGAGCTTCCTAGGCCTATGACCAACTCCTCGGATTGAGAGAGCACGTACTCCACAGCTTTGAGGTGACCCAAGTGGAAGGGTTGAAACCTGCCGATCATTAGGGCCCTCCGGGGTCTCCCGCGCACGGGCGCGGGGAGAGATATAACAGTTAATATCCTTCCGGTTCCGCCCGAGATCTCATTAGGAGGACCCCTCTCGAGGGGAACAGATCCGCCAGATCTAGCGCGGCCCTGGAGGAGGCCATCAGCTTCTCAGCGACGACGGCCTCCATGGTCCCACCCCCTCCTTCCTCCACCATCCTCAGCAGCCGGTCGGATATCAGCCTGTTGATCTCGCGTATCCTCTCGACCCTGCTGTCGGTCCCGCGCCCCCTGGAGATGGGGGCCAGCAGTGAGAAGAGGGTCTTGAAGGGAAGTTTCAGGTCAATTATGTCGACTCTCACCCCTTTCCTGGCCAGGGAGGCAACGTCAACCGCCATATCGGCTATGCCCTCGGCGATCAGGGCGGCCACCCTCAGATCCAGTAGAATCATGGGGGACAACCTGGCCCTCGCAAGGGCCCTAACGTCTTGGGCCGCCTTCCTCAGAGCACGAACTAGTAGAAAGTAAGTTCTGTCTATCTCATCGTCTCTCTCGATCACCAAATTCGCAAGCTCATTGTCTCCGAGGGAGATTGCGGTTATGGCGTCCAGGAGCATGTTGCCGGCCGATCTTATCATCCTCTCCAGCAGCCCGTGTGGATCGGTGGCGTCCAAGTCAACGAGGAACTGAACCTTCAGGATGCCCTCTCCCTCTTCAACTATCTCGGAGCCCACCAGAGAAGCCAGAAGTTTTTTGATCGCTCTCCTGTCCTCCAGCCCCAGGCGACCGGAACATTCCACTTCCAGCACGTCGCAGCCTTCGAGGTACGCCTCCAGTATGGAGTCCAAAGTGTTCCCGACTTGGCCAGGGACGTGCCGGGCCGAACACCCGATCCGGACGGTGGCAGAAAGTGGATAGATCAAGAGTAACCCCCCAGGAGCCTCTTGGGCAACGACCTCAGACCCCTTCTGGAGGCCGACCCTTACGGCCCACTCCTTGGGAAGGGAGATTACCAGGGTGCCCCCTCCAACCTCTTGGACCTTGCGGATCTGCCTCACGCCCTCCAATATCTCCCCATCTATATAGATATCTTACTCTTATATAGAAAATAAATATTTATTTCTGAGGGTGCGGTCCGACCGATGGACACTAGGGAGGTCTCGCTCGCCGGGGTCAACGCCGCCCTGTACGCCGCGGTGGGGTACATGACTTACCTCGGGATTTTCGCGCCGATCTTCGGCGTGGTCCGGTTTTGGCCGTCCGTCGTTATTCCGGCATCGTTTTCCGCAGTCTTCGGTCCGACGGTCGGTGGGTTGGGGGCCGCCGTGGGCATATTCGTCTCCGACATGTTGATACACGGGAACGCCCTGCTAAGCCTAATCGTGGGCGTTCCGGCCAACTTCTTGGGCTTCTACACCATGGGATGGATCTACAACAGGATCAAGGGGGAAAATCAACTAGCCGCGGCGATAACGGTCCAGATCCTGCCGCTGACGGCCTCTGGAACGATTTGGTTCCTCACCCAGGATCCGGTGGCCGCGGCTTACGCGATCGCCTGCGGAATCTCAACGATCCTGATAGTCTTGGTCGGCAGGTGGAGGGGAAGGTGGGTGGACTTCTTCCTGGCCGGATCCATAGGTCTCATGCTGGGCAGCGCCGTTATAGGGGCCGGAGTCTGGACTTTCAGTCAGTTCTTCGTGCTGCCAACCGGGGAGTCGAATCTGCCCGCCGCCGCGGCCGCGCTGTGGTTCCTGTGGACCTACTCTTCGGAGATACCATTCATAATCCTCCTCGGCCCGCCCCTGGTCAAGGTCCTGGAGACGGCAAGGTGACCCTCGATTGCTGGTAATAGGGTTGGACGTCGGGGGCAGCACCACCAAGGCGGTTCTTTTCAGCGAGAGGGGGGTGGAGGGATACACAGACGTCAGGGCGTCGGATCCCATAGCGTCGGCGTCCGGCGCGGTTGGTAAGCTGCTGACGGAGGCCGGAATCGGCTTGAAAGAGATCGAGGCCATATCGGCCAGTGGGGGAGGAGCCAACTTCATTGGGGGGAAGATACTGGGCCTTCCCGTGTCCAAGGTAGAGGAGGTGGAGGGAATAGGGATAGGCGGGTGTTATCTATCGAGCTCCGACGCCGCGGCCGTGGTCAGCGTGGGCACGGGGACCGCGGTGGTCGCGGCCTGGAGGGGAAGGGGTGGGATCAGAGTCAAGCACGTAGGCGGGACCGGCGTCGGGGGCGGAACCTTAATGGGCCTTGGCAGGCTCATACTGAATAAGACGGAACCTGAGAGCATATTGAGGATGGCCGAGGAGGGCGATCTCGGCAGGGTCGACCTATCCATAGGGGAGATCGTAGGGAGGGGGATAGGGGACCTCCCCCCTGATACGACGGCGTCTAACTTCGGCAAGGTGGGAGATCAAACGAGACCCGAGGATGCGGCCATAGGGATAGTAAACATGATATCGGAGGTCGTCGGCACCGTCTCCTACTTCGCGGCAAAGTCTGAGGGGTTGGAAGATAGGATAGTGTTAGTCGGTAGGTTGGTGGAGTACCCACTTGTGGCGAACGCCATCATCAGGACCATATCGCTGTTCGGCGGGAGGGGGAGGGTGCCCAGACTGGCTGCGTACGCGACGGCCATAGGGGCCGCCAAGAAGATCCTGCTGGAGGAGACATTCCCTGGGAGGTGAGGGGCCTGAGGAGGGAGTATCCTGACGTCCCGTTGGTTGGGGTGGGCGGAGTCCTCCTGGAAGATAACAAGATTTTACTGATCAGGAGGAAGAACGAACCGGGGAAGGGGCTCTGGTCCATACCAGGCGGCCTGGTGAGGTTGGGGGAGAGGCTGGACGAGGCTGTTGAGCGCGAGGTCTCGGAGGAGACGGGGCTGAGGGTCGCCGCGGAGAGACCGATCTACGCCTTCGATTACGTGGAGGTGGACGGGGAGGGGAGGGTAAGATACCACTACGTCATAGTGGACTACCTCTGCAGGAGGGTGGGGGGATCCCTGAGGCCGGGCGGCGATGCCAAGGAGGTCAGGTGGACAAGGCTGGAGGATTCCCTCCATCTAATGCTAACCGACGGAACCAGGAAATTGATAGAAGAGATCAGGAAACCTTTCTCACTGGTGATCAAAAACAGAGACGTCAAAAAGGTGCTAATAGGGGTACCGGAGGGTCACAAGCACGCCAGAACGGTTATTGTGTTGCGGGACGGATCAAAATTGATTCTTCAGGAGGCCACTATGGAGAACCTGGCGAGGGCCGCCGTCGAGGTGGAGATGCACCCGCTCAGGAGGGCCATATCCCTGTCCGCCCGAGAATTGGGAGGGGAAGAGAGGAAGGAGGGCTACGACAGGTATCAGCTATTGGAAGATGATAGGCCGGAGGAGGACATAATACGCGAGATAACGACAGAGGTCCTTGGATCCGTCGGACCTGCCGGCGGCGAAGAGCGACCCGGAGGGTGGACTGAGGGGTGAATGGGAAGTTTCTCCTCCGAGACGCGGCGGGAGATCTGCAGATAGTTAGGATATCTGATAGATCCGGGATTCCGCTGATTGGAACGGTGGCCTTTGGAGTAATAGATAGGGGAACTTCACTCATACAGGTTAGGCCTTCGAGCTCGTGCTCCATGTCATGCATTTTTTGCTCGACCGACGCCGGACCCCGAAGCAGGACGCGCGCGGCCGAGTACTTGGTGGACCTGGATTACCTGCTTGAATGGTACGATCTGGTCGCATCGATCAAAGTCTCGGGGAGGTTGGAGGCCCACGTGGATACCGTCGGAGACCCTTTCACCTACCCTCGTATATATGAATTATTCAGAGAGTTGAAAAATAAGAAAGAAACTGCCGTGGTCTCAACCCAGACCCATGGTATCCTGCTGGGGCCGGGAGACGTTGAGAGGCTGGAGGAGTCAGGGGTCGATAGGGTCAACCTCAGCATCGACAGCCTGAACCCAGCGAAGGCCCGCCTCCTCGCGGGGACCAGCTCGTACGACGTCAGCAGGGTGATTGAATTCGCCAAAGTGCTGGCAAATAGTGAGGTCGATCTGTTGATTGCCCCCGTCTGGGTGCCGGGAGTAAACGACAAGGACATCCCGAAAATAATAGAGTTCGCGCTGGATATAGGCGCCGGTAAGAGGTGGCCTCCCCTCGGGATACAGAAGTACGAGGAGCACCGCCACGGCAGGAGACCTCCGGGAGTCAGACCCATGAGGTGGAGAGATTTCTACCGGGCCTTGCGCAGGTGGGAGGAGAAGTACGGCGTGAAGTTGGTTCTCGAGCCGGGAGACTTCGGGATAAAGAAGGACAGGGAGGTCCCCAAGACCATGGAGGTGGGGGAGAAGGTCTTGGTGAGGGTGGTGGCGCCTGGGTGGAGGAGGGGTGAGGTCCTGGGCGTGGCGAGGGACAGGGTGGTGACCGTGGTCTCGGCTTTGGGGATACCGATCGGCGCCGAGGTCCGCGTCAGGATATTGAGGAATAAGGACAACGTATACCTGGCCAGGCCGGAGCCGTGAGAGCAGACTTTTTATAATTCGGAGAGGGCAGGCCGTTCTGGTGAGTCCTTATTGTTTCGGGGGAGGGCGGGAGAGAGGCTATACGGCTGACCGACGGGGAGCACCGTCTACTCAAGGAGGTGAGCTTCCGCGGGGGGTTCCTGCCCGCCGACGCATTCTCCCTCGGGAGGGAATCTGCCGCCGCCCTCGGTCGACTGCTCGAGGAGAAGGGGCTCGTCAGGATATCTGTTAAGGCGCGGAAGTTCTTGAAACTCACCGACAGGGGCAGGGAGGCGGCCGACTCTGGCCTTCCAGAGGAGAAGCTTCTCAAAATCTTATCAATCGGTGAGGCCAGGAAGATCGACGAGATCAGGAAGGATTTCCCCGGGTCGGGGGAGGAGTTCAACGTCGCCCTTGGGATCGCAAAAAAGAGGGGGTGGGTTAGGCTGGAGAGGGTGGGGAGCGGGGTAGTCGTTGCGCTCAAGGAGATCCCAGATGAATACCCCCTCAGGGAGGCGCTCGACAGGCTCAAAGGAGGGGTGGCGGAAGAGGGGGATCTCCCAACAGATGTCGTGAGGGAACTAGTCAAGAGGGGACTGGTAGAGATAGACGAGAGCAAGGAGGTGTACCTGGAGATCACGGACCTAGGTGAGGCAGTCCTATCCGGCAGGTTGACCGTCAGGAGAGAGGTTGCGAGACTAAGTAGAGAACTCATAGAGAGTGGAAGGTGGAGAGAGGTAGAGATCAAGGCATATGACGTCACCTCCATGCCCCCGACCGTCTACCCGGGAAAGCCGCATCCCTACGTGGAGTTCTTAGACGAGGTCAGAGAGATACTGGTTGGGATGGGATTTCTTGAGGTGAAGAGCCCCATAGTTGAGGCCGAATTCTGGAATTTCGACGCGTTGTTCCAGGCTCAGGATCATCCGGCCAGAGAGGTCCACGATTCCTACGCCGTGTCGGTTCCCGCGGGTCCGGCCGATATTAAGGATCTGAAATTGGTGGAGAAGATTAAGAGGGCGCACGAGACTGGTGAGGGAACGGGATCTACCGGATGGGGCTACGAGTGGGACTTCGATATCGCCAGGAGACTCATCCTCAGGTCTCAGATGACCGCGGCGTCGGCCAGGACGCTGGCCGGAACTCCGAACCCCCCGCTGAAGATATTCGCGATAGACAGGGTGTTCAGGCCGGAGGCCCTGGACAGAACCCATTCCATGGAGTTCCACCAGTGTGAGGGAGTGGTCCTCGCGGAGGGGTTGAACGTCAGGCACTTGCTCGGCTACCTGGAGGAGTTCGCCAAGAGGCTGGGTTTTGGGGAGGTCATGTTCAGGCCAGCCTACTTCCCCTTCACCGAACCGAGCGTGGAGGCTTATGTCAGGCACCCCAGGCTCGGATGGATAGAGATAGCCGGATCCGGACTCTTCAGGCCGGAGATACTGATACCAATGGGGTATGACTATCCGAAGGTCCAGGCCCTGGCGTGGGGGATAGGAATAGGGAGGCTGGCCATGGTGAAGCTTGGAATAGGGGACATAAGGCAATTACACTCCCAGGATCTAGCGTTCCTGAGGAAATTCCCCGTGGGGAGGGCGGTGGGCCTTGCCGGTGATTGAGGCGTCAATTTCCGATCTCCTTAATCTGATAGGGGCCCCGCTGAGTTTCGACGACCTCGTCTCCTCGCTGGAGAGGCTGAAAGTCAATTTTGAAGGTGAGGAAAATGGAAATATAATCTTAGAAATAACGGCTGATAGGTTGGATCTTGTGACGATTGAGGGGCTGGCTCGGGCGGTTAGGGGGATTCTGGGCCTGGAGGAGGGGATCCCGGAATATGAGACGTTCGACTCGGGCTTCGAAGTCAAGGTGGAGAGAGAGGTCCTTCCCCTTAGGCCTTACATAGCCTGCGGCGTCGTTGAGGGAGTGAATCTCTCCCCTGATGCAGTCGCCGAGTTGATGCAGGCCCAGGAGAAGATCCACGCGACGATAGGCAGAGACAGGAGGAAGGTGTCCGCCGGACTACACGACGCCTCCCCCATAGTTCCTCCAATAAGATACTCTGCCGAGAGGAAGGAAGAAGTTCGATTCGTCCCTCTGAGGGGAGATTATGAGATGACAGTGTCCCAGATATTATCTGAAACTGAGAAGGGAAGAAAGTACGCTCACCTGGTTCCCGGGGATCTGATCCCCGTTCTCAGAGATTCGAGGGGGAAGGTGCTGTCGATCCCACCGATAATAAACTCCGATATGACGAGGGTGACGGAGGAAACCAGGGACATGTTCGTAGACGTCACGGGGCCGGATGAGAGGGCGGTTAGGAAAACCTTGAGGGTGCTGGTCACCGCGCTGGCAGAGAGGGGCGGCAAGATCGGACTCGTTAGGGTAATCCGACCGGACGGAGAGGCCGTCGTGACGCCAGACCTGAGGCCCACACCCATGAGAGTCGGAGTAGACTACCTCAACCTCGTGGCCGGAACTGACTACTCCGGCAAAGAGATAGCTTCCCTGCTCAGGAAGATGAGGTTGGGGGCCGAGCCCGTTGGGGAAGAGATCTCGGTTCAGATACCAGCTTACAGAGACGACTTCCTGCATCCGGTGGATCTGGTGGAGGAGCTTACGGTGGCCGTGGGCTACGATAAGCTGAGGCCAGCACTCCCGGGATACGTGGACACGTTTGGCGCCAGACACCTCAGGGAGAGGATTTCCAGGATAGTCAGGGAACTCATGATTGGCCTCGGCTACCAGGAGATCCTCAATTACGTGATGACCAGCGGTGACGTACTGTTCCGCAGGATGAGATCTCCCCCCAGAGAGGTAGTCAAGGTGGCCAATCCGGTGTCAGAATCTTACTCCGTCCTGAGGGACACGCTAATACCAGGAATTGTGGCCTTCCTGTCGAAGAATCAGGCAGAGCCCCTCCCACACAAGGTGTTCGAGGTGGGGGACGTGGTCATACCGGATCCTGCTGAGGAGACCAGGGCCAGGGATGAGAGGAGGGTGGCGGCAGCCTACGAGGACACGGAGGTCGGTTTCGAGGACGTTCAGTCCCACCTTTTCTCGCTGACCGTCGGCCTCGGAATCGAGGCTGAGCTCACGCCTACGGACAGGCCCTGGGCCCTGAGCGGAAGGTGCGCCTCGATTCGCTCGGGGGGACGCGAGATAGGGATCATAGCCGAGGTGTCTCCGGAGGTGCTGGAGATCAACAGGATCAAGAACCCGGTTGGCGTCTTTGAGTTGAGTCTGGAGTTCCTCCTCCGCAGGAGAGGCGAGCGAGAGAGGGGGGAGGCGAGGGGAGTTGAAGGTGGATGAGACGGGATTCGGGTGGATCTCGGTGTCAGGTAGGAAATACCATCACGACGTGGTCGTCAGGGGAGATTCGATCGAGGAGAGGAAAAAGGAGATCTCTTCCCGCCTGAGGAGAACGCACGGGCACACTCCCCTGACGTGGGCCGAGGTCAGGAGTTATTTGGGGGACAACCCCCCGCAGGCAGTGGTGATCGGGACCGGACAGTATGGGGCGCTGCCCGTCGAGGACCTGGAGATGCTGAGATCCAGAGTGGAGAGGGTCGTGGTCGGGCCAACGCCTGAGGTCATAAGAGACTTCAACGAGATGGAATCGGCCGGGGTCGACGTCCTGGGGATATTTCATGTGACGTGCTAGGCGTTAGATCAGGGTGGCGGCGGCAGCCAGGATCCTGCCAGCGTTGTAGACGTCGGTCACATCCACCATCTCTACGGGACTGTGCATGTATCTATTAGGTATGGAGAGTAGACCCGTCTTAATCCCTCCCCTGGCCGTCTGAATCGCCCACGTATCCGTGCCCCTTCCCCTGGGATCCGCCTCCTTCTGATAAGGGGCCCCGACCTTGTCGGCGGCCCTCAAAAGGAGGTCTACCACCTCTCTGTGGTATATGGGACCAAGAGATATCACGGGCCCCTTGCCGAGCTCCACCCTAACCCTGTCCCGGGGGATCCCCGGGGCCCTGGCGTGGGTCACGTCGACCGCGATCGCGACGTCGGGAGATAGGTTGAAGGCCGCCATCGCCGCCCCCCTCAGGCCTATCTCCTCCTGCACGGTGGAGACAAAGTGCACGGCGGCGTCGGTCCCTGGTCCTCGGGCCAGCATCTTGGCTGCAACCAAGATGGAGGCCAGGCCCGATTTATCGTCCATCCCCGGCCCGCATATTCTGGTGCCAACCGCGGTCTTCCAGATGCTGAGATCCGGGACGGCGTAGGTTCCAACCCCTATTCCAATGGATTCCACCTCTTCCCTGGAGGAGGCTCCAACGTCCATCGCTAGATCCTTGAAATCCAGCTTCTCCTCACCCTTCGTCCTCTCCCTGAGGTGGGGAGGGACGGATCCTATGACCCCAGGAACTAGACCGCCCTCCGCCAGCAGGAGGACCCTGGAGCCATAGGCGACGCGTGGATCCCACCCCCCCACGGGGGCGAATCTGATGAATCCGTCCTCGTCCACCGACGTCACGATGAACCCTATCTGATCCAAGTGGGCCGCGAGCATCAGGGATCTGTCCGATCCGGGATTCACGGTCGCCACCAGGTTGCCCCACCTGTCGGAGGATACCTCGTCGACGACATCCGAGAGCATGTCCCCGATCTTCTCGACGGCGGTGTGCTCGTGTCCCGTGACCGTCGGGATAGACACCAGAGATTCTATTATAGAGATGACCTCTTCTTCCCACTCCCTATCCATCCGAAAACGCCGGTGGAAGGTCGCGACGGGACGATTAAAACGGCGCTGGTCCCGCCGATTATTATATTTCGGCGCCGGGAGATGCCCGACGTGGGGTCTGGGTTGGCGGCCTTCTCGATATCAGAGGTCAGGGCGATGGAGATCCTCGACTCTAGGGGAGAGCCTACCATAATGACCAGGATCTCAACGGAGGGGGGTTTCTCTGGCTCCTTCTCGGTTCCGGCGGGCGCGTCTCGAGGCAGATCCGAGGCCTTCGAGCTGAGAGACGGCGGAAAGAGGTTGGGAGGGAGGGGGGTCCTGACCGCGGTGGCGAATGTTGAGGGTCCCCTGGCCGAGGTCGTGAGGGGGAGAGACGTCAGGAGGCAGTGGGAAATTGACGAGGCGATGGTGAGGGCGGACGGGACCAAGAACAAGTCAAGGTTCGGGGGAAACGCGATCCTGTCGGTTTCCATGGCGACCGCCAGGGCGGCCGCCGCAGGCCTGGGGGAGCCCCTCTACAGGTACCTGGGGGGAGTGGGAGCGCGGGAGATTCCCGTTCCCTTCATGAACGTAATAAACGGAGGTGTCCACGCCGGCAACGAGTTGGCCATACAAGAGTTCATGATAGTTCCGCTCAGGTTCAACACGTTCAGAGAGGCGCTGTTCGCCGGGGTGGAGGTTTACAGGGAGCTCAAGTCCCTGTTGATTGGAAAGTACGGCAGATCGGCCAAGAACCTCGGAGATGAGGGGGGGTTCGCCCCACCCATCGGTAGATCAGAGGAGGCGCTGGAGATCTTGGTCGGGGCGATAGAGGAGGTTGGATTCTCAGGGAAGGTTAAGCTGGCGCTCGACGCCGCGGCCAGCGGGTTTTTCGACGAGGAGGACGGTAAGTACCTCGTGGACGGGAGGTCCATGTCCCCTGGAGAGATGGAAGATTTCTACCTTGATCTGGTGGAGAGGTATCCGATAGTGAGCATAGAGGACCCGTTTCACGAGGAGGATTTCGAGTCGTTTTCCTCCTTAACGAAAAAAATAGGGGGAAGAGTCCAGCTTGTGGGGGACGACTTCTTCACAACGAACGTGGAGAGGTTGAAGAAAGGGATAAAGATGAGGGCGGGAAACGCCCTTCTCCTGAAGATAAATCAGATAGGAACCCTGAGCGAGTCCCTTCACTGCGCCGAAGTTGCCCTCAGAGCAGGCTATTCGGTGATGGTGAGCCACCGGTCGGGCGAGACGACGGATCCAGCAATAGCCGACTTGGCGGTGGGCCTAAGATGTGGACAAATAAAGGCGGGGGCCCCGGCGCGCGGCGAGAGGGTCTCCAAGTACAACAGGCTGCTGGAGATAGAGGAGGAACTCGGCTCAGAGGCGGTCTTCGCCGGGGAATCGGCTCTAGGGATCGACTAGACCAGCGGCAAAGGGTTCGCCAGCGAAGAGATAGGATTCTACGAAGTCGGCCACATCCCGGTCGGAGATGGCCTCCCTCCCTGGGATCACCTCGGGAGATCCTCCCCTCAGAAGTTTGGGCATGCCAGCAGAGTCACACAGGTGAGCGAGGAGATCGGCAGCCGCCGTCCACCTCCTTCTCAGCAGGACCACCCACCTGTCACCCTCCACGGTGGGTCCGGCGATCAATCGATCCGATTTCAGGTGGCGGGCCAGGAATCCCTCCTCCCAGTCGGTGCACACCGGCGGCCCCACCCTCCTGACGACCGGAGGGAGATTCAAGGAGTAGGGCTCCACCAGCACGGCGGCGACGCCCCGCTCGTCCGTCCACGAGTCGGAGCCGAGTACCCTGAACTCCTCCCTCTCGAGACCGGAGACCAAGTACCTCTCCGCCGCCCTCACCTGGGTCCAGACCGTGTCTGGAGGGGCAGGAGATCTGAACTTCACCAAGAGGATGTGGTCCAGCCTGCGCCCAACCACCTCGGACGCGGTAGGGACGTGGGGTCTCCCTCCCCACCCGGAGAAGAAGCTCACCGAGGGAGACCTCAGGAAAGATTTGGCGGCGGCCCTGAAGCGGTGAAACTGGGTCCTGCTCACCGCCGCGGCGGCGTTCCTCCTGGGGTCAACCGGGTCGGGAACCAATAGGGGGGGCCTGCCGTAGGAGTCTATGTCCATCGTTGGGAGGACTCCTCCCACAGTCACCAGCTGAGGTTCCCTCCACTCGATGGATCGACGGAGGAGGTTCAAGAAGGATCCGTAAGCCAGTATGAGCAGATCGCATAGATATCCGCTGAATCCCCCCACCTTGACCTCGGCCCCGTAGGCTCCGATGGCCTTCATGAAGGCCCGGAGCAGTCTGGCCTGTTTTCTGTGCTCTTCGGTCATCCTCTCAATTAGGTATGAGTTGTGGAGGGTGCTCCTGTCCACCGCGGTTACCAGCTCGCTGGCGTCCCTTATCTCGTAGGCCGGGACTATGTCCACGTGGTACCCGTTTAAGGTTACCCTGGCGTAGGGGTGACTCGAGTACCGAAGTTCGTAAGAACCGAAGGCCGCGCCTGCCGCCTCTAGAACAGTGGGACCGAGCCTCTCCGGCGGGAAATCCCTATTGAAGAGGACGAACAGGTCAACGTCGGCCTCCCCTGATATCCAAGTATCCCTCGCGATCGATCCGACCAACGTCACGTGAGCCCTGACGCCCAGCTTGGAGAGGGCCTCCCTCATCTTGGACGCGGCCCGCGAAACGACCTCCCTGACCCTCTCCCTCTCCTCCCTGGAGGGGGTCACCCGGGCGGCCGCCAAATCCAGGATCTCACTCAGCTTCTCCTCACTCGACTGTGGCATGTCGGTTCGCCAGGTCCTCCTCGCTCTTACCCAACAGGTGGACCATCTCCGCTATAACGGCGTCCAGCAGGACCATGGCGCTCAACTCGAACAGAGTCCCCAGCGGGGTCAGGGGTTCGTGTATCCCCATTATCTGTCTGGCCTCGTAGTCTTTCTGTCCCCTCGGGACGACTCTCCCCCCTATGGTCACCACGGCGTCGGCGAGGCTGCCCAAGGTGGAATTCGGAAAGCTGGTCACGGCCACCACCAGGGCCCCTATCTTCTTGGCCTCTTGGGCTATGGTTATGGGGTATCTAGTTTCTCCCGACCCACTTATCGCAATTAGAACGTCTCCCGGTTTGAGGGCAGGGGTGACGGTCTCTCCAACAACGTAGACGCTGAATCCAACGTGCATCAACCTCATTGCGAATGCCCTGCCGACCAGACCGGACCTTCCAGCGCCGACGACGAAGATCTTCCCTGAGCCTATGGTCCTCAGGAGGGCCCTTATTAGGCCATCCAGTTCCCCCTCATCCACCTTCGACAGGTTCTCCCGAATCATTTCCGTGAGCCTCAGGGCTTTCTCGGCGACACCCGTTGGGGGCACCCAAGAGATCGGTCGACCATATAATAAAACGGGGGGAGCCGCCGCCGTTGAGGCTCCTGCTGAGGGTGGCCTACCTGGGCCCGGGGTTCCACGGATTCGCGAGGCAGCCGGGGTTGAGGACGGTTCAGGGGGAGTTGGAGGAGGCCCTAAGGAGATCTGAATGCGCCGAAACTCAGCCGAGGCTGGAGGTCTCTTCCAGGACGGACAGGGGAGTATCGGCGCTGGATAACGTGGTGTCGGTCGTTGGAAGTCCCGGCTCTCCGTGCCGCATCGGGAGGCTGAACTACCTGTTGCCAGGGGACGTCTCCGCATGGGCCATGGGGAAGGCGCCTGAGGGAGTCAGGTTGAGGGACGTCTGTCGCCTCAAGACCTACGTCTACTTCATCCCGGGGCCTTTGGATCCGGAGGTCTTCAGAGAGGGATTGGAGGCCGCCCTGTCCCTGGGACCTAGCAGGCTGTGCAGGGGAGGGGGGCGGCTCGAGGTCGACGACGTCGGGGTGGAAGAGGTGGATTGGGGGATCTTGATAAGAATATCCGGGGAGAGGTTCTGCTGGGAGGCGGTCAGGAGGATCGTGGGCGCGGCGGAGAATTACGTGAGGATGGGGAGACCGACCGTCTCCACCGCGCCCGGCGAGGGCCTGCTCCTGGCGGAGACCAAGTGCGACGCTGAATTCGAGGTCTATCCGAGGCAGATATCCAGATTCCTGAGGAGGTGGGAGGAGGAGGCCAGGGGCTGGGGGACCGGACTCCTGCTCCGCTCGTCTATGCTACGCAGGCTCACCTCTTCACGGCTATGACCGTTTTTGTCTCTTTAACGTACCATCGGATCTTGTCTCTGAACCATTTCCAGAATTTGACATAAGCATCCATGCTCTCACCCTCCATCATTATAAAACCGTTGTACTCTGTCCCCCAGGCGTGGTCGAAGACTCCCACGAACCTTACCTCGGCCGGCCACTCTTCCATTATGTCCTCCCACTGTCTCCTGGCCTTCTCCTCGTCCTCTGGAGAGAGGTAGTCCAGTTTGTAAAAGACGAGGAACACGTAAGTTGGCATGACGCCCACCAATCAGGTGGTCCCCGATCTCAATTAATATTTGCCCCGGAGAACCGGAAGGAGATGCTGGCGGCCGTCGGGTCGGACAATCCGGTTAAGGTCAACGCGGTGAAGAGGGCCTTTGGAGCCTTCTTCGGAGAAATCCCCGAGGTAAAGGCGGTTAAAGTCAGCAGCGGGACCTCGCCGGAGCCCTTCTACTCGGAGGTATTGAGGGGGGCAAAGAACAGGGCGGAGAGGGCGATGGAGATCGTTGCCAGAGCTGATTTCGGGGTGGGCATAGAGGGCGGAGTCGTGAGGGTAGCGGGCGTCCACTACCTCGGCGGGCTGGTCTACGTGGTGGCTAGGGACGGCACCGTCGGGAGGGGTTTCTCGGGGCTGTTTGAGTGCCCGCCCGAGATCCTCGAGAGGCTGATCCGTGGGGAAGAGTTGGGGGACGTTATCGCCCAGCTCACCGGAGAACCTGAGGCCAAGAGGGGTAAGGGCGCCATAGGGTTCCTCACCGGGGGAGCGGTGGACAGGACGGGCCTGTACGAGCACGGGGTCCTCATGGCCCTGGCCTCGATGTACGGGTGGCCCCGTCTCGCTCGGGGAACCCCAGGGGACACGCGCCGCACAGGGAGCAGTATTCGTCGCAGGATGGAGTAATCTCCCCAATAACGGCCCTATCTGCCTCTTCCTCCAAGAATTCGGCCCTCACCCCCACGTCGACGGCGTCGCGCCAGGGAGCAGGCCTCTCCCCGTAGACCAGCCGGTCGAGATCTATCCCCTCTCTCCTGGCGATCTTCCAGTAAGAATATTTGGAGAAAGGTCTGCTGGCGGCCGAGACGGCGATCTTGCCGATGGACTCGTCTCCAAGACAAAGGGCGGCCTGAACGGCCGCTCTCCCCGGATGCATGACGTTTATGGGGCCGTCGTAGTGGCTCCTGAACAGCCTCACCCTCTCCCTGTAATTGCCCGGAGGGATCATGGGGAGGCGCTCGAACGGCGTGTGAGGTTTGGGGACGAAGTGGCTTATCGTTACCTTGATGGGATTTCCGGGGGAGGACATCTTGGACGCGAGGCGGGCGGATTCCAAGACGTCCTCCTCAGATTCAAAGGGTAGGCCCAGAATGAAATAGGCTTTAATCCTCCTGACCCCGGCGTTTCTGAGGTCACTGGCGGTCGAGATGTAGATATCCGGATCCACCGGTTTGTTTATTGACTTGGCCAGGTTGAGGCTCCCGGTCTCCGGGGCGAGCGAGACGCTCTTTATTCTGGCCATCCTGATGATCTCCAGCAGATCCTGGGAGATCCTGTCGGCCCTGATGGACGGCAAGGAGAAGCTCAGTCCCCTGTCCAAGATGTAACTCATCAGGTCGAGAGATCTCGGGTTCCCTAGGACGTCGCTCCCTATGAGGTATATCCTCTCGTATCCCAATTCCCTGGCCAGGTCAACCTGAGATCTGAGTTCGGACCAGCTCCTGTCCCTCCTGGGACGCTGGATCCATCCCATGAGGCAGAACCTGCACCCGTTAGAGCACCCCCTGGATACCTCCAAGAGGAATGGGTTCCGTCTGCCGTCGGGGAGGATCGCCCTAAGCTGCCTCGGTGGGAGGAAGTCCATGGGTGATCTCTCGAACCTCACCCTCCCCTCCCCGGTGTAGACCCCGTAACCGGATAGATCTGAAGGGCTCCCCCCCTGGGCCAGCGTCCTGATGGCGGCAGGGACGGATCTCTCCCCATCTCCTAGGAAAACTCCGTCTAGAAAGACGGAGGCAGGTAGGGGATTACTAAGAGCAGGGCCCCCGGCCATCACGATTGGGCGATCGCCGGAACCGGGACTCAATATCCCTTCCCTCGCGAGCATCCGCAGCAGAACGTGGATCTGCCCTTCGTAGTGAACGGAGGCCAACACAACGTCAAAATCACGCAGTTTTGAGCCGGATTCTACGGAACCGGGTATGTCCGACGTGAACCTCTCTGCCATGACCCCCTCAACCGAGTTCGCCAGGAAGTAGATCAGCTGATGGCCAAGGGAGTTGATTGATTCTTTGTAGGGCCCTGGAAAAACCACCGCAACCCTGAGATCATAGTTCCTCGGATCCCTGTCGTAGAATCCTCCCTCCTCCAGGATCCCGATCCTCCTAGCCATGGAATCACCGCGGCCCCCAAGATGTGGAAAGTGGGCCGGGGGGGACTCGAACCCCCGACCTCCGCCTCTTCCTCCGCCAATCGACGTGTAAGGGCGGCGTCATACCCCTAGACCACCGGCCCGAGAGCGCCGGGGGCGGGATTCGAACCCGCGCGGCCCATTGGGCCACCGGCTGTCCGCGGTGACACTTAGCAGGCCGGCCCCCTACCGGGCTAGGGCACCCCGGCTCGAGAGGAGCCGCCCGGGTGTATTTTAGGTTTCTTCTCAGCCTAGGCCCACCCAGCTCCTATCTTGATGGTGGGGCCGGTGGGATTTGAACCCACGGCCGCCGGCTCCCAAGGCCGGCATCCTACCAAGCTAGACCACGGCCCCCCGGCGCGGGCGCCGCCTCCGGTCAATAAAATTCTGCCCTCGGGAGGGAGATCCAGGAGGTCGAGGAGGGTGGTGCCGGGGGCGGGGTTTGAACCCGCGACCTCGGGATCTCCCATCAGCCCGGCGGCGCGGCGGCCCGCCGATAGGGGATTATGAGTCCCGCGCTCTAACCAGGCTGAGCTACCCCGGCCCTTAAAGCCCCTCTCCTCTCCTTTATTTAAGCGTTAGCGGATGGTACCGCGCGGCCAGCGGAGATCGGCGGCGTGAGGGGGGAGAAAGTTTGACGGCCCGTCTCATCAGCCCGAGGAAGCCTTTCGCCGAAGGGAGGAGAAAACTCATCTCGTCATTCTACACGAAGGAGTGGGTCGCCGACAGGATGGCGGCGGAGGTCCTCGAATCAGTGGAGAGGAAGATCGAGACCGTGGTAGATCCCTTCTGCGGGCCGGGTAATTGATAAAAATCCCTACTTCAGAGGGGTGCTGGGCCAAGGCTCGTGGTATGTGTAGACGTTGATCCGAAGGCCGCCGACGCGGCAGAAGGTTCCATATCGGGGGAAGCGGCGAGGATGGGGTTCTCGCTGGAGGTGCTGAGGGCGGACGCATTCAGGGTTTGGAAGAAGATTACCGCCGCTGACGTGGTCGTCACGAATTCTCCCTTCATCAGGTGGGGAGCGTTTAGAGGGAGAGGAGAGGGGGATCGTCCTCGAATCCGCGAGGGAGTGGTGAATATGATCGCCTGACCGATCGTAGCCTCTCCGAGTCGGGCGTCCTGGCGGCTGTCCTGCCGGCCTCAATCTTCTGCACGAATTATGGGTACGGGGTTCTCCGGCATGCTGGTGGAGAGGTTCGACTCCGTCGCGGTCATGGAGGATAGGGGGCGTCTCCCTGCCGACGGGAAGCGGCTTCAAGGAGATCCTCCTAGTGGCCACCAGGGGCCTCGGGTTCTCGGGCTTCCACCACGGGTATTCTGGACGGCGACCCTGTGAGCGTCCCCGGGAGGGGGAGATTGCGGGAACAGGTCGTCTCGGGGAGGGAGATATTCCTCAACGATCTGAGCGTGTTGAGGGGGGCCAGCTGAAGGAGATCCTGTTCCGGGTTCTGAAGAGGGTCTGAGGGAGGGGAGGCTCTTCGCCGGTCGGGAGATCTTCTCCAGCCTAGTCAGTGGAGTTGGGGATGTACGACCCAGATTTCTTCTTCCTTCCCAACAGAGTGTGGGAGTTATCTCCTGACAATGGAAAGTCAATCCTGAGAGACGGCGGGGGAAAACAAATCCACCTCCCGAGGTCTCTCCTCGTCCCGGCCCTCAGGAGGCCGCGACTCTACTCCTGAGAGGTGTTCCCCGGTGAGATCCACCACTTAGTGGCAATACCGCCGACGGAGGAGGGAGGGCCTCCCCGAGGGCGTCCTATAGAGTATATGTAGGTAGGTGTAGGTAGGGGAGGTGTAGGTAGGTGGGGGAGAGATCCGGCGCGGCCTCGCTGGCCATCAGGTCCTCCGGAGAAGTCTGGTACTACCACGTATATCGACAGAATTTGACTTCCAGGAGTCTATGCAAACTTGACTGAGATACCAGTCTCGGCCACAAAGAATTTCTACATAGTTTGGGCCGGATCTGCCTCCTGGGGGGAGGGACTCCTGGCCGCATGGTTCAACCCCACCTTCTTCTTGGGATGCCTGCTGCTCGCCGGGAGACAGGTCGGCGGCAGGTGGACTAGGTTCCCCAGGTCCGACTTCGCGAGCATGCCGGTCTCGTCGCACAAATCATGCCTGGAGGAACTGAGGTTGAAGGCCCGCTCGCTCATCGAATCGTTGGAAGGCGAGATCCTCTCGGATTTCAGGGAGCAGATGAATCCCGAGCTGAGGGATAGAATAGACTCGCTGGCGGCCGAGATGTTGGGGCTACACGGAGCGGCCGCCCGGGAGACGATCGACGAGATCCAGGAGATGGCGGGGGACGAGCTCGACAGGACGGGGGGGACCTGATTTGGAGGGAGAGAAGTGGGCCGAGAGGGCCCACAGGTACCTGGCCGAGAGGGGATACCTGCGGGGGATCAGAAGGCTCAGTCCCGGTCAGCGGGTGGAGGTAATATTCCAAGGCATGCTGGAATTCTTCGAGTCTAATCCCATTCCACCTGTCGAGGTCTCCGAGGCCTTGGACTGGTTTTTATCTCACAGGAAAAGGGAGGAGGCGCAGGCGCTGCTCCGGCTGATCAGGCGGAGAAGGTAAGGACCTCCACGAGGTCTCCCCTCGCGATCACGGCCTCGTCGGCAAGTTCCAGAAAGATGCCCACCTCCAACACGCCGGGCGCCAATTTGAGGTTCGTGTAGACCGACTCTGGATCCTCCAGCGGATCTGGGGGATGTAGATCCACTATGAGTTGACCGTTGTCGGTGACGAAGGGCCTGCCACCCACCTCCCTGAGGGATGCTCTCCAGCCGGTCATTTCCTCCAGAAGCTTCACAGTCTTCGAGCTGCCGAAGCTCAGTATCTCCACCGGCAGCGGCCTCGTCTCGCATATGGCCCCGACCAGCTTGGTGTGATCCGCTATTATCAGGTAGAAGTCGGAGTTAACCGCGAGCACCTTCTCTCTGGTCAGGGCGCCCCCGCCGCCCTTGAGCAGGGTTCCTCCGGGAGTGATCTCGTCTGCCCCGTCCACGGTCAGATCCACCCACTCAACCTCGTCCACGTCGATCACCCGGAGTCCTGCCCCAAGAGCCTCGTCCATTATCTGCGACGACGACGGGACGTAAGTGAGATCCCTCAGAGCTGGTCTCTTCGCCGCGCTCCGGACGAAGTGCGCCACCGTGGAGCCGGATCCCAGGCCGATAACCCGGGCATCGCTGGGGATCATGTCGACGGCGGCCTCGGCGGCCGCCGCCTTCTCCTCCTCAAGGGACATCATCACACCCTTATCTCCAGCACGTCTAGGTCCTCCAGCCTGAAATCAGGGCCCACCCTCATAGGGCTATATGGGAGCCTCTCAGACCAGACCCTGGCGTACCTCATCCTATCGACCAGATCCCGGTGTATTGCCCTTGCGGCGTCGGCCACGGTGGACTCCTCCTCGAGTATTAGGGCCCTCTCAGAGGGGGTCTTCTGACCGACCGGTTTGGTGAATACCCTTATCAGACCGAGGAGTTTCAGGATCCGGGGACCGAGGTCCTCGGGATCTGGCGGGTTCTCTGGAGAGAAGCAGATCACGTCGGCCAGCCTGTCCCCCAGCCTGGACCTCAGGTTCCCGCAGCCGAGTAGGCCTCGCCTCAAATCGCATCGGGTCACGAAAGCCACCGCCGGTTTATGGCTCCTCTCTCCGAGGATTGCCCTCTCGACGTCTGCCAGGGTCACCCTGCCGATTATCTCGACCACGGCCCTGTGTATTCCAAGAGACTCCAATGCAGACCTCAGATCGGACTCGTCCCCGTCCAGGATAGTGCCCCTGTTCCTAACCACGATGGTGGGGACGCCCTGAGTCCGCCTCACCCTGACCCTCCCTCCACTTCGACCTACGCCTATTCCCCGGGAGGAGAGCACATTCATGATCTCCTCGGCGTCGCCGACGGGATCACCGGTCCCGTCCACGACAACTCCGAGAACGTCCGAGTTCGAGGCGAGGGCCAAGGCGATCGGACTGGTTCCCCCACCCCCCCTAACGAGTGGGGGGGCCTCGACCACCTGGACCTGAGCCCCCCTGAACTGCATCATACCCTCGACGGGTTTGGAGGTGGTGAAGGGTGAGGGGGAGATGGGCGGCCTGGCGTTCGTCAACGCGGAAAGGACGGTGCTCCTCCCGGAGTTGGTGAATCCCAGCAGCACTATCTGGGCCGCCCCCCTCTTCTCAACGAGGAGGCCCCTCCTCCCAGATTTTTTCATTCTTTTTTTCTCTATTTCCTCTCTAAGTTGAGATATTCTCCTCCTAACGAATTTTTCCATCTTCTCAGTTCCCTTGTGCTTGGGCATCAGGGCCAGGAACTCCCTCAGCTTCCGCAGCTTCTCCTCAGGGGTCCTGGCCGATTTATACTCCTCAAATTTGGCCCAGGCCTCTGGAGGAATGTTGGTCGGCATCTGTGATCCCGACTCTAATCGACCGCTCTCCTCTTCTTCAGTTCCAATATCTCGCCCAGGGTAAGGGGTCTGTCCTGGGTGTCCGAGGCGGGAGGGGCGGCGGCCGATTCAACATCCGAGACCACCGTGGTTATCTTTACGTCCAACAACTTCTCCAAGGCCCTGACAATCCTGAGGGGAGGGACCATCCTCTCGGTCTCTATATTTCGGAGGAGGGACGTCTTTATGTTGACGGCCTTGGCAACCTGATCTAGGGTCAGCCCCATCTCCTCCCTGGCCCGTCTCAGCACGGATCCGTAACCTTCCACCAGCTCGTAGGTGTCTGGACTCAGCCTGGCGGCGATCCTAGCCTCCTCTCTTTTGACCTCCCTCGCCCTGACGGTCTCCTTCGTGGAGACCTTGGGCCTCATGGGTCTCGACCGGGCCTCCCTCAGGGGCGCGGAAGCCCTCCTGCCACTCAGATCGACGGGTTCCCTTCGTCTTCCAGCCTGGTGCCTTATGGTCCTCGCGCACGAGGGACAGACCAACGCGGTGTAGCCGTCCACCTTTACCTTTATCGGCCGGCCAAAGAAGGTTCCCCCACAGACCTCGCAGACGTAGATCTCCTCTGACAAGGGAGGCCACCGGGTCCGATCGTGGGCAGCCCTAAATAAGTCCGCCGCGCCGCCCGCCCCGATCGATATGGAGAGGCTGTGGGCCACTTGGAGGGTAAATTATATAAAAGTGGCGGCGAAGGATCGGAAAGGATGCATATTTTGTGAACTTCCAGGAGGAAATGATGAGGAAAATTTAATACTTTTCAGGGGAGAAAGGGCCTACATACTGATGAACAGGTTCCCCTACAATCCGGGTCACCTGATGGTGGCCCCCTACAGACACGTGGCGTCCCCGAGAGACCTAGGGTGGGAGGAGGCCTGGGAGATCTTCTCGCTGGTGAGGGCATCGATAGGTGCCCTGGAATCGGTCATGGAACCTCACGGTTTCAATTTGGGGATGAACCTGGGCAGGATAGCAGGCGCCGGCTTTGAGGGACACCTACACGTGCACGTGGTCCCAAGGTGGAGCGGAGACACAAACTTCATGCCGGTTATAGCCGACACCAAGGTCGTCAGCGAGTCGCTAGAGTCGACTTACAGGTCCCTCAAACCAGAGATCACTGAGAGGGCCGAGCAAATTTTAAAACGAGGGGACGGAGCGCGGCGGGGCGGGGCCGTGGGGTAGCTTGGCATCCTACGAGGTTCGGGACCTCGAGACCCGGGTTCAAATCCCGGCGGCCCCATCCCCCATCCACGACGTGAAGATACGGATGGAAGGAACTCTCTCCTCTCACCCATCCGGGCGATCTTCAGGCGAAGTGCGATTTTTCAAGATCTTAGAGGGGAGATGAGTGCAAGCCCCGGGCGGGATTCGAACCCGCGACCTGCCGCTTACGAGGCGGCCGCTCCGCCAACTGAGCTACCGGGGCTCCCCGTAACTTGGCTCAGGGTGGTGATTCTATAATATTTACCCGGGAAGGTTGAGGGCGGGAGATGGGTGAGGAGGACCTCGTCGACCTAGCCATCGCGGCAGTGGTCCAGGACTTCGATCTGGCCCACAGACTGAGGGAGGCCATGAGGAAAGGGATAGTGGAGGAGACCAGGATATCCATCAGGATGGGCATATCCCAGCAGGAGACAAGGAAGATGCTGTACATGCTGCAGGACGCCAACTTAGCCCACAGGGTCAGGGTGAAGGAGACCAAGGACGGGACGAAGCACGTCTACTGGAGGATTAACTACGGGGCCGTCAGGGATTTCCTCAGAGGTAGGATAGAAATGGTCAGACGGGCGCTCCTGGAGAGGTCTCACCTAGAGGAGAACGTCGAGTATTACGTGTGCGCCGCGGATCCGTCCCACTACAGGGCCCCCTTCGACGAGATACTGATGGAGTTCCTGGGGGGAGAGCCGCCTTCCTGCCCGGTGTGCGGGGCACTGCTCGAGCCGGCAGACAGGAGCAGAAATTTGGATAAGATAAGGAATCTCTTATCCACGCTCGACAGAATAGAAGACGCTCTACTGGGAGAGCAGGAATGATGAGGATAGTCTTGGGGGAGAAGATATATGGGAAGAACAGGCAGGACAAGCTGGAGAGGCTCGGCTGGGAGATAGCATCCTCCCTTGAGGATCTCAAGATAGACTCGCTGGACGTGAGGATCATTGAAGGGGGATGGGTGGAGGTCGAGATAGACGGGGAGGACGAGGTAGCGGCGGCGAACCTGGTGAAGCTGAGGTACGGTCAGGTGAAGGACGTGGGAGCCGTGTCCCCAGGAGACGAGGTTAGGGGGTTCCTGGTCGAGCCGGGAAAGTACGGATACGGGATCTACGTGGACTTCTTCCCTGGATCCAAGGACGTCTTAATCCCCCTCTTCTCTCTGAGGAGAGATCTTACAGGAGGAAGGAGGTTACCGCTGAGAAAGATCCTGTGGCTCTGGGGGATGGTCGAACACATGCCCCTCATGGTGAGGATAACCAGGATGGGGCGGGGGACCGTCGAGGGAGAGCTGGGCCGGGAAACCCTGGAGATGTACGACAGGTGGATGGCCAGGAACCTGGACGTACTCGTCATAACTGGGGCCACCCTGAGGGATGTCAGGAGGGCCTTGAGGAAGAGCGACCACGCAAGAGATGTTGTTGGGATTGAGAGGCTGGCCTTCCTGGCCCACGCCGTCTTTTGCAAGGGGAACACCCGCGGCGTGGGCCTCGTACCGAGGGTGGGTCCTCGCCTCCCAGGGGCGGCGATAGGGGTGTACTCCCCCAGCAGGATCAGGGAGCTCCTGGGCGGGCTGAGAAGCAGTCCCCCTGAAGGGTGATCACAGAGACCCACTCGACGTCCGAAGGGTCAACCCCCAGGTCTACCTGTATTGTCTCACCCGGATCAACGCGGAGACCCCTCGCCCTGAGGAGAAAGGGGGAGTCGCGGGAAAGGCGTATTACTATTAGCTCCAGCTCCGCGGCACCCTTACCTACGTCGGTAATTCTCAGGACGGCCGACCCCCCGGCGGCGGAGAGCTCCAGGTTCAGCTCCGGCTGTGGGCGGGTTCTCAGAGATAGGTAAACGCTCGAGACGGAGGCTAGGATCAGAGTGAGGACCAAGGTCTTTCCCAGCGAGACTCCTTTTTCCCTCATAGGTAGTCCTCCAGACCGGAAAAATCGCTCCCGCGTCCTCCCGCGGATCCGACCTGATCGAGATCCACTTTAACCTCGCCGTAGACCCCGTCGTAACCTGGCTCGATCCGGAGTCTCCCATCCCTCATGGCCCGAAGGGCATGGCCGAGTCTCTTCCCGGCAACCTTGACCACCTCTTTCATGGGGGAGTTCAGCAGTAACTCTATCTCGCTCCCAAATTTTGATATCAACTCTTCGTAGGTGTTGGTTACGACCCTCGAGTAGGTTGACCTTCCCAAAACCGACGAGATCAACACCGGCAGGGGGACCGTGTCCACAAATCGTGGGGCGCCCGGTGGGACGTAGCCCTCCGGCCTGTCGGCCAGATCCTCGACCCTGTGGAGCACCCCCACCGTCAGGGGCCTGCCGCACACGGGGCACCTGTTGCCTAATCTCTTGGCCTCTCTGGGGTGGAGGCGGACGCCGCAGGATCTGTGGCCGTCGTAGTGATACTTGCCGTACGCCGGATCCACCTCCACGGTCATCACCAATCGATTTCGCTCAGAATTTGATCGGAGGGCCTTCAACAGGCCGTCGTATCCAAGATCTGAGAGCTCGAAGACGTTGAATTCCCTGCCGATCCGCCAGGGATGAGGAGAGTGGGCGTCGGAGTTGCTTATCAGCTTGAATCGATCTAGGGAGCTGACCCTCCAATTCATAGGTGGGTCAGAGGAGAGACCGGTCTCTAGCGCGTGGATCTTCCCGACCTGAGATCCGAAAGCCTCCTCCAGTGAGTCAAACCCGTGTTTCGAGCCGAAGAGGGAGTACCAGGGGGTCCAGATGTGCGCTGGAATCACCTCGACCCGGTCGTCGGCCTCTGTCACCTCCTCGACTAGGGTGGGCGCGTCCACCCTGACGGTGGGCCTGCCGTCTGACGTCAGGTCGCCCCACTTGGAGAGCACCCTCCTGACCTCCTCGACCGAGTCGAAGTCCGGGGCGAGCAGGATCAGGTGTATCTTCTTAATGGAGTCATTCTGATAAAATTCGACGTTTATCTCGGTTTGTAATATAAAAAAGACGTTAATGTCGTCTTTATAGGTGAAAAAACCAGGAAATTCTGACTCAGAGAGGACCTCCCTCAGCTTCGAGAGCCACGCCGGATGGGTGAAGTCGCCGGTCCCTATGAGGTTGAGCCCCTTCTTTGCCGCCCCGGCGGCCATCCTCGGGATGTCCATGGAGGAGCTGGTCGCCCTGCTGAAGAGAGAGTGGACGTGGAGGTCGGCGTAGATCCTCATGGATCCCCCCTCGACGGAAGGGTGTCAGACGCATAGGGGCAGCCAATTCGGGGGACTTTCAAGTTTTATTATGGGGAAGACGGAGTATCTCCCACCGGACTGTATGAAATTGGAGTAGGAGACTTCCTCTCCAGTCTCCTCGGCCGAGTAAACCAGGAAGTTTCCTTCTGGGGGTGAGTCCACGACCGCGTAGGAGAAAATGGTGTAGTCCACTGATCCGAAGGGCTGTGCGAATGTCCCCAGGACGTTGACGCCTTCCTTCTCAAAGTAGATGAGGGCCACGACCTGAGACACGGAGGAGGCCAGTCTAGCGAGATCCCTGATCGAAGAGAGCCTGAGGGATACCACTTCCGGCTTCTTATCTCCCTTGCCCTCTCCACAATCGACAGGCATCTCGGGTCGACCTCAGATCCCCCGGCGATGGATAAAGGTATTCGCTCCGGAGAGCGAGGCCAGAACTTTCTTGAGGACCCCGGAGGTGGGTTCTCTGCTGCTCGCGATCGCTACGATTCCACCATCGGAGCTAGGCAGTGCCAAGATGGTCCATCCGGAGTCCGATGAGGCCCCCCCAACCTCTTGTACCCGCCTGGTGGTCCTCAGGATAACCTCTATCCCTGCCTCTCGGGCCGCACGCAGTTCCCCCTCAACCGATCTGAAGATTTCCTCGAACGTCCCGGATTTCAATATCAGGATCCTCTTCTGGGCGGATCTGATCAGGTCCAAGAGGAGCGTCTTGACGGCCCTGGCCCCCCTCACAGTTAGGAGGTCTATCCCCAATCTGAACTCAGAGTCGTCGCTCCACAGGGGGGCCCTGAAGTTGAGGGCCTCCATCGCGGAGGAGTAGATCCTCTCCAACTCGATAGACACCAGAGAGCCGACGGCCTCCCCGATAGGCCTGGCGGCAAAGTGGGCAGGCCTGCCCGGAGTCGTCCTGATCAGACCCATATTCTCCAGCTCCGACAGGATCCTGTATACTCCGGTCCTGTGGATGCCCACGATCTCGGCGACCTCCGCCGCTGAGAGGGGGACTCCCACCCTCAAGAGCCCGACGTAGACTTCGACCTGTTTCGGGGTCAGGCCCAGATCCAAGAGCGCCCTCCTAAGTCCGGATCCGCGAGGCGACCTCGTCATTCCATCTCCGCGTAGATCTCTCTACCCCTGATCCTCTTAACCACGGCCCGGACGATCTCGCCCGGATCGGCCGCCCCCCTCACGGTAACCCTCATGTTCCCGTAGCTCCCGACGCCCTCCCCCCTCCTGTTCACGTCGGTTATCAGGACCTCTATCCTGTCTCCCTCCCTGGGACCCCTCTCCTCGGTGGCTATCGGCCGTTGGGGGATGGCTGACTTGTGGGTGGAGAGGTTGACCCGACCCCTCCTGCCAAGCCACCTGCGCCTGCCGCCCGTCCCGCCGGGCTTGGCCTTCGGGTTGCGCCTAGGCATTCTCTCCTAAGATCTGGGCTGGCCGAATTAATAAGGGCCGAGGTTCACAGGGCCACTCCCACCATGACGTCCATGACGTTGGTTAGGGTGGGCCCGGTCACCACGAGATCGCCCAACCTGCCGAAGAAGGTGTTGGAGTCGTTGTTCTCCAAGTAGAAATCAGGGTCCATTCCCATGGAGTAAGCCCTGTCGAGGGTTGATCCGTCGGCCAGGGCCCCGGCCGCCTCGGTGACTCCGTCTACCCCGTCGGTCCCGACAGAAGTTAGAACGACTCCGCGCAGGCCAGCCAGCTTCTTGACCGCGCCGAGCACCAGCTCTTGATTTCTCCCGCCGATTCCGCTCCCGGTCACCCTCACCGTGGTTTCTCCACCGGCCAGCAGGGCCACGGGAGGAGGTGTCGAAAATCTACCCTCGCTGGCCGCCCTCAGGATCGAGGCCAGGACGACTCCCACATGCCTCGCCTCTCCCTCCACAAGGGGGCCCAAGTTGACGACCCTAACGCCATTTCGGGAGAGGACGGCCTCGGCAGCCCTCAGAGAGTCCCAATTGCTGGCGACTATGAGGTTGACCACGTTTTCGAAAACCGGATCCCCGGGCTTGGGGGTCTCCGGCAGGTCTCCCCTCATCCCCCTCTTGAGTACCTCCAAGATGGATTCCGGCATATCGTCTCCGAGTCCGTACTTCTGGATGACTTCCCAGGCATCTTCATAGGTAGTCGGATCCGGGGCGGTCGGCCCGGAGGCTATGGAGTCCAGGGGGTCTCCTATCACGTCTGAGATTATCAGGGACACCACGCTGGCTGGCTGGGCCAAGGCCGCCAGCCTCCCCCCCTTGACGCGGGACACGTGCTTGCGAACGCTGTTTATTTCTTGTATTTTAGCTCCGGATTTTATCAATAAATCGTTCATTTTTCTCAGATCATTGAGAGATATATTGCCCTCAGGGAGCTCCATGAGCGCCGACCCGCCGCCCGATATGAGGGCGATCAGGACGTCCCCCTCGCCGGATCTCTCGGCTATCTCCACTATCTTGCGGGTTCCCTCTAGGGTTCCCCTATCCGGGAGGGGGTGACCCGCGGGCGTGATCTCCACGCTGTTCAGATCGAATAGTCCTTCGGTCCCCCGGGGCACGTTCACCGCGCCCTCTACTGGGAGGTCCGACAGGACTCTGAGTACCCCCTTGCACATCAAGCCGGTGGCTTTGCCTGCCCCGACGACGAATACTCTTCCGCTTAGGGGAATAGTCTGGCCGGATCGGAGTTCAATGGAGCCACTAGAGAGCGATAAGGCGGAGGTCACTGCCTCCTCCGGATCAGCCTCCCGTATGGCCGCCTCTACGGCCGACAGGGCCAGCCAGCGGGCCTTCCTGTCGACCTCCGAGGGGGCGTTAGACAGCAGCTCCCCGAAGTTCTTGATCATCACGGTGCGGCCACCTCCCTCCTCCCGATCTCCTCCAAGGATCTGGAGAGTCTTATGTATCCGAATTTAACATAAGCGAACTTCTTTACCCTGGAGATCACGGAACCCCTCATCTCACCTGGATTGAGGTCCGACAGCAGTCCCAGACCCAAACAGCCTCCGGTCTCAGACATGAGACCCACCAGGAGGCCGTCGTAGGAGGACGGCGCGGCGGCACGAACCTCAACCCCGAAAGACGAGGCGAGTGCCCTGATCTCCGCCCTAGAGAGCCCCCCCTCGACCAAGATGGAGACTACGTCCGGGGAGATCTCCAGGTAGTTAATCTCCCTCCCGATAAGATCCGACGCCAACGAGGCTGCCGCCGGAGACGGCCTTCCGGTGAAGAGGAGGGTTCCGAGTGCCCTGACCTCAGAGAAATCCACTTTAGTCTCAGAGGCGCCCGACAGGTAGCGGATCCACCTGGCCCTCCTGACGGCGTATCTCCTGGACCGGTCTTTCTTGATTATGGACGGAGGACCTGGCAGGATCTGGACCTCCGGACCTGGGGGAATCACCCTCGGCAAGTGGGAGACCTCTCCCCGATCGCCGATTACGAAGACCAGATCAGGCCTGATCACCTCCAGCTTGTGATACTTCAGCGCCCGGGCGGCGCTCCCGGAGACGTACCCGCTGGTGTTTACTAGGGTGACGTCTGGGCGTCTTCCCAGGTAATCCAGAGATGAGCGCACCCCGGCGACCACTTGAAGGAGGTGCCCCCTGGGACTTGTATCTCCGACGAAGTACAGGAACTCCGGCTCGGCTAGGCCGGGGTGGAGGGGCGGCGAGGCGAAGGCGGCCGCCGCCACGGTGGCCGGAGGGCCCAGGTCCTTCTGGCCCAGGTCAGAGTCCACGATTCCCACCCTCAGTCCCGATATGGAGAGGACGTTCGCCAGGTAGAAGAGAAGCCCGCTCTTCCCAGAGTCGGTCTCGCCCAGTATGACTACCCTCTCCGCATCCCTGGCCTTCTCGGCGGCCGACCACCACTCCTCAGGTATTGGGTTCCTCACGATCCTGTGGCCGACCGCCTCCAGTCTCAGCGTCGTTCGAGAGCGCGCGGTCACAAGGAGGGTGAGCTCCGGGATTCCTATCCTAAGCTGGCCTCCCTCCAGGGGTAGGCCCCAGACGTCCACGTCGCCGCCGGCCATCGAGAGATAGCACGGCGTTCTCACCAGCAGGCCCTCTCCGGGGTCCAGGTCTAATTCCACCGGCACCGGCCCGGAGGACGGGGGAAGATTATAACGACCCGGCCGGGAGGTGGTGGGTGGCCCCGCTGGCTGGGTCGGATTCGGGGCGGACGATACTAATAGAGGTGAACCTGACCGGGTCGGTCTCTATCTCCGACTCCGTGGAGATGGCGGAGAAGTGGGCCTCTTTCATGGGGGGAAGGGTAGAAACCCACGGTGATAGGATCACCATACGACTGCCGCCTGAGATCCTCCGGGATTTGGGAGAGCAGGCCCTGATAGGGGTGCTCGGTGACTTGACCCGGGTGGGGATGGTGAACGACTTCGAGGTTCCCCCCGACGTCGAATCCCGCCTCGGCGGGCCCGGGGTTGGGCTGATCGACCTGTCCAGGGAACTGGGGCTGAGGGGCCCGGGAGTAGCCTCCCACATCAGACTTCCTCCGGGCGCGGCCCCGGCTGATGTGGGGCGCAGGTTCTACGAGCTTGCCCTCAGGGGCCTGGACGTCGGAGTAGATCCCCCTTGGCTGGTCAAGCCTGATGAGGTAAGCGCCAGGTCGTCGCATATTGCCGACATGAGAGACAGGGTCAGAGAGGAGACCGGGCGTAGGGTGGACTACGTGGTGAACGTGTCAGGGTGGAAGGCGGTGGAAAACGCCAATAGAGCCATGGATTCTGGAGCGAGGCTGCTGGGCTTCTCTCTCAGATATGGAGGTTGGATGGGGCTCTTGGAGTTCAGGAGGAATCTCGGTGCGGTCCCCATTTTCGTCTACGGTAGGGAGACGGAGGGCCTGTCTCCTCCGGCCAGGTGCCGCCTGGCCAGGCTGCTCGGCGGCAGCATGGTGGGAGTTCCGGCGGTTGGGAACGGGACGGATGTTTGGGAATTCAGGCGGGCCGTGAACGCGCTGACCTCTGAGGACCGGATCGGGAAGTCCATGCCGGTGATACAGGGGGCGATCCACCCTGGAACCGTGGAATCTAATCTGGAGAACTCTATTGAGGAAGTACTAATAATGCCGGACTCTCCATGGCTCCATCCGAACGGAGAGGAAAGTGGGATCTCAGCAATCAGGCAGGCGATAGACGCTTTTTTGAGGGGAGAGACTGTTTTAGAGGCTGCAAAAGTGAGCGAGGATCTGAGGATAGCCCTAGAGAGATGGGGGTACAGGCCGTGATCTCAGGCCGTGGTGGGGGAGTCTTCCTCTATCCTGGCCGACCCCAACCCGCCTGTGAGAAACTCTGGGAGCCTGGACCTCGTGAACCACCCGTATTCCTCCTTCAGTATTATCACCGCGGCGCTGGGTGGAATGACTCCCTTCTCGGTTATTATCAGGTCTATATACATCGCAGGAGTCACGTCAAAGGCCGGATTTCTAACCTTGACGTTCGGGTGGGCGGCCAGGAAATCACGGTCCACCACCTCGGACGGATCTCTCTCCTCTATCCTTATGAGGGAACCGAGCATGGTCTCTGGAGAGAATTTGTAGGTCTCGGCCGCGACGAAGAAGTTAACTCTGGCTTCGTGGGCCGCCAGGGCTATGGAAGAGGTTCCTATCTTGTTCACCACGGCTCCGTTGGCCGCGACGGCATCCGCCCCGACGATCACGGCGTCGACGTCTTCCATGAAGTACCTGGCCGCCGAGTCCACTATCAGGGTCACTGGGATTCCGGCATCCGCCAGCCTGGCGGCTGTTAGCCTCCCCTGAAACCTGGGCCGCGTCTCGGTGGCCAGGACCTCGAACCTTTTCCCCTCCTCCCAGGCCTGTATCAGGGTGGAGATCGCCGCGTCCGAGTTGCAGTGGGTCATTATCAGATCACCGTCTCTGATCCTGTGTGAGCCAAATTTTGAGATGTATTCGACCGCTCGTGTTGAAAACTCAGTAAATTCCTCGGCAGCCTTTGACGCGATTTCCCTTATGCCACTCAGATCGTACCCCCTATCGACCCCCTCCAGCACCCTAACCACGACGTACCTGAGGGCGTTGGGCAGGGAGACCGCGGTCGGCCTCGTCTCAACGAGCAGTTTAGATGCCCTCAGCAGCGCAGAAACCAGATCATCCGCGTCCTTGGCCTCGTATTCCCGCGCCACCTTCAGGAGAGCTTTGGCGGCCGCCCTGGCTATTCTACCGGCTCCCCTGATCTTCATGTCGCGTATATCACGGGCTATCTCGTAGACCTCTGAGGGGAGGTCCATAGGCCATCTGGGAGGGCGCACCTCATCTGGTATTAAGGGTGGTATGTTGAGACGCCCGATGAGGGTGAAGGTAGGCTGCTGCGGATTCCCGACCTCCAGGAAGAGGTATTTCAGGGAATTCGGTCTGGTGGAAATTCAGCGTACATTCTACCGGATCCCCCGCGCGTCGACCGTGGAGAGATGGAGGAAGGAGTCGCCGAAGGATTTTGAGTACACGTTGAAGGCCTGGGCGGCCATAACCCACCGCCCCGGGGGACCGGTGTGGCGGAAGGCCGGAATAGATTGCGCGGATTGTGGGATGCTCAGGCCCACCGAGGGGAATTTCACCGCTTGGGAGATGGTGAGGGTCGTGGCGGCGAAGTTGGGCTCCAAGATAGTGATCTTCCAGTCCCCACCGTCGTTCAGGAGATCGGATCTCACGGAGAGGGATCTGAGAGATTTCTTCTCATCTCTGGATAGGGGAGGGCTCGCGGTTGGGTGGGAACCGAGAGACGAGAGTTGGTGGATCGACGAGCGCGGCCTCATCAGACTCCTAGACGACCTGGATTTAATTCACGTCGTGGATCCCTTCTACCGGAGGCCTCTGGACGGCTCAGACTTGGCCTATTTCAGGCTACACGGTGGGAGAAAGGATGGAAAAATTTTATATAAATATTCATATTCAACTCAAGAATTTCAGGATTTGTTGGGTAAATTAGAAAAAATGAACAAAAAAGAAGCCTACGTACTCTTTAACAATATGGACATGTGGAACAACGCCCTAGAGTTCAGGAAGATGGTCCTAGATCGTCAACTTATCTGATGCCACCCTTCCATGCTCTTCCAGCTCCACCTGAGCCTCTCGGGTAGGTACAGTCCGTAGACCATCGAGCCGCGCCACACGGAGAACTGGGGCTCCGCCACCATCTTCGGGGAGGTCGACACGCCAAGGGATCTGAGCATGGTCTCCAGCTTCTGGGTCGCGTCGGCTGCTATTCCCTCCAGGCCAGCTGGCACCCTCCAGCCGAAGGCCCCTCCGGATAGGAGGATCTTACTGAGCAGTCCGGGTTGTATCTCGACGGGTGTCTTACGCACGGCCATGAGGATGGCCTCGGCCAGGGAAACGTCTCCCGGGATGGTCTCCCCCGGCAGGACGGTGTCCCTCGGGGGAGTGAATCCCACCGAATAGTAGCTCTCAAACATCTCGTGGCCAGGATTGAAGAAGTACTCCCCTATCAGGAAGCGCTGCCAGGCCTTCTCCCCCATGTCGACCTTGACGGTGGTTCCCGGCACGGTGAAAGAGCTCGTGAGGGAGCCCGGATGGGATTTCGCCCACTCTACCGCCTCGTCGAGGTTTATCGGGACGAGGCCGGCCATCTCCTTGAAGATCCTGACGAATTTTTCTTCCCGAGCCAGGTTTCCGTAGCCAAGATCTTTCAATATCTGGGCGGTTATGGCGTTCGAGTCGGCGCCGCCGCGGTTGAGAGGTATCAGAGCCGACCTTATGACGTCCCTGCTTATTGGGGTTATTTGGGTGTTCCCGTGGCCGGCCTCCAAGACCGTGCAGGTGGTGGCCTTCTCAGCTATCGCGACCGCCAGGGGCTGCGGAATTATGGTGACGGCCTTCACCAGAGATCCACCCTCCTCAGAATTTATCTCCTCGTGTATCGAGAAGATTTCTTCGTACATGTACCTCGGGGCTTGGGCCGCCAGGGCGGCCACAACGTAGAAGCCGTCGAAGGGACCGATGGGTGACTCGCGGCCGACGGGGGCGAATTTCTTGAGCCCATATCTCGTCAATTCTTTAACAATTAACCACCCATTTCTATCATCTCTATCGATAACTCCGTTTCGCATTGGATAGTATAACCTTCTCAACTCTTCCCTGGATTCCAGGTAGTTCGACACCTCGGGGCCTACCACGACGGTCCTGGCCTCGATCCCCCTTATCTCAGCCACGGCCTTGGATATCTTTGGAAAGTAGCCCCTGTTCTCTACCATCTCCGGGTATTTCCCTATCCAGACGGGGCCGAATTTGAAGTAAGACGTTCCGTAGTCCTCCGCATAGACGGCTCTCTGGGGAGGCAAGGGCGCATCCCTCGGCCTACCAGGGAACGCTGCTCTTTAAACGGAGTAGCTCGGAGGATGAGATCAACGCGCTCCGAGAGACCTTCCCTGAGGGGACGTCCACGGTTACTCCCTCCCTCTCCAGGATCCCACCCTTGACCAGGGCGCCGTATCCGTAGTTTCCCACAAACAGATCGCTCCGGATCACCCTGTGACACGGTATTATGAGTGGAAATGGGTTTAGGGCCAACTTGTTTCCCACCACCCTGGGAGAAGTGCCGACCACCTCGGCCACGGCCGAGTAGGTTGCAACCCTCCCCCTGGGAATTCGGGCGACGACCTCCAAGACCCTGGCGGTGAGGTCGTTGTCGGGTTTCAAGAGGACTACAGGGGCTGGCGAGGGGGAAACCTCCTCGCCCATGAACAGCCTGTATATCATCGAGCCGAGCTGGGAGACATCCCCGCCCACATCCTGAACGAGAGGGGATGAGGGGTTGCTGGGGGGGTGGATTCCAGAGGCGGACAGGGAAGCCCTGAGCTCCAAGAGGGCCTCCTCCCTCGACGGGAGGGGTATTGTGTTCGCGGCCAGGAGATTTCCATAGAAAGCTAGGCCGACGTATCTGTCCCTCGTTCTGATAGTCCGCAGGATTACGGGGTACATCAGCTCCGTGGGGCCTATCCCAAATTTAATTGAACCTGAGGGAGGGGAAAACGATGATCAGGATAGACGGCAGCGTGGGGGAGGGAGGAGGATCCATCCTCAGGTATGCCCTGGCCCTGGCGTGTGTGATTAGAGAGCCGGTGGAGGTGTACAACGTGAGGGCAAGGAGAAGCCGGCCCGGACTCAGACCGCAGCACCTGGCGGTAGTCAGGCTTCTGAAGGAGATGGCCGACGCAGACGTGGAGGGCGCAGAGGTTGGATCAACCAGAGTTGTGTTCAGACCCAGACGGAGACCAGGCGGCAGATTTTCCGTAGATATAGGGACAGCTGGGAGCATATCCCTGCTGTTTCAGGCGGCACTCGCGGCCAGCGTGGGATCCGAGGAGGACGTCAGGGTGGAGGCGGTCGGGGGCACCGACGTCCCGAGGGCCCCGCCCATAGACTACATGAAGGAGGTCTTCCTAAAGAATCTCAGGATAATGGGGGTAGAGGCAAGAATAGAGGTCGTCCGCAGGGGACATTACCCGAGGGGTGGGGGAAGAGCCGTGCTGGAGGTGAGGGGAGGAGGACGTGTCAGGCCCATCAGACTCGTCGAGAGGGGAGATGTTCGAGAGATCCGAGGCCGGGCGCACGCCACCTCTCTACCGGGCCACGTGGCCGAGAGGATGGCCAGATCCGCTGAGGAGAGGATAGCGAAGGAGGGGTGGCGCGCCTGGGTGGAAAGGGAGGTGGGAGAGGGTCTCGGGCCCGGAGCGGGAATAACCCTGTGGGCTAAAACCTCCGTCTCCACGCTCGGGGGAGATTCCCTCGGGAGGAGGGGGAAGCCCAGTGAGGTCGTGGGGCTGGAGGCGGCCGAGGCCCTGATCGGGGCCTTGCGTTCCGGGGCCCCTATGGATCCCCATTCCGGGGACATGGTGATACCGTACTTGGCGCTGGCCCCCGGAGAGTCAGAGATAAGGATCTCCCGTCTCACCCTCCACGCGATAAGCAACGTGAAGTTGTGCGAGTCGCTCCTGGGCGTGAGCGCAGAGTTCGAGGGAGAGGAAGGGGGGCCGGGAAGAGTGGTGGTGAGGGGAATTGGGATATGAACAAGGTTGGGATGAGGGCCTCCTGAGGAAGATAAGTGAAGCCTCCGGTAGGACCCCCGAGGAGATAAGATCGATCGCCGAGTCCTATATAGAGAGGTACTCTGGGATGATAAGCGCCGACGCCGCTCTATACATGGTGGCCAAGGAACTCGGTCTATCTCTAGCTCCTGTAATGGGCGGGGAATCTCAGGGGCCGAGGATCGTGAGCATATCCAAGCTGATACCTGGGATGAGAAGAGCCCGCGTGGTTGGGAGGATTACCAGACTATACAGACCGATAAGATACGCCAGGAGGGACGGAACAGAGGGAGTGAGGATAGAGTTCATGCTCTCTGACAGCACGGGAGACGTGCTCACCATAGTTTGGGATGAGGGAAAAGTGGGCCGATTCTCCTCTGGGGAGTTCAAGGAGGGAGACGTCGTTGAGATAGTCAACGCCAGGATAGGAAAGAGGATGGACGGTTCCAAGGTGATTCACGTCGGATCGGAGTCGACAATAGAGAAGATTCCCGGAGATCACCCGGAGTTCCCGCTGCCCGCCCATCCGGTATTGGAGGTGCACGAGGTCACTGAGGACACAGTGGGGGAGGAAGTGGACGTCAGGGGTATCCTGACCGTGGTGAGCGGCGAGAGGGAGTTCACCAGGAGGGACGGGTCGGTTGGGAGGATGGCGACCGCGATACTGTCAGATTGCTCCATGGAGGAGGAGATCAGGGTAGTGTTCTGGGGGGACGCGGTGAACCTCCTGTCGTCGGTTCCGGTCGGGTCGAAGATCACGATAAGGGCTTGCAGAGTATCGCTGAGAAATGGGGAGATCGAGATCCACAGCACCCCAAGGACCAGCGTCGAGGTGGAGGAGGAGGGGAAGGGCGGCCTATCATCCGACCTGAAGGGCAGGATAGTCTACGTGTTCAGACCGAGCGAGAGGCCCAGCGGAAAGAGGATGGTAGACTTCCTGCTCATCACGGAGGAGGGACCCAGGCTGGTGAGGGCGTGGGGAAACAGGGTGGACGAGGTGATCGGACTCGACCTGCCCGCCACTGTGAGGATCAGCAACGTCTTCTGGACCGTGGGGGGAGACTCCAAAATCGCCAACGTTGGGGATTATGGGAATATAGAGGTGATCTCCCAAGGCGAGGGGAGGGTACCCGCGTCGGCCGAGAGGATAGCCTACTCGCTCAGGTACCCGAGGACCTGGCTGGATCTCAGCCAGGGAGAGGGTTACAGGGAGATCCGGGGAACGGTCGTCGGAACTTCCGGATTCGTCAGGGTGACTTGGCACTGCAATAGGTGCGGGTCCAAGGTGAGGAGGGAGTACGGGGTCTTCGCGTGCCCCAACTGCGGCGAGGTGGAGGAGGCGCGCCCGTCGCTCACCTTTCACCTCTGGGTGGACGATGGGGCTGGCGTGGCCAGGGTGATATTCACGGGAGACAGGGCGGAGGAGGTGCTTGGCAAGTCGCCAGGTGAGGTGTTGGAGATAATAGAGCAGGAGGGCTTTCCTGAGGATTCAATGCCAGCTGACGAGGTCAGTTCCAGGTTGATCGGGAAGGAGATCAGGGCGGGCGGAAACCTGAGGTATGACGAGTCCTCTTCCGTGGTCGTAATGTTCGCAGATTACCTTGAGGAGGCCGACCCGTTGGAGGAATCTGAGATGGTAATCAGCGAGATTGAGGGATACTTGGGCGGTGAGGAAAGACGACCAGGGCAAGCGGGCCGAGAAGGATAGTCGTGGATTCTGGAGAGCCGAATGGGGTTTACAGGAAGTTGAGGGAGGGAGGGATCCCCGTTGAGAGGAGAAAGCTTGATCCGTGCGACTATATAGTCAATGGAGTTATATGCATTGAGAGGAAAACTCTAAAAGACTTTCTAAAATCGGTGTATGATGGTAGATTATTTGATCAAATCCGCAGGATGGTGGAGGCGCGGGGCGGCGGGCTCGTGATGGTGGAGGTGCCCCTGCCCTCACTGAGCGAGAGGGAGAGGAAGGTGGTGGTAGGGGCCGCCGCCAAGTCGATCGTGTCGGGGGTCCCAATAGTCTGCATTCCCGAGGGCACGGGTCCCAGATTCCTGGAGGCGCTGGCCAGACTGGAGCCGGTCGGATCTCTTCTCCCGGCGGCCAGGATCAGGAGGAGGGTCAACCCCAAGGAGAGGCGCGTGGCCGTTCTGGAGGCGTTTCCCGGGATAGGTCCCAGGCTGGCCGAGAGGCTGCTGGAGAGATTCGGCAGCCTAGAGAGGGTGTTCGCCGCGGGGATCCCGGAGTTGAGGGAGGTAATAGGGGATAAGAGGGCAAGGGAGTTCAAGGCCCTGTTGAGGGAGGTGGGAGAGAAGAGGGGGGAGGAGAGGGGGCTGCCGATTTAGGGGGTCACCCTGGTTATGGTCCTCGGGAACGGAACGGCGGCCCTGATGTGGGGGAGACCGGCAATCCACCTGACGGTCCTCTCCAGGCCCAGGCCGAACCCGCCGTGGGGAACCGATCCGTACTTCCTCAGGTCCAGGTACCACTTGTAGTCCTCGACGTTGAGGCCCTCCTCCCTTATCCTCTGAACCAGGAGGTCGTAGTCGTGGATCCTCTGTCCACCTCCGACTATCTCTCCTATCCCCTCCGGAGCAAGCAGGTCGACGCAGAGCACCACCTCCGGTCTGGATGGATCTGGCATGTGATAGAAGGCCTTCGCCGACTTGGGATACCTGTGAACGAAGACGGGGGAGTCGAACTCTAGGGAGACGGCCCTCTCGGCCTCTGTGGATAGGTCGTCCCCCCACTCTATGTCCACCCCCTTCCTCTTGGCGATGTCCACGGCCTCGTCGTAGGATATGCGGGGGAAGGGGGTATCGGGTGGGTCGAACCTTCTGCCCAGTATCTCCAACTCCTCCGCCCCTCTCTCGGCCACGGCCGATGCCATGTGACCCACGAGCCCCTCGACTACCTCCATGACCCCGTTCAGATCCGCCCAGGCCATCTCGGCCTCCACGTGCCAGAATTCCGTGAGGTGCCGCCTGGTCCGGGATTTCTCCGCCCTGAAACTAGGTTGTATCGTGTACACGTTCTCCAAAGAGAATATGGCGGCCTCCAAGTAGAACTGGGAGCTCTGGGTAAGATAGGCTTTCTTGCCGAAGTAGTTTATCTCGAAGAGGGTGGCTCCCCCCTCTACGGCCGCCCCTACTATGCTCGGGGCCTCCACGGACGTGAATCCGTTGGAATCGAACCACTCCCTGGCGGCCCGCAGGGCCTCGGCCCTGATCCTCAGTATGGCCCACATGCTCCTGCTCCTCAGATGGAGGTGACGATTGTCCAGCAGGAACTCCTCTCCGGCCCCCTTCCTTATCGGATAGTTGTCGGATTCTCCCACCACCTCCAGAGAGTTGGCCAAGACCTCGGTTCCCCCTGGGGCTCTGGGATCCTTCCTGATCACGCCCTCCACGATTATGGAACTCTCTAACCCGGCCTCCCTGGCGGATCTGAGTTGAGATGGACCTATTTCCGGCTCCCTAACCACGACCTGTATGCTGCCGGTAGAGTCCCTGAGGACTATGAAGATGACCCCCCCGAGCTCCCTCTTCCTGAAGATCCAACCGGCCAGCCTGACCCTGGATCCCTCCCCGAGCCCGAGGGCCTCGGAGGCGTAGTGGGTTTTGGAGAACCTGAACAAGTTCCCCCCCGTTCGCGGGCGGACCCGTCGTCCTATATAAACTGGCGACCGGATATATTAGAGTGCGCGCGACCCGCGGTCTTAGCGGATTCCTGAGCGAGATCCGGCCAGAGTTTGTAGAAGTTGTGAGCGATCCCAGGAGCGTCGACTTTGAGGCCGCCAGGGAGATAAAGAAGTGGGAGGGCACGAAGATAGTCTCTATGGAGGATGTGAGGCTCAGGGACGGAAGCGCGGCAGATTTGAAGGTCGTTGGAGGAGTGGCCGCAAGCAGAAAGTTCCTGGCCGAGGCCCTGCGGGTTGAAGAGAGACTTCTGTGGCGTAAGATGGCCGAAGCGGTCAGGAAGAGGTTAGATCCCAAGACGGTCGACTGGGAGTGGGAGATTGAGGTGGGGGGAGACGAGGTGGACCTTCGACGCATACCTATCCTGAGGCATTACGTCGGGGAGCCGGGTCCATACATGACCTCGAGCATCGTCGTAGCCAGGGATGAGGACGGATCGCACAGCGCCTCCTTCCACAGGATGCTGCTTGTAGGGAGGAGGGAGTTGGTCCTCAGGGCGGTCGAGGGGAGGAGGCTCCACAGGATGATCTCAAGGGCCGGCAGGGAAGGACGACCCCTGGAGGTCTCGGTCGCGATTGGAGTCAGGCCGGAGATCATGGTGGCCGCCGCCACGCCGAAGGAAGACGGGGACAAGTTGGGCATCGCCGGGGGATTGGCAGGTTCTCCCGTGGAGGTGACCCCATGCGACACGGTGGACGCGGACGCGGTGGTGGACGCCGACCTGGTGCTTGAGGGGAGGATATTCCCTGATAGGCTGGCCGAGGAGGGACCCTTCTATGAGATAATGGGGAAGGATATCGTGAGAAAGCAGCCGGTCCTCGAGGTGTCGGAGATCAGGTACGAGAGGGGGGGATGCTACCACGCGATCCTCCCGGCGGGCAGAGAGCACTCTCTCCTGATGGGGCTGCCCGTGGAGCCCCTGATATGGGAGGCCGCATCCAAGTTCGCCGAGGTTAGGGGGGTGGCCATGACGCCCGCGGGCGGGGGGTGGGTGGAGGTGGCCATATCGATAGAGAAGGAGGATGAGGGACAGCCCCTCTCAGTGGCCTTGGCAGCTATGTACGCCCACAAGAGCCTGAAGAGAGTCATAATTGTCGATTCCGACGTTAACGTGGCAGATTACGGTGAGGTCATGTCAGCCGTGGTTCAGAGGGCCGATCCCGCCTCGGATTACCATGTCATCAGGGGGCTCATGGGATCCACCCTGGATCACAGCAACGTGAGGGTTATGAGGGTAGACGGCAGGAAGGCCCTAGTGGAGCTGCCCCGATCAAAGCTCGTGATAGACGCGACCGTAAAGGGACCTAGGGACCTGTTCGAGAGACCGATCATCCCGGACGGCGCTGGAGAAGATTAAATTGGCCACCTCCCGCCGGGGTCAGAGAGAATGCCCAGGAGGAGGGAGAGACGGCGCGCGATCACGGTGATGCTTAAGACGGACGTGCACGATCACGTAATGTTCAAGATCAGGATGGCGGAGCTGGAGTCACTGCTCGACACGCTCGGAGTGGCCACAATTCACAGGGTGATCCAAGTCAGGCGGAGGCCGACGACCAACTTTCTCCTGGGCAGGGGGAAGGTCGAAGAGGTGAGGGCTCTGGTCAGAAAGCTCTCGCCAGACATGGTAGTCTTCTACAACGTCCTCAGCAGCAAGCAGAGGTGGAACCTGGAGAGGGTCTTGAGGACGGAGGTGCTGGACAGGTACGACGTCACGCTCAGGATATTCAGGATGGCCGCCAGGGACATTCTCTCTAAGCTCCAGATAGAACTGGCGGAGCTGTCCAGATCGTTCCCTGACATAAAGCTGGCCGCCAGGATGAAGTATATGAGGGTGAAGGCTGGCTTTCGAGGTGGGGGGGAATACGCGTATCACAGCCAACTGAGGGCGGTGCAGAGGAGGATGAAGGTCCTCCGAGATAAGATAGCGAAGTTGACCAGGGACAAGCTGCTGAGGATAGAGAGGATAAAGAGGGAGGGTGGAAGCATAGTATCCCTGACTGGATATTACAACGCCGGGAAGACCAGCCTCTTCAACGCCCTCACCGGGATGAGGAAGCCGGTCAGTCCCGAGCCCTTCACCACCCTTTCCAGCAAGTACGCCAGCCTGGCGGGAGGGAGGGTATACCTCGTAGATACCATAGGGTTCGTGCTCGACCTGGACCCTCGGCTAATACAGTCCTTCAACCTTAACCTGCTCGACGTGATCAACTCCTCCATCGTCCTGCTGGTCGCCGACGTCTCCGACAGCGCGGAGATGATAAGGATCAAGACGAGGGAGGCCCTGGAGATCCTAGAGAGGATAGGGGTCCCAAGGGACTCCCTGATCCTGGTGTTGAACAAGGTGGACCTGGTGGACGAGAGGGCCCTCGCGGTCAGGGTGGCCTCCTTGAGGGAGGAGGTGAGGGATATACCGATGGTTCTGGTGTCCGCCAAGAGTGGATTCGGATTGGAGGATCTCGTCCACTCATTGTTCGAGAGGCTGGGGGAGAGGGAGTCCCCGTCCGAGATAGTTTCCAATATTGAGATTTAAATCCAAAAATAAGAAATATGGTCGGGGTGGGCTAGAGCGAGATGAGTACGAGGGAGGTCGCCCTGGCTGGCATGTTTGGGGCCCTGGGAAATGCCCTGGCGATTCTTTCGATGGCTCTAGGCAATCTGGCGCCCCAAATCGCGATAGACCTTAGCCACGTCGGTACGCTGGCCGCGGCCGCCCTGATGGGGCCGGGGTGGGGGGGGCTGGTCGGATGCGCGGTCTCCGTGACGCCGTTTGTCAGGTACTCCCTACTGGGCTACCTACCGCCGCTGGTGGGGGCGCTCATATTCCCGGGTAAAGCCATCAGCGGGGTGGTCTGGGGTCTCCTCCTCAGGAGGGGAGTCAGGCCAATCCTGGCCGTTCTGGTGGGGTACATTCCGGAATCTGTGTTGACTTACTTCACTCTGGAGATGGCGAGGTCCCTGCTCTTGGGCGCGGAGTATGCGTACCTGAGTGAGTGGGTGGTGATGGGGATCGTGATCAAGGCCTGGGGCGAGATCGCGGTCTTAGGCGTCTTGGCCGAGTTCCTGATCCCGGCCCTAACTAAGCTCGGAGAGGGCGATCATCTTGTAGAGCAGCTTGGCGGCCGTGTAGGCCGAGCTCAGGCCTGAGCCGGGGCACGGCGTGAACTCGGTAAGGTCGAAGGCGATCACGTCGACCAGCCTGAATACAGCTTCCAACACTCCGGTGGTCTCCCACCAGTCCAAGCCTCCAGGTTCAGGACAGCCGACGCAGGGCATGGCGCCGGGGTCCATGACGTCCAGATCCAGGCTCAGGTAGGTCGGATGAGGGGGCAACCTCCTCATCGCCTCAGAGATCACGTCCACCCCCCCGTCCCTGATCTCCCGACTCCAGATTGCCTGAATGCCGCTTGAATTCCGCAGAAAGGTGATTTCTTCTATCCCTGCCGATCTAACGCCGATTATGACCGTCTTTCGGCTGGCCTCTGCGGCCCTGCGGATCGCGCAGGCGTGGCTGAAACGCGAGCCGCCGTACTCGTCGTAGAGGTCCAGGTGGGCGTCCAAGACCACGAGGTTCAGGTCTCCCCCGAGCTCCGACGACAGGGCTGATACTGCCCCGGGAGTGATCGAGTGATCCCCCCCAACTATGACCGGGATCCTGTTCGAGCTGTATATTGCGGCCACCTGCCTACCGACCCTCTCGGCTGTCGATCTCGGATCCCCCTGAACTGGCTCCAGCGGCTGCAGGGTGTGGATGCCCGCGTCGGCCGGAGAGAAATCCAGTTCGGGGTCGTAGGGCTCGAGAAATCGGCTCGCGGATATCAGCTCCTGGGGGCCAAACCTGGCACCCGGGAGGCAGGTCGAGCCTGAGTCCGAGGGGACCGGCAGCACGACGTACTTAGACTTCTCGTATGACTGGTTGTATCCAAGAAAGAGTGAGGGGTTGGGCTCCCAGGGACCACCCGGCCTAATCGCGCGCGCCATCGGGGCTGGGCGGCGGGGGCCCAGTTTATTACCCCTACACGAGCACCTCGAGCCTGCGGCTCTTCTCGCCGGATCCCCTCACCCTGGCCCCTGGGGGTTCCTCCTCCTCGGCCAGGTAGAGGTAGACGAAGTACAGCGCGGTATCCCAGTCATCGATCTGATCGGGGAGAATCGAAGGCATCGCGGCTCACCTCCCCCTGTTGTTAAGGTCGGACAAAGATATAAATCTGAGATTCGACGTCAGGCTGACTCCGGCAGCCGGAGATTCGGCTCTGCCGGTGGGGAAGACCGCATAATATTTTAAAGGGGATGCACCGTCCAACCCAAGGTCACTCGAATGGTGGCCCCGCCAGAGGTGGTGCATATGTCCGCGAGGCGCGTCGGAGTTCCCATGACGGATCGGATACTGGAGTTCCTGGACCAGAAGCAGCCCGGTCTCAAGTCGGCTGTGTGGAAGATATTCTACCCGATGAGGTCCGAGGTTCCGATAGAGGTCAGCGTCAAGCCGGGCTCTCTGGGAGGGGGAACCCTCGAGCTGGAGTTCGAGGGGAAGAGCATCTCCGTTAAGGAGGAAAGCATCCCCGAGAGGCGGCCCAGGCCAGAGCGGGGCCTGTGAGCCCCCTCCAAACTTTTTGATCCCTGCGCGCGCCCCTCCTGCCGCAGTCCTCCGACTGGTACATATTTTATTCGACCGGGGCGTCGGCGGCCAGGTGACAGACCGGTGGCTACAAACGTGATCCCGGTGTCCCTCCCAGAAGCCGGGGCCTCGGGCGAGACAGGCATCTGGAGGGTCTTCAGGCCGGTGATAAATAAGGAGAAGTGCGTGAAGTGTTGGCTGTGCTGGTTGTACTGTCAGGAGGAGGTGATAAGCGAGGGAGCGGACGGATTCCCGGAGATAGACTACACTTACTGCAAGGGGTGCGGCATGTGCGCCAATGAATGTCCCACCAAGGCCATAGAGATGGTTCCCGAGGGGAGGGGGAACTCCCTTTGACCGCGCAGGCTTCCAGGCTGGCTGAGGGGGGAAGGTGGGACATAATAACCGCGAACCACGCGGTCGCCCACGCCGCCAGGCTGGCCAGGGTGCAGGTGGTCCCGGCCTACCCCATAACCCCCCAGACCACCATAGTGGAGTATCTGGCCGACTTCATAGAGAGGGGAGAGCTCGACGCCAGGTACATAAGGGTCGAGAGCGAGCACAGCGCGATGGCGGCGGCCATAGGGGCCTCCACCGTGGGCGCCAGGGCCTTCACGGCCACGGCCAGCCAGGGGCTCCTGCTCATGCACGAGGTGCTGCACTGGGCGGTCGGGGCCAGGCTCCCGATAGGCATGGCCGTGGTCAACAGGGCGGTCGGCCCGCCCTGGAGCATACACGTGGATCACCAAGACGCCATCTCCCAGAGGGACACCGGTTGGCTGCAGCTGTTCGTCTCGTCGAATCAGGAGGCCCTGGACTCCGTTCTGATGATGTACAAGGTGGCCGAGAGTCCGGACGTCCTGCTTCCCTTCATGGTGTGCCTGGACGGGTTCGTCCTGAGTCACACCTACGCCCCGGTGAACATCCCCGATCAGGGAGACGTGGATTCTTTTCTCCCGCCCTACGATCCTCCCCACTGGAGGATGGATCCGGACGCGCCCATAACTTACGGAAACCTGGTTATGCCGGATCAACTCTACATGGAGATGAGGTGGTCCATAGACAGGGCCTCCAGGGCCGCGAAGGATCGCCTGAAGGAGATATCGACGGAGTTCGCCGAGAAGTTCGGGAGGTACCACGGCTCAGCCATCTACGAGAGGTGGTCTCAGGATTCGGATTACCTCATGGTCGCCTCTGGGACGCTGGCTTCGGAGGCCGAGGTTGCGATCGAGGAATTGAGGAGGGAGGGGGAGAGCGTCGGTCTCGTCAAGATCAGACTGTACAGGCCGTTTCCCGGAGAAGAGATCACGGAGTTGGCGGCCGGAAAGAAGGGGATAATAGTGGTTGACAGGAGCGTGTCATTCGGTCATGGAGGGCCCCTCGCCTCGGACCTCAGAGCCTCCCTGTATCACGCGGAGGACAGACCCCCGGTGGTCGGTTTCATCGCCGGATTGGGGGGCAGGGACGTCCGGGTGAGGGATCTGAAGGCGATCTTCAGGTCGGCCAAGCGGAAGATATCGGAAGGGGTGGACAGGGTATCCTACTGGTACGGGCTGAAGGTGAGGGAGGTGGGTGAGTGACATGCCCATCACGATGAAAGACCTCAGGAGGGCCGGGAAGTTCGTGATGCCGGGCAACGCGGCGTGCCCCGGATGCGGGGCCCTCGTGGCATTCAAGTTGGTGTCCAAGGTTCTGGGGAAGGACGCGGTCTACGTGATACCCGCGTGCTGCACGAGCGTCATTCAGGGGCCCTACCCGAAGAGCGGGTTCAGGGTCCCGGTGTTCAACATGGCGTTCGCCGCCGCGGCGTCCACGGCGGCCGGCATGGCCGCCGGGCTGGCAGCGCTCGGCAGGGGGAACGTCAGGGTCGTGGCGTGGGCCGGGGACGGAGGAACCTACGACATAGGTATACAGGCCCTATCCGGGGCGGCGGAGAGGGGGGACGACGTCCTCTACATATGCTACAACAACGAGGCCTACATGAACACCGGGATACAGAGGTCCGGGGCCACACCGCCTAAGGCCTGGACCAAGACCACGCCGACGGGGAAGGCGGAGATGAAGAAGAACATGCCCCTCATCGTGGCCGCGCACGGGGCCTCTTACGTCGCCACGGCCAGCATAGGTTACCCGTTCGACCTGGTGAACAAGGTCGCGAAGGCCAGAGACAAGAGGGGATTCAGGTACATCGAGATACTGTCCACCTGCCCCACGGGGTGGAACTACCCGGTGAACAAGACGATAGAGCTGGCCCGGCTCGCCGTCGACACGTACGTGTGGCCCCTGTACGAGGTTGAAGACGGAAAACTCAGGATAACCATGAGGCCCAAGAGGAGGCCGCTGAGGGAGTACCTGGCGCCGCAGAGGAGGTTCGCCCACCTGACGGAGGAAGACGTTAGGGCACTGGAGAGGGCCTTCATGGATAGGTGGGAGGCCCTGGAGAAGCTCGAGGCGGCCGGTAGGATCTTCGTCTGATGCCGGCCGCCCAAGAGGCGGCAGAGATCAGGGTCACCGCGCCGGCTATGATGGAGGCGCCCATCAGGGGGCCGAGCACCCTGAACGCCCTCGCCTCGCTCCTGAGGGCTCCCACCCTGGACATGTCCCCGGCCAGGGCCGCCCTCACGGACATCCTGTCCATCTCCCAGGCTAGCGCCGAGAAGGGATTCAGCTCCACCATGAGTGGCGGGTACCTTCCCCCGCCCATGGGAACCACCACTCCGGCGGGAGGAGTCGACTGAACCGTCGAGAATCTGAAGCCGAGTCTCCGGAAATCCACGGAGAGATCTGAGCCGGCGGCCTTGCTCAGGTAGGATACCAACTGTCCGGTGGTGTTCACCAAGACGCCGTCTTCCCTTATCAGGTGGAAGAACCTTTTGTAGAGGTCGAACCCTCCGCCCCCCTCCCCAATCTGGGAGAAGATGTAGAGGGAAGAGAGGTAGTACTTGTTTGAGTCCTCCGGTATCCCCCCGCCCCTCCAGTCCTGGAGGAATCCGAGGTCGTAGTTCAGCATCTGGGCCATCTTCCCGGCGGCCTGTATGTCCTCCTGACCGTAAGATGAGTTTCCGGTCTCCTGCCTCACTATCAAGATGGACAGGTACTGAGCCATACCCTCGTGTGCCCACCTCAGCTCGGTCGACAGGCCCGCCCTCAGCATGTACTGGTGCAGGAGCTCGTGGATCAGGGTGTTCTGAAGCTGGCTCCCCACCATCCTGACCAGTATCAGGTTGAGGGACACGGAACCCGGAGTTATCACGTTGTCGTACAGCTCGTACGGCGAGGAGACGCTGGTGTATCCCAAGGTGAAGATCTCGTCTGGGCTGCTGGGCATGTAGAGGGTCAGGTTGATGGGCACCTCGCCTACCCCGGTCAGGTCCAGCAAGTAGTGGAGGTACCTATCGTACAGCCTTGTTATGTTCTCGGCGACGTCGGCGTATCGAGCAGGTGCTGTGACGGTGAGCAGGCCCGAGGTCCTCTCGACGGTCTGGAGCTCTCCGGGGACCTGAAAGATGACCATAACCCTGTATAGGGCGACGTTCTCCTTCGGCAGATCGTAGGTTATGGACGGCGCGCCCTCCGCCGATCGACTGTCCGGCTCGAGCTCCGCCTTGTTAAGGTAGGTTCTCAGGATGGAGACGCCGGGCGGCAGGCTGACCGTGACGCTCCCACGGGTCCTCGGATCGAACCCAACCAGGGTGGAGAAGAAGGCCCCGGTCGGCTCTACTATGAATGCGCCGAAGCGGTAGCTGTAGGATATCTCGAACGACGTGCCGTCCGTGAAGTTGAAGGTCTGATTGGCGTAGAAGGGGCCGTACCTTCTCCAGCTGACGTTCTCGAAGTTCCCCGATTCTACGGTGAAGTCGAACTTCTGGTAGGTTGGGACCATCAACCACGAGGTCCCCGATCCGGTCGATTCGAACGTTATCGACACGTTGATCCACCCGTTCTCTGCCACGTCGAAGCGGTAGGTGAAGGTCGCCGGCTTCGCTGGCTGGGCCGCGACGTGGAGGGGATGAAGGGCTATTAGGGAGATGGAGATCGCTGCGGCCGCGCCCCATAACCTCGACATCGGGAGGAGGGGTCCGGTTGGGTTATTAACCGTTGCCGGCCCCGACCCCGCCGGGGTGAGGCGGTGGAGAGCATCCTGCTGAGGAGGGCCTCGGCCGTGGTCACCCAAGATGAGAAGAGGAGGATAATATTCGGGGGGGACGTGCTAGTTGAGGACGGCCGCGTATCGAGGATAGGGAGGGATCTACCGGTCCAGGCGGACGAGGTACTGGATGCGGCCGGGAAGATCGTAATGCCCGGGCTCATCAACACCCACACCCACATAGCCATGACTCTGTTCAGGGGGGTGGCGGACGACATGGAGCTGATGAGGTGGCTCACGGAGAAGATATGGCCGCTGGAGTCCAACCTCACCGCTGAAGACGTTCGAGCTGGGGCGGAGCTCGGGATGTTGGAGGCGCTCCGCGGGGGGACGACCACCGTGTTCGATATGTACTTCTACGAGGACTCCGTCGCGGAGGCGGCCACCAGGCTGGGGATCAGGGGGGTTCTGGCCTCGAGCTACATAGATGCCGGGACCCCCGAAAGCGAGGATGGGTGGAAGGCATTCGAGAAGGCTAAAGACTTCGTCGCCAGGTGGCGCGGGAGGAGCGAGCTCATCACCCCGTCGCTCGGCCCCCACGCCCCGTATAGCGTCTCTAGAGATCTCCTAGAGGCGACGGCAGAGGCCGCCCGGGAGCTGGCCGTCCCGATCCAGATACACGTGGCCGAGGACAGGAGCGAGATCGAGCAGATAGAGAGGGAGTTTGGGGTGAGCCCCGTGCGCCTGATGGCCCAGGTCGGCCTCGCGTCAGAGGGGACCGTCATGGCCCACGTCGTGTGGCCCCGGGAGGGAGATATCAAGATCCTGGCGGAGTCGGGCGCGCTGGTGTCCCACAACCCGGTCAGCAACCTGAAGACGGGGGCGGGTATCTCACCCGTCCCGGAGCTGATCGAGGCCGGGGTCAATGTCGGTCTTGGGACGGATGGCGCGGCGAGCAACAACTCCCTGGACATGTTCGAGACGATGAAGTTCGCGGCCCTCCTCCACAAGGGGGTTGGCCGGGATCCCAGGGTGGTCGGCGCCCAGACCGCGCTGGACATGGCCACCCGGATCCCGGCGGACGCCATGGGGATGAGGGACCTGGGCCGGCTGGAGGAGGGCGCCAGAGCTGACGTGATCACCGTCTCAATCGAGGCCCCGTGGTGGCAGCCGGTCCACTCCGTGATCTCCCACCTGGTCTACTCGGCCAGGTGCTCGGACGTCTCGGACGTGATAGTCGGCGGGAGGATCGTGATTAGGGAGGGTAGGCACGTCTCGGTCGACGCCGATGAGGTATACGAGAGGGCCGCCGAATCGGCGGTCAGGCTGCTGGAGAAGGGTGGAGTGACCTCCCTCATACGCGAGATAAGGCCTCCACGAGATCGGCGTAGGTCAGCCTGACCGCTCTATCCCCTAGTCCCAGCTTGGCCACGAGCCGGGGGGAGTCCTCCCCCTCCACCTCGACGAACTCTCCCAGTCCATCCACCAGATCGAGGAAGACTAAGGAGTTCCATCCCGGAACAGAGATCTTCTTCCTCCTCTTCCTGACGGTCACCCGAGGAATCAACCCACCGCGTCCCAAGGCTGAGAAGAGCTCCTCCAGAGAGGAGGGCGGCGAGGCGATCCTCAAACCGGCCGCGGCCAAGATCTCGGCGACGCCGGGATCCGTCAATGGGAGCTCCAGCTCTTCCCTCACCTTCTCACCGGATGGGCCAAATGACGCGCCGCCCTTGAGAGTGACCAGGATCTCAGACCCGACCACCCTGATCCTGAGCGCGAGCCCCCTCCTCCTCAGGTCCCCATCTTTGGTGTCCAGGTAGATGTCCTCCTGTTCCTCCCAGCCTCCCTCCTCCCTGAAGGTCAGGCCGGCCCTCTCCAGGGCCGCGAGGAATTCCGAGTGGGCGATCCTAAGCTTGACCTCTGTCTCCCTCAATGGGCTCACCGGCGACCCGTGGGCGGGGGGATCCAGGCGGCGGGCCCTGGTGCGGGGGGTGGGATTTGAACCCACGAACCCCTGGGGGAGCGGATCTTAAGTCCGCCGCCTTTGACCTGGCTCGGCCACCCCCGCAGGTCACCCGCCGGCACCCGGTTTTTATAGATTAGCAGAGAGCCGGTCGGCCGAGGGGTGAGGGGTGGATCGCGACTCCGGGGAGGGCTCTCCGATAGCCCTGGTGGATGACGACATCCTGGCGCTCGGGTTCGCGATGCTCGGGATAGAGCCACACGTCATCAGGGGGAGGAAGAATCTGCTGAAGTTCTTAAGAGACATGGGAGATTCCGTCCCCCACGTGATCTTCGTGAATGAGAGGGTTTATGAGGAGATAGAACCATATAGGAGGGAGATCCTCAGGATGGGTTTGGTAAAGCCCGTCTTCGCGGTCGTCCCCGACCTGGAGGGGCCGAGGGGGGTCAGATTCAGGGAGCTCAGGGAGCTCCTAATAAGGGCCCTCGGGAGCGAAAGTCTGAAGGTGTGAGGAGGTGTCGAAATGGCCAGGCTGATAGAGGTCCTCTTGAAGAGTGAGGCCGATGCCAAGGCCGTCATTGAGCAGGCCGAGAGAGAAGCCGAGAGGATCATCGGAGAGGCGCGGGCCAAGGCTGAAGAGATCCTGAGGGAGGCCAGGGAGGCTCCGATAGAGGTGAGCGTGGCCGGGGAGGTGGAGGCAAAGATAAGGGCCCTGCTGGAGGAGGCGAGCAGGAGGGCCGAGCAGCTCAGGCTGAAGGCCGACGGATCCCTCCCGCAGGCCGTCAGATACATAGTGGGAAAGGTGGTTGAGGTTGACGGGAGATGAGGGCGGGCGGGCGGAGGCCGTAGTTACGGCCATACTCGGGTTGGCCAAACAGAAGGCGGAGGAGAAGATAGAAGAGGCCAGGATCAGGGCGGAAGAGATAGTTGAGGAGGCCAGGAGGCAGGCGGAAGAGATAATCAGGTCGAGGAGGGAGAGGGCCGAGAGGGAGATGCGGGACGAGCTGAGCAGGAGGGAGAGCGCAGCAGAGTTGGAGGCGAAGAAGATCATCATGCGGATCAAGGCAGAGTATATCAAGAAGGCGTTCGACGCGGCCAGAGAGGAGCTGGCGGCCGTATCTTCCGGCAAGAGGGCCGAATATGACTACAGGGTGATAATCAAGGGACTGGCCAGGCAGGCCATCGAATCCATCAATTCTGGGTCGGTCGTGATCATGGGGAGGGACGCCGACTTGGAGATCCTGAGAGAGGTGGCGGCCGAGCTGGAGCAGGAGATGGGCGTGAAGGTGGAGGTCGATCGGCGAGGTCTGAACACGATAGGGGGCGTGGTGGTGAGGGACGAGGAGGACACGGTGAGGTACTATAACACCTTCGAGGGAAGGCTCAGGAGGGTCTGGGAGGAGGGATACGGAGACATTTTGGAGATCCTGTTCGGGTGATGGACCATGCAGCGGATTGTGGGAGAGGGGGAGGAGGAAACCGCCGTCGGACGGATCATTCAGGTGAAGGGGCCGGTGGTCGCCGCGGATCGCATGAGAGGGGCAAAGATAAGGGAGATCGTCCGAGTCGGGGAGGAGGAGCTCATTGGGGAGATAGTCAGGATAAGGGGGGACGTCGCAGTAATCCAGGTTTACGAGCCGACCAGCGGGATGAGGGTGGGCGAGCCGGTGAAGAGAACCGGAGAGCCCCTGTCCGCCGAGCTCGGGCCGGGCCTCCTGGGGTTGGTGCTGGACGGCCTGGGGCGCCCCTTGAAGAGGATAGCCGAGGAGGCCGGTGGGCCCTTCATAACCAGGGGGATAGAGGTGCCAACACTCCCCAGGGACAAGGTGTGGCACTTCGTTCCCAAGGCGTCCCAGGGAGACGCCCTCACTCCGGGCGACGTGATAGGCACGGTGATGGAGGGGGCCATAGAGCACAAGATAATGGTGCCGCCCGGATCCGCCGGGGGCAGGGCTGAGTACGTGGCCCCGGAGGGGGACTACACCGTGGAGGAGGTGGTCGCCACCCTATCCGGTCCCGGGGGGAGAGAAGACCTGAAGATGCACCACAGGTGGCCGGTCAGGATCCCCAGGCCCTTCAAGGAGAAACTCGACCCGAGCGAGCTCTTGGTGACCGGGCAGAGGGTGATAGACACCTTCTTCCCGGCCGTCAAGGGAGGAGCAGTGGCCATACCCGGGGGATTCGGCACCGGAAAGACGGTCACCCTGCACCAGGTGTCGAAGTGGGCAGACGCGGACGTGGTGGTGTACGTCGGGTGTGGGGAGAGGGGAAACGAGATGACCGACCTCCTGCACACCTTCCCGAAGCTAGTTGATCCTAAGACCGGCCGCCCGCTCATGGAGAGGAGCGTCCTCATAGCGAACACCAGCAACATGCCCGTCCCGGCCAGGGAGGCCAGCATCTTCATAGGCGTGACCTACGCGGAGTACTTCAGGGACATGGGCCTCCACGTGGTGCTCACGGCCGACTCCACCAGCAGGTGGGCCGAGGCCCTCAGGGAGCTGAGCTCCAGACTAGAAGAGATACCATCTGAGAGGGGATTCCCAGCCTACCTGCCGGACTTCATAGCTTCCTTCTACGAGAGGGCCGGCAGGGTTAGGGTGCTTGGCTCGAACCGGGATGAGGTCGGTTCGGTGGCTATAATAGGGGCGGTCAGCCCGTCAGGCGGGGACTTCAACGAACCTGTGACCCAGCACACGATGAGATACGTGGGCGCGTTCTGGGCGCTGGACAAGGACCTCGCGTTCAAGAGGCACTTCCCGGCCATAAATTGGCTCAGGAGTTTCTCCAAGTATCTGGAGGGCCTTAGAAACTGGTGGCTGTCCGAGACCGGACAAGACATGATGGAGTACAGGGACAAGGCGATGGCCCTTCTCCAGAGGGCGTCGAGCCTCGAGGAGGTCGCTAGGGTGGTGGGGGAGGCCGCCCTGAGCGACGAGAACAGGTTGGTCCTGCTGGCGGCCGAGTTGATAAAAGAGGGGTTCTTGGTCCAGAACGCCTACCACGAGGTGGACACCTTCTGCCCCCCGAGGAAGCAGGCTCTCATGCTCAAGGTGTTCACCGAGTTCTACGACAGGTTGAGGCCCTTGGTGGACGCCGGCGTTCCGATGTCGGCGATACAGGGGATGAAGTCGCTGGGGGCGCTCAGGAGGTTGAAGTTCGTCCCCCCCGAGGAGTTCGACTCCGCGCTGGATGAGGCGGTCTCCAGGCTGGAGGCCGAGGCCTCGAGCCTGATGGCGGAGGTGAGGGCATGAGCCAGATCTACGGGCTGACCTATAGGGGAATAAAGGCCGTCAAGGGGCCCCTGGTCGTCATGAGGAGCGTGCCCGAGGCCTCTTACGACGAGGTCGTCAGGGTGTACTCGGAGGACGGCAGGGAGTGGCTGGGGCAGGTTCTGGAGGTGACCTCCGACTCCACCGTGATCCAGATATTGGGAGACACCGAGGGGCTAGATGTGAGCTCCCTGGTGAAGTTCACCGGCGAGCCCCTGAGGCTGCCGGTCTCCATGGAGATCCTGGGCAGGGTGTTCAACGGCTCGGGCGTCCCCATAGACGGGGGACCTCCAGTCAGGGCCGAGGAGAGGAGAGACATAAACGGCGCCCCGATCAACCCGACCATGAGGGACTATCCCGACGAGTTCGTAGAGACGGGGATATCGGCGATAGACGGCATGCTCAGTCTGGTAAGGGGTCAGAAGCTCCCCATATTCTCGGAATCCGGGCTGCCCCACAATCACGTGGCGACCCAGATAGCGAGGCAGGCGATAGTTCCCGGTAAGGAGGAGAGGTTCGCGATAGTCTTCGCGGCCATAGGGTTGAAGCACGACGAGGTGCTCTTCTTCAGGAGGGAGTTCGAGAAGTTCGGCGCCCTGAGCAGATCGGTGCTCTTCCTCAATCTGGCCAACGATCCGGTGATAGAGAGGATAACAACGCCCAGGGTGGCCCTGACGGCCGCCGAATACCTGGCCTTCGACCAGGGCATGGACGTCCTGGTGATACTCACCGACATGACCAACTACTGCGAGGCCCTGAGGGAGCTCAGCGCGGCCAGGGAGGAGGTGCCCAGCAGGAAGGGGTACCCAGGATACATGTACAGCGACCTGGCCAGCATCTACGAGAGGGCCGGGCGGATAAAGGGCAGGCCCGGATCCATCACGATGATGCCGATCCTCACGATGCCGGGTGGGGATCTAACCCACCCCATACCGGACCTGACCGGCTACATAACGGAGGGACAGATCTTCCTGGATTTCGACCTGAACAACAGGGGGATATACCCGCCGATAAACGTCCTCCCGAGCCTGAGCAGGTTGATGAAGGACGGCATAGGCAGGGGCAAGACCAGGGAGGATCACAAGGAGGTCGCCGACCAGATGTACTCCGCCTATAAAGAGGGGACGAGGGCCAGGGAGCTCGTTCAGATAATAGGGGAGGCCGGGCTCAGCGAGAGGGAGAGGACCTACCTGGAATTCGCCAAGAGGTTCGAGACGGAGTTCGTGGCCCAGGGGTATAAGGAGAGGAGGCCTATAGAGGAGACCCTGAACATAGCCTGGAGGATAATATCCCTGCTGCCCGAGACCGAACTCACGAGAATAAGCGACCGGACCCTGGAGAAGTACCACCCGAGGAGGAAGCCCCCGACTGGGGGAGAATAAGATCGCGGTAAACCGACCGGACGTCGGGCGGGTGGGGGAAGTGGCCTTCAAGTCCGTTGGCAGGATCGTGGCCACCAAGGGTTTCCTGATAATGCTCAGGGAGAGGGTCGGCTTCCTGAGGAGAGGGGTCGAGGCCCTGAAGATGAAGAGGGACCAGCTGATAAAGGAGGCCCAGGGCCTCCTCCCCGAGATCAGGAAGAGGGAAAAGGCCGAGGCCAGATTCGTGGAGGCCTACGAGATGCTCCGGATGGCCTTCGCCGCGGCCGGCCCCGGGGAGGCCAAGAAGGTCGCCCTGCTGAGCAGGCCCATGAAGACCAAGATGAGGGTGAGGAGCGTGATAGGAGTGGAGGTGCCGGAGGTGGAGGTCGAGGCGCTGGAAGTCAGGACGACACCGAGCATGGACGCGGCCGTCATCGCGGCCGCGAGGAAGCTTGCCGACGCGATCAACGAGATGATAAGGGTGGCCAACGTGGAGGCCAAGTTCGAGAGGATAGCCTCGAATCTCGCCGAGACCATGAGGAAGGTCAACTCTCTCGAGAAGCTGGTGATACCAGAGCACGAGGAAGCCATAAGGTACATAGAGGAGTCCCTGGAGGAGGAAGGGCTGGAGGAGTTTCTCAGGGTGAAGAAGTACAGGGTTCTCAAGAGAGGTGAGTGATTGCCCTCCGGCAGATCCACGTACGTTGTGGTAAGGGCCCATGGGCTGGGGACCCACCTCATACCAGAGGACAGGCTCAGGTCCTGGGCCCTGATAGAGGACGACTCGAGGCTGCTCTCAGAGCTGGCGAACACCGAGTACGGACCGTTCTTCGATTCTCCTGAGGATCTGAGGGATCCTAAAGCTATAGAAAGGAACTCCGCCAGGGTGTTCGGCCTCAGAGTCAGGAGGATAATATCTCTAACTTCGGATCCCCTCAGGAGGCTCATAAGGGTTTACTCGGCCAGGTACGACCTGGAGAATCTGAGGAGGATTGTGTACGCCCTGATGGCCGGGAGGAAGGGCGAGATAGAGGGGGCTATGCTCCCCCTGAGCGGGTTCCTCTTGGATGTTGGGGTGCTCTCCAAGGCGGAGGATCTGGGAGAGTTGGTTCAGCTCGTGAGAGAGGCCGAGGTCAGGTCGGCGCTGGAGAGTTGGAGATCTTCGGATGGGGAGGACCTCTCCAGGCTCGACGTTCGACTCGAGACCGCCCACGGGGAGATGGTAAATAAGGCCGCCGCGGCGACCGGGGACGCGAGAACCGAGGGGGTGCTCAGGGAAATCGTGGAGAGAAGGCTGCTCGCGATCGCCCTGAAGCTGCACTATGAGGGGAGGGACGTCAAAGGGTTCTCCGAGCTCTTCAGGGGAAAGATAGGAGGGCACGCCCTGAGGGCGGTATTCGAGGCGGGAGATCTGGAGGATGCCATAACCAGGCTGTCCGGTCTGGAAGAGTACAAGTCGGCGGCTCTGTTAATGTTGGACAGCCTGAAGAGGGTGGGTGAACCGTGGGTGATGGAGCTGGCCCTTTTCAGGGACGCGGTCGGGAGGACAAGGAGGGTCGCCTCCAGATATCCCCTAGACAAACCATACGTTCTGTGGTACGTCGTAGAGTGTGAGTGGGAGTGGACCAGGTTCAAGACCCTCCTCCTGGGGAGGGTGAGCGGGATCCTGGGGCCAGAGCTCTACGACCTCCTCGCCGCCGGGAGGGGAAAATAAGAGGAAAATGAAAGGTGGGGGGTTTGAGACGATCCGGTCTGTATACCGTCTTAGTCTAGATCTTCCCCAGGATCATGATGCCTATCAGCAGCCCGTATATCGCGACCCCCTCGGATAGTCCCCCCAGTATGAGCACGGCGGTGAACTGGTCGGGCCTCTCCGCCAGGAGGGCGCTGCCGCCGACCCCCACCCCGTACAGCGCTATACCCGCTCCTATGGTGCTCCCCAGGACGGCCACCGCGGCCCCCAGGAAGGCCAGGCCCCTGGAATCTCCGCCCGGCGGGGACCCGCTCACCTCCGGCTGGGCGGCCAGAGTAAGCGTCTGATTTATTGACAGGGGCAGGAGGATGGCAGGCAGCGCCACCACGGTGATGAGGGCGAGCCTCCTAATACCGCCGATCTTGGTCATCACGATCCACCTCGTGGCCACGGGGGGCGACGGCCATCCCATATAAAGATTTGAACGGAACGTTCAATCGATCAGCTCCTCCGGGGTCCTGAAAGGGACTCCGCTGGCGGAGAAGAACTTGGTGAAGAACTCGTAGAAGGTGAGCCTAGTGGCTTGTATGAAGGAGAGCATCCCCTCCATCCCCATGGCGAACAGATTGAAGAATATGACTATGAGCAGGCCGGTCGGGGAGGCTGCGGACTCGGGCAGTATGTTGGAGACGGTGCAGTGGGTTCCGAAGGCCATCTCGCAGGCCAACAGGCCGAAGGCTGCGTGGGACACCGCGAACCCGGCCAACCTCAGATAAGATAGGGAGTTGCTCAGCAGCCCCAAGACGCTCTCCAGAATCGTTATGAAGCCCTCTATCACCCCTTCGGCCGCTCCGCGTCCCCTCGCCCGGGCTTCCACGACCGGGTAGACCGCCGTCACGAAAAGCGGGATGGCCATGGCCAGGAGGAGCGGGTCGCGCAGAGTCGACATCACGTCCCCGCCGTTCCTGTATACGGCGTATGCCGCCCCGATGTACATGAGGAGGGTCGCGAATCCCTTGAACTCCAGCAGGGCGGCCGCGGTCTCCCTGGAAATGAGCCTGTTGATCCCCTCGAGGAGGAAGGCGAGGGAGAGCTCGGCCGCCCCGACCATGACCGCCAGTCCGGAGAGGGCTATGGGGTTCTCCACCGGGGGAGGGAGCATCGGCTCGTAGGGGAGCCTCAGGAAGAAGAGCTCGCCGTACGCGGCGCCGAACACGGAGGCCGCGATTCCGCTGTAGAGGAGAACCCCCCCGAAGTCCCTCATGGTCTCGGAACCGGATCTCACCCTGACGATCAGCCCGAAGAGGGCCAGCGCGATGCCGTGACCTAGATCGCCGTACATGAAACCGAACATCAGCGGGAAGAGGAAGGATACCAGCGGGGTCGGATCCATCTCGTTGGGGGATGGTAGACCGTACATCTTGTGAGTCAGCAGCCTGAAGGGCTCGAATATCTTCTTCAGCCTCACCAGGGTGGGCGGCCTAGATTCCTCCTCCGGGGGCTCGAACTCCACGGCCACAAATCCGGAGAGCCTCTCCCTCAGTAGACCCTCTAGGTCGCCGGCCCTGTCCCTCGGCACCCAGCCGGCGGCCACGACCATGTGCTCCCCCTCCATCAGGAAGTCGGATTCCAGCTTCTCTGCGGCCGCCTCCGATCTCAGATCCATCATGAGGGCCACTATGCGGGCCGAAACGGCGGCGAGTTTCTTCCTGATGAGGTCCCTCTCCTCCCTGGCCCTCCTCACAAATCGGGGGGAGGCGGCTTCGGAGAGCTCCTCCAACTCGGCCTCTATCTTCTGGATCTCGAGATAGATAGGTTGGGCCTCACTGATCACATCGGAGAGCCTCCTCTCGGCCTCCCCCACCTCAACCGCCTCTATGGATATGAGATTTTTCCTCACGGAGGCGAACCTGCTCGCGAGCTCCCTAACAAGGCCGGCGGCCGCCTCTATCTCGCTCCGGGCTGCGGCCAGGAGGGAGTCCTTCTCAGCCTCCATCTCCTCTATTTTAGCCCTCAGCTCTGACATCCTGGACTCGCCGACAACGAGGGGAGAGAGGGCCACTATCCTCTTGGAAGACTCCTCTATTCGCTTCCACATGCCCTCGACGAGCCTCATCTCGGAGATCTCGTCCTCCCTCTTGAGCGCCCTGTTCACCTCTCTCAGGGCAGATGACAGCCTGTCCGCCGCCCTGTCGACCATCTCCTCCATCTCCTCGTAAATCGCATGGGGGACGTGTGGGAAGACGTCCCTCATCAGGGTGCGCAAGATATCCAGGTGCTCCGTTGCCGAGGTTAGGAGTTCCCTGGCATCCGAGGTGCTGGTGGAAGGATCTGAGCAGATCCTCAGGGCTGAGGAGATGGCCGATATTTCCCTCTCCATGTCCAACAGGATCCTACCCAACCTAAGCTTCTCTGGCTCCTCTGCTATCACCCTGGCGGCCACCTCATAGTAGGAGCTTATGGCCTCCTCCAATCTCCTGAGCCTCTCTTCCAAAACTTCTTTTCTTTTTTCTCTATCTTTAATGATTGATTTTGCCTTTTTTGCCAATTCTAACTTCTTTTCCTCCTCCAAAAGAGAAGATATTAGAGATTCGGCCTCCCTCCTGAGATCCTCGGCCTCCGCCCGGCTCGCCCCTCCGGCGGCCTCTCCCGGGGTTATTCCCAGGGAGACCACCCTGTCCAGCACCTCCCTCAACGACCTGTAGAGATTAAGGGTCTCTACCTTGACGTCCTTGGGAGGGGAGACCCCCGGGATCCATTCTGGCCTTTCCACGTGGACCTCACCGAACTCCACCAGCGCCTCGGCCAGATTTCTCCGCGAAGCCCTCGTGGTGTACGCGTAGAACCTAACCATCGGTTCTGGTGTGAGCACCGGCCCCCACCTCTCGGGGCGGTCTCCGGGGACTTTAAAAAAAGTGACAGGCAGGGGCGACGTCCGATGGGCGCGCACCTGTTCTTCCTGGGCACGAGGCCGGAGATCATCAAGGCGGCTCCCGTGATAAAAGAGCTCGAGAAGAGAGGTGAAGATGTGGAGATAGTGAACGTGGGTCAGCATTACGACTTGGAGTTAAACGCCGTGTTCTTCGAGGAGTTTGATCTTCCGAGGCCGGTGGCTGATCTGGGGGTTGGATCGGGATCTCAATCCTATCAGACGGCGGAGACCATGATTAGGGCGGAGGAGATCCTCGGAGAGATGCTCCCAGACATAGCCCTCGGGGTGGGTGACACGAATTCCGTCCTCGGGTCGGCCCTGGCCGCGGTCAAGATGGGAATTCCGTTTGCTCACGTCGAGGCGGGACTGAGGAGTTTTGACTTCACGATGCCGGAGGAGATAAACAGGAGGCTGGTGGACCACGTGTCGGCGGTCGACTTCGCGCCCACCGAGAGGGCGGCGGCGAACTTGCTCGATGAGGGGATATCTCCGAGGAGGATCCTCCTGACGGGGAACACCGTGGTCGACGCGATAAGGGCGATGCTTCCAAGGGCAAGGGAGAGGACGGACAGGATCTTGAGTAAGGTGGGGATAGGGAAGAGGGAGATCTCAATGGTGCTCACGGTCCACAGGAGAGAGAACCTCGGATCGGCCGAGAGGATGAGGGAGATAGTCCTGGCCGTGAGGTCCCTGAGCGAGGTCAAGATAGTGTGGCCCATGCACCCCCACACCAAGAGGAGGCTGGAGACCATGGGCCTTCTGCGGCCGCTGAGGGAGTATGATCACTTGAGGATAATCAAGCCGCTGGGTTATCTGGACTTCTTAGCGCTTTTACTGGGCGTAAAGGTGGTGGCCACAGACTCAGGCGGAATACAGGAGGAGGCGGCCACCTTAGGGATCCCCTGCGTGATATTGAGGGACAATACGGAGAGGCCAGAGATGCTCGAAATCGGCGCGGGAACCCTGACCGGCGCGGCGCGGGATAGGATAGTGGGGGCGGTGAGGAGGGTTCTATACGGCAGGACGCGCGGGAGGTTGAGGGTTGATAAAAACCCGTTTGGAGACGGCAGGGCGGGGGAGAGGATAGCCGATTTCTTGGCGAACGTCGATCTTAAGTCCCTGGCGCCCACCTCGCCGAGGTTTGAGGAAGGCGCCCCGGCCTACTCCATAGTCCCCGTCGGCGGGAGGGTCTCGGGATTGACGGTGAGAGAGGTCGAGGAGAGGTGGGGCCTGAGGGTTATATCGATCCAGGAGGGGGCGAGATCTAAGATCCCGGAGGAAGGAGAGAGTCTCCGCCGGGGGACGCTCATCAGGGTTCTCGGGGAGCCGAGCAGGATCGAGAGCCTCAGGAGGGCCTCGGGGGTGAGGTAATCCGTGAACTTCGTTCAGGCGATTGGGGTGATCCTCGCGGTTATAGGGGCCGCGATGATGCTCTTGGCCCTCTTGATCGACAGGATCGCCGGTCGAGGTGGATCGGAGACCACCATAGCCGGTATAGTGTTGGTAGGCCCGATTCCGATAGTGTTCGGCAGGAACGTGACCCGGGGGATGCTTCTCACCCTGGCGGCCGTGTCGATCCTGGCGGCCGTGGCGGTGATCATGATGTACCTCTCCTTGGCGGGGTGAGTCGATTGGCCGTCGAGCCGGAATCGGTGGAGAGGGGTGTGTTGAGACTGATGCTGCTGACGCTCGGCTTCGGGCTGGTATTCGTAGGGATAATGCTGCTCTCCGTCGGATCGATGGGAGGGGCTCCTGAGGAGGGGTTTGTGATAATAGGTCCTTTCTTCTTTGCGTACGGGCGGAGCGCCGGACCGGAGATTGTGGTGGCCATGGTAGCGGCCTCCCTTTTCATGCTCGGAATGACCTGGTGGGTCTTGAGGAGGGTGGAGTCCATTGTCGAGGGAGCTTGAGATTTTCCTCTCCCTGGATTTTACTGACCTGGGCCGCGCCCTGAGAACGGCGTTCGAGGCATATAGGGCTGGGATCAGATCTATAGAGGTTGGGACTCCGCTGATAAAGAGTCACGGGATGCTCGCGGTCCGAGCCGTCAGGGCGGCCTTCCCGGACGCCAAGATATTCGCCGACACCAAAACGGTCGACACGGGGAGCCTGGAGGCTTCCCTGGCCTTCGGCTCCGGGGCCGACGTGGTGAGCGTCCTGGCGACCGCCCCCAGGGAGACAATATCGTCGGCAGTTGAGGAGGCGGAGTCCCGGGGGAAGGCGGTCCTGGTGGACACCATCGGGTTGGAGGGGAGGGACCTCGAGGGCAGGGTTGAGGAGGCGGCCAACCTAGGGGTGGAGATGGTGTGCCTCCATGCTGGCATAGATCAGGGCACCTTCTCCGGGTGGGAGACGCTGCCCAGGCTCAGGAGGGAGGGCCTCCTGGTGGGGGCTGCCGGTGGGATAGATTCGGAGGCCATCAGAGCTCTGAGGGGGGTGGCCGACTTCGTGATGGTTGGAAGGGCGATCACCAGGGCGGGAGATCCGTATTCGGCCGCGCTCCGGGTGGTCCGGGCCGCCCGGGGGTGAGGTGGGTCGGCGCGGAAAGCATTTTAAATCGGATGACTGACCCCCTGAGTTGGGACCCATCGCACTGCTTGGCGCGAGGGGGTGAGAAAGGATGTCTGCTGCGGCAGGTGGAGGAGGAACCATCCCGGTGCTCGTGTTGAAGGAGGGAACCTCCCGGACGAGGGGAAGAGAGGCCGTAAGACTCAACATAATGGTGGCCAAGGCCATAGCGGAGACCGTGAAGACCACCTTGGGACCCAAGGGCATGCAGAAGATGCTCGTCGACCCGTTCGGCGACGTCATAATAACGAGCGACGGGGCCACCGTGATGAAGGAAATAGAGGTTGAGCATCCCACCGCCAAGATGATGGTGGACCTGGCGAAGAGCCAGGAGCAGGAGGCGGGAGACGGGACCACCACCGTCGTGGTGCTGGCTGGAGAGCTCCTGTCCAAGGCCGAGGAGCTGATGGACGTAGGAATTCATCCTACCGTGATAATAGAGGGGTACCGCAAGGCGGCCGCCAAGGCGATAGAGCTCGTCAGCAAGCATGCAGAGAAGGTCAGGTGGAACGATAAAGAGGTGCTGAAGGAGATAGCCAAGCTCGCCATGGCTTCCAAGGCGGTGGCAAGCGCCAGGGATCACATAGCCAACATAGCGGTCGAGGCGGCCCTGACGGTAGTGGAGGAGAGAGACGGGAAGAGGGTCGTCGACCTCGACAACATAAAGCGGGAGAAGAAGGAGGGAGGGGCCCTCACCGACACCGCGCTGATCAGGGGCATAGTGATAGACAAGGAGGTGGTCCACCCGGGAATGCCAAGGAGGGTGGAGAACGCCAAGATAGCCCTGATAGAGAGCGCGCTCGAGGTGAAGAAGCCGGAGATCTCTTCCAAGATAAGGGTGGTGTCCCCTGACCAGATAAAGGAGTTCCTCTCTCAGGAGAAGAAGATACTCGCCGACCTGGTGGACAAGATAGCCTCCACCGGCGCGAACGTCGTCTTCTGCCAGAAGGGGATAGACGACGTTGCCCAGCACTTCCTGGCCAAGAGGGGCATACTGGCCGTCAGGAGGGTGAGGAAGTCCGACATAGAGAAGCTCGCCAAGGCCACGGGCGCCAAGATAGTGGTCAACGTGAAGGACATCTCCCCGGCCGACCTCGGAGAGGCAAGCCTGGTTGAGGAGAGGAGGGTCGGAGAGGACAAGATGGTCTTCGTCGAGGGGTGCAAGGATCCCAAGGCCGTCTCCATACTGATAAGGGGCGGATCGAAGCAGGTTATAGATGAGACCGAGAGGACGGTACACGACGCGATAAGCGTCGTCAGGGATGTGATAGAGGATGGGGAGATCGTGGTGGGCGGAGGGGCCATAGAGATGGATGTTGCCCTTGGATTGAGGGAGTACGCCAAGGACCTGAGCGGAAAGGAGCAGACTGTTGTTCAGAAGTTCGCCGAGGCCATAGAGGTGATACCCAGGGCCCTCGTGGAGAACGCCGGACACGATCCTGTGATCAAGATGGCCGAGCTGGTGGCGGCCCACGCGGACGGAAAGACCACTCACGGCTTCGACGTCTTCACGGGCGACATAGTTGACATGAGGGCCAAAAAGGTCATAGAGCCAGCCAGGGTTGTGAAGAACGCCATCGAATCCGCCGCCGAGTTCGCAGAGACGATACTGAAGATAGACGACATAATAGCGGCTGCCGGAAAGAAGTTCGAGGAGGAATCCAAGGAGGAGGAGTGAGGATTGGGTGAAGGCGGCGAGCTGGGCCCGAGAAGGCTGACCAAATTTGAGAGGGCGAGGATAATCGCCTTCAGGGCCCAGCAGATAGCCGCCGGCTCTCCTCTATTTTTGAGGGATGATGAGATACCAGAGGGAGAGGCTGATCCAATAAAACTGGCCGAGATGGAACTGAGTCTCGGCAGGATCCCGGTGAGGATAAGGAGGGAGGCCGTGGGGAGATCCAGGGAGTACTCCTTAGACGAGCTCCTCGCCTGAAAATTTATTAATCGACCATCCTCTAGGACGCGGCCTCGCTGGAGGTTCGAGGGACACCACATTTCCCGGCGAGCCAGCGTTTCAGAGAGGTGGAGACGTATGCCAGGAGAAGGGGAGGAGGGAATTGTCTATGTCGGGAAGAAGCCTGCCATCAACTACGTGATGGCGACCACCCTCCAGATAAACAGGGGCGTCAAGAAGATCATACTCAAGGCCAGGGGCAGGTCGATTTCCAGGGCCGTTGACGTCGCCGAGATCACGAGGCTCAAGTACTTCCCGGACAAGATCAAGATATCCGACATAAGAACCGGAACAGAGGAGATAATAGACGAGTACGGCAACAGGAGGGACATAAGCGTCATAGAGATAGAGCTCACCCAGGTCTGAACGCGAAAGTAGGCGGAATGAGCGGAGGGAGGTGGGGGAGGGGGCTCTCGATCCTCTCTCCCGCAACTCTTTCTTCCGCTTCCAACCTTTTTTAGCCCCGGCGGGAGGCTGCCGGGGTGGGTTTGCCCGCGGCGTTCTGGCTGGACAAGCTGGCAGAGGAGGTCGTCGAGAGAGAGAATAGACTTGGGAGGAATCTGAGGCCGATAAGGGTGGAATCTGGGATAGGGGCGAGCGGCTTCCCTCACATAGGCTCCGTCGGCGATTCTCTCAGGGCCTACGGCGTTAAGCTGGGGATAGAATCTCTGGGTCATCCCAGCGAGATGATAGCTTTCTCCGACGACAGGGACGGCCTGAGAAAGGTTCCAATCGGGGTGCCGGAGGAGTATAGGAAGTATCTGGGAATGCCCGTCACTGACATCCCCGACCCGTGGGGGTGTCACGGGAGCTATGGGGAGCACATGAGCGGTCTGCTGGTAGACGCGTTGGAGAAACTAGATCTCGACTTTAAGCTGATGACCGCGAGGGAGGTCTACAAATCAGGAGTCCTCGACGATCAGATCCACAGGATACTCACCCGCAGGGAGAAGGTGGAGGCTATAGTCAGGGAGGAGGTCGGGTCCAGCAAGCCCAGGGGATGGATACCCTACTGGCCCGTGTGCGAGAATTGCGGGCGCATGTATACAACGAGGGTCATCCGAGTAATCCCGGAAGAGAGAAAGGTAATCTACGTATGCGATCAGGAGTTTAAGGGGATCAAAGGCTGCGGTCACGTCGGAGAGGCGTCTTACTCGAGGGGGGATGGAAAGCTCCCGTGGATGTGGGGAGAATTCGCCGCCAGGTGGGATGCCCTGAAGATCTCCTTCGAGCCGCACGGCAAGGACATAACGGACAGCTTCAGGGTGAACTCGCGGATATCCAGGGAAGTGCTCGGATTCGAACCCCCTCACACCATAAGGTATGAGATGTTCCTGGACGCGAGCGGAACCAAGATATCCAAGTCCAGGGGGAACGTCCTCACCCCCCAGCGTTGGCTGAGGTACGCCCCGAAGGAGAGCCTGAGGATGCTCATGTTCAAGAGGTACAGGGGGGCCAGGAAACTAGCCGTGGAGAAGATCCCGACGTACGTGGCTGACTTTGAGAGGAACCTCAGAGCCTATTGGAACCCCAAAGGTATGTCCGAGAGGGACAGGCTGACCGTGAGGAGGTTGGTCGAGTACTCGTTCATGCTGGGGAAGGTCCCGCGGCCCCCTCCCTTCAGCTTCTCCTCCCTCCTAAACGTGATCAGCATACTCCCCCACAGAACGCTGGACAGGAGAGAGTTGAGGTTCATCGCGGCCGAGATGCTGGCCGGATACTACGGGGTTAGCAGGGAGGATCTGCTGAACGACCCCACCTTCGTTAGGTGGTTCGACCACGCGGCCAACTTCGTGGGAGAGGTGGGTTGGGTTCAACCCGAGGAGAGTCGCCTCGACGGGGAGACCCTAGAGGCGGTGCGGGAGTTCGCGGCCAGGCTGAGAGATGGGATGAGCGAGGAAGAGGTTCAAAACCTTGCACACGAGGTGGCCTCGGCCACCGTGGGCGACAAGAGATTCTTCTCTGCGGTGTACCAGCTTCTGGTAGGCGCCCCCAGGGGACCGAGGCTTGGTCCCCTAGTGGTCAGGTTGGGGATAGGCAGGACAAAGGAATGGATAAGAGCTTCCCTCTCCAGGGAGGTGGGTGGATCCCCTTGATGGAAGAGGAGAGGATAAGGGATCTCTTGTGGCTCAGAGATTCCCTCAAGAGGCAGATAGAGAAGACCGAGAGAAGATTGAACCGCCTGAGGCGGATGTTGGAGACCATAGACGAGGTGCTGATAAGGGTGTCGATAGCCCCCGGAACCCAGGTGGGGGGGCCTCCCCCAGCTTCCGAGTCAGGGGGAGAAGTCCGCAGGATAATGGTTGCGGGAGAGGAGATTGGGACCCTGTCCTTCGGCGGGGGCGGTCTCTCCTTCAACGCCAGGGACGACGCGGAGATACCTTTCCGGGGATCCCTGTTGGAGGGATGGTATGTTAAGAAGGTCCTCGACCCGCTCCGATCGGAGGGCAAGTTGGATTATGAGGTGGGGACTGATGATGCGGGCAGGTTGGTCCACCTGCGCATAACGAGCCCGTCGGATGAGATCATTAGGGACCTCTCTGGAAAGCTGATCTGGGCGATCAGGAGGGTTAGCGGGGAGAGAACCACCTAGTCTGAGGAGGCCGCGATTATGGAGGCCGCCCTGTCCAGGGGATCCCAGCGGGAGAACCTATCGACGAAGTTATCCAGACGACTCCGCATCGAATCGTCTGAGACGATCTCTTCGACAACCCTCTCCAGCCCGTAAGCGAACTCTTCCTGGGGCAAGATCTTACCCAGACCCATCGACTCGACGGAGGCCGCGTTGGCCTCCTTCTCCGTGTGTCCGGGAACGGGAATCAGAATCAAGGGTTTACCCGCCATGAGGCTCTCGGCTATTGTGGTGTGGCCAGCCCTGCAGAGGACGACGTCGGCTGAGGTCAGCTCAGTCCACTTATCTGGAAGCCAATCGTAGATCACCCAGTCCCTCCCTCTGCTCACCACCCTTCCTTCACCCTTAGGATCTCCCGAAGAGATCACCATTCGAAATGGAAGCGAGTTCCTGGACAACAGGTAACTCTCAATGACCCTCAGAAGATCCTTTCTCTCCCTCTCCGGACCGGAGATGAGGGCCAAAACGCGAGGTTTTGAGTCGACTTCCCCACGCACCGAATCAGGTGCCGGCGGTCGGGTGATCAAGGGCCCGACAAACACCAGCTTGGACGAAAGCCTCCTCGGGAGATCTTCCACCAGTTTCCCCCCTATTGTGAATGGGGGTGGGAAATCCGGTACTATGACCGCCCTAGAGGTGGACCATATCAGCCCCAGGAGGCCGTCCGCGCCGAGCTGGACGGGCCTAGCCAACTTCTTCAGCACCTTCCTGCCAGACCTCTCTATCATTGGGGATATGAGAACCCTGGGTTGATTTACCAGGGCCACCTGGGGGAGGCCGAAGATCGCGCCGGCTATCAGGGTGGACACGCGGGAGTCCGAGACCACCAAGTCGGGGGACGTCATTTCCACGTTATTTACCTCTGCTCTCAAATGATTCCAAAAAATAATTATATGTTTTGGAGCTTTCTTTACGGTTTTTTTAACATCAGGCCTCCCCCCGGCCCCCTGCTCCCAGACGGACGGCCTGCCCCCGTACAGGATTGGGATGTCTCGCGCCTCCCTCTTGGCGTATGCCAGTCCATCCCCGTAAGATGACAGGATCACCTCCAAGCCCATGCTCCTGATTTTCCTAGCCAGGGCCACGCTTCTCGAGGCGTGCCCCAACCCTATGCCGGAGAAGGACAGGTAAACGAGCACCTATCCCCCACCTGACTCTGATAATCTAATTTCAACAATATTCCCTAATGGACTCTCTTCCGCGAATATTTGAGCCGTGAAAGAGTAAACTTCAACCCCGGGATCCCTCCAACACCCGGGTTCCATCCCGGCTTTCAGGCAGGAATAGTCCAAGAATTCCAAGGGTCCCCATCCTTCTTCGACAGGAACTTGAGGGAGGAGGAGACCGCTGAATGGAGTTTTCCTGACAACCAACCCATCTCTGCCTATCACTATCATCTTAGGGAGGTCTTCCGCAGACTCAGGCTTCAGCCTCTTGAGGGGGGACAGGACGCTGACCTCGATGGTAATCACGGGGAGCTCCCTCAGAGTTAGGGGAGGGAACCGTGGGTCCTCGAAGGCCGCTGCCAGGGCGGCCCTCTCCACGGCCACGTGGAGGGGGTATATGGGCTCGGGAAACCCTATGCATCCCCTCAGCCTGTTCTCGGGGTGGGTCCTGATGGTGACGAACGCCCCCCTCTTCTCGGTCAACCCGGGAGACACTTCCGCGGCAGGAGGCGGCTGCTCCCCGATCAGACGTGACTGTATGACGTCTCTGGCCCTCCTGACCAGGTACTCTCCCTCTCGTCGGTCCAGCCCCAAAGGACCTCCCCCGAGTCGGGGGGGTCACCCCACTAAAAAGGCAACCACAGAACCTATGGGGACGCCCACCGCCCTGGCCACCGGGCCGCAACCGACCGAGAGGAGATGGAGGGTGGGGGTGTCGGGCGGCTCCCCCTGCAGGGAAATGAAGTTTTCCACCCCTTTGGAGATCACTAGGTCGCTCTCTTCCATGAGATCCTTCGCCTCCCCGCTCGCGGTGGACGGTCTGAACCCAGAATTTGGGCCGTCTCCGGCGGGGGCCACTTTCACCCATGGCGAGATCTCTCTCACTTCTTTTACGGTTACATCGTAAAAAATGGGAGAGAATTTGGCTATTACTGAAACTTTCCTTCCCATCAGGGTCAGATATTCTAAGAGAACGGAATCAATGTGGTACTCAGGCAGGCCTCCGGCCACCAGCACTATGGACGACCCGGTGCTCACTATCTCGAAGGCCTCCTCGGTATCGTCCAGAGGGGGGACCCCGCCTAATCCCGTTAGGCCCCCCTCACCCCAGTCGGTGTACCTCTGGAGAGACCACCCAAGGGAGCTCGCAGCGGCCGACAGCCAAGAGAGCCACCTAAACCTCATATACCCCCTGGGAACGTTGTCGGCCTCTTCCATGGCTATCTTGGCCAGCTCGGCCCCGATCCGCGATCTCCTGAGTCTGTCATCTAAGAAGCAACGCAGCAGCCGGTCGTTGGAGGCAATCTCTTTCCACAATTTTGATTTTATATCGGTCGGAATCTCATATTTTTTCACCATATTTCCCACATGTAGGAGGATATTAGAAACCGAATTGGGGTTTATCCCGCATTCGGTCAGGCGGTCGGCCAGCCTTCCAGCGAGGCACCTCTCACACTCGGTCGAGGTCCTCACGGGGGCCCCCATTCAGTACTCCTCGAAAACCAGGTACCCCTTATCGGCCAGCAGTTTCCGCAGTTTGTAGACCGCCCTCTTGACGTCCGCCTCCTTCTTGGCCCCGGTGCAGACCAGGCTGCCAGAGGCGAATACCAAGAAGACCACTTGGGGATCGCTCATCCTGAATATAAGCCCGGGGAACTGCTCCGGCTCGTAGAGGGTGTTGGGCTCATTCCTGGCCAGCTTCTCTATGTCCACCCTGACGAAGAGCCTGGCTGACGCGACTATGTTCTCCGCCTTTATGAGGGGTTTGTTTCGTATCTTTATACCTTTCTCGTTCATAATTGAAATAGCTTTGTGGATAGCTTCCGAGGATTCCCTGACGGATTTCGTTCCGGTACAGACGAATTTGCCGCTGCTGAATATGAGCAAGGCGGCCTTCGGCTCCTTAAGTTTGAGAACTAGCCCGGGAAATTTGTTAGGCTCATATCTGGATTCCTTTATTCTTTTGTGTATCTCATCTAGATCTAAATCTTGCCTAATATCAGCGGAAGATACAACATTTTGTATATTTATCTCAGGCTCCCTTGGGAATCTAACCGCGCCTGAGGAGGCCTCATCCAAGTTGACCGACCTGGTCTTTATATTTGGGAGTATATATAAATCCCCGTCCGTGGGGGAGATCCCCAGAACGGAATTCGCCCCCTCAAGATTCCAGTAGGGTTGGTTCTCCCGCGTCCCGAGGGCCGCCCGATTCGGACTTCCTCTTGTAATCGACGTAATCCTTTATCAGCAGGGAGGCCAAGAGGGCCATCACGGTCACCCTGCCGGGAAGACTCTGAACGATGGAGAGCAGCCTCCCGGCCATGGGGATTCCCCCAACAATAACCTTTCCTCTTATCTCGTCGGGGGTGACGTAACCCGGATCTGGGACGGGATTGGTCTCCCTGTTGTCTCCCTGAACCCTGAAAAGGTAAGTTCCACCTCTCTCCTCTATCGAGACCACCCTGTGTATGACGTCCTCTCCCCCGGCCCAGCTGGCCGAGTAGACGATCACGTCGCCCACCTTTATGTCCTCCGGTCGGACGCCAGCCAGTATCACCAGGTCTCCGTCGTGGAAAGTGGGTTCCATGGAGGGTCCGTTGACAGTGGCTATTGGGTTGTCGACACCGAGGAAAAATGGCATCAATATATTGAAAGTTACATAAAATACTATAAAAATTATGGCCAGAAAGTACAGTTCTTTTGCAAACCCTCCTATCTTCATGGCGGTCCCCCGGAGACGGGACTCAGACGGCCTTCACCCTCTTGGGGACCTCCTTCCTGACCTTCCTCAGGATTCTATAGCCGCACCTGGGACACTTGAAGTCCCGCCTGAAGAACTCCTCCATCTCCTCCTTGGTGAAGACGTAGCCGCACCTCACGCAGACGTACACGAGATCCCCTCCCGCTTTCCTCTACCCGCGCCGCCCTCCATCCTCCTTCATCTTAGCCTCCCTTCACCGCTCCCGGGATTCCCCTCCTCCCTCTATGGTCTCCTCCCTCTCCTCCGCTATCAGGTGACCTATCTTCTTCATGAGCTCCTTGTACCTGTTCCTGACGGTGACCTCTGTTACCCCGGCTGCCTGGGCCAGCTCCCTCTGCGTTCTGTGCTCGCCGAACTGTTGACTGGCCATGTATATGGCGGCGGCCGCCACCCCGACAGGCTCCCTTCCCATTATGGCCCCCTTCTCCCTGGAGAGCTTCAGTATGCGGACAGCCTGCGTGGCGATCCTCTCGGAGAGACCGAGGTTGGCGCAGATGGTGTAGACGAAATTCTCCGGCTTGGGAGGGGGTATCTGGATCCCGAGCTTCCTGAAGAGGAACCTGAAGTTCCGGCCCACCTCCTTCTCCTTCAGGTTGAAGAGGGAGGCCACCTCCTCCAAGGTCCTGGGTATCTCCGTCCTCCTGCAGGAAGCGTAGAGCACCGCCGCGACCATGGCGTCCATGCTCCTCCCCTTAACCAGCCCGGCCCTGGCCGCCGCCCTGTAGAGCATCGCCGCGTCTTGGACGGTCTCGGGAGGGAGCTTGAGGGATTCGGCCGCCTGCCTTATCTTCCTGAGTGCCGGTTCTATGGTCTTCTCCTTCGGGTCGCTCACGTGCCTGTGGGTTCTCCGGAGTATTTGGATGGTCTTGCGGCTGAGGCCGCCGCTGGTCATCATTATGTCGGTATCTAGGCCATAACCCGGCCTGGTCGGCGTCACCGGCGCGCCGGTGTGCGCCCTGTTCATGTACTCGTCAACGTCGAAGGCCCTCCAATCCTTGCTAGAGTCGGGCAGCCCGGTCCTCAACACGAATCCGCAGCTGGCGCAGAACATCTCCCCCGTCTCGGGGTCGTGGATTATCTCGGTGCTCCCACACCTGGGACAAGACAGAACCTCCGGAGACAGTGGTCCTCCCTCTCTCCGGTCGGCACCACCCTCGCCCTCTTCCGTCTCGATTCCCCCCAAAAGTCTCCAGATCTAGATCGCATTAGCCGATATATAAAATTTGCGGATTGCTTAAATAAGCCCTCACCTGACCTTCGGGTAGTAGTCCTCCGGCTTGAGGCCCGCCAGCGTCTTGAGACCGTTGAAGAAGAGGTAGTAGGAGGACCAACCCACCCCCATCTTCCTGAGGCGCCTGGGAGAGGTATAAGCGACCATTCTCCGGTCGAATAATACCTTGCCGATCTTCGAGACGATCGACGACAGCATCACGTCCTCCGACAGATCGAATGGGGGGAAACCCCCCACGTCAAGGAAGAAGTCCCTCCTGTAAGCGACGTTCAATCCCAGCATGTGGGCCCTTCCGACGAGCATGGTGAGTCTGACGAAGATGTCGTATGAGAGCAGGTGACCTAACACCTCCCAAAAGCTCGCAGGCGATAGGGGGAGAACCGGCCCGGTGACGCCAACCACCGATTCGTCGGAGAAGTCGCCCAAGATTGCCTGGGCCCAACCTTCGGCCACGACGGTGTCAGCGTCCACGAAGGCTATCACGTCCCCGGACGCCGCCTCGGCCCCCATGTTTCTGGCGGCGGCGGGAGAATCGGCCTCTCGGGAGACTATGACCTCATCGGCCCACTTCGCGGCGACATCGACGGTGGAATCAGAGCTCCCTCCATCGACTACCAAGATCTCCATCTGGACGTCCTGATTCCTCAGGGCGGCAAGGCACCTGGCCAGGATGAGCTCCTCGTTGTAGGTGGGTATCACCACGGACAGGGTCGGTCTCACGATCGTCTCACATGTTCGGGGGAGATATTAATTTTAGCATTCAATAGGGGGATAGAGGGGAGAGAATGTGGGGGAATAGGCCAGAAGCCTGAGTTAATTTTGATAGTTGATCCACAAAGGCCTGAAATCCCTGCTCAGTTATATCCGGCAGATTCCATATGAAGTCAAAGATCCCGGATATGGGTGACACTATGACTCCTATGAATAGGGCTATCCCCAGGGCCACCAAGAGGGCCTCATCTAGGACCTCTGTCACCCCCCTCTCGTCTCTCAGCATCTCCTGCAGCTTCTCCACAAGACGCGACCCCATTCTCATCGTCCAATAATTCCCTGGGGGGAATATCTCAGGTTGTGGTCAGAATATTTTTCCCGACGAGAAAATGTCAATCGAGGAGCTGGAGGGCGAAGAAGCTCACCAACCCGACCACTGGAAAGGAGACCTTCCGAAAGAGGGATCCCGTCAAGAGCGAGCCGAAGAGCACCAGGTCGATCCAGAGGAAATATGATCTGGGATCCAGGATCAGTGTATAGAGAAAGGCGTATTTTATGTCTCCCCAAGAAAATTTAAATTTTGACAGGATGATCGCCATTAAGATCCAATATATTATATTTGGTACGATGTTTGGTTCATCTATATGATAAGAAAATAGGTTTAATAATATGGCCACTAAAATGAATTTGTTATTTATCTTTCCAGTCTTAATGTCCAACAGAGCGGCGATGACCCCTTCGGCTGCTGCCAGGGGCGGTCCAATCATAATGTTGACCCGGACGCTATCAGGATCAGGATAGTCGGTATCAACGCTAGGGCGGCCCACAGAGGAGAGTCGTCTAGGGCTCGGGCGGCAGAAAGGAGGACCGAGATCTCCACACCAATCAGAGGCGGTATCATCCACTCCGAGCCTCCGTCTGAGACGCCAAGTGAGGAACCAACGATCTGACCGGCTCTGATTACCTCGGCGAGTATGAATCCAGAGAGCAGGGACACTACTCTGAACACGGATCTTTTTACCCTGAGTATTCCCTGCGCCTCCCGCTCTATCGCCCCAAATTCTCTTAATATTTTAGCCGTTTCTATCAATATAGTTGGAGTTTTTTCGTTATGCACCGCGGACGCCTCCACCTCGATAAGACCCGAGAACCCGCCGAATCTCGAGGAGAAATTGGATATGACATCCCCAGAAGTGATGGAAGCCTCCGAGATCGTGAAGGTGATAGGATCCCAGCCCTCGGATGAGAGGATCCTCCTGACCGGAGACTCGCCAGCGGAAATCGCCTCGGCGAGATCTTCAAGGATGCTCGGATCCCCCCAGGTGGAAGACCTATCTCCTCCCATTTCAAGAGGAGGAACGCAAGAGAGAAGAGGGTGGCCAACGCAACGAAAAGTATCCTCGGGATCAGGCCCACGGCACCCAAGGAAGTCAGGAAGATAAGGCCCCCGAAACCCCCAGTTATGATCAATCCCAGGCGGGTCTCCAATTCTCTCAGATAAGATCTGAGCGAGGCCAGCAGGCCGGAATATAGCCCTACCGAGACACCGGAGTAGGCGGTCGAGAGCTGGCCGAGCAGACCTAGGGGAATTCGCTGGAGGAGGTCCCTCGGAATGGTGCCCTCTACCAGATATGCCATCCTCAACCTATTCAGCGTTTCCCTCAGCGGACTGTCGGCCGCCCTAGAAGAGGAGTAGAGGGAAGCTATCAGGGAAATCTGTCTACCGACCGTTAACCCATAGGCTGATTTCACCTCTGAAAGTTCTTTTTTTATTTTGGGGGGCCACCTGTTCATTTTTGCCTCCTCCAATACCCGATCAGCGCCTCGGCGGTTTCCCTGTTGGTCAGGTGCCCGGGGAGACTGGAGAGGATGTCCGAGAGTTCGTCGCGAGCCGCCCTTATCCTGATAAACTTGTCAGATTTAAAGCGGAATATCCCTAATAAAGCCCGATTTCTGCCCATGATAGCCAAGTTGGATTCCAGAACCGTTTCGGCCAGGTGCCACCTCTTCCACCGCCTAAGTAGAGAATCCGGATCCCTGGCGTGCGTGGTGGCCAGCGTCCTCAGGCCAGCGTCGGCCGCCGAGGCGAAGGCCTCGGCATGAGACTTGTCGAGTATCTCCCCCATGAAAGCTAGATCTGGGTTCCTGTGCAGCAGGTCTATGAGGATATCTTCCTTCGACCTGTTCTTGGCCACGAACCTCTGGTGCATGAGACCGTGATTTTCCTTATCCTCTATCTCTCGAACCAGCTCGACGCTCAACACCCTCCAGCCCGGAGGTAAGCAGGAGAGGATGGCGTTGCACAGGGTCGTCTTTCCAGAACCGGTGGGGCCGACTACCAGAGTCGGCCTACCCACCACGAGCCCCCTGATCAACTCTGAAGCGTCTCTCGGATCCAGATAGCCGCCGGATATCAGCCTTGGTATTGAGAGAGATCGCAGGGCGGAGAGGTTTCTAATGTCGACCGAAGGTGGGGAGAAAGGATCCATATCCAACGAGATTCTAGCCCTGATGTTCCCAACGCCCAGATCAACCTTGGCTGAGGGGTGCAGTTGATCCAAGATCGTGAAGGGAGAGGAGTCTGCGATCGTCTTCAGCTTGAAGAAGGCGGCGTCATCGAATTTCAGGTTCGCGACCTCCCTCCTACCGAGGTCTAGGTGATCTATCACCGGAGACCTCCCGACGGACGCGTATACCTCGGTGACCCTATCGTCCAACAGGATGGCCAAAAAGGGCCAGAGCTTGGTGCTCCTCAGAACGCCCTCCCTTATGAGCCCTTCATCTCTGGGGAGACCCCACGACCTGAGCATTTCACGGGCTAACCTCTCCCTGTAGTTCAACACCTCGGTTAAATCCCTGGTTTCTGGATCCGGATAGTTCCCCTCCAATTTTGCGGCCAAGAACTTGACGAGTATCACTGCCCCGACGCACAGTGATCGGGGTAGGAAGAGTACCGATTTCCCTTCTGAGGGTCTCCAAGAAAAGGGGGCTCCATCTTCTCCGCCGCAACCTGGCGGTCTGTTGATCCTAGGAGGGATGGGCATGTTCAGGAAGTCGCGGGGACGCTTTTTCCTGAACCTATCGTAGGAACCCCAGGGATCTGCGATCAGAGAGAGCTTCCATTCCGGTGGGATGGAGGCCGCCGACAGGGTACGAAGGAACTCATTCGTCATCTCCTCCACCAGCGCGAGGTCGGCGCTCATCCCGGCCGCGATCTTGGAGGGAGAGGTTCTATCACTGGTGGGTTGGAATAGTTTCGGGGATCGAGACGGGGCCGGCGCGGTGCGGTGCGATTATAAGTCGTCGACCCAATCGCTCTCCGGGGCCGTGGTCTAGCATGGTTTAGGATGCCGGCCTGGGGCGCCGGTGGTCCCGGGTTCAAATCCCGGCGGCCCCACCAAATTAGGCGGATGGAATGTCCCCCAGAGTTCGGTGAAAAATTCATGGGACCAAGAGATCTGAAGAAGAGCCTGAGATTGAGTAGAGAGTGCAGAGACATCCTCAAAAGGCCCAGAGGACCCATTAAGACCTCGCCGCCCGGCGAGGGGGATCTGAAAGGTGGTCTCCTCATATCGGTGGGAGACAGAGTGAGCAGGGTGCTCTCGGACGCCGGGCTCGGGATCGGGGTGGCGATACTCGATCTTAAGGAAGGGAGGATCCCGGTCTCCCCCTCTCCTACCCTGCTCGCTGGAAGAAGGATCATAGAAGTGGCCAATCCAAGTGGGACCATAACCAGGGAAGCGTGGTCGGCGGTGAGAGAGGCCATAGATCTAGCCTCGGTCGGTGAGAGGGTAGGTATAATAGTAGAGGGGGAGGAAGATCTGCTTGGGTTTCCTGCCGTAATACTGGCACCAGATGGGTGGTGGGTGGCATACGGGCAGCCCTCGATGGGAATGGTTATGCTGAGGATCAACGAGAGAGTCAGAAGGGAGGCCCTGAGTCTTCTTAAGAGGTGTTTTTTGCCCCTCTAGGATTTTTCTGGACTATCTCCCCTGTTCTTGGATCTCCTAGGCAGTATGTGGTGCCTTACTCTGACGAACACCTGCCCTGGAGGAAATTCTGGCACCTCAAAAGCCGACAGGATCGTCTTTCCTGTGGCCAACAGCCTGTCCCCCGGATCGACGATCATAACCTCGGTGTAGGGCCTAATGGAGGGATCCGCATCCTCGACGAACTGGGTGAAGACCGAAGTTCCCCTAGAGACCATGTCGGCTGCCTCTTCGGCCACGACAACCCGTCCCCTGGGCCTCGGCAGGACCCGCAGCAGCCTCTTGGCCCCCTCTATGCTGGGAACAAAGAGCCCATCCCCAGGTCTTATCATCCCAACCCTCACGCCCCCGTCGTAGACGTTCCTCGGCATCCCGGTCGATTTTGAGGTCTCGACCCTGGGATCGGAGAAGGCCAGCTTGGCCTCGGAGCCGAATTGGTACGTGAGCACCGACGTCAGAATCTCAGTGGGATCTGGATCCAAGATGCCCCTTTCATCCCACGAGGGCGCCGAAATATGACCGAAGGGGTAGGTATACCTCAGTCCGACCGGGACCTCCCCAAATAAGGGGATCCTTATTTTCCTTCCCCCGTCAAATCTATTGAGCAATCTCCGCGCCCTCACGACCTCAGGCCTCATGGCAGTCTCGATCCCAGAGTAGAAGAGACCGGTCCTCTTGGTGAAGGGCTCTCTCTCCTCCAGATAGTCTGAGTGACCGGAGAGCAGCCTGTATAAGGCCTCCAACAGCCTCGGGTGGGAGCGCACCCTCTCCTGAACCAGTTCCCAGAGCCAACCCCCCCTTATGGCCTCCCTCACCCTCCTCATCTCAGAGAAGGAGACGTACAGATTGTGAAGGGCGATCAGGCGAACGGCCTCCTCTCTTGGCATGTTTTTCAGATCTTTCGGATCATATTTTGAACATATCGGGCATGAGCAGGGAAATTCTTCTATCTCACCGAGTGTAAGGGTGCCCTCCGGCGTCATGTAGCGCAAGTCCCGTGCAAATAGGGCGTAGGCGGCCGAGTCGAAGCTGTCGGCGCCCATGGCCGCGAACAGGGCGAAGGTCGACGGGTGTCCTACCCCCCAGAAGTGGACGGGCTTCCCCGCTGGGAGCCTCCGTCTAACCGCGATAAAGTGATCCACCTGGGTCGAGTACCTGTACTCCTCTAGGGCGATCTTGAGCGAGCCGACGCCATAGTAGTCGAAGGGGAGGCTGGCCAGTTCCCGCGCCGCCCTCTCCGCCAGGTCCTGATACACGGAACCCTGAGGTGTTCCGATCCAGAGGGTGCCCTCCAACTCGTCCCTGATGCTGGCCCACTCTCTCGCGGCCTCTATGGTCTTGGCGACGCCCCGCTCCGCCTCCTCCCTGCCGATCCTGTCGGACATGGGAACGTCTACTATACTCCCCACGTCGGCCCCTATGGCATGCTGGAATCTTATCACGTCCAAGTTCGAGACGTCAATCTTGCCATACCTGTAGAGCTGATACGCCCCGGAGTCGGTTGCCACCACGCCATCGAAGTCCAAGAGACCGTGTACCCCCCTCTCTAGGGCCGCCTCTCTTAGGTGCCCGCTCTTGTAGAGGATGTAGGAATTCGTCATGATCGCCTGGGCGCCGGCCTCCCTCATCTCCCTCGGACTGACTAACGGTTGATTAGGATTGTACACCGGGTAGAGCAGGGGGGTGTCCAGGGTACCATGCCCGGTCGATAGCCGCCCCAACCTGGCGGCGGCGTCTCTGGCGCGGACGGTGAAGTGCGCCAAGCGGATCCCCGGAAGAGAAAATTAGGGGAGGGGGGCCTATATCCGGCCCCCGTCGCCGAAGGTCTTAAGAAGATGGAGCCCTTTACTCGTTATGAAGATCCTCTCGCCTCTGAACCTCCTCCTCCTGTCTATCAGACCGTTAGAATAAAGGAATTTGAGCACGAAATCCCTTGCCACCCTGTCCGGGACGAGTTCGGACGCGACCAGACCGTCGTCGCCGGCACGTTCGAGTTTCCGTAAGATCCTCAGGTGGGCATCCAACAAGACCTTCAAACTCACTCCCCCGCATCGCAGTCAGAGGCTGACCGGGAGAGGCCCGCCCACCGAGGGGGACCCCACCAACATAAGGCGGCAGGCGAATAAAAATGTTTTCAGGTTCGCCGCTCGTCGACGCCGATGGACGCCCGGGGGAGGGGGCTGATCGCGCGGCTGCCTGTTTGAACTCCCGGTAGGGGACGCGGGTCAAGAGAGCAGTGAAAAGTTCAAAAGGGTGGGAGGAAAGTGGAGAGTGCGGTGGGAATTGCCTATCAAGGAGGAAGACCTGGCTCTGCTGGTCCTCGAGCGAAGGAGAGGTGGGCCGAAGAAGTACCTGGTCAGGGTGAGGAGGGAGAGATTTCATACCCACAGGGGATTCGTGGATCTCGGAGATCTGATAGGGGCGGAGTGGGGGACCTCCACCAAGACCAGCCGCGGAGATCGCGTCCTCGTCTTACCGCCCACGGCGGCTGAGGTAATAGAGAAATTTCCGAGGAAGACGCAGATAGCCTATCCGAAGGATATTGCCTTCTTGCTGATGAGAGCGGACGTCAAGCCAGGGGACGTCGTGGTTGAGGGGGGGACCGGCTCTGGGGCTCTGGCGTTCGCCCTATCGAGGGCTGTTGGTGGGAGCGGCAGGGTCGTAACCTATGAGATAGATGATAGATTTCTTAAGCTGGCCAAGAAGAACCTCGAAAGGCTGGGCGCGACCAACGTGGAATTCAAGCTCGGGGACATCACATCCGACGTGGTTGAGGAGGAGGTCGATTCCTTCTTTATAGACATAGGTGATCCCTGGAACGCGCTGTCCTCCGCTTGGCGGGCCCTCAAGCCAGGGAGACCCTTTGCCGCGCTGATCCCATCTTGCGAGCAGATACCAAAGCTCGTCAACGCGGCGAGGGAGGAGGGCTTCGGATTGATAGAGGTCCACGAGATACTTGATAGGGAGTACGACGTCGACGAGAGGAGGACCAGGCCCTCGGCCAGGATGATCGGCCACACCGCGTTCCTGGTGGTGGGACGCAAGATGCTGCGGGATTGATTAGGTTATAAGCTCGAATTCTCCCGACCCCAGCTCGGCTATCGGCGCCGGATCGGCTTCAAAGAGCAGAGGCAGGTTAAGCAGAAACCTGCCCTCGTCGACCTTCAGTATGGGAACCGCAACCCTTCTCTTCCTGAAACTAGGCTTCCCAAACTTTCTGGGACGACGATCGTTGAGGGACGAATCCCATCCCTTAAAGACTGATACCGAGAGGTCTCCGAACCCGCAGGATGGACATCCCTCCGGGACGTCCTCCGCCGGATAGATCTTGGAGAACCCGCAGCGGTGACAGACGACCACCGCCATGAATGCCAATTTAACCCACCACGTCTATTATTATGCGGTTCTTAGACCTCTTCAGGCGGGCAGATCTCGGAGGCACTATAACCGCCGGTCCGTCCGGTCCTAAGAACTCCGACTCGAAACCCACGGGATCGTCGCCGACGGTCTCAGACTCTAAGATCTCCTCCAAGAGGGCCACGACTTCCTCTGGCCTGGCCGACGGGAGAACCAACACGTCTCCCCTGGACAATCCGTCTAGCATCTCTTCCTTAGAGGGCGGTTCCCTATAGACTATTATTCCCCTCACTTTCTGGCCACCTCCGCTATCGCCCTGTACAACTTATCGAAGTTGGTCCCCCTCAGGGCGGATACGGGAATGACCGTGTAGTCTGGGTAGGCCCCCTGAACCTTCCAAGGCTGGGAGTGGGGGAGGTCTATCTTGTTGGCGACCACAATCGTCGGGATAGACCTGGCCTGTAGGTTTCCGAGGAGTATGAGGTTGACCTGCATCAGCGGATCCTTTGTGGAGTCTAACACCATCAGGGCCGCGTCCACAAGATCCAGGGATCTTATGGCCTCGACAACTCCCTTAGCGGCCTCTCTAGCCCTTTTTAGGGCTTCGCTCTTCTTGAAACCATATCTAAGGAAGGTCCTATACGTTATCTTGGTGGCCAGGCCTGGGGTGTCGACCACGGTCAGCAGGATCCTCCCGGCGCCGTCCAACCTCATGTCTATCTGCTCGCTGAACTGGACCTCTCTAGTTTCGTGAGGGACTCTGCTGACGCTGCCCACCTCGCCGCCGCCGAAGTCGGCGGCTATCCTATTGGCGAGGGTGGTCTTGCCTGAGTTCACCGGACCGTATATGCCCAGATTCAGCCTCCTGGTCCTCCTGATGACCCTCATCAGCCAGGATATTGGATTCAAGGATCTCCTCTCCTCGAGCGCGACGGCACCGTAGGGCATATCCCACTTGGGTGGGCCACGCCGGGTTTTTATCTTGAGCAGGCGATTTTAATACCAGGATATTAACCTAGTGAGAGCCTCTCTCCCACCGAGGGCACGTAGGCCATGAGCCCCCTCCTCTCCACCTTAGATCTCAGTTGTCTGGCTTTCTTCGGTTCTCCGTGCACTATCAGGACCTCCTTCAGATCTGGGATCCTAGAAATGTATTGGAGGAGCCCACTTTGATCGGAATGCGCAGAGAAATCCGCAAACTCTACCCTGGACCTGACCTCCAAGGTCCCTCCTCCCGGAAGGGAGACTTTCCTCCTCCCCTCCAGCAGGTCTCTTCCTCTGGTCCCCCTGACTTGGTAACCGGTGAGATAGATGAGATTCTGCGGATTTACCGCGTATCTGGGTAGGTACTCCACGACTGGTCCCCCTTGGAGCATCCCGGAGGTCGTGACCACAATGTGCGGCTCCGCGATCTCCAGGATCTCCGACCGGTCGTCGACGGGCTCGATATAGGGATGTTCGAAGGGCATCCTCCTGCTCCGACGTACCCTGTTCCTTATCTCCGGCCTCATCCAACTCCAGTAAAGGGAGGATATTCTGTTTATCTCACGTATCATGCCGTCTATGAATACGGGGACCTCCGGAATGACCCCGGATTCCATGTAAGATATGAGGGTCATCAGCACCTCCTGGGCCCTGCCGAGGGCGAAGGCCGGTATCAGGACGGAGCCGCCCGATTTAATCGTCTGAGAAATGTCTGAGGCGAACTTCTTCTCGACCCTCTTCCTGGCCGGGTGCCTATCCTCGTCTCCCCCATAGGTCGACTCTATTATCAGGTAATCCACAGGCGGCGGGGAGGGTTCGGCCCCCGAGAGAATCCTCGTCCGCCCGACGTTGATATCCCCGGTGTAGAGCAGACTGGGGCCGTCGTCGGCCTCCAGGTGGACCATGGCGCTTCCCAAGACGTGACCCGCATCCAGCAGCCTGAGGGTGATCTCTCCCAGGCTCAGATCCTCCCCGTATCTAACCGGCTTTTCCTTCCTCCTCAGCGCCATGACGTCCTCGTTGGAGTAGGGGGGGTTCTCCCCCCTCGGGGTCAGGTTGATGCCGTCGACGAGCAGGGGCTCGGAGAAGTCCCTGGTTGGGGGGGTAGCGACGACGTCGCAGCCGTATTCCCTGACCAGGGCCGGGGAGTATCCGGAGTGGTCCACGTGAGCGTGAGTCACGATGAGGAAATCTGGGTCGCCGTCCGGGCGGAGGGGATACCTCCCGGCGCCGGTCTCGCCTGGGTGTATCCCAGAGTCCAGTATCAATCTGGTCCGTCCGTAGACCACCTCTATCGAAGATCGGCCGACCTGCCCGGCCCCTCCCAAGAACCTCAGCCGGAGGTTCAGTCTCCTCCCCCCATTACAGGTTTCAGCCGGACGTCATGAGGTCTCCCGTAAAAATGAGTTCACCTCGTCAAAGGCCCTCTCCGCCAGTTCTCTCCCCATTCCCAGGTAGGTCCTAGGATCGAGCAGCTCCTCGAGATCGGCCCCCAGGATCGCCCTCACCCTCTCGTCGGATTTCAAGGTTTCAGACAGGTCGACCCCCTTATCGTAAGAATCCATGGCCAATTTCCTGATCAGCTCGTGGGCAGTCTGTCTGCCAAGCCCCCTCCTGGCAAGTTCGATCATTATCCTCTCGGCGAGTATGAAAGTCCCGGCTCTCCTGAGGTTCTCTTCTATCCTGTCGACCCTCACCCTGAGGCCGGACATGATCCCCACTAGAGAGTCCAGCTGTTCGTCGATTATCAGAAAAGCCTCCGGGAGAATGATCCTCTCGGCAGAGCTGTTGGTTAAGTCTCTCTCGTGCTCCAGAACGACGTTCTCCAGGGCGGCGACCGAGAGACCCCTCATTACCCGCGCCAGTCCGCACACCTTCTCCGACACTATCGGGTTCTTCTTATGGGGCATAGTGCTGGATCCCACCTGAGTCTCGGTCCTGAAAGGCTCCTCTACTTCTCCTATCTCAGTTCGCTGAAGATTTCTTATTTCATTGGCTATCGTATCGAAAATTGTAGATAAGAGGGACATAGATAGAATAAGATCCGCCAACAGATCCCTGGGCACGACCTGGGTGGTTATCGTCGCCGGTCTCAGTCCGAGTAGGGCCATCGTCCTCCTCTGCACCTCCGGGCCGGCACCCCCTAGGGCGGCCATGGTTCCGACGGCCCCGGAAACCTTACCGACGGCGGCCTTGGAGGCCGCCGATTCGAATCTCTGGAGCCCCCTGAGCACCATAGTCGCCCAGACGGCGAACTTGAATCCGAAGGGGATTGGCAGGGCGGCCATCCCGTGAGTTCTACCAAGAGCGGGGACGTCCAGCAGATCCCTGCCCCTGTCGATCAGGACTCGAAGGAGACTCCTCAACTTCCTGGACACTATTTTGGAGGCCTCTACTATTTGCAGGGCGGTCGTGGTGTCCAATATGTCGTTGGACGTCACCCCAAAATGGACGTACTCTCCGTACTCGCCGGCGGCCTCGGCGAGCGCTCTGACGAGGGCCATGGTCTCGTGACCTATCTCCCGCTCTATCTCAGAGATTCTATTCAGGTCAACCCTATCCGCGGCAGATTCTATGGCTTCCGCCGCAGACCTCGGAATGAGGCCCACCTCAGCCTCCGCCCTGGCCAGGGCAACTTCTACCCTGATCATCAGGCGATAACGATTCTCCAACGAGAAGATGTTCCTCATCTCGGGGCTGCCGTATCTGTACTCAATCGGGTGGACTGGCATACCCACTCCCGCCAATCCTGGACCTGGCGTACAAAACGATATCCTTCGCGAGCTTTGGGCCTATCCCCGGGAGGGACTCCAACCTCCCCGGTTCGGTCGAGGCCAGAGTTCTCAGGTCGGTGAAGCCAGCCCGATAGAGCGTTCTAGCCCTGCGCCTGCCGATCCCCCTGATGGATATGAGGGGTATGAGCTCGGGCCTCACGCCGTACTTAAGCCGCACCGAGAGCTCCCTGAAGAACTTCGTCGCCCCGATCTTGGTTCCCCCTCTGAGTCTGGCCAGCTCAGAGGCGGCGTAGGCCAGCCATGACGCTATCTCTGCGTATCTCCTGACGTCCCCGGGTTCGACCCTCAGCCTCTCTTCTAGTTCCCGTTCGGAGGCCTCCCCTATCCACATGGAGAGGATCACCGCGGTCTTGAGGGAGCGCGGATAGTCTGACGCAAGTCCGAGGGGAAGATCGTCGGGGGGGATTAGGGGCGAGAGGGAGGCGTCAACCTCTGCCAGCAGATCGAGATCCCGCCTTCCGATCGAGGGCCTTGGCATATCGGGCAGGATGGAGATCACCTGAAGGATCGCCATCTCCTCGGCGGCTCCGGCGGACATCTTATCGACGGCCTTCAACAACAGCAGAGCCGAGACCGGATCTATGTAGAGCTCGGAGACCCTCTCGCCGATCCTGGTCGCCCAGATGTTGCCGCCTGCTTCCTTGATGAACCCAGCTTCTGCCAAGAAATCTGCTGATTCTCTCAGATTTGAGTATATATCATTAATAGATGCCTGAATAAATATTAGTGTTTTGGACCACGTTTCCATGACGTCATCCCAGGTGGTGGGAGACTTCATGGCCAGCACGGAGAGGAGGTGAAACCTGACCATGGTCGGATCGTTCAGGTTCGACGTTATTGGCTCTAAGTTAGCCGGTTTGTAGGTCTCCAAGAGATCCAGTGCCTCTATGGTCGATTTGGCCAGTAAGACCGCCCTCCCGAGATCGTCGTAACCGGGCCGTCCGGCTCGGCCAGCCATCTGGAGGAATTCCATGACGCTCATGGACGTTGACCTTCCGGCCCTGGAATCGTACCTCTTATGTGATTTCACGACGACGGTCCTGGCGGGGAGATTGACGCCCGCCGCCAGGGTCGGGGTGGCCGCTATGACCAAAAGCTTGCCCGAGCGGAAGGCCTCCTCGACGGCCACCCTGGCCCCGTGGCTGAGGCCAGCGTGGTGGAAGGCAGATCCTCCCCTGATTACAGCGGCGAGCTCCTCTATCAGGTGAGACGGCGGCTCGCTGTCAAGGAGATCCCTGGCCAGCTCACGCAGGAACTCCGAGTCCAGTGGAATACCCCTGCTAGAGATGAGTTTGGAGAACCTCTTTGCCCCGGCCACGGCCCCCCTCCTGGTTGGGTAGAAGACCAGCGCCTGACCTCCGGACCGCAGAGTCTCAAGCACCACGTCCAGATCGTCGACCCCAGTCTCTCGCTCAATCTCCCTACTTCCCCCTCCACAGAAGAGAAATCCCTGGGAGTAAGTGCATATCTCAAGCGGAACGGGCCTCCAATCGACGGCTATAGGGACGGCCCGCAGCCATTCGGCCACCTGATCCAGGTTGGCTATGGTGGCGCTGAGGGCGATCACCCTGGACGAGCGGTTCACGTCCAAGAACTTGGCGACGGTCATCTCGATGGTGGGGCCCCTGTACGGGTCTCCGACGTAATGTATCTCATCGAAAACGGCGCATGAGATGGAGGACAACCAGGATGCGCCGTGCCTTATTATGGAGTCCAGCTTCTCGTAGGTCAAGATTATCAGATCGTCCCACCCGAGCGGCTCCTCAGACGAGTCAAAGTCGCCGATGGTCATCCTGACGGAGAAGCCAAGAGACCCATATCTCTTGCCGAAAGAGTTGAGTTTCTCCGCCGCGAGAGCCCTCAGGGGAACCGCATAGAGCACCTTCCCCCCCTTTAAGAGGCTCGAGATCATGGCCAGCTCCGCAGCCAGGGTCTTGCCGCTGGCTGTGGGCGAGGCCAGGACGAAGTTGCCGCGCGAGATGAGCCCCCTCTCGACGACCGCCATCTGCGGCGGGTAGAGGCGTTCTATGCCCCAGCTCCTGAGGATCTTCCTAAGCTCTTCTGGAAGAGGAAGATCCTCTAAATTCCCCCCCACGCGAGTTCCCCCTCCGGGGCGGGTCAACCCATCCTCTCCCTGCTGTAGGCGAGTTTCACGTATCCTACCTTAGGCATCAGGATCAGCCCGCTGTCCTTCAGCACGTCCAGGTCCCTCATTAGTATGTCCTTGGAGGTGCGCAGGATTCTCTCGGCCTCGTCCAGCAGTTCGTTCTCTGGGACGGCCCCATCCTCGTACTTGCTGCTCAGACGCACCAATATCCTGTGTATCTCTTCCCTCCTCTTCGCGGCGGATATGAAGGGGCCGGCCACCCCGGATATGTCCAGGGCCCCGGCGGTCTCGTCGTAGGTGACCTGCCTCAGCATGCGGTCCATGAGCTCCACCGCGACTCTGGCGTCCTCCTCCGTCACGTAGTTCCTGAGGAACAAGCGGGCCCTGGCCTCGGATAACCTGATGAGGGCCTCCAGCTGCCTGGCGGTTAGTGCGATGGGCATCTCAGAACCTCGCTCGGAGTACTGACCGCTCATCCCCCTCATCTCCAAGTAGTAGTTCCTGATTACGTCGGCTGCCTCCCTGGTTAGGACTGGGGAGACGTTTTCCCTGGCGAAGGAGATGTACTTCTTAAGGAGGTCCAACTGAATCGGGGGGTTCACGTTTGGGTTGGTCCCCATCCTGGCGCTGAGTATGTGCTCGGCGACCAGCTCGTCCCTGTCCTCCTGGGGCAGGTCCCTCAACACGTAGATCAGGTCGAACCTGGAGAGTATCGTTGGCGGCAGGTTTATGTTGTCGGCCACGCTCAGCAGTGGATCATACCTCCCCCTCTTGGGGTTTGCGGCGGCTATTATCGTGGTTCTGGCGTTTAGGGTTGCTACTATCCCAGCCTTGGCTATGGAGATCGTCTGCTGCTCCATAGCCTCGTGAATAGCCCTCCTGTCGTCCTCGTTCATCTTGTCGAACTCGTCTATGCAGGCCGTTCCCCTATCTGCCAGTACCAGGGCCCCGGCCTCTAGAGTCCACCCTCCCGTGGATGCATCTCTGACCACCGCGGCCGTCAGACCTGCGGCCGTGGCCCCCTTGCCGGTGGTATACAGCCCCCTCGGAGCCAGCTGGGCTGTGTACTTCAGCAGCTGGCTGTTGTGTACTACGAATCCAGCGGCGACAAAATTTCTCGTGAATGGAACTTCAACGTCGTAGACCCACCTGGATCCGTGAACCCGTCTCACCGAGATTATCCTATCCCACACGATGTCCGACCTGGCGACTTCCTCTAGGTAAGCCAGGTGATCCAGGACGTCCCCATCCACCTCAATCCCGGAGTCCAACAGTTGGGACACCTTTCGGCGGAAAGACTCGAGTACGGCTAGCAGCCTCGATCGGGGGATGGCCGACGCGCCGTCCTCGTACCTCCTGTAGGTCTGCTGGGGAATGGGTATCTCGGAGATGGTGATTCCTATCGCCTTCCTGATCTTGTGCAAGAATCTCCCTAGGTGGGGAATCCTATCATCAAAACCTCCTGAGTTCTCTAGCTCTGGCGGGATTGGAAGATTGAGCCCCGAGGCTGCCAGTCTATCGGAGAGGACCTTGAAATCCCCGCCCCTCAGGCAGACGCGTATTCCGGAGCTCATCCTCCTGAGTTCGGGGAATGGAACCCCCAACCTCATCAGGCCCATCCTCAGCTGATGGGCCGTCGGCTCGTTCCGGGTCGGTATGGCCAGCCTCTTCTCCTTCTTTATGGTCCGGGAGTTGGCCATGATCCAGCCGTAGATGAACCTCTCCAAAGTCTCCCGCCTGCCGAATATGAGCCAATTCGGAATTGAGCGTATAGTCTTGTGGGGGGAGAGGTACTCCCTCAGGAGGTCGGCCGCCGGATCGCCCGGCCTCAGTCGGCAGATGACGGATCCGCCCGCCTTGGAGTGGAATTCCTCGAGCGCGCCGCCGAAGACTTTAGGGAAGAGGGCCTCGATCCTCCCCAGGTAGGAATCGTTGACCCGGAATCTGATCGCATCCTGCTCTACGGAGGCCGAATGCAGCAACGCTCCGAGGAGCTCCGCGAAATCGGCCGAGTCTGCTCCACCTAGATCCGGTTCCGCCGCGAACGCGGGCGGCGCGGGGATCTTTCCCTGGGCGGCGAGGTAGTCCCCCTCGGACATGTTGGAGGCCTGAACGAATTCCATGAGTCCCTCCTTGTTGATCGTCAGGACCGGGTGAGTGGCGGTCACACGGATCCTGAGCCCGCTCTCGGTGGTTATCTCTATCAAGTCCCCCCAATTCCGCCTCCTTGACACGGCCGCAGCCTCGACCCACCTGAGCTTTAGGTCGGAGTCGAGAGACAGTATCTTAACGTCGCTCGAGATCAGCCTCTCGGAGTCAGGATTGCCGCCGGGATCCGGATCAGGGATTAGATCCTCCACCGGGACGACCCCATCCTCGACCAGGACCACGGTACCAGGGGCGATGCACTTCGCGGTCCCAGGATCCCCAACCAGAAGTAGGTTTATTTCCCCCCTAACCTTGGTGCCGTCCGGCAGCTCCATCCCCCTGCCCCCGAAGAGGGCGAGGGCTATGGCCCTCTTGACGAACCTCATCCCGTAGATGGAGGGGGCTATAGATCCCACTATCTTGTTTTCTATATCCGGATCCCTGGATAGCTCCAATATTCTCTGCTTATCCTCCTCAGATATATCTATTTTTTCATAAGTTCTGGCGGGAACTTCCACATGATTTACAAGAAGATACCTCTTAAACAAGACGCCATAGCCTGCGTCTTCCCTCGATCTGGCCGCTCTGAGCTTTATCTCGGCGGTAATGACGGCCCTGTCCCCGGGCTTAACCTCGTCCACCAGGTCGTCGGTCAGTATGGCGTCGATGTGTTTTGGCATGGTCCCCGGGGGCAGGTCCTCTGGTCTCTCCTGAAGGCGGATGACCTGCCAGCTCTCGAATATGGTCTTCTCCGGATCCATCTTCATCTGCTCTCCGCACTCTCGGCAGGTTATCTTGGAGGCTTTAGAGACCTCTCCGGGCTCGTAGTACTGAACGTGGCCTTGGGGACAGGAGTAGGCCACTTTTATCGCCCGATCGAAGACGTCTGAGATCCTCGTCACTATCCCGGGGACCTGGATCAGATAGCCCAGCCGGTAGGAGTGGATCTCCCTGATGCCAACGCTGGTCGGCAGCCCCCTTATACGGACGTGAAAGGGCAGTTTCGCGTAGAGATCTGCCGCCGACCCGGATCCGAGCTCGATCATTCTGGAAGAGACTATATCGGCGAGTCCCTCTGAGGCCGCCTTTATGTGAAGGGACGGGTGAGACAGCAGCTCCCTGGCCAGGTCTCGCGTCGGCAGGTAGTCCCTGAGGTCCTCATAGTCCACCGGGAGGGACCTCCTCTTTCTGTCTATCATCTGGGTCACTAACTGCCTATATTTTGGCACTCCATTCTCATCGGTGAATTCTAAGATGAACGATTTGTATATCTCTTTTAAATAGTCCTCAGACTCATCGTACATCTCGGTCAAGGCCTATCTCCTCCCCCCGCCGCCGACCTCGAGGGAGAGCCAGTCGGCTATTATCTCTCTCACCTGTCCGTACACCACCCTCTCGGGGAGGGTGAGTCTACTTCCTATCTTCTTCTCTATATCTGGATACTCCAGAGATAAGACGGCATATTTCACTATTTTTGTTATTCTTTTTATCCCCAATTCCCTGGCAGCGAGGGACAGCTTCTCGAGATCCTGAGAAGGCCCCGTCTTGCCGAGCTCCCCGAGTCGGAGGATCATCCACCTCAGGATGGAGTCGCTCATCTTGGTGGGCCTGGCCGTGATGTCCTCCTTGTGTATCAGCCTGTCCAGCTCCCTGATCGTGTGTTCTCCCTCCTCCACCTCGACCTTTCCCTCCGCTTCCAAGAGGCGGGCGGCCCAAGACGGGACGTCCACCCGAATGCCGGCGCGAACGTGCCACGGGAGGAGGGGAAGCAGGCTCTGATCCTCCCGCCCCTTGACCGTCACCGGGAGCAGCCTGAGCATGAGGCGCAGGTCCTCGTTGGATAGGGTGAGGATCAGGCCCATCTCAGGTTATTGTCCCGAATTATATTTTAGTTCCCGGAGAGGGGCTTCGGTTCCTTCTGGTCCGGAGGTCTCGGATTTGAGGAGGGCCATCCTGGTGGTAAAGAGGGGAGTTCCCGACGTCGAGGATGTCGTGGGGAGGGTTGAGAGGAAGTTCTCTGCCTCTGGCCTGGAGGTATTGAGGATTTCCGACTCGCCCGTCGACGTGGGAGAGGGAGACTTCGCGATGGCCTTCGGCGGCGACGGGACCCTGCTCAAGGCTTTTCACCTAACCGGGGGTAGGATCCCAATCATCGGAGTCAAGGATGGAACTTACGGTCTCCTTATGGAGTTGGAAATGGGAGAGGCCCTAGAAGCGGTGGGGGATATAGTGGAGGGAAGATTCGCGGTAGAGGAGGTCCCGACCGCCGCGGTCCGAGACCTCGGCCTGAGGGCGATCAACGAGATCCTGCTTCTGGCGGCCCAGAGGGGGAAGGCCGCCTGGTTCTCCGTGGAGGTAGATGGAACGGAGATAAACAGGTTCCTGTCGGACGGAGTGATATTTTCCACCCCTCTGGGTTCCATGGCCTACTCCCTATCAACCGGCGGTCCCATAGTAGATCCCAGGATCCCGGCCATGGTGATCTCCCCGCTCGCCCCGTGGCCCCCGAGCATGGAGGTTCCGACCAGGGCCCTGGTGATCCCGCCTGACAGCGAGGTGAGGGTCAGATCCAGCAGGGAGCTGAGCGCGATAGCTGACGGGCAGGTGGAGGTGCCCGTCGGGAGGGATGTCGAACTCCACCTCGCGGAAGGTGGTGCAAAATTCCTTAGCGTTAAGGGGGGAATAAAGAATAATTTCTACGCAAGATTGATCGTCAGGATCTCCAGGGCAAGGTATGGCGCCCTCCTGCAGAGGCTCGGAAGATCTATATAGGCTGCCGACCCCTGCGGGGTGGAGCGGGGGTTGCCGAGCCAGGTCAAAGGCGGCGGACTCAAGATCCGCTCCCGTAGGGGTTCGTGGGTTCGAATCCCACCCCCCGCACCAGTCCTTAGGGTTGTCACCCCCGCGGTTCGCCCTCACCGGATCTGAGCGCCACGAATAAGTTCGGGTCCAGCTCAACTATCTTGGTCTTCCCGCTGGTGGTCCTGCTCACTATCCCGAGACCCTCCAAGCGCTTTAAGATACGGGAGATCTTGCTCTTGGAGAAGCCGGAGGCGTAGGGGAGATCCTTCTGGGGCATGCTGCCCTGATTCTCGGCCAGGATCTCCACCACAGTCCTCTCATCCGGGTCGAGATCTCGGATTATCGAGGGCTCGACGAAACCCTGAACGCCCCGGTTGAAGAGGTCCCCCGGTCCAGGAGGCGGATTTCCAGATCTCCTCCAGGCCAGCAGAGCCAGGATGAGCGTCACCACGTTGGTGCCCAGCAGCACGAATATCACGGGATCGGGCGAGAATTCCCCTCGGGATGGTGACCTGTTCGGGATCACCGGGTTGGGGGCCACGGGTATGGAGGTGGGGGGGTGACCCCTGTAGTAGTAGAGGCGAAAGGACCAACCCCCACCGGGAAGCGACTCTAACCCTCCCCAGGTGAGGATCACCCTCCTCTCCCAACTGTCGAGCTGGATTTCTGGGTTTGGGGGATAGAAAATGGGGGACGGAACCAGCTGGATCACCCCTGAATCTACTGGGAGTTTAATGCTCACCTCTACCCTGGAGCCGACCTCCGGAGAGATCGTCAGATTGGGCTTCCCTATGGAGAAGACCACCACCCTGAAGCTGGAATTGACGTTGCCACCGTAGGGTTGGGAGCAGAAGGGGGGGTTGGCGTTAAACCTGAAAGAGAAGTTTAGCTCCCCGCCCGGCCCCACGGGATCCGCCGGAGTCACTATTATGGATCTTCCGGCCGAGGTGGTCCTTATGGAGACCGAGACGTCCCCGTAAACTGGTAAGAGAGAGCCCTCCAGCACGGAGGAGTTGCCCGCCGCCTCCTGCAATGGGAGCCTGATGGATCTCAGCTCTGCCTGACCGTCGTCCGGATTGGTGACCACGGCCCGAACCTCGACGGAGCAGCTGTCGTCTCTCGAGATGTCAACGAAAACCTCCATGTTCTTCAGGACCGCGCCGCGCGGGGCCGCGGCGACTTGAACGGCCGCCGCCGAGGCCACCAAGACCAGCAGAGCGAGGGCTTCGGGAGTGGGGGGCATGGTTTCGGTTTCACCCGAGGAGCACATTATATTTGTATTGATCGTCGGGCGGCTCAGCTCGAGGGAGATCTCAGGGTGAAGAGGCTGGGGAAGAGGAGGGGGAAAAACGGACGGATGAGTAGGAGGGATTTTGAAGTTATCTGGGAATACCTAGACAAATTGCGTAGACTTTCCGAGGTAGGCGGAATCAGCATCGTGGTGGAGGGGGAAGAAGACAGAAAAAGTCTCCGCGGTTTGGGGATCTCGGGGACCGTGAAGACCGTGAGGGAACTCAAGAGGGCGATGAGGTCGCTCTCAGGGGGAGGCCTGAGGGGTGCTGAATTCGTTCTCATGGTCGATTTTGACTCGGAGGGCAGGAGGATCTTGAAGAGACTATCGTCTGAGATAGAGGCGCTCGGCGGATCCGTTATAAGGTGGCCGAGGGAGGAGTACCTGAGGCTGAACCTACCGAGTAGGGTGGAGGAGCTCCTGCCATACCTCGAGAGGAGGGGGTACCCTTGGATGGGAGAGAACTGCTGGAGGACGTCGTGAGGGTTCGAGTCTCGGCGCGCGTTTTCCCCACCGAGGTGGCTGGGAGGGTGGCCAGGGCAATACTCCAGGTGGTCCCCCTCCCGGAGGAGAGCCTAGACTTGGAGGGTGACTTCGTTAGGGGGGAGGGCCGGGGGCTGGCGCCGCTCGCGAAGCTGTGGAGGTCCTTAAGGAACGACAGGATATTGGATACGGCCAGGATGCTGCTCAGAGCCCGTAGGGTCGGCGAGGAGACCTCCCTCCTGGTGCACAAGCAGGCCGCCCTGTACGGGAGGATCCGCCTGTGCGAGAGCCAGGAAGAGTCCCCATTGGGGGCGATAGAGATCCGCATCTGGGTTGAGGGCGGCGGCCTGGAGTATTTGATCGACTGGATGGCTCCCCGGACGAGGGATGGTAAGATAGTGCAGGAGATCACCTCGGCCGATCTAATTAGAATTTTTTGCGGGCGGGAAGATCTTCAAGATCTATCGACAGGAGATCCCTAGCCACGATCACGTCGGAGAAGAGTTTCCTCGCCTCTTCTTCTATCTCTCTCAAGTCGGACTCTCGGTACCTGGCGCTGAAGTGCGTGAGCACGAGCAGGCCGACCCCGGCGGCCGACGCTATCTCGCAGGCCTCCTTCACGGTGCTGTGACCGGTGGACTCGGCCCTGTCGGCCATGTCCGATCTGAAGGTGGAGTCGTGTATGAGAAGGTCGCACCCCCTAGCCTCCTCCACCACCCTCCGGCAGGGTCTAGAGTCAGATGAGTAAACCAAGCACCTCCCCGGCCTCGGCGGGCCTATCAGATCCTGCGGCCTGACGATCCTACCGTCGCTCAGCCTTATCGGGAAGCCCTTAATCAGCACCCCCCTCAGCTCGGGGGGGACCCCCAACTCTTCGGCCTTGGCGGCGTCGAACCTGCCTCTCTTAGCCCTCTCCACCACCTTGAATCCGTAGGTCGGGGCGTCTCCGTGGATCACCGGGAAGGCCGTTATTGAGTATTCGCCGAATTTTAATCTAGAATTGGGTATAATAGGATGGAAGATTATCTTGAATCCTGGTATAAGTATTTCCTTTTCCATCATCAGATCCAGAATGGCCTCCAGATCGGGGGGAGCGTATATCTCAAGGGGATCCCTCCTACCGAGTATGCCGAGGGTCTGAATCAGGGGGAACAGGCCGAAGAAGTGATCCCCGTGCAGGTGAGATATGAAGATCCTCTTTAGCCTCCCGAACCCAAGCCCCGATTTCATCAGGCCTATCTGGGCGCACTCACCGACGTCTAAGAGGATGTATTCCCTGCCGAAGGAGACGGCTATGGACGTGACGCGTCTCTCCGGCGTGGGGACCGCGCTGCTGGTTCCCAGAAAGGTCACCCTCACGGTGGATTCACCCCCACTACAATCTCCCTGGTGAGGCCCCGGTGTATTCTGATGAGGTGCTTCTCCCTGACCATCAGGCCGCGGCTCGCCGCCATCTCCGAAGGCCTCATCTCGACGGGAGCGGAGAAGACTATATGTCCTCCGGGCCTCAAGGACTCTCTGGCCCTCTCCAACATGGCTGAAATTAGCTCCCTCGGGGAAGACCCAACTATCTTGGTCGACCTCCCGTAGGGGGGGTCCGTGACCACCTCGTCGGGAACGACGTCGAGATTCAGATCTCTAACGTCGGCCACGGCCAGCTTGTAGCCTGAGAAGAAGCTGTACGAAGTGAGGTTGATCTCGGCCCCCCTAATCATCTTTGGATCGACGTCGAAACCGATCAGCCGGGCCCCCAAGAATAGGGCCTCCAGGGCTATCCCACCGGCCCCCACGAAGGGATCGAGTACCAGATCTCCCGGCCTAACCCTGGCCAGGTTGAGCATGGCCCTGGCCAGGAAGGGATTCATAGAGGAGGGGTGCCTGAAGGGCCTCATGGAAACGGATCTCGCCACCAGGTCGGACCTGTCGACCGAGTCCAGCAGGAGGGCGAGCTTCACCCCCCCGCCGGTGAAGATGACCATGAATTCGTAGTCCGGCTCTGTTAAGTTAACTTTCAAATTTTCCACATTATCTAATATTATTCGACCTAATTCCCTCTCAATCTCGATAGAATTTGCCGGAGGTGATCCGGATATCTTGTAGACCCTGACCCTGAAGGATCCGCGGAGTTGTGGGAGGTCAATTCCCCTAAGGTGGGATAGGAGTTCTCCCAGAGTCGACGGCCGCGGGAGGCTGGCCAGGGACAGGGCTATCCTCTTGGCGAATGCCGATCTGGCAGCCACCCTGCTTGCGGCGCGTTTTGGATTGGAGACCTCCACCGACATAAGCCGACCTTCTCCCGCGACCCGGCCGTACTCGATTCTCTCCGCCTCCAGCACCCCCAGGACCTCCGATCGAGGGAGCGTTGGATGCTCTCCGGACAGGAGAATCAGGATCTCATACATTAGATCTCACCCAAGAAGGGCCTCTCTGACGGCCGCCAGGAGCCCAGGGATTCCTTCCCCCGTCTCTGCCGAGATCTCGATGGGGGTGAATCCCAGCTTTGATATAGCTTCTTTTATTATGGGTGACCTCTGATTAAATAAAATACCCAAATCCGATTTATTGAGTCCAAATAGAAATTTCTTTTCCGGAAAAGTTTTTAATATCTCCTCGGCAAGGGAGAGCTGACTCCGAACCTCCATGCCGCAGGTTTCCGTCGGATCCAGCAACATCAGAACGACGCCTCTCAGATGTCTTATGGCCAATATGGCCTGGAGCTCCAGTTTATTCCTCTCGGAGAGGGGCCTATCCAGCAGTCCAGGCGTGTCTATGACTTGGACGGTACCCACCCGGGGCAGGTTCAGGTGACCCAGAAGGAGGCCTTTGGTGGTGAAGGGATAGGGAGCAACCTCCGGGCTGCCAGACGAGATCCTACGAACCAGCGTGCTCTTCCCGGCATTTGGAGGACCGGCCACGATCAAGGAAGGTCGATCCACGTCTATGGATGGAAGCTTCCGCAGAGCGAAGGCCGCCTCCCTGACGAAGATGATCTCTCCCTTCACGTCCCTAACTATGGAGGATATTCTCCCCATGGCCCCCCTCCTGGCTAATTCCATCTCCCTGGGATTTTTAGCCCGCCTGACCAGGACCACGTGTCTCCTGCCCACAACTCTTATGGTCTTGGCGGCCCAGTACAGGGCACCGAGAGAGTGTCGCAGCTCGTCTATGTTGACCAACGAGCCAGCCAATTCCAAGTAGAATGGGGTCACGTTATCCAGGTTTGGGAAGGATCTCACGGTGAGGATCAGCCTATCCGATACGGATTGTACCATAGATCTTATTCTCTGTATCTCCCTCGCCCTCGCCCTCGCCACGAGGGACCCCCCCAATCCCCTCCCCCGCGAGAAGGCCCTCCTGAACGCCCTAGACAGGAGATCGTCCGGCTTGGGTGGAGGATTTACCCGAGAGAAGGGGTTTAGGCCCTCTCCCTTCAAATGATCCTCGCCACCCACAGCAGGGAATAGGTCAGGTCGAACGCCACGGCCGACCAAATGATAATGGAGGAGATCGTGGCTATCCGAGCGGCGGTCTTGGGATTGGAGAGGAGCCTCCTCAGGGCGTCCTCGAATATCTTTCCCATATCGAGGGGTAGGGCCGGCAGGGCATTTAGGGCAGCGGCGCTCAAATTGAAGATGATGGAGAGCAGGGAGAACTCGGAGAGGGCCACCACCAGACCCGCGGGCATGGGGATTCTCGGTTTATAATAGCCAAAGGGGCTCAATAGCACTCCCAACCATGATCTGTTTCCGCCGCCAGGCCTAGAGCCGAGTATCACCTCAAAATCTCCGCGTAGAGTCGTAATCACGGCGGTCGATCCGGGGCACCTCTCCGAGAGGACGGAGATCAGCTCTGGGGTGGTGGTGACCCTCACGCCGTCGACGGCCGTTATCACGTCTCCAGGAATCAGCCGGCCCCAAGAGGGTCCGCCCTCCACGGTGGCCTCCACGTAGATCCCCGAGGGGTTGTTCGGGAAGCCGGACATGAGGAGCACTCCCAGCATTAGGATGGACCCGGCGACGATTGCGTTGGAGAGTACCCCTGCCGAGAAAACCCTGGCGCGAGATCTCGGGCGGCTCTCGGCAACGTCTCCCTCATCCAATTCTACGTAGGCCCCGGGTAATATGAAGAGAAAGAAGAAAGCGATTCTCTTGGTTCCAATTCCCTCGGCGGAGGCCGCGATTGCATGGCCCAACTCGTGGGCCATCAGAGTCGCGGCCAGAGCCAGGATGGTGGGCGGATCGAGCCTCACCGTCAGTCCCGGCACGGGCGGGGCGATCGTCGGGGCCGCCCTGCCCCAGAGGAAGGCTGCGCTGAGGAGGCCAGAGAATATCATATATATACCCAAAAAGGAGAAAATAATGGAAAGAAAAATCCCGAAATCAAGTATATATTTTATGAACCTGCCGGAGAGATTCCACTCCGGCAGCCTGGAGCTCCACTCCACGTAGAGGGGACCCACCGCGAGCCCCCAGCGGGAGAGGTCCACCACCCTGGAGAGGCCGAACACCGCGAGCCAGCCGAGGGAGTAGACCCCGAGTATAGTCGGCAGGTCCAACCGCGCCCCCCAGCCCACCAATTACCGCAGTTTGCCCACATTCGGTAAATATTTACTAATTTTTTCCGGTATAGAACTTATTATTTTTGCCAGAGCGACCACAGAAGAAAATGAAACGTGCTCATCAGGCGAGTGCATGTTTCCGCCCTTCGGACCAAGGGTGATCGTTGGTATCCCGGCCAAGGTGGAGAGATAGTTCGCGTCCGTGACGTATCTCAGCACGACGGTCTCCGGCTCTCTCCCAAAAATCTCTCGACCCGTCTCCCCGGCGGCGCGGACGATCGGCTCGTCCTCGCTCAACCGGTAGGGGGTGAGAAAGGGGGTGGGCCTGTCCATCACGTCCACCTCCAAATGGGCCCTGAGGTTGGGCGCCCTCTTGAGGTGGGAGATGAACTTCCTCTTGGCCGACTGCTCATCCTCTCCCGGCGGATAGTGCCTGTCCACCCTCAGGACGCAGAGGTCCGGGTGGGTTATCATCAGCTCCCTAGATTTTATGCTCAGAGGGGCCACGGTACCTCCACAAGATTTGGGCAGTTTAGGAAACTCTGAAGCCCACAGAACCAATTTTGCGGCCTCTATTATGGCATTTACTCCCTCCTCCACGTCAGGGCCAGCTCTACCGATTACCTTCACGTCTAAGACGAACCTACCGTACGCCCCAACGCCGATCTTCTCCCCGGTCGGCTCGCCCACGACGGCGCCCGCGACGCCCGACAACTTTCCGCCCTTTATCAGCTCGTAGGTCCCCCTGCTGAAGCCTTCCTCGTCGCAAACTGCCGCGAGGGTTATTCCGATCCCCTCGTCGCCGGCGCTCGACGCGACCACGGCCGCCTCTATCATGGCAGCCAAGCACCCCTTGGCGTCCCAAGATCCAAGGCCGAAGATCAGGTCGCCCTGAACCTCTCCCCAGGGACTCTTGGTCCAGCCGGACATAACTTCCACGGTGTCCATGTGCGACATGAGGAGCAATCTAGGACCGTCTGTGGGACCAAACTGGGCGATGACGTTGCCGGCGCAACCCCTGACGGGTTGGTGCTCCACTCTGTTGGCGAACCTGGGGAGAAAATCCAGGAGGTAGTCGACCATCTTCTCCTCGTGGGAGTAAACGCTCTTGATTCTGACCATATTGAGAAGGTTCTCCCTGATCCTCAGGGGATCCACCCTGTCGGCAACCCCCGTCATCTCTCACCAACACCTCATAGGTTTACTCCGGACTTCTACTAAAATGACTCAGATCTCAACCCGTTCCCAGCTCATCCTGACCGGCAGGAACCTATGGGAAATCCCCTCCCCCTTGATTATGAGGAGATCTATCCCATCTCCAGACAGGGAGTCCCTCTCTATGGCTGCCTTCATGGCCCTCACCGCCAGCTTGACGGCTTCCCTCTCCGTCATCCCGGGTTTGTACTCCCTCTCCAGTATCCCCGTGGAGAGCTGGGCGCCGGAGCCCTCCGACGCGAAATCTTCCTCTATGGTGCCGCCGGCGGCGTCTATCGTGACTATCTGTGGACCGGAGGGTCCCATTCCGCCGACCACCACTTCGGCGTACATGAGAACCGAGAGCCTTCTGCCGTAGAGCAGCAGGGACAGGAGCTTGGCGACATTGACCGGGCTGGCCTGCTTCATCTCATCTAATTCAAATATGCGAACATTATATATGAGGCTATCATATAACTCTTGAAAATCTGCCGGTAAGCCGGCGAATGCAACCCCAACTCTATCGTTAACAGGAAAGACTTTTTTCATAGAACGGCTATAGACGAACCCCCCGTAGGAGACCCGCCTGTCGGCCGCCAGGACCACCCCATCCCTGAACTTCAAGCCCAGGGCCGTAGCGAGCAGCGCGATCACCTTCTCGCCTGATCTATCCGGGCGATATTTAAGCAGAACTCGACCAAGGGATTTAGACCGGAGAGCCCCGGGCGGGCTTTGAACCCGCGACCTCCCGCTTACCAAGCGGGCGCTCCGACCGGGCTGAGCTACCGGGGCGCGCGCTGCCGCGACGTGAGGTTGAAAAACGTTACCCGCCGGGGGGTCGTGACCCCATCCTGCTGAGCGCTAGGAGATACATCGGATTGTTGAAACCTTTCATGCTCAAAACGGATTCTAATTTGCTGGAAAAGTGGCACGGTGTTCTGCAAGATGGGATCTTCTTGGCTCTAAATGCTATGTTCATCCACTCTGGGGCCCCGGGAATCCTCTCTCCCTCGGTCAGGGCATCCGCAAAGGCCAAGATCAGGTCGGAAAAGAGGTTCAGGGCCTCCTCATCAACTACCCCCCGCTCAGAGGCGTAAGCCCTGGCGGCATCCCTCAGGAGAGATCGGACATCGTCGGCTCCCACGTTCGATCACCGCACGGACCGGTTCGCGACGGGGAGACAGTCCCCGTCCGTCTGCGGCTGGTGCGGCCGCCGGGACTTGAACCCGGGTCTGGGGCTTGGAGGGCCCCCATCCTGTCCAGGCTAGACCACGGCCGCGTGTACGGTGTATTTTCCATGGAATTTATTGTTTACGCTCCCTCCCACCACGAATGAAGCCGTACCCCACCAGCCTCCACCTGCCCTCGACTCTCATGGACACGGCGAGCCTCTGCCCCAGTTCCGCGCACACGGGTATCCTAACGGCTACCCCCATCTCTCCGTCGGCCACGGATCTCACCAGCGCCGGGATCGTGGCGGTTCCGACGTTCAGGGTTATGAACTCCCCCTTCCTCGGCATTCTCGTCTCTATTTCCTCCCTGAGGCCAACTACCTTCCCCAGCAGGTGGATCTCAACGTCCAGCTCTTCCCAGACCGGAGGCAGCTCGCCAGGAAGCCCGACCACGTTGCCCACCATGTTGTCCGCCTTGGTGAGCGCCGGGTCGAGCTTCGTTCCCACCCCTATAAGGCCGCCGGGCTGGGCGTATTCGAGATCGACGTTTTCGCTCCTGAGGCTGACTATCTCCGTCGTCAGCGGGCGGAACTCCCCTCCCACGTAGACCCCCGGCCTTATCTCGATCTCGTCTCCGACGGCGAACCTGCCCTGGACTATGGTCCCCCCGAGGACCCCTCCCTTGAGATCTCTCGGTCTGGTTCCCGGTTTGTTTATGTCGAAGGAGCGGGCGACGTACATCTTAGGCGGTTTGGTGGGATCCCTCTCCGGCGGGGAGAAAGTCCTGGCCATCTCCCTTATCAGATATCCCATGTTGACCCCGTGGAGGGCGGAGACCGGAATTATGGGTGGGACCCTGCCAAGCTCCTCGTCCAAGAATTCCACTATCTGCCTGTAATTTCTGACGGCGGCCTCATCGTCCACCAGCTCTATCTTAGACTGGACGACGACCATCTGCTCGACCCCCATTATCTTCAGGGCCGCCAGGTGCTCCCTCGTCTGCGGCTGGGGAACATCCTCGTTGGCGGCGATCACCAAAACCGCGGCGTCCATGAGGGTTGAGCCGGCGAGCATGGTCGCCATCAGCGTGTCGTGGCCGGGGCAATCGACGAAGGAGATCTTCCTGAGGAGGATCGTCGGCCCGAAGTCGATCGGGCACACCCTGGCCGTAGTGTAGCACCTCGGGTCGTCGCCTTCGCAGGAGGCGCACCTTCTCAGGTCCGCGTTGGCGTATCCCAGCTTTATCGTTATGCCCCTCTTGAGCTCTTCGCTGTGCTTCTCAGGCCACACTCCTGTTAAGGCTTGTACAAGGGTGGACTTCCCGTGATCGACGTGTCCAGCCGTCCCGACGTTCATCTCCGGTTGAAGGGGTTCTTCTTCCGGCAATCGATCCATCACCCACCTTGTTCTTCGACAGACGGGGCGGAGAGCATCTCCTCCAAGCTCATCTCTCCCCGCTTTATCACTTTCATGTTTATCTGCCTAGTTTCCTCGGATATCATCCCCCCCCTGACGGTCTTCGCCCTCCTCTCCCCCCTCCTCCTTGGCCTGAATCCGGGGGGCGCCGACAGGAGGATCCTCTTCTTGATGGATCCTGCCAGGGTCGGCAGCAGGGGGAAACCGTTTTTGTCAGAGCCGCCGGTTATCTTGAAGACGTAGCCTGGGAGACCTATCTCGTCCCCGGATACCTCCTGGCCTATCCTCTTGCCGATTAGGGAGACGGCCCTGTCACCGTCCACCTTGAGGTGGAAGGTCTTCCCGCTCTCGGGATCGCCGATGTCGAGGATGAACTCGGGCATGCCAATCTACCGGGCCAGACCTCCGGATGGGGATAAAAAAATGCCGTCATCTCTCCCCGGCCCTCCTCAGGAGTCTCACGGTCTCCCGGTAGAGATCAACTTCTCCGGGGGACAGGAGGGAGAAGTACAGCTCTCTAACCTTGGCGTCATATATCTCCACAACTTCCACCAGTAGGTTGGCACCCTCCTTTATTCCCCGGCCGACCACGCCCCCCCTGACGGATATGGCCACCTTGTCCCCTCTTGAGGCCTCCCGTATCCTCTCTCCCTTATCCTGAATCTCAATCAGGGTCCCAACCCTTCTCCCTCTCTCGTTGATTAGGGGCACTCCCGGCCTCAGTCTGCCCTCCAAGACCTCGACTCCCACTATGGCAGGATCGCTCCTGCGGAAGACGTAGCCGGGTATGACCCTTATCTTGGCCGGGAGAGGGAACCTGTTCAATAGCTCTTCTACCTCTTTCGCCTTCTCAGATTCAAGGAACTCAATGAACCTATCCACCAACTGATAGATTATTACATCGTGAATTATCTTGACCCCCCTCGATGCCGCCTCTCGGGCGACCTCATCCGGAACCCTGACGTTGAATGCCAATACGGCGGCGTACTTCGGGTTGCTGGACCTCATGGCCTGGGCCTCGAAGACGTCCGCCTTGCTCACGCTGCCGACGTCCGCCCTCCTGACCGGAATGCCGAATCTCCTGAGCTGGGCCACAAGGGCCTCGACAGATCCCAGGGTGTCCGCCTTAACTATCACACCCTCCAAATCGGTTCTGATCAATATCTGGGCCATCTCCTCCCGAAGGGTCCTTTTGACATCTTCCAGTTCGGCTTCGTCTCTGACCACGAAGAGGGTGGACCCTGGCATGGCATCCTCCAGCCCTGGGGCGGATATCATAACCCCGGAGGCGGCCCTGGCAGACCCTACCCTGGAGAACTTGAATCTCGGGGCCCTTATCTCGTCCATAGGCCTGGGTCTCAGGAGAGCCCTGACCCTGGTGGTTATCGGCCCCCTCGACCCTCCCAAGACCACGACGTCCCCCACCCTTATCTCCCCGTCGTATATTATCGCGGTGATCACCTTTCCCAGGCCGGGCTCCTCCTTGACCTCGAGCACGACGCCGAGGCCCTCCTCTCTCGTGATCTCCAACCTGTCCAGCATGTACCTCTGAACCAAGCCGAGGAGAACCGCCAGCAGATCCGGTACCCCTTCGCCGGTGGCCGCGCTGGTGGGAACCAGGGAGAAGGTCTTGGTGAAGTCGGTCACCCTGTCGTACCTCTCGGCGCCTATTCCCAACTTAGCCAGCTGACCCAGGATGGAATACATGCGATTTTCAAGCTCACTCACGGCCCGGGGGGGCTGCTCGTTGACCGAGATTATGAAGGGCCTCCCCGGGTGCGACTTCCAATCCCTTATGAGGTCTATCTTGTTCATGGCTATAACGAAGGGGGTCCTCCTCTCCCTGAGGATGTTGATGGATTCCACGGTCTGAGGTTCGACTCCCTTGAATGCGTCTATCACCAATATGGCTATGTCGGCGACGGAGCCCCCCCTCTTCCGGAGGTTGGTGAACACCTCGTGGCCGGGCAGGTCTATGAAGAGGAGCCCCCCGGTCTTTATGGTGAAGGAAGTCCCAAGGGCGTCGAATACGGGTTGGCATATCTCCCGTATGACGCCAGCCGGTATCTCGGAGGCGCCGACGTGTTGGGTTATGGAGCCTGGTTCCTTGGCGGCGACCCTGGTCTTCCTTATGTAATCCAGCAGGGTGGTCTTCCCGCTGTCCACGTGACCCAGCACGGCCACCAGCGGCTGCCTGTACCTGGGGGGCTCGGGGGCGTCATTTGACATTCCGTCCTAATCGCCTCCTCTTTAATTCGGCGTACCTTTCGGTCCACCTAACCTTCTCCGGTTTCCGCTTTAACTTGACAGCATTTTTAAAACATTTGGAGGAACAGTAATAGTGGATAGTCCCATCGGATCTCACGTACATCACGCCCGTGCCGGGTTCTATGGGAGAGCCGCAGAAGTCGCACCTCCTGAGGATCTTGGCGGTCGACAAGGAACTCACCTCGGCTTGAGCTTTCTGGCCTCCATCTCGGTCTCGCGGAGGATCAGCACGTCTCCAACCCTGACGGGGCCCTTTACGTTTCGAGTCAGCACTCGCCCCTTGTCCTTGCCAGCCAGAACCCTGGCCCTGACCTGTATTACCTCCCCCGCCACTCCGGTCCTCCCTATTATCTCCACCACCTCGGCCGGGTAGCCCCTGTCGGCCTTAGAAGACAAGACCCATCACCGGGCCCGAAGCGGATGCAAGGGTATAAAACCTCATCCCGCCCCTCTGATCTCTCTTATCTTGTCGATGAGGGCCTCCATGAGGGTCTTCGCCTGGCCGGGATCTATAACTGCGACCGCCGAGGCCGGTCTCTCTATTCCGGCTGCCTTGCCCAGTTCCTCCTTGCTCGGCGCAAACGCGTATGGTATCTTCTTGTCGTCGCATAGGAGGGGCAGGTGGGCGACTATCTCGGGCGGGTCGACATCCTCCGCCACCACCACCATCGATGCCTCCCCCCGCTCGACCGCCTTCGTGGTCTCGTTGGCTCCCTTCTTGATCTTACCCCCGGTAGTTCTGGCGAGTTCTATCAGCTCGTAGACTTTCGATATAAGATCTTCAGGCATATCAAAGTTGACATAGAAGGGTTTGTCACCAGGGCTCATCCTTCATTCCCCTGGCTGGGCGATCGACGCGGGATTAAAAGTTTTGGAGAGCCCCCGGGAGGCGGCCCACGCGGCGGCCCTCCCCAGCAGCACGAATCTCCTCCTAAGGCGCAACTCTTCTGGGGTTCTAGATCCAGACAGATATGTGGCGACCCTCATCTCCTCAAGAAAAGAGAGCAGCAATCCCTTCACCGCCTTCCACCCGCCAGAGAAGTGAGCCCGCAGGAAGGGAAGGGCTGCGCCGGCGTAATTGGCCCCCAGGGCTATGGCCTTGGCGGCCGCAACGCCGTCCCTCACCCCACCGGAAGCTATCAGGAAGGATCTCCTGAGGGCGCCCCCCACCTCCAGCACGCTGACGACCGACGGTATCCCCCAACCGAAGAAGTTCTCCCCCCTGAGAGGACCCTTCTTGCCTCTGAAAGACTCTATCTTGGCCCAGTTTGTTCCACCCAGGCCACCAACATCTATTCCGGCTGCCCCGGCCCTTTCTAGGTTTATTGCAGTCTGTCGAGACATCCCAGAGCCGGTCTCCTTGACTATCAGGGGCACTTCCAGGGAGGAGGATATGTCCGCCACGGCCGTCAGGAGGCCGGAGAAGTTGGGCCTACCCTCCGGCTGAACGCACTCTTGGAGGGCGTTCAGGTGGATCGCCAGGGCGTCTGCCTCCAACATAGAGACGGCCCTCTCCGCCAGGGTAATTCCGTCGTCCAGCCGCGCGTGGGTTCCCCCTATGTTTGCTATTATGGGGACCTTCCCCCCGGCCTCGTCGCTCACCACCCGGAAGGTCCACTCCAGGTCCGGGTCCTCTATGGCCGCGCGCTGGCTGCCCACCCCAACGGGCACGCCCACCTCGGCGGCGGCGCGGGCCAGGGACCTGTTCACCTCGGCGGCGGCGCGGTGACCCCCCGTCATCCCCTCTATCAGGAGGGGAGCGGAGATCTTCATGCCGAGAAACTCCGAGCTCAAGTCCACGTCCTCCAGATCCCAGGAGGGAGCGGCCTCGTGTATGAGGACGACCTCGTCGAACCAGTTTCCCTCCTCGTATTCCACCTCCTTCTTGACCGCCAGCATGAGGTGATCTAGCTTTCTGTTGGGCGTGCTCATCTCTCGACCACCAGGGAGGCGTATCCCACCACGGAGATATAATCCCCGGTCACCTCTCCGCTCGTGTGGTAGGAGAGCAGCCTCCCCCTGGATCCGCCCAGTTCTCTGGCCGCCGTCATCATGACTGCGGCCGGACCGGGTCCGCACATGCTGACGCCCCGCTCCTCTATTCGACGGTACATCTCCTCCGGATCTAACTCCTCAGCCGCCCTCAGAACGTATAGATCGTTCTCCCTAGCCGCGTCGTCGGTCACGTAGTGAGACATGTCCGAGGAGGCTATCACCACCGTTGACCTACCCAATTCTCTGACACAGTCGGCTATCACCTCCCCCAGCGAGACGGCCGTGTCTAAGCTCTGATCAAACATGGATATTGGGACCAGGGAGAACTCTCCGTAGATGGCCTGGAGAAAGGGGAGTTGAACCTCTATAGAGTGCTCTCTGCTGTGGGCCAGGCCGTCTTCGGCCACCAAGTTGGATTCGGCCGCGATGGCCTTGGCGAGTTCCTCGTCCACGTCGATCACGCCCAGCGGGGTCAGCCAGCTGCCAGAAGAGTACACCGCCACGGGATGACCGATTCCCCAGTGATTCGGTCCTAGGATCACGACTGAGTCGAAGGACCCGTCGTCGGCCAGTCTCTTGTAGCCGGAGGCGGCGACCCAACCCGAGTATGGGTATCCGGCGTGGGGGGACAGCAGGCCAACCACCCTATCCGCGGGCTTATCAGCTGGCTTGGGTATTCCGGGAAAGCCAGCCCTCGCAAAAGAGTTGGATATCTCCTCGAGCAGCCGCTTCGGGTCGGAGGGATAGAAGGAACCGGCGACGGCCGGCCTGCGCAGCATCGCCATCACGCCGGCGCGGCCAGGTAAGTCTACCTTATCCCCATTATCCTGGTGGCGAATGCCTCGTAGTCCTCCTCGAGCTCTCCGTCTGGGGGCAGGTCGCCCCTCTCCCTGAGAACCTGTCTCGTGAGCAGCCAAAATATGAAGGCGAGGGATCTCCTTCCCTTGTTGTTAGCCGGTATGGCGAGGTCGATGAAGTCCAGCTCGTTGTCGGCGTCCACCAGGGCCACCACCGGTATCCCCATCTTCACGCTCTCGTCGTGGGCCTGCTTATCCACCTTAGGGTCGGATAGGAGCACGACCTCGGGCTCGTAGTACACCGGGGCCCTGGGATTGGTGAATATGCCCGGGAGTACCCTGCCGGTTATCGCCACGGCGCCGACGTAGTCCGCGAACCTCCTGACCGGCCTGAACCCGTATATCCTAGAGGACACCGCAACTATCTTCTTAGGCTCGATCCTGGACAGGAATTTGCCGGCCACCCTGAGCCTCTCATCTGTCTTCTTTATGTCGATCATGCACAGGCCGTCGGATCTGACCCTGTAGATGAATCGAGACATGGACTTGGTTCTTATCTTGGTCCCCACGTGAACCCCGGCCGACAGGTACTTCTGCTTAGGGACCAGGAGGTCCTTGTCCTCCACCGGGGGAAATCCCTCCAGGTAATCTTCGGGCGGATCTCTCAGGCCAGACACCTCCCGCGGCCGCGCGGACCCCTAATTAAACGTTGGGAGGACTCTCCGGGGTCGCGTCGATTCGCGCCAGAGCCGCGAATCTGGAGAACTCCCCCGTCAGATCTACGTGGGTTAAGAACATCCTCCTGCAGCAGTACCTGTCTATGCCGAGATCGTCCAGGACCTTTCCGGGAGGCTCGCCCGAGGCCACCCTCTCGGCATACTCATCCCACTTGTCTCCGATCACCTTACCGCAGGTGAAACACCTGACTGGGAACATCCCGAGGTCCCGGGGTTGGGGGGATATAACTCTTGTCCGAGACTCGAAATGATAAATTGAACCGGGGGGAGGTCAGCCGGGAGTTGACGTTGGAGCTCTGGGTCGAGAAGTACAGGCCCAAGAGTCTGGCCGAGGTCGTCGATCAGGAGCAGGTAATCAAGGCCCTCAGGGGTTTTGTGGAGAGGAGATCCCTCCCGCACCTGCTGTTCTCCGGGCCCGCTGGGACAGGAAAGACCACGGTCGCCATCGCCCTCGCCCACGAGATATACGGATCAGAGGATTTGGTGAGTAAGAATTATTTAGAATTAAACGCATCTGACGAAAGAGGAATCAACACAATCAGAACTAAGATAAAAGAATTCGCGAGAACTCTCCCGATGGGGGACGTCCCCTTCAAGATGATTCACCTGGACGAGGCGGACAGCCTGACGGCTGATGCCCAGCACGCTTTGAGGAGGATAATGGAGATGTACTCCGGCACCACGAGGTTCGTCCTGGCGTGCAATTACTCTTCCAAGATAATAGAGCCGATACAGTCCAGGACGGCCGTGTTCAGGTTCGGGCCGATACCCGACAGGGCCGTCAAAGAGAGGTTGAGGTTCATAGCGGAGAAGGAATCCGTCCCCCTAGCGGATGACGGGTTGGAGGCGATAACGTACGTGAGCGAGGGAGACCTCAGGAAGGCGATAAACCTCCTTCAGACCGCTGCGGCGTATGGGGGAGAGGTGACCGCTGAGAAGGTGTATCGCGTGGCGGGCCTGGCCAGGCCGGAGGAGGTGAAGGAGATGATAAGGATGGCCCTCGGCGGCGATTTCCTGAGGGCCAGGTCGATCGCCAGGGATCTTATGTTAAATTATGGTATGACTGCGTCTGATATAGTCAAACAGTTACATAGAGAAATACTCAGAACGCCAGACATGAGTGAGCCAGAGAAGGCTGAGTTCATATTTTATCTGGGCGAGGCCGACTTCAGGCTATCGGAGGGGGCCCACGGGGACATTCAGATCTCGGCCCTCCTGGCGAGGTTGGTGGCGATGGGTGTGAGGCGCAGATGAGCTGGGAGAAGATCCCCCTAATGGAGAAGTACAGGCCGAGGACCCTGGACGAACTGGTCGGACAGGGTCAGGCGGTCCGGAAGATCAGGGAGTGGATGGAATCGGTTTCCTCCGGGGAGGTCGAGAGGGCGCTGCTCATGGTGGGGCCGCCGGGCACCGGCAAGACCTCGGCGGCCTACGCGATCGCCAGAGAGCTGAGGTTGGATCCCATCGAGATAAACGCTGGCGACGAGAGGGCGGCCGAAACGCTGGAGAGGGTGATAAGCTCGGCATCAGCCTCAGTCCTGGGCGACGGGGGGAGAATGATTATACTGGATGAGGTGGACGCCTACGGGGGAGGGTACACAAGACTGAGCAGACTGGTTGGAGTTCTCTTGAGGAAAAGTGGGATTCCGGTGGTCATGACCGCGAACAGCGCATACGAGAGGGGATTGGCCGACCTACGGAACCTGTCGGTCATGGTGAAGTTCACGCGACTGAGGTGGCAGAGCGTCCACAGGGTGCTAAAGGCGATAGCGGAGCGGGAGGGCATGAAGATTCCAGAGGGAACCATCGCCAATATAGCCAAGAGATGCTCAGGGGATCTCAGGGCGGCCATAAACGATTTGGAGGTGGCGGCCGCGGTCTCAGCCAGTCCGAGGGAGGTTGAGGTCCTGATAGGCAGGAGAGACGTTCAGAAAACCATCTTCGATCTCCTAAATAACATATTGTTCTGGGGGAAGTGCGTGGATTCTCGAAATATGGTATACAGCATCGACGTAGACATTGATATGGTGCTCAGATGGGTCGAGGAGAACGCCCCCCGGGCGTACAAGAAACCCGAAACCATATTCAAGGCCTACCAGAGGATAGCCCAGGCCGACGTCCTGCTGGGCAGGATCGTCAGGAGGCAGAACTACTCCATGATGTCCTACGCCCAAGATCTGCTGACGTTGGGGGTATGCGCCGCCAGAAAGGAGACCGGGGAGAGGCCAGGGTACACGAGACTGCAGTTCCCCGGTTACGTCAAGGCCGCCTCTTCTGCCTCAAAGAGGAGAAAGGAGGTGAGGGAGATAGTCGAGGCCATCGCTAAGAGGATCCACTCGTCGACGGAGATTGTAAGGAAAGAGATCCTCCCGCTGATGGCGCTTGCCGCCGAGAGGGAGATGGGGGCGCTGAGGGAGATGTCCCTGGACCTGAACATTCCGGCCAGAGACCTTGAGGCGCTGCTGAGAGAGTATCTGCCGAGGGGAGATTGAGGTCCGTTGCCGGCCCGGCGACGGACTCAGCTCCAGTCCTCGGGCCACTTACCCAGATTGGTGTCGAGATCTCCCTCTATTATCTGAATCAACCTCTCCAAGGGTCCGTTTATTGAGATAAGTGTGGTCTGTCCCCTCATCCCCTCTCCGGAACGCCTGGTTGAGATGTAGCCTTCAGAAGATAAATTCTTAACCCTCCTCCACACGGCGGTGTGCTTGAAAGGGGGAACCCCGTATACCTCACAGATCTCCCGATAGGCCCCCTCCAACTCCCCCATTCTGAGCCACATCGCTTGCTTTTCCTTCAACCTCTTGGCGGCTGCCAGTAGGATTAATTTCTCGTGAACCGAGAGCTGATCCACGGCCGCCCGATCCATCACGGGGCTGTCCTCCGCCTCGGCGATTCTGACGTGTTCTAAAGTGATCTCAGAACTGTCGCTCGCCTCCGCCAAGAGGGCGGCCCTGTATAGCAGGCGGATGGCCTGCCTGGCGTCGCCGGAGACTGAGGCCGCCTCCGCTATGTACATGAGGAGATTGTCGTCGTAAGAGCGCGGATCGAGCGCCTCCCTGGCCCTGTATCTGATTATGTCATACAGCTGGTTCCTTGTGTAGGGCTTGAGGTTTAATCTAATGGAGAAGAAGCTCCAGATCGACCTCTCAAAGAGGAACTCCGGGATCCACTCTCGGGATATGAGTATCAGCATGGGGGGCACCCTGACCTTGGAGGTCTCGTGGATCCTGAGGAGCGCATAGATTAGATCGGCTGGATCCCGAAGATAGTTTATCTCGTCCAGTATCAGGGCCGTTGGAGTCGCCCCGGCCGCCAAGCCCTCTTCCAAGAAGAGAATGAGCTCCCCCATTGAGAGCCCCCTCTCGGGGACGAAGGGCCCGCCGACTCCCCTGGATATTATCCTCACGACCGTGTTTGGGGAGGGATACTTCCTGCAGTTGACGTGGATAACCCTCAACCTCTCCGAATCGAACCTGCCTAGGGTTGAGTTCAGCGAGACGGCGGTCTTGCCGACCCCCGGCCTACCCTTTATCAGGATTGCCGGTGGGGTGATGGAGGTGATGGCGTACCTCTCGGCCACGGATGAGAGGATTCTAACTTCTTTGTCTCTGTGAGGAAGATCCTTGGGGAGATACGAGCTGGATAGGGCGGCTGGATTTAGGAGCACCCTCGTCGCGGTCAGATCGCTGGTTGGGGGCATCTAAGTTTTGCGGTCGAGGGTCCCTATAACGTTTTCAGAAGGGCGCGTGACTAGAGGGGGATCGTGAAAAGTTTCTCCCTCACTTACCCCCTCTCCCCTTCCTAATCGCGACGAGCAAGATCGTCACCGTGACCGCGGCGGAGATCGCCCAGGAAATCTCCCTGATAGAGGGGGGTCTCTCTTGAGCAGTCGATAGGGAATTCATGATGGACGTGAGATTCACCCGCTCGGCGTATCCGTAGAGGCTGACCTGATAGAGAGCGAAGGAGGCGTTGGCCATGAGGGCGGGATCCACTTCCTTTCCCTCGGCCGCCGATAAGAGGCCGCTTAGGGAGTCCTCGAGCTCCAGTATGTCTGGGGGGGCGCGGGCCAACACCACGTAGAAGGTCGTGAACGGATGCTGGGTTCCCCTGTATTCCATCGCCGGATTTCTAATAAACCAGTTGATCAGGGCCCTCTTCTGACCGTCGTAATAGATGGGCTTCACGTAGGAGGCCCGGGGACCTCCTGTCTGAATTATGTATCCGGGGGGCATCACCGCGGTCAGGTTCAGGGTGTATATCGGGAGGAGCATCACCTTCTCGCCCGTCACCGTCGGTATCACGAGAGGTTGAGTGTAAAGCTGGGATAGATAGTCCGTAATCATGTATTCAACAGTGGAATTATCGGTTATATTGGCTCTTATTGTAAATTTCGTTGAAATTCTCGTCCAGTTTATCGGAGAGAGACCCCTGTCTATGAGGACGCTCACGTTCCCGGCGAGCTTGAAGATGGCCGTTCCCGTCACTAGGGGTCTGTCGGCTAGCCTCAGCCTGGTTAGATCAGATTCCTGAGCGCAGTAGACTTCCTCACCGGATCTGGAGATGAGCCTCTCAACCAACGTGGAGGCGTCGCCATAAACGGTCTGGTTTATCGTGACCTCTGCCTCATCCGGGGACCTGAAGTCCATCAGGGTATCTATCTTGTAGTACATTATCGGAATGAAGGGCTGTCGGGCTGATGCGGGCGCCGGATGATGAGCGACGGCGGCGCATAGCAACGCAAGGGCTATCGCGGAGAGGGAGACCCTCCTCTTCCCCATGCTTGGATCCTGAGCCCGTCGGATCGGGACTATAAAAAGAGAGGGTGAGGCGAGAGGAAGAGAGATTAGACGGGGGACGAATCATAGTATATTAGTTGGGGTCGGCTGGTGCGGCCGAGATGTTCGAGGGAGAGAGGAGCGCGGTGGTCCAGGCGGGGTACCTCAGGTGGTCCCTGAGGGGCAACCCCTTCTCGTTCCTATCGAGCGAGGGGGCCCCCGAGGTGGCCGCGCTCCACGTGAAGACCGAGTTTGATGAAAGGCTTCTGAAAGTAATAAGGGATTCTCTGAGCGGAAACGGAAAAAAATTAATCATATTAATAGGAAGATTTGGAATGGGTAAGACTCAGAAGTTGAGATACGTGTCGGAGAGCCTAGCCGACGCCGAGAGGATCTACGTAAAGATAGATTCGGACGACGCCCTAGAGTCGGCCGAGAAGATACTGCGTGCATTCGGCAGACCGAGATTTCCGCTCTTTGGGAAGGGCCACAGAGAAGGTGGAAGTAGGGGAATAAAGATACTGGCGAGGAGGGTGGCGGAGGCTGCAAACAAGATCCCGAGGCTACTGCTCATGCTGGATGAGATAGAGAACGTTGTGGTCAGCGGCACCAAGAGGGATTCAACGGCCTTCGTGACCTTCCTAGGGGAGGTCCACTCTTCCCTGCGCGATGGTAAGGTCATACTGATCTCCTGCGTGCCCGCCGCGGTGCCAAGGTTGGGAAGCCTCATTCAGCGGGCGGAGGTCATGAGGGTCCCGGAGATCACGGACGAGCTGGCCGTCGAGATCATAAGGAAGAGGCTCAGAAATTATAGAATAAAAGCGGAAAATGGGGATAATTTAGCACCATTCACGGAAAAATTAATAAAAGAAATGAATAAAATGGCCAGAGGAAACCCCAGGAGGCTGCTGAGGCTGGCCAGGATGGTGCTCGCCCACCTGGCGGTGGAGCAGTCCAGGACCGTGCCGACCGAGGATGACCTCCTGAGGCTGATAGGGGGAACGAGGGAACTGGCCAAGGGATCTCTCCCGGATGAGCTGGCGTCCCTGGCCTCGAGGTCCAATGGAGTGTCGATAATAGAGGCATCCAGGGCGTTGGGAACCACCATAACGGAGGCTAGGAGGATTCTCGAAGAGTACGTCAACAGGGGATTGTTGGAGAAGGGGAGGGGGAGGTATCACCTCCCGCGATGATCAATGCCGGCAATCTTGGCCACCTCTCTCCAGAAGGAGATGTAGCCCTCCTCCATCTCTAGGCGCGCCGGAGGGAGCCTCCACCTTGAGATAGCCTCGAGGAGAGTCTTCCGCCGTCCTCGCAGGATCCTCGCCGGGAGGCTGAGTTCCCTCCCCTCCACAACGGCCGTCAGCGCCCCCTCTGCGGCCAAGGCGAGACCGGAGATGAAATCCGAGTCGGCCCTCTCTCGAATTTCCTTAATTTTATGTTGGACCTCACTCAGATTGTTCTTTCTATGACCTCCGTCATTTACAAATAAGATATTGATTATCCGCCCTATTTCGGGGGGTATCTGGTCGCCCATCCGACGGCGGAATCCGCCGGTGGGTATTTTATCGTTGACGCGTCCCGGGGGACGGGGCGATGAGGACCTCGGCCCCCTGATCTCCTGATGAGGATCTTGAGTACTGAGCCCCCATTTTGTGGCGATCTCTTTTTATCCGATCGGGCGCGGGCGACGCGGGTGGTTGGTTGGGCAGGCCGGCCAGGGAGAAGAAGGAGACGAAGGTGGCCAGGAGGCTGGCCAGGTTCCCCCCAGAGCTGAGGGAGGCCGTGGAGAGGTTCTTCTCGGAGAGGGGGCTGACCAACCCCCACTCCAGGGACGTCTACACCCTGGCCCTGGAGAGGCTGGCGGGGGAGGGGATCGACCCGCTGGGGGCGACGGAGGGGGACCTGAGGAGGTTCAGGGACACCCTGGCCTCGTCCCTCTCCGGGGCGACGGTGGACACCTACCTGACCAGGCTGAAGGCCTTCTACTCCTGGCTCAGGCCCGGGGACAACCCCCTGGCCTGGTGGAAATCCTCCCCCAGGGCCAGGAGGAGGAACCTGAGGGACGAGGTCCTCTCCCCGGAGGAGGTGGAGGCCCTGGTGAGGGCCGCCCGCTCCCCCAGGGCCAAGGCGGCGATAGCGGTCCTGTACGAGGGGGCCCTGAGGGTGGGGGAGCTGTGCTCCCTCAGGATGAGGGACCTGGAGCGCACCGGGTACGGGTACAAGATCAGGGTGTCCGGGAAGACCGGGGAGAGGACGGTCCCCCTGGTCAACTCGGCTCCCTACCTGAGGGAGTGGCTCCTGGTGCACCCGGACCCGGGGAACCCCGACGCCCCGCTGTTCGCCAGGGTGGGGAGGGGCGGCCGGGTGGAGGGGATGTCCGAGGGGGGGGTGGCCGCGGTCGTGAGGTACGCCGCCAGGAAGGCCGGCCTGGGGAGGAGGGTGCACCCCCACACCCTGAGGCACACCAGGCTGACCCACCTGGCCACCAGGCTGACGGAGCAGGAGCTGAAGGTCTTCGCCGGCTGGACCCCGGACTCCAAGATGGCCTCGGTCTACGTCCACCTCTCGGGGAGGGACGCCGAGAGGGCGATACTCAAGGCCTACGGGATGGAGGTTCCCGAGAGGGAGGATAGGAGGAGGGTGGAGGCCCTCAAGCCCCTGACGTGCCCGGAGTGCGGATACGTGAACCCCAGGGAGGCCGAGTTCTGCCTGAGGTGCGGCTACCCGCTGACCGAGAGGGCCAGGAGGGAGGCGGCCAGGGAGAAGAGGGAGTTCGAGGAGATGATCCTGAGGCTCTTGAGCGACCCGAGGGTGAGGGAACCCCTGATAAGGGCGTTGGCAGAGGTGTTGAGGGAGAAGGGTCAGAACGGGAGGGAGTGAGAGGTTACCCCCACCCCCCGCGGCGGCGCGTCGGCTCTGGCGGGGCTCAGCATTCGGATGCGGGGCGCCCGGGGTTCCCCCGAGAGGGGCGGATCTACGGAGATGATGCCCAAGGGAGATGTTCATCTACGTTTTTGGAGATTATGCGAAGAGGAACGCGCCTAGGGGGGGAGGCGAAGAGGGGGACCTGGGCCCGGGGGGTCGACTACGACGCCGCCCGCCGGGCCCTGGAGAGGGACATCCGGGCCCTGGCCCAGGAGGCCAGGCAGACCAGGGGGAGAAAGAAGCTCGCCGGCCTGAGGAACAGGATGATCCTCCTGATCCAGCTGAGGAACGCCATGAGGGTGGGGGAGGCGGTGGAGGCGCTCAATCCTAATGGCGACATCTCCCGAACCCTCAGGGGAGGCGTATGTCCACAAATGACCATTGGAGGCCACTTTTCGAATATAATGATTATAAGCATGGGAAAATATGAAGAGAATATAAGGAGAGGCTAGCTAGTTTCAGGGCGGATCGCTTGACGCCGCCCACGCGGGGTGCGATCCCCCCGGGAGAAAGGGAGATATGGGAAGGCCTCAGGCTGGTGGGAGGTCTATTATTTGGTTCGTGCGGGTTCCGTACGACTTAGATGCCGCGACATGGAGATTGATCAAAAAACTAGGCTACACAACGAGGTCGGAGCTGATCCGAGACCTCGTCAGGAGGGAGTTGGAGAGGGTCGGGATAAAGGCCGCGGGTGAGGGGTGAGAATGGATGGGCGGCTCTCGCGCGCGTGTGGGTCGCAAGTCCGACCGGGTCCTCCCCGCGGCCAGGCCCGGTTCCCGCCCGGGTGTAATTAAACTTGAACCAACGTTTGGCTTGACGTTTGAGGGTTTAACAGAAAATAAGGGAGGGATGACGGTTCTGGGGTCCTTCCTCTCGCCGGTGGAGAGGAAGCTCTTGGAAATTCTCGAGGAGGCGGAGCGGAGGGCGGAGTTGGCCAAGGTCGAGAGGGCGAGGGAGGTGGGCGGCGATGGAGGCTGAGCGGGTCGTCGCGGTCGCCTGTGACGGGCGGATCGAGGTGCTCTGGCGGGACGGCCCTACGGCGGCGTTCTGGCTCAGGCGCTCGGGTGCTAAGGAGGATAGAGAAATCGGACCCTACCTCCTCCTCGAACAGGTGGACCCTCGGGACGTCGAGGAGGCGCTCGGGGTGCCCGCGGTCGACTGGCACGGGTGGCTGAGGTCCGAGGTCTCGCGGAAAACCAGCCTAGCCCTCATGCCAGATCCCCTCCCAGTCATCCTCGCCTATTTGGGTCACTACGTGCGGGAGGATGAGGTCACGGGGTTAGCGGTGTTCCTCGCGGGCCTGTCGGCCTACGTCGACCCCCTGAACTTGGCCCTCCTGGGCCCGAAGTCCGTCGGGAAGACCTACACTGCGATCATGGCCCTCTCCCTCCTCCCCGAGGAGGATGTCTGGTGGCTCGGGGGGATGAGCCCCACTGCGCTCGTCCACGAGCGCGGGAGGCTGGAGGACAGCTCGGGCCAGCCGGTCGATCCCGCCCTCCTGCGGGAGTTGAGGAGGAGGAGTAAAGAAGCGTACTACGAGGTCGTCGCTGGGCTTAGGACGGTCGTCGACCTCGATGGGAAGGTGCTTCTCTTCCTCGAGCCCCCACACCTGGAGACCTTCAACCGGCTCAAGCCCCTGCTCAGCCACGATCGACGCGAGATCGTCTGGAAGTTCGCGGATAGGCCGAGGGGGGGGTCCCTCCGAACCCAGACCGTGGTCCTGAGGGGCTGGCCCGTCGCGATCTTCTGCTCCGAGCAGCCCCTCAACTACCTAGAGACGAGGACGCTCACACTGACCCCTAAGATGGGGGGGCATAAGTACCAGGCCGCGGGGGAGAAAATAGGGCTGGAGGCCGGGTACCCCGAGGAATTCGACAATCCGGAGCTGAGACTCCTCCGCGACACGATCAGACGATATGTCGGGTGGCTCCGAGACGAGTTCGAGAAAGGGCTCAGGGTGAGGGTCCTGTTCGGTCCAATCGTCGCCAAGGCCTACGGAATGAGGTTCCCGCGTGACATGCGGGACCTGGGGAAACTTCTGATTTTGGTTAAAATTTTTGCCGCCCTGAGGGCTAACCAGAGGCCCGTTGTGATGGAGGGAGACGGGGCCAGCTCCATCCTAGCAACGTTTCAGGACTACGTCGACGCGGTGGAACTCTTTCAGAGGGTCTACGAGTCCACCTTCGCGGGGGTTGCGGAGGACGTCCTCCGGTTTTACTGGGACATCTTAAAACCTCTCGCCGAGGAAGGACAGGAGGATGTCGGCTACGACGAGATCGGGGACCGGTACTTCGAGGTCCGCGGGGAGAGGATCTCCTCCGACCGGATCCGGAAGCGATACATTCGACCCCTGCTCGCGGCGGGCTACGTCGACAGGAGGGAGGACCCGGAGGACCGACGGCGGGCTCTCATCCACATCTGGCTGCCGGATCAGATCGGCGGGAGAAGGAGGCGTTTGTCGGCGTCGGAGATCCTCGAGGAGTTCTCGCTCGATGAGGCTCTGGGGAGGCTCAGGAGGTATCACCCGCGGATGCGGGTGGTGGTCGGGATCAACGATCACCGGAATATTGAGAATTCCGAATTCGTCCGCCAATTTTTCTCTGGATTCCCAGAGCGATCTGCCATAGCAGAGGCGCCAAAATTATCGGCACCCGATAATTGCCGGTTTTTCTCGCGAAAAGGAGAGAGAAGAGCGGGTTTCGCTGACTCAGAGTTGAAAGCCACCCCTCCACCTTCTCGTCCCTCCCCTCAACCCGAACCCCCGGAGGCGCCGGCCGCCCGGACCCGGGAGTGGATCGACGTCTGCCCGTCCTGCCTGGGTGACCTCTCGGGCCACCCCGGCGCAGTCATCCTTAAGAGGGAGTCGGTTTCCGGCGGGGTCTGCGAACTCTGTGGGGAGAGAGAGTCGACTACCAGGGTCCTGGTGGAGTACGTGGACGACGGGAGGGTCGTGGTCCGCATCTTGGAGGAGGTCGAGTCCTTCGTCGTTGGGGTGGGGGAGGACGGAAGCTTGAGGACCGCCGGCCCCTTCTCCCCCGGGAGGGTCGTCCGGCTCCCCAGGGAGGTGGCCCGCGTTCTGATCCAGACCGGGAAGGCCGAGCCCCTCCTCCCGGGGGGAGAGGTGGGAGGTGTCAATCCGTGAGCTCCGTCCGAACCTTCGAGCTCCTCCCCACCTCCGACCTCACGAGGCACCTCAGGCGCCTCTTGGGGGGGAAGAGCATCTTCATCGTCGGACCGGGGGATGCTGGGTTCTTCGAAATCAGGGGAGAGGAGGGTTGGGGATCCCCCCCGAGCCCGACCCTCCCGGTGATCGTCGACAGGAGGCTGAGGGTCAGGGACCTCCCGAACCCCCGTGAGTTGGAGCTCAGGCTCGAGGTGGTGCTCCCGACCCTGGCGATCCTGAACGTCAGGGTCGTCCGGGGGAGGGAGAAACCCCTGAGGCGGGCCTACCTCTTCCTCCCCCCGCTATTCGACTTCGTCTCGGAGATCCTCGAGGGTGGGAAGCTGGGACTCTCCGATGGGAGGGAGGTCGTGGTGATCGACCTCCGGGTCGGGGAAGAGTCCGCGGTCCACCTCAGGAGGATCTCGACCCTGCTGAGGCTCTTCAGTTCCGTCCCGGACGAGGTGCTGGCGGGCATGCACCTCCGATCCTATGGGGAGCTCGTGAGGGCGTTCCCGAGGGCTTCCTGGCTGAGAGATTACTCCGAGAGGGTGGGGCGGTTCCTCGAGAGCAGGAGGAGGGAGACCCCAGAGCTGATCGAGAGGTTCGTTGACGATCTGGCGGGAGGGAGGGGAGGGGGGAGAGATGGGGGTGAGTTGGACTACGTGGGGTGATGGGATGCGGAGACGGAGGGAGGGCTTGGTTCGGGTGCTGACCGAGCTGCCGAGGGGCTCCCGGCTCCTGCTGGAGCGGGTCACCCTCGAGTCGATCGTCGAGCTGTTCTGGAGGGATGGATTCTACGCCAGGGTCAGGCTCAGGTCCGGGGGACCCCCCGTCGTGCTGGGACTGGGCAAGAGGAGGCTCTTGGATCCGCCGCACGTGGGCGGCCTGGCCGACTTGGCCGCCCGGTTGGGCGGGGAGATCCTCCTCGCTCGGGTCGGGTCGGCGGCAGACGGCCGGCCGGGGGGAGAGGGAGGTGTCCGATCTTGACTGCGTCGGAGAGGAGGGAAAAGAGGCCACCCTGGGAGAACGCGCCCGAGGGCGCGCTGGTCAGGGTGGTCGTCCTCGACCACTTCTCCTTCGAGGATTCTGTAGACCCGAAGGAGGAGCTCGAGAGACCCATCCTGCTGGAGTACATCGGCTTCTTGAACACCTCAGACGAACGTTACCTCGTTCTCACCTACGGGAGGACCCTCCAGGGCGGGCGGAAGAGGAGGAGCGAGGGCATCGCGCTGGTCAAGACCGCGATAGTCGACTTCGAGGTCCTCAGACCTCCCGGGAAGAGGAAGAAGAGGGAGGTGTCCGGATGAGGACCGGGGCACCCTCCGCTCCCCTTATCGACCTAAGGGGAAGGCAGACCGCAGGAGGACTCCCCGGATCCGATCGGGGCGAGAGTAAGGGGAGGTGAGGTGGCGTGACGGCCAGACCGTCAGGTCGGAGGCGCGGGGTCCCTGGAACCTGGGACCGCGGGGTCGACTACGAGGGGATGATGAGGAGGCTCACCAGGATGCTCAGGGAGGCCAGGGAGTCGGCCAGGAGGGGAGGACGCAGGAGGATCGGGAGGCTCGCCGACATCCTGGTCCTCCTGATTCAGCTGAGGAACGGGTGCCGGGTTGGGGAGGCCATCGAGGCCCTGAGGAGGTTCTGCGAGACGGGGGAGAGGGAGGTGGAGGTCCGGATCGAGAAGAAGCGCGTCCCGCAGACCAGGACGGTCGTCCTCCCCAGGTCCGTGACCCGGGAGGACCTCAGGTTGGTCTCCCCCGTGGTGGGCGGGTTGAACCGGCACCGGGTCAAGGCCTTCGCCAGGTACCACCTCGGAGTGAACACGCACAGCATGAGGTACGCCTTCGTCACCCGCCTGGCGGAGAGGGGTGTGAGCGCCCAACTGATAGCAAAGATCCTTGGACACAGCGACCTGAGCCACCTCCTCCGGTATACGCAGAAGGCCAAGGCCCTGGAGGTTCTGAGGGGGGTGGGCGGTTGATGTCTCGGGCGGAAACCCGCACACACCGATCTGAAAACCGTTCACGTCTGGCGGGGAGATCTCGGTGGGCCTGTCCTCTCGATACCCCCGTAAACGATCGAAAAACCCCCGCAGAGGCGGGGGAGGCCACGGAGAGCCTGGTCCCCCTGAAGGTCGACTCGTCGGTGAAGGTCGACTCGTCGGCGGCCCAGAGGGCCTTGGACAAGGTGAGGAAAAGGCTCCACCGCACATATTTTGATTGGTTCTCCGTCGAATTCACCAAGAATGAGGCCTCCTCCCTGTTGGCCAAGTTCAGAGAATTGTCCAGCAAGATTGAGGGCCTCAAGGCAGAGATCGAGCGGCTCAGGGCCGAGAACAAGAGAATGAGGAACCAGTACCGAGTGAGGAGGGATGATGAGACGGGGGGGATCTCGATGGAACTTCCCAAGGAAGCGGCAGCCGTCATCTGGGAGTTGATCAGGAATCGCGGTTGGACCCTCTACGAGGGGAGGCTGGAGGGGAGCGTATTTCAGTTTCTGAAGATCAGGGGGGGCGAGTTCGACGGGAAGGTAGTGGTTCTGGACGGCCGGGAGCTTCACATAATGCCAGAGAAAGCTGTCGACGTGTTTCAGTACGTCACCCCGGTCGGATCCGTCGAGGAAAATCAAAGTCTCCGGAGGGAGATCGCTGACGCCTTGGCCAAGGTCCTGGCCCAATACTTCGCCTTCTATGAGATAGAGCATAAGATAACCGCCTTCGTCTCGAACGTCCTGCCCCTCGCCAGGGCCGCGGGGATAGAGGTGGGGGATCACACGAGAAAGAAGCCTTTCCTTACCTGGAAGGTGGAGAAGAAGACCATAAGGGTCTACAATCCCGAAGAGGTGTACAGGGCCTGGATCGCCGCCAATAGATCCAAAAGAGGCGTGGGTCACGTGAACGAGGGTGACCTCCCGATCGGGGCCCTCGTCCAGACCATGATAGATTTCGCCAACTACACCATCGGCCAGATAGCCAGCAAGTACCCAGAGGTGCTCAACAGGGCCTTCTCGATCGTGACCGAGAGGGGCCTCCCCAAGAGTAAGATAGAGGAGGCCCTGCTCAAGGGGGGAAGAAGGAGGGAGACCGATTGAGCGAGGAGTACCTCCAGCAGATCCTGGCGCGGGAGACGTCCTGCATCGGCTTCATAGGGATAAGGGGCGCAAGCAAGACGTGGACGGCTCAGCTAGTCCTCGAGCTCCTGGCACTGAGGGGCTGGCACCCCCTCGTGATCGACGTGAAGGGAGAGGACGAGACCCTTCACCTCCCGGCGAGGGGGGTCCAGGCCCTCTCCCTCAGGGCCAGGGGCCTGGAGCCGAGGGGATGGGATACCGAGTACCTGACCTTCAACTTCCCCCTGGCCATGGATGCGGTGCCCACGAGGTTCAGGTTGGCCTCCCTGAGCATTAAGATGCTCAGCTTCGGGCACTTTAGGAGCCTTGGGGGTTTCCTGAGCCCCTCGGAGACCAGGGACCTGTTCGACGCCTATTACTCGGCCGGCGGGCCGGACGCGGAGCTCGACGCCATAATCGAGGCCTTGCTCAGGAAGAGGGGGGAGAAGGTGAGCCCCAGGCTCTTGGCCCTCCTCACTTCTGGGTTCTTGGCAGACGAATCGCCCCTCGAGCCCGAGAGGCTCGTCGAGATCGTCCAGAGGCGCGACTTCACGGTGCTGAGCGGCGCGTACTTCAAGCCCTCCGTGCGGGACCTGGGGAGGTTCGCCCTCAACGTCGTGCTGGACAACCTCATGGGGCACCTGGTTCAGGCTATAGAGGACGCCAGGATGATCGTGCACTTCCGCGAGCTGAGGGAGGTGGCCCCCAGGGTCGGGGCGATGGGCTCCACCTGGCACCTGAGGGAGAGGATCGAGAACTTCGTGACCCTGCTCAGACAGACCAGGACAGCCCTTACCAGGGTCTTCTACGAGGTTCAGAACGTCCAGAGCGTCCCCAAAACTCTCCTCGATAACACTCAGGCGGTCTTCATCCACCCCATGAACCTGAAGGAGGAGAGGCAGAGGAAGGAGCTGGCCAAGTATTTCCCGATCTCCAAGGCCGTCATCCACACGGTGGTTCCGATGCGCAGGATGATCCCCGGCAAGTGGATCTTCATCGCCAAGAGCGGGCACGCCGAACTCGTGACGTTTCCTCCCCCCATGAGTCTCAGGATGCCGGAACCTAAGAGTTCAGAAGATGCCGCCGGACTCAGCAAGCTGTACGCTGAGTTGGTCCCCAGGAGGAAGCTCAAGGAGGAGTTCGAGGAGGCCAGGAGGAGGTACAGGTACTGGCTGGCCAGGGCTCGGCTCCTACAGGGGGAAAACTTCGACGAGCTGGACCAGCTTGAGATAGAGCTGCCGCCTCCCGAGACCATGATACTCGACCGCATCCCCCAAAAACTCGCGTTATTCGTTGAGATCTTCAAGCTCAGGGCCCCGCTCGACGGGCGTGAGGTCTTCAGCTTCTCGATCTCTCAGCCCGCCGCCTGGGCCAGACAGGTCTGGGGACCCCGAGCCCAGATGGCGATAGCCCCGAGCAAGGTCGAGCAGATGCTGAGGTCGAGGAAGAATAGGATCCAGCTCAGGGTGATGGGCTTCAGGTTCTGGCGTGACAGCGAGGGGAACCTGGGCGGAACCCTGGAGGTCGAGCGTTACAGGGCCCACCTCAGAGCCCACGGGTCCAAGTACGACAGGGTCATAAAGAGGCTTCCAGCAGCCGGTGGCAGAAGTTGAGGCCCATCTCCGGCCGCATTTTCCTCCCAGCCCTTCATCTCACACTCTCCGACTCTGTTCTGCCTCGGATTTCCCCCCGCTGCCTCCCTCCCCCAAGCAGTTGGAGGTATTGGAAACTTTCACTCCGTTCAAAAATAAAACAAAAGGGATCCCTGGGGGAGATCAGTTGGGGGGGTAGTGGGAAGGTGGATGACAATGGTCTCCCCGAGGTCCGCGTCTCCCCGAGGTCCGCCCTCGGCGGCTACAACAAAAGGATGGGTAGGAGGCTCGAGCGGACGGTTGCCGGGGCCCTGGAGATCATCTTGGCCCGGCTCAACCTGCCGGACGTGAGGGTTGTAACGCAGTCGGACCACGCCCCCTATGACATCGAGCTGATCGGGAGGGGAATCAGGGCCTTCGTGGAGGTTAAGGGCTCCCGCCGCCTCGATGGGTTGATCAGGGGGGTCAATAGGGCCTTTCGCAGGGAGCACCCGGAGCCCTTCTGCGTCGTCGGGGTCTTGGGATTTCCCAAGAGGCCCGAGACCCTGTTATCCAAGGCCCGGGCCTGGGTGTGGGTCGGGCCGGGGAGGGGCGGGAGACTGGGGAGGTTGACCCCCAGGAACCTCGAGAGGTGGCTCAGGTGGGCGGGCCTGCTGTGAGTCGACCAGCCGGGGGGATCGGGATCGGGAGTTGGTTCGCCGCCAGGACCGCGATGGGGGCCGTCCTGGGGGGGATGATGGGTCTCTTTCCCCTGGGCTCCCTGGTGGCGGGGGGCGTGATCCCCGCCGCCCTGGGGATGCCGGGTGCCCTGGGCGCCGCGGCGGCGGTGCTGATCGAGGGGCTGCCCGCCGCCCTGGCGGGGCTCTGGTCGAATTGGACGATCGGGCTCCAGGGGATGGTGAGGCTGGTCTCGGACGCCGCCACCCCCGTCGTGGTGGCGCTCCTGAGGAGGAGGGGGTGGGAGGTCTCCAGGGCCGCCAGGGTGGTGGGCGCGATCGGGGTGGGCGCGACCTCCTCCGCCCTGGCGGTCTCGCTCCTCCCGCTGACCGGGGCCTTGGAGTCCGCCCTGGCGGTGGTCGGGGGGGGTGGATCCCCGGTCCCTCCCCCCGGGGCGGACCCCTGGGATCTCGTGGGCATGACCGCGGCGGCCGCCGTCGTCGCGCTGATGTTGGTGGAGGTCGCGGCGGTCCCCGCCCTACTGGTCGCCTCCCTGCTGCGGCTCCAGGGGGCGGCGGCCGACCTGGCCGAGGGGATATCGGGGATCTTGACCCCGGAAGAAAGTGGCATGCCATTCTTCGAGCGTCCAGAACCACCCAACCCTCACCGCGACAGCGAAACCCGCTCTTCTCTCTCCTTTTCGCGAGAAAAACCGGCAATTATCGGGTGCCGATAATTTTGGCGCCTCTGCTATGGCAGATCGCTCTGGGAATCCAGAGAAAAATTGGCGGCCAAATCCCGGATTTCAATAATGGTGACCAATCCCCACTCCTTCCTCCCGACGCGGGGGTTGATCAGTACCCCCGGGGGAAAAGCTAATAAGCGTTAGAAAGTCCCCTTATTCGGTAGGGGAAGATCCCGGTTATCCCCTGATCACGACAAAAAATTTGATCTTGAGTACCGAGCCCCCGTCTGGAGATCGGTACCGCACCAACCTTTTTATGGCCCTCCCGGAATCTCACAGGGGGCCGGTGGTCTAGCGGCCATGACGCCGCCCTCACTCCCGCGGGAGGAAACGGCGGAGGTCGGGGGTTCGAGTCCCCCCCGGCCCACCACCCGGAGTTGGGGGAGATTGATGCCGCGTTACTCGATAGGGAGGCTCGCCGGAAAGGGGGTCGTCACGGATAGGGGCTTGATAATAGGAGAGCTGGTGGATCTGGTGGTGGACGAGCTCTCCGGGAAGGCCCTCTCCCTGGTGGTCAAGGAGGCCAAGGGAGCGGCAGAATCTCTCGTGAAGAAGTTGAAGCAAGATAGGAAAGGTCTGGTGCTTGTTCCCTATTCTACCGTGAAATATATAAGGGAGATGATAGTTATAGATGAACGTTTGTTGAAGATATACATAGCCACTCACGAGGAGATTTGATCTCCAGCAGCCACGAGGTGGCGGACTCCCCTCCTCACCAGATTGGTGACCGAGGAGGAGATCACCAGGACGTTCTCGGGATCACCCTCGGCGACCAGCTTCTTTATCTCCTCCACGGTGCTCCTCGCGATCCCATCTTCCGCTCCGGGGAGGGACTCGCTGAGGTCGACTATCGAACTCAGGAGGACGCCGGGCGACCAGCTCCCGCCCTCGAAAAGGATGGATCTGACGATCCTCTTTATCAGGATCTGATCCATCAGGGCCCTCTCAACCCCCCCCATCTCCTTCCCAGAGAGAGTTCGGGATTATGCGGGCCGCGGGAGAGGAAAGTTTATTGAAGGTCTCTCGGTTCCTCCAACGCCATGGAATCGGGGCCCTTACTGACGACAAGGGGTAGGGTGGTCGGCGTTTCGGGGATCCCCAACATGAAGATGTTGAGGGTGGATATCTCCCTCGACGGAGGAAACGTGACCCTGGAGATCCCACCCAAACTCGTCGAAATTTCAGAGGAGATGGAGGTGGAGGTGGAGATATCGAGGGATAGACCTGCCTCCAGCCCTGACGCGCTCGTCCTCAGAGGAGTTGTATACTCCGTTGACGGTGAGGCCGCGAGCGCCTCGGCCCACGGGATGTTGATTCGCCTCACCGGCTCCGCGCGGCCGGAGGTAGAGGTTGGAGATGTGATTTATTTAAAAATAGTCTTGTATGGAAAATAATTCTGGAATATGGAAAAATAATCCTCAGGCCTCCCTAAGTACGGATCACTCAGAAAACTGTTTGAATTTCAGGATGTCCGGCGAACCCGTGCCCAGCGGATATGTGGCCGCTCTGGATCCGGGCGGAGAACTCGACCATCCCGAGCTCTGCTATACCCACGTCGAGCGCTCCCAATCTTACCCCATCACGGCCGAGGTTCCTCCCCCTGTAAGGGAGTTGGCCGGACTATTAGACGCGCCGCGGAAAGTGGAAGAGCTCGCCGCGAGGATATACTGGGTCCTGAAGTCGGATTCCAGGGGTGGATTTCTACTGGCGGCCGTGGCCCTCATCTTGGCCGGAAGGCAGCTGCATTACCTGATAACGACCGGAGAGGCCGCGGCAGCCTTGAGGAGGCTGGGTTTGAGCGTGTCTAAGAGGAAAATAGCGGTCCGAGTCGCGAATCATGGGAAGTCGCTCGGTGTATGGAGGATTCCCCCCCTAAGCGAGTACGTGTCCAGCGTCATTCGGAGCATGGGGAGGAGCAGGGACGTCGAGAAGAGGATGAAAGAGTCCTTCCCAGAGAGGAGATTTTGGTCCGTCCTAGAGAGGATAAGGATGAGGGCCTTGAGACTGTCACGGAACGAGGGGCTGAGGAGGCTGTCCCCGGGCAAGAGTCCCCTGGTGACCGCCGCCGCCGTGGTGTACATAGCGGCCCTCACCCTGGGAATGAGGAATCCGTCCCAGGCCCTGATAGCCAGGGCGGTTGGAGTGAACGAGTCCGTTCTGAGGAGGAGAGTCTCCGAGCTGCTCTCCCTGGGGGTGGGGATGGATTGAGTTCCGGCCGAGACGCCTGGCCTCTCCTTCTGCCGCTGAGCGTCGCGCTCTACTGGGCGGTAAGGAAGGTCTCGGAGATCTCTCCCCCGCCGGACCTATCATCTTACCTCCCCGCACTCCTGGCGGCGGTCCCAGCGGCCGGGCTTCTCGCTTACGGGTTTTCAGCGATTGGGAGAGGGCGGAAGGAGATAGAGGGCTACGAGTTTGTCGGCTTCAGACTGCGTCCTATGGATAAGAGGGGGGAGCTCAGCATCGAGCTGTCAGAGCTCATGGACCTGCTGTCTTCTCTGGGGGTCTCCTCAGCATTCGTCCTGCACGGACCACATCGTGGAGAGTTCGGTCCCTCTGCGGCGGCCTGCGGTGTGATATGGTCGGAGGGGGAGAACTCCAGAGAGATACTGTCGGCCGCAATGAGGTTGATGAGGTCCTTCCTCAAGGGCGCGGTCGTGGAGGAGCTGGGCGATGCGACCGCGAGGTCGCTGGCGGAATTGGCTCTCTCTCTGGCCACCACCCCTGGCCCCCACTTCTCCAGGGCGAGTTTCTCTGGCATGGGGGAGAGTTCGACCGGTCCGGCCCCGACCGCCGTCCCCCTGGGTACCACCCCATCGGGCGGGGAGTTCCTGTGGGATCTCGGAGAGATCGTGAGACACGTGGCCATACTCGGGAGGACTGGGAGCGGGAAAACCACGACGGCGATGACCATCGCGAGGCTCCTGTGGGACGCGGGCGTTCCATTCTTGGTCCTGGATTATCACGGCGAATATGGGATGATGACGTTGGAGCTTGGAGGTCGGATCATAAAGGCGGAGGATCTGTCGGTTAATCTGCTAGAAGGGCTCTCTGGATGGGAACCACGCAGGATAGGCTCGGTCATAGAGGTTCTGGATCTCCTGCTGAACCTGACCCCGACCCAGCTCTTCATAGTTGAGAGGTGTCTGAACAGGCTCCAGGGGTCTCTCCCTCCCGGAGAAGCTCCCACGCTGGCGGACCTGTACGAGGAGATATCGGAATTCAGGGAGAGGACCGGACCGGAGTTTGAGAGCAAACTCTCCCTCATGAGGAAGATGGACCCGCTGGTCACCGGGGAGGGGGCACAGCACCTGATGAGGGAGACCCTGCCGGACCTCGACGCTATATCTGAGGCGCCTCTCGTCGTGGAGGTCGGGGGGATATCCACCCCGGTGGTCAGGGACGCGGTCGCCCACTCCATCCTGGGAAGGGTGTACGACGGGGCCAAGAGAAGAGGGAAGACCGGCTCCCCCTTCTTGGCGGTCATCCTCGAGGAGGCCGACCACATAATGCCCAGGCTGGAGGATAGGAGGGGGATGACCATCTCCGATAAGATGTTCTCCGAGCTCAGGAAGTTCGGCGTCGGAATGATGGTCATATCGCAGACCCCGTCCGGCCTCTCCAGACACGTCCTGAGGAACTCCTCAACCAAGATATTCCACGCCCTCGGGGAGCCGGAGGACATAAGGGCCGCGATCAGCCTGATAGGGAGGGAGGTCGAGCTGGGCCCGGGCAGGATGGTTAGGGCCGCCGACGTCCTGCCCATACTGGAGGTGGGGGAGGCGGTGGTGGTGAGAGAGGGTGGGGCCAACCTGATCCGCGTGAGGAGACCGGAATACGCACCGACCCCCGTGGATCTGGCCCTAAAAATCCTCAAGAGGGAAGCTCCGGGGTTCTACAATCTCCCCGGGCGAGCGCACTCCTGAGCCTCACAGCCAACCCCTCTCGGTGGAGCCAAGATATGGACGGACCCCAGACCCCTCCCGAGTTCACCCTCCTCGCTATCTCCGCAGCCACCTCTCGGGGGGATCCCCTAGAGGTCTCTACCTCGAGGATTCTGTTCGCGCCGAAGGTCTCCACGGACAACGAGGTCAGATAGCCGATTATCTCGGCCTCCAGATTTTCCACGATCTTCCTCCTGGGGTAACCCCTGGACTCTAGCCTGTATCTGAGTATCAGCGGGTCGCACCTCAGGATGACCACCGCCTCCGGTTCCAAGCGATCGGCGGCGTCGGGGTGGAGCGTCGTCACGACGATCCGGCGGCCGGACATCCCAGCGATCCTCCGCCTCGCGACCTCGAGATCTATCACGGGAACGTTCCTCTCGTCGTCGAATCGGAGGACACCCTCCTTCTCGAGGATACCGTCCAGATCGAGCAGCCCGTATCCCAGGAGGAGGGCCAGCTCCCTCCCGACGGTGGACTTGCCCGCGCCCGGAGTACCAGTTATTACGACCGCCACCGCGGGGAGGGGGAATCGACAAGCTTATTACCCCGCGGCGGCCCGGAACCCGCTCCGGTGGTGTAGCCCGGCTAAGCATAGGGGCCTCTCGAGCCCCAGACCCGGGTTCAAATCCCGGCCGGAGCACCACCTCTTCTCAGTAATTCAGTTCTCCAAATATAGTATGTATTGGATGGAAATTGAAATAATTGACCGCCAAGTAGGTCAACGCGATCACAAGGATCAGTGCCACCAAGAATCTGAAATATCTTTTCTTCTTTATGGGAACAATCATTATGATCAAATTTAGAAAAGAGAAAGTAATGTAAAAGTAGTTTACGATGTCCCCCTCCGGCATCATCCACAGGGTGAAAACCCAGACGCCGAACTCGGATATCAGGATGGATGCCGCGAAGGACACCGTCCCGGTGATCAGCCCCAAGAGCATCTCCCTCAGGGAGAAGCTCAGGGAGGCGGGTACCCCGAGGGAGGGCCTGGCCCTGGCCCTCCAAGAAGATCGCAATCCCCCCCTCCTCTTCATGTCGGATCTCCCTCCACAACGGTTCCCACGTTCTCTCCGCCCAATATACGCTCGAGATCACTCGGCCTCAAGCCGTTGTAGATAATCAACTTTATCCCGGATCTGCGGAGGACCTTCAGGGCCACCAAGTCGAGAAGCTCGTACCTCCCGGGGGACTGCTCGTACCTCCTCAAGAGATCCTCCAATCTCTCGTAGGAGATGCGAGGGATCAGTCCCCCCAGAGTTCCGTCAGCTCTGATCTCCCTCACGCCGTCGACTCCCGTCCCCTTGATCATCAGGTCCCCCCCGATCATCTCGGTGATGACGGCGGCGACGGCATCGGTGGACTGCCCGGGCACCATTCCCCCGGAGACCACCACCTTACCGCCCTCGTGGTATCGTCTGAACTCTTCGTAGGTCGTAGGCACGGTCGGGTAGGCGCACCCGCCCAGGGCGGATATCATGAGCAGGGCGTGTAACCTCGTGGCCGATATCCCCACCTCGTCTTGAAGGCTCTTGTTGGCCCCCAGGTTCCTCGCCCTCTCTATCCCAACCCTGGCCAGCTTCCCTCCCCCCGTGACCACGGAGACCTCGTGTCCCTCATCGCGAACGCGTCTGATTATCTTGGCGTATTCAGATAGAATGTCCGGTTGATCTCCCAGGGCGGCGTCGAAAACGACTCCCCCGAGCAGGAGGGTGAACTTCATCGCATCCCGCCGGCGGATCCCACAAATAAAAGGAGTTGGGCCATAGACGAAGAGGGCGTCGGGGAGATGACTTTGCCCTCTATCGAGGAGGAGATTGCTTCGTGTGAGATCCTCCTGATGGAGGAGGAGTCGGCCAGGGAGGCCGCGCTGTCCCTGAGCAGGGAACTCCTTAGGACGGCCAGGAGGGCGGTTAACCTGATCGTCCGGGGGGATGCCCAGGCCGGCTCCGCCGAGCTGGAGTCCGGCCTGGAGAAATTGAGAAATTTCTTAAATAATAATTTGAACAAAGAAAATAAATGTACGGTATTGAGGGCCCTTTCCCAGGCAATCCAAGAGCTGGCGGAGGGACTAGCGCTGGCGGACATAGTGGAGGGTAGGGTCGTCCACCGGCCAGAGGAGATACCCCCCAGGGAGTTCCTACTGGGACTGGCGGACGCCGCGGGCGAGCTCAGGAGGATTGCCCTCAACCTCCTCATGACCGGCGACGTGGATGGGGCGAGGGACGTCCTGTCGATCATGACCCGCATCTTTGAAGGGTTGAGTCCCATAACCCTCCCCGACTCCATAGTGCCGCTGAAGAGGAAGGTGGACGCTCTGAGGGCGTTAATAGACAGGACGTCCTCGGAGGTACTCTTCAGGGAGATGATCTCCTCCGGGGGCGATAGAAGTTGAGTGGAAGATCGGAGGCCCTCAAGATCGCCAGGCAATACCTTCTAATGATAAAACTGGCCAAGCTCAGGGCGAACATCAATCCGATCTCACAGGAAGATCTGTTGAGGGAGATGAGGCTGCCCAGGTCAACCCTCTCTAGGTGGCTGCACGAGGCGGCTGCCGGAGGGCTCATAGCATTCGTCAGGAGGGGGAGGTCCTCCATGATAACCCTGACGGGCGAGGGGCTGGCTGTCATAGAAGATTTATTATCAGATCTGAGTCAAGCTGTGAAGAATTTTAGAATAAAATCTATAGTTGGGAAAGTATTCTCGGGAATGGGGGAGGGCGCCTACTACCTGTCGAGGGAGGGGTACGCCGCGCCTATAGAGGAGCTTCTGGGCTACAGGCCGTATCCCGGAACTTTAAATTTGAAAATAATTTCTCAAGATGACGTAAGATCTATAATTTTATGGAGAAAAGCGGTCTCCCCGGTTATAATACCCGGATTCGAGTCAGAGGGGAGGACCTTCGGCGAGATCCTCGTTTATCCTGTTGAGGTGCCGGGCGTCGACGCGGTTCACGCCGTGCTGCCCGTGAGGCGGCACTACGGAGACGACGTTTTGGAGTTGATATCGAACGTCAACCTACGCGGGAGGCTGGGCCTCAGGGACGGAAGCCTGCTGACCGTCAGGCTGACGCCGTGGTCCAATAGCCTTCAGGGCCGCAGAGTGGTGGGCCGGGGGGGACTCGAACCCCCGACCTCCGCCTCGTCAAGGCGGCGTCATGGCCGCTAGACCACCGGCCCGCTGCTGCGGCGGCGGGAACGTCAATTTAAGTTTCCCTGATCCCAGACTCGGCGAGCTCCCACAAAGCCCTGAACAGGTCTATCAATCTTAAGAGGGAGTTTATGGATGCTTTTAATCTTCCTTGGGGAAATTCTACCGATGTAATTATGAGATTTTCCCCCTCTTTCTTAAGATTTAATCCCAAATCTCCCAGCTCTGGTTCCAGGGCCGCGGCCAGGGCCGCGATCTCGGATCCTCCGCCGCTAATCCTTAGGGAGAAGCTTCCCCTCACCTCCAAACTCGAACACGCCCCCCACCCTCATTGTGGGCCCAACCTCAACTCCGTCGGCGGTGAAGAAGGTCAGCTCTCGCTCTTCACCGACGTTCCTATCGAGCAGGACGACGTCGCAGTCCAACTCTCTTATCTCAGATGGCCCCCCTATCTCCACGGGAGAGAGGCCGAATCCCTCTGCCAGGACGGCGGTCACCCGGTCGATGGGACCCCCCATCCTGGCTAGGCGGATCGTGTCCGCCTCGACCCTGCGCGGCCTCCCACCCGGGATCTCCCTCCTGAGCCTGACAGAATTGAAGTAGATGGCGCGTCTAACCGGTATCACACCGGCGAGGGATGCCCTGTAGAAGACGAATGATCTCGGATTCCCCTTGCGCTCCCAGACTACCAAGATCCTCCCCATACCCCTGGAGATCGCCGTCTGGGCCAGGTCCCACAGGCTGCTCTTACCCCTGTTGATCCTCAGGGCCCGCGGTATCACGTGGGACAGATCCCTCATTAGGGATCTGGTCCTGCGAGATGGTTTCCTTGAGGAGGTTATCAGTATCAACTGCGCCCCTCACCGATCAGGCCTGTTCGGTCACCCTCCTCAGAGAAGACTCGGCCGAGGACGCCACGCTGGTCTTTGGATCCCAAGCGCCGCCGGCGAACTCGAACCCGCACTTCCGACACCGCCACACGCCGAGCATGACTCTCCTGACCCCCTCGCTCCCGCATCTTGGACATCTGTACGTTGACTTGGCCCTGGACATGACGTAGTCGTATCTCCTCCTTATCTTGAGGCCATATCTCGGAGTTTTGAGGAATCCGCCCCTGGATCTGCCCACCACCGCTCACCCCTCAAGCAGCCCCAGCCGCTCAGCCACCTGGGGCCACTTCTCCCTCGCGATGGAGAGGGCCCTCTTAATCTCTTCGGGGGCGAAGGCCCCAGTCCTCTTCTGGAACGAGCAGACCCTTCCCTGACTATCCACGACCATCGTCATGAGCGCGTCGGCGGCGACCTCCTCCTCCAAGGAGGGATCGAGCATCAATCTCCCAGCTATCTTGGCGAAGCTGAAGCTAATAGGCGTCTCTCTGACGGGGAGGGGGAAGAAGTCGCCCGACGGCGTCACCCCCCCGTCCTCTCTGACCACCACCTTAGGGACGTTGGTCCTCTTGAGCGCCAAGAGGGAGGCGAGTTCCAGGGCGTCCACCAGGTTCCCGTCGTGGTCGAGGGCGTACATGTCGACCATGACCAGGTATACGAGTTGACCCTCCTTAATGACCAGTTCCTCGAAGTCTATTGCGTTTGACCCCCTGAATGCCCTGTCGACCAGTCTGGCCATCTCCACGGCATCCTCATTTGGGGGGCCCGGCTCGAACGTCGGGGAGGCTATAGGCAGGAGCTCGGTGTTGGTCATCAGGACCCCCTTGTTCGGCGTGTCCGGAAAGGGCGTCCCGACGTCCACCTTCACCCCCACCAGGACCTGGGTGTCGCCGAGGGACAGCCAGGCTTCTCCCTCTCCCTTGGTGAACAGACCGGATCTTATCTCTATGGGCCTCATCTCGTCCATCGCGCGCCCGTCCTTCCTCTCCCCCCGGGAGGCGAGGTCCCTCAGGTACTCCCTGAGCAGGCTCGCGGCCGAAACCTCCTCCTGAGATCCCATTAGGATTCCCTCCCGGCGACGCTCCTCTCCACCACCAGATAAGGCCGGCGGAGGGCCTCCTTCTGCATCTCGTACACTAGATCGGCCCCCTTCATGGCCAGGTCCAGGGCCTCGTTGAACTCATCCTCAGTCAGGGGGCCGTCCAGCTGAAGCAGGGTTATCTCCTTGTCCTCCATCAGGAAGGCCACGGGAACGTCAACGTCGCCGTACATGTCCTCGTCGTGGTTTGGGTCCATAACTATCCAGTCGCCCACCCTGCCAACCGCCAGCGCCGTCACGAGACCCCTCATCGCGATTCCCGCATCCGCCAGGGCGAGGGAGGCCGCGGTGGTGCCGGCGCACCTTGTGCCCGCGTCGGAACGGATTATCTCCACGAATATGTCTATCACGGTTCCCGGATACTTGTCGACGAAGATCGCCGGCAGCAGGGCCTCCCTTATAACCTTGGACAGCTCTATGCTCCTCCTGTCCGGGCCGGGCCGCTTCCTCTCCTCCGTCGAGAAGGGGGCCATGTTGTATCTGCACCTAACGAGAGCCCTGTCTGGCAGGGTGAGGTGTTTAGGATGAACCTCTCTGGGGCCGTAAACGGCGGCCAGGATCCGATTGCCGCCCCACTCTACGTAGGCAGATCCATCGGCCCGATTGAGCACCCCGACAGTCATCTTGATGGGACGCAGGTCGTGGGGCCCCCTGCCGTCCGTCCTCACTCCCTCAGGGGTTATCAAGATCTCCGGGGGTTCCTGCAGGTATATCGGCATCTTCAATCAAACCTCCCGGTAGTCCGAATTGGGAAGCTCCGCCGCGATCCCTCCCTCCAGGAGATCGGTCACCCGGTCGCTCAACCCGGGAACGTGGGACTCCCTCTCTATAAGCCGGAGGGCCCTCTCCAGCAGCAGGGAGCTCTGAAGATCCCTCACCTTTACCCACACAAATCCGTTTCGGCCAACCACGATATCCCTACCTATTTTATCTCTCAAAAGGTTTATCATTGATCTCCTCTTCCCTATGATCCTGGGAACCTTGGCCGGATTCACCTTTATTATGGTCCCTCCTGAGAGCTTTCCCAGACCCTCTCCCTCGACCGTGAGGAGAGGGTTGGACGCGCCGTCGAACGCCCTCACCTTGGCCAGGACGACGTCTCCCACGGAGAAGGTTCTCCGCCTGCCAGACCTCCTCCCCTCCCTGGAGCGGGGGAGGAGGAGAACCCCGGTGTAGGGGGAGTTTATGTCCAGCAGGACGGTGTTTCCGGCCACCCTGGATACCACGCCGACCACGATGTCCTCCACCTTCGGCATGTAAACCCCCCTGAGGGGGATCACCCTGACCTCTCCCCGGCTCAGGTCAACTAGCCCGACCTTGCTGGACCTCAGGAACCCCCTCCCGTCGACGTATACGTTTTCTCCCGGTTTGAGGTTTCCCTTGGCCAAGAGCTGGCCGGGGAGGACTATCTCCCTGTTCTTCACCAAGAGGCTCAATCAATCACCCTCCTCAACCACCTCCGCGGTCCCGCCAGCCTCGCCTATCCTCTCCAAGACGAGGAGGCGGGATCCCACGGGAATCTCGACGACTATCACGGCCTCGGATCCATCGGAAGCCCACTTCTCGGTCAGGATCTTCCCTTGAGAGGCCAAGAAGGATCTCAACCTCCCGTATCCGCTGGGACCTATCCTGACCCTCATGGTGACGGTCCCGGTCTTGAGCGGGAGGACCCTCCTCACCTTCTCCAAAACCCTATTCACCTGAGTCTCAGGTTCTCTTAGGGGATCTATCTTCACCTTGGCCTCCTTCAGCGCCGCCCTGATCCGGGACTCGGGGTGGGGGAGCCCGGTCCGCGGATCGACGAAGTTCTTGTGTATGAAGGAGACGATCCAGTTAAGCCGCTCCTCCTGAAGCCTCTTCCGGTACTCCGCCGTGAGCTGGACCTCCCCGTCTCTCAATATAACCTCGGCGACCCGGAGGACGTCGTCCGTTCCAAAGACCTTCCTCAGATCTTGGGAGGAAGCCTTTATACCCCTCCGGGCATCTGTAAATATTTGATCGACTGCCAGGATGGAAGATATGTCCACCTTCTTTCCCTCCCTGTAGGAGTAGGCCCGCTCGGAGTACACATATATTTCAAATTTTTTTCCCCCTCTCTCCAGCCTCGCGATCACGGTCTGCAAGTTCTTCCCCCCTCAAGGCAAGTCCGATCCCATTCATATAAAATTGGGGAGAGAAATCAAGCTATGAGTTTTTCTATCTCTTCCCTGGACAGGACCCTGAACTTCTTGTCCTTGGCCGACACGATGGCGACCTCCAGGTCTCCCGTCAGCGGGGCCCCCTCCTTCTCGACCTCCTTCCCCTCCGCCGCTGCCGTCTTGACCGCGTCCACGATCATCTTGAGTCCCTCGGCCATTGTGAGGGACTCCTTATATTTCTCCTTGAAGATCTCGTTGATCTTCTCCGAGTTTTTCCCAACGGCGAAGGCCGAGTAGGCGTAGTAGGCCCCGCCGGGGTGGGTCACGTAGAGGCCAGGGGATCTGTCCACCCCGCCGAATATCATTATGACCCCGAAGGGGCGGAGCCCGGCGTACTGAGTGTACTGCTGCTTGAAGAGGGCCATCCTCTTGGCCAAGGTCTCCACGGTTATGGGCTCCCCGTATATGAGCCTGTGGTACTGCGCCTCTATCCTGCTTCTGTCTATGAGCACCAACCCATCTCCCACCAGGCCCGCCGCTATCGCCCCTATGTGCTCGTCTATCTGGTATATCTTCCTGGGCAGCGAGGCTAGGGGAGAGACGTGTTTTCTGACGGTGGCCAAGATCACCCCGTCTCCGCACCTCATTCCAACCGCGAGGGGAGTTCTCTTAGTGGCGACGAGGGCGTACTCAACCTGGAGGAGCCTACCATCGGGACTGAAAACCGTAATGGCCCTGTCATAGGCGCTAGCCAGTTGCGGGTACATCCGAAAAACACCACCCTCAGAACTATCGGCCAACTGGATGGGAGGGGGATTTAGAATTTTTGGCATCGGCCTCCCGGAGCGACCGCTCGACGGCGGATCTGATGGTTCCGGAGATCGCCAACAGGATCGGAAGTTCTTCGCCCTTCAGGGCGAATGAGTATGCGACCGCGGCGGCGGCCTCCGGAACGTGGACGGAGTCGACCCCCAGCAGGAAGGTGGTCGGGCGGGCCTTCCTCACGATCACCGTCAGTTCTAGCTCGGACGCGCCGACCGCCCCGTACAGGGCCAAGGCTGCCCTCTTGAGGTTGGCTGATAGTTCCTCCTCTCGAAGGGGTCCTCCAGCAGTCTCGTACAGCAGGTATCTCCTCCTGTTCCTGGCAGATTTAGGCATCTTCGCGCGCAACGGTGAACCCCCTCTTTCGGAGTGAGAGCATCCCCGATAAAATTTCGGCGGGAACGTCCGTCAACCCGGCCATAGCCTGGTCTCTGGATATGCCCAAGAGCGACTCCGCCAGCAGGACGGCCGACCTGGCATCGGGGACGCCGGGTCCAGCCCCCCCCATCGTCGTCAGCAGTACGGGCACCCTCCTGATGGAGGCGATCCTGAGCTCCCTCCTGATCACCCTCAGGGTGGCCGACAGCTCCCATCCCCGGAGCCCCAGCAGGGGAGCCAACCCCACCTCGACGACGCCGCCCGAGCGGGCCAGCCTTCTGGCGCAGACCTCGTCGAATATCATCCTCCTGGGAGAGGGCGGGAGCACTATGCCGTCCACCATCCTCAAGCCTGCGGCCCTCCTGCAGGCCTCCACGGTGTGGGGTAGGACAGACCTGTAGGGGCGATCAGGCCTGAGCTTGGAAGTCCAGGCCGGATCCCTGGTGCTTAGCTCGGCGACGCGGTGAACGCGTGGGTAGGTTGGCGGACCGTAGGAGTTGAGGTCGATGGACGGGGAGACCACGACGCCCACCTCCACGTACCCCCCTCGGAGGGCGTCCCTCAGAACACCCCGGAGGGAAGCTTCCGAGTCAAACCGGCCCAGCTTGAGATCGATGAACTTGGGCAAGCCACTCACCCAACGGACCGGGTCTCACCCTCCTACGAAACCTGACCACGACCCGCACCTGCCCCCCGACCGGATCGGGGTTCACGTCCAGTCTCCCCTCCACCAGTCCCTGCTTGTCTAACCTCATGTACAGTTCTCTACCTTCGATTCTTGACTCCAGCGTGCCCCTCACCCTATCCAGTTCTCTTTCGTCGAGAAGCCGAATTATTCTCAGGAAAGAAGCGGCCGCTTTCTCGCCTGAGACCTTAAGTTTTATTAATTTGATAGGGTAACCGTGGTGACTTCGAAATATCTTTTCAGACCTCTCGACGTTCCCCGAGAGGAGCCGGCGCAGCCCCTCAAGGACCCTCTCCTCCTCCTCGGTCGGGTAGACGTAGAACTCAACCCTGACCTCGGAGACCGGGGGGACCTCCAATCTAGGCGCCTTTCCTCCCCTTCTTCTTGAATCTCCTAACCCAGTTGGGTATTCCCCTGACCCTCCTCAACCCCCTCGACTTCTTACCGGCGCTGGTGAGACCCCTGAATACCCTGCCCCTGTTGCACTTTCCGGCGATCCAAGAGACGTCCGGATCGGATCTCACGGCCGGGTGGTTCGGATCGACCATTATGATCTCAAACCACTTGTGGGTCCCGTCCTCCGCCACGTAGTAGGAGTTCAAGACCTCCAGGTTGGGATACCTCCTGGCGGCCCTCTCCTCGGCAATCCACCTCAGGCTCTTCCCCGGGGTAAGTTTCTTGACTCCCATGCCAGCCGGCTTCCGCCCCGACCTGGGTCTGGGTTTCCTCCTCCCACCCTTCCTTATCCTGACCCTGACCACGACGAAGCCCTGCTTGGCCTTGTATCCCAACTCCCTGGCGCGATCCGGCCTGGTCGGCCTCTCAATCCTGAGGACGGATGGTTGGGTCCTCCACTCGGCCAGCCTCGCGCGCCACAGATCCACCAACATTGGGTCCTCCTTTCGCCTCCTCCAAGCGTATCTCTCGTAGTAGCGTCCGGCGGTCGCCACCTCGAACCCTCCCGCGGGCGAGATCGGTGGGGGTTTTAAACGTTCCGAGGTCGGCCAGGGAGATCGGGTCCCGGCATGCTGCTCGGTATAGTTGGAAAGACCAACGTGGGGAAAACGACGTTCTTCTCGGCGGCGACCCTGGTCGATGCCGAGCGGGGAAACAGGCCCTTCGTGACCATCAACCCGAACGAGGGTATAGGATACGTCAGGGTCAGGTCGGCGTGCTCTGAGTTCGGCCTCAGGTGCCAGCCCAAGAGCGGGTGGTGCAACGGGAGGAACAGGTACGTCCCGGTGAGGCTCCTCGATGTAGCCGGGTTGGTGAGGGGAGCCCACGCCGGTAGGGGGCTCGGAAACAAGTTCCTAGACGACCTCAGGAGGGCCGACGTCAACCTCCTCGTCGTGGACGCGTCTGGCGGGACGGATTCGGATGGGAATCCCGTCAGGCCCGGGAGCCACGATCCGATCGAGGACGTGGATCTGGTGAAGGAAGAATTCGCCCATTGGATCGCCGAAATTTTGAAAAGAAATATGAATAAGGTCCTCAGGAGAATTCAATCTGGTCGTAAGGCCTCGGAGGTCTTGGCGGAGGTCCTCTCCGGGCTGGCCGTCGAGAGGCAGGAGGTCGAGGCCGCGGCCTCGGGGTCCGGGGTGAAGCTGGAGAACTTGGGATCCTGGGGGGACAGGGAACTGCTCTCCTTCTCGTCCAGCCTCAGGAGATTGGCGAAGCCGTTCGTGATAGTGGCCAACAAGGTGGACGTTCCGGAGGCGGAGGAAAACGTCGCCAGGATGAGGGAGGTCGAGGAGGAGCCGGTCGTGCCAGCGTCAGCGGAGTCGGAGTACATATTGAGGAAGGCGGCCGAGAAGGGTTACATCAGATACGAGCCTGGGGACGGCGACTTTGAAATATTGAACGAAGATGGGATGAGCAGAGATCAGATTAGGGCTCTAGAGCTCGTTAGGGAGAGGGTGCTCAAGAGGTTCGGCAGTACGGGTGTCCAGGAAGCCTTGGAAAAGGCGGTCTTCGAGGTGGGGGGGTTCCTGGCGGTCTTTCCGGTTGAAGATGAGAACCGGCTCTCGGACAAGGATGGGAGGATCCTGCCGGACGTCCTTCTACTCCCCCGGGGGTCTACCGTTCTTGATCTGGCCGCCGCCGTGCACACCGAGCTGGCCGACAGAGCTATAGGGGGAGTGGACGTCCGTAAGAAGATCAGGATATCGCTCGACAGGCCTCTGAATCACAGAGATATCGTCAAGGTGGTCGTCAGGAGGAGGTAGCGGGCCACACCTGCCCGGGACCCATCTTCGGGGGGGGCCTCGCCCAGGGGCCGACCACGGCCGGGGATTCTGGAGAGCCCAATATCTCGGTCCCCTCCGGGATTCTAGCCCACTCTGATATTATCGCCCACCTAATCAGAGATCTTGGTCCGATCCACGCCCCAGGGAGTATTATGGACCTATCGACCCGAGACCCGGGACCCAACCTGACTCCGGGACCCACTACCGACACGTCCCCCACGCTGGCGCCCGAGCCGAGGAGCACCCTCCCGCAGTGGGTCCGGCCCGGAGGGGAGAGGGGACAGGGATCAGCCCTCAACAGCCCCTCGCTCAGCATGAACTCCGACGCCCTCAGCAGGTCGGGCGGCACGCCCGCGTCTATCCAACTCCTCCCCAGGATTATGGGCCTTATTCCCCCGTCTCGTGCCGCGGCCCTCAGGGCCCCGGTTATCTCTATCTCCCCCCTGGGGGAGAACCCGACCCTCCTGACGGAGTCGACGAAATCGGGGTCCAGGTGGTAGGCGCCCGCCAGAACCAAGCGGCTGGGTTCCCTCCCCCTCGGGGGTTTCTCGACGAGGTCGACCACGACTCCCCCAGAGAGTCTCACCACGCCGTACCTCCAGGGCTCATTCACCTCCGCCACCGCCGCGGCCGGGGCGGGCGCGTCAATCAGATCCCTGACCTTCTGCCAGGGAAACACCACGTCAGAGTACAGGAGGAGAAAGTCCTCGCCGCGGGTCCCTTCAACCCCCCTGAGGAAGGCGTGTCCCGTCCCCAGCCTCTGACCCTGCTCGACGTAGGATATGGAGACGCCCCACCTCTCCCCGCGGCCCAGCAGTCTTCTCAATCTCCAAGACAGGTGAGAGACGACCAGGCGCACGTCTGAGATCCCGAGGGCGGAGAGGATCTCCATGATCCGCTCTATCATAGAGAAACCCGGGGTCGGGAGGAGGGATTTTGGGGTGGCCAGCGTCACGGGCCTCAGCCGCCGCCCCTCACCCGCCGCCAGCACCACCGCTATCAACCGGGGCGGCCACCTCCACGATCTCCGGTTCGCCGGCTCCGAACCTGAGGACCTGTATCTTCCTCGGCTCGACATTCTTTATGGGAGCTATCTTGGTGGACAGCCTGGTCAGCTCGTCGCCTATGTTCACCTTATCGCCGAGCACGGCGGCCCTGACCAGATCCTCGAGGGTCAGCTCCGGTATCAGGGATTCGAGGTACTTCGAGGCCGCGGCCCTTATGGCCCGCTCCTGGCTGTGCCTCACCCTGACGGAGGTTATTATCAGGGCGAAGTACCTAACGTCGTGGCCGTCGGAGGTGGTCCCCTCCACCTGAACGTCGATCCTGCTGACCCTCCTCTGGACTATGGATCTAAGGTAGTCCCTGTTGAGCATCTCCAAGTCGAACCTGGCGTACGCGTTGGATCCCTCCACCCTGTATATCCTGAACCAGAGCTTGTACTTCTCGTGCATGAAGTCGCCGGTCAGGTCCCTGAGGGTCACCTCGACCCTCCTTCCGTACAGCTTGGACGGATCCGCCGCCGGGGTCTCTCCTATGAACTCCCCGGGGAACACGTCGGCGGCGTAAACCCTGTACCAGGTCTTGGATACCTTCTTCCTCCCCCTCCTGCCTCTCCCTCTAGGCAAGCGGATGCACCGACGCCGGGCGCGGCTGGGGGCTCTTAAATTCTTTTGAGGCAGGTCGGCTGAAGTCGGGGTCCGCCTTTGATCTCCCTCGAGGGCGTGGGGTTCAGGTACGCCGGGTCGGGAGAGTGGGCTCTCAGGGGTATAACGACCAACGTGAGGAGGGGGGAGGTCGTCCTCCTGGTGGGACGCAGCGGCGCCGGGAAGTCAACCCTCCTGAGGACCCTAAACGGTCTGATACCCCACTTCTACCCGGGAGAGATGGAGGGCAGGGTGGAGGTGGACGGGGTCGACACGAGGGAGGTCCCGGTGTCGGAGATG